>JALYHP010000019.1 GCA_030799355.1 Pseudomonadota bacterium
GGAAGCGCTCCACATCGGCGATCACGTCGCTGCCGGGGAAATCCTCGAACGCCGGTCCGATGACCACCCGGTAACCGCCCAGGCCCGGCAGCCGCTCGGGAAAATACGTCAGCACCGCGGCCCCGGCTAGGTCCAAGCCAAAACCCCCTCGTACTCTGCATCACAAAGTACACCCTACGTTTTGGGTGCGCAACGGCACACAGGAGCGCAACCGCACACACGTGCGCTCAGCGGTCATTGCCGCGATGCCGGCCGGCGCGCGCTCAAGATCCGAGCGCCCATGCCGAAAACCTGGGGCATGCGTGTTCGGCCGCGCCCGTTTCGGAGTAACGCATTATGTTGAATGCCTCTGCTGCACCCACCTACAAGTCCGGCAAAACATCGGTATCTCCCGCGACCAATGCGTCGCCCGAGGAAGCGCGCGCTGCCGCCTTGCAATTCCTGGCGCAGTTGGCCACCGAAGTCTCGTCGGGCACCGTCGATCTCCCCTGCTTTCCGGATGTCGTGCTGCGCATCCGCAAGGCATTGAGCGATCCGAAGAACACGCCGGAGAAAACGGTCACCATCGTGGGTGCGGAGCCGCGCTTGGCGGCGCGTCTGCTGCAAACCGCCAACTCCGCCGCTTTCAACGCCAGGGGGAAGCCCCTCACGGACCTGCGAGCGGCGATCACCCGTCTCGGCCATCAATTGGTACAAAGCGCTGCCATGGCCTTCGCCGTCCAGCACATGAGAGATGAAGCCTCGCTGCGCTCCATCGCGAAGCCGCTGAGTGTGCTGTGGAAAGACAGCATTTCCGTTGCCTTGCTGTGTCAGATGGTGGCGAAGCGCACCAAGGTGATTCCCGAGGAGGCTTTCCTCACCGGGCTGCTGCACGGCATTGGCCGCCTGTACATCATGGTGCGCGCCATCGGCATAGCGAGCGACACCAGCCACCCGGAATTGTTTCTGGAATTGGTCTCGGGATGGCAGGCATCCATCGGGAAAGCAGTGCTCGAGAATTGGGGATTTGCCGAAGAGATGTGCGAGGCCGTCGCCAACCAATCCGAGTACGAGCGCAAGCGCCGACACGAGGCCGACCTTTCCGACGTCTTGATCGTCAGCATCGTCCTCGGTGAAACCCTCAAAATGCCGGCCCCCCGCGTGGTGGACATCGAAGGCATCAACGCCTTCCTGACGATCGGCCTCACGGCCGAGGACTACGCTAAAATCTTGACTGAGGCCGAAGGCCAACTCGGCACTCTGCAAAGCTCGCTCGGCTGATTGATGATCGCCAACGGCGGCAGCCTGCGCCCGTATTCGGCGCGGCACCGCCAGCCGGCGCTGCGAGCACCCACCCGCAGGTGAACTCGATTCACCATATCGCTGCGTGACATATCGCACTGCGAACCGTGCAGCACGACAGCGCGAAGTTTCTTCCAGTTATTGATAATCCGCCCGGACACCCGGCAGCACGGAGGTTCGTCAGGGTGTTGCCTTGCAGAAAGTCGCGCGCACGGATGCGCGCGCATTCAATGGTGGGCGTCCGCCGTATCTGCGGGCGCGGCCGTTGGCGCAGGCGCCGCCGGGCCCGGTGCAGCGGTGTCCGGACCGCGGCAGCCGCGGTCTTCCGTACACACTTGATTCACCGGACAGACCAGGGGCCAACCCTTCACGCAACCGCGGGCATCGGCATTCGCGGTCCGCGGCGCGCATCGCTCCTGCCCATTGCACTTGCGGTGATCGTCGCAGTCGGCGTCGGTGACGCAGGTGAGCGACCGCGCCTCACGCTCCTCGCTCGCGAGTTCGCCCTGGCGCGCGATGACGCCGGACAAGGTCGCGCGCAAAAGGCGTTCCGGCGATCCGCGCCCCGGCGCGAGTTCGACGTCGGCGGCGACCACTTCCCAGGGCGGCGTGAGCGGACTCGCGGCCCGGTAGTACAGGCCGAAGCGCAGCACCGCGCGCGGATCCAAAGGTTCGGTCAAGGTCAGCGGTATCACACGCGTGGAATCGCGCGGCCACGCTTCGCCGTGCGTCAAGGGAAGCCGGCGCACGTCGTTGCCCGCTTCGTAGATGCGCAATTCCAAGACGCTGCCCGCCGTCAACTCGACGGCGCCGGTCACGATGTGTACTTGAATCTGCGCGGCCGGCGCCGCGACCGCAGTGGCGCCAGCCAAGGCGAGCGCGATCAACAGGGGCCAAACGCCGACGAACGACAGGCGTATCTTCAACGGAACCTCGCGTGAGAAGCGGTCTCGGGCAGCATCTCCCGCGCCCATCATATCCGATCGGCAGGTGCCCTCATATGGCCGCTCCCGGCGAGCCGCGCAGTTGACTTAACGCATCCGCTCAGCAACGCATCCGCTCAACTGCCTTTGGCGCGGCTCATGTCCCGCACCACTCGAAAGCCCATGCTGCTGCTGCGGTATCCGTGATCGAAGCGATTTCGATACGAGGCGCTCACATATATCGGAGCGCTGAACCACGAACCGCCCCGCAGTTCACGCTCGCTGCAGCCGCCCTCCATCCGCGCCGAACCATCGACGGGCGCGCCTTGGTAGTCGTCGTGCCAGCAATCCTCCACCCATTCGAGCACATTTCCCAAAAGGTCGTTGAGACCGAAGGCGTTGGCTTGGAAGGAGCCCACGGGCGCCGTATTCACATACCGATCGCTGCATGGAAAGACGTCCCAGCCGGGAAACCGCTGCCCGGCGCTTTGATCCGCCACGTTTGCCGCGGCACAGGCCGCAGCGGCGGCCGCGCCCCAGGGGCGCGTGACTCCAGTTCCGGCGCGTGCCGCATATTCCCATTCGGATGCGCTCGGCAGCCTATATGCGTAGCCGCTCTTATCGCTCAACCAGTCGGCATAGGCCACGGCGTCGTCCCACGAGACGCACGTCACCGGATGGGTTGCGCTCTGCTCGAAGCCCGGCAGTTGCCAACTCGCCTCCGGCCGGAATTGCCAGCGCCCATCGTACGTGTCGCAGCCCGACATCGGACGATGCGTCGCCGCAATGAACTCGCCGAATTCGCCCACCGTGATTTCATTCGAACTCATGGCGAGCGGATAGCCGATGAGCACTATATGCTGCGGCAGCTCGAACGCCGGGGCGTGCCCCTCGGCCGCGTCCGCGCCTTGTTTGAAGCGCCCAGGCGGCAGAACCGTCAGCAGCGGACACGTTGGGCAATCGCGAATCACCGAGCCGGGGGCAGGAACGGCCGGACGGGCCGCGGGCGGGGTCGTCGAGGGCGTGTGATGCGCACGCATCCAAAAGACGGCGGCAATCAGCAGCACGACTGCAGCGCCGGCCAACCCGGCCCAGTGCTTGAGCAGCATGTGCCGCTGCGTTGCCAGCAGTTCGTCGAGGAATCGCCGGATGGTGGGGGTGCGGTTTTGCCGTTCGAACGCCAACGCTCTTACCAAGGCGCGATATTGATGCCTGGGCATATGCGGCGGCCGCGGCAGCCGGTACTGAGGATCGCGGCTGAGCGGATCACGCTGGCGCCCGAACGGATGCCTGCCGCTCAACGCTTCATGCGCCATACAGGCGAGCGCGTACACATCGTCGGCCGGTTCAGGATCCTGGCCCGCCGCCAGCTGCGGGCTGGCGTACCGCGGCGTAATCGCTTTGGGGGCCGGGTCGTTCGCTCGAGCGATGAATTTGGCCATCCCGAAATCGATGACCTTGACCGATCCCTGGTCCGTGACGATGACGTTGCCGGGCTTCAGATCGCCATGCACGATGTGATTGGCGTGGGCGTACTCCAACGCATCACCGACGGCGGCCACCAAGGACAACGCGCGCGAGGGCTCCATCGCCGCACGGGAGGAGCGAAGAATCTCTTGCAGTGATCGGCCCGCGAGATACTCCATGGTCATGAACACGGTCTGGCCGTCGCGGTCGCAATCGATGACGCGCACGATATTGGGATGGGTGATGCTCTGCAGCTTGTGCGCTTCGCGCTGCAAGGCCACCACCGAGCCGAAATACTCATTGAAGGGTCCCGTCAACACCTTGACCGCAACGTGGGGATCGGCCGCGCCCGCCTCCGCTCGGCGCAGATCGATGGCTTTGAACACGCGGCTCATGCCGCCTTCGCCGATCAGCGCGATGAGGCTGAATCTGCCTTGCAGGATATCGCCCACCCCGACGCCCGCAGCGCGCTGCGCGCGCCTCCCGTCCGTGGCGACGGTCGGATCTTCAGGCCACTCCGTGATCTGCTTCGAAATCGCGTCGTGAGTGTCGCTGGGCAGCGGCTGCGTCGCCTGCTGCATCTTGAGGATTTCGAGCAGCGCGTCGGTCGAGGCTCGCTCGACGGTCAGCTGCCTGTCGATTTCCGAGGACAGGTCATCGTAGGCCAGTTTGCCCGATTGAAACGTGCGCAGTGCGTTTGCGAATGCTGATATCGGCAATGGGCGCCACTCGTATTTGGTTCTCGGAAGACTCCATGTCGCGGCAGCGCCGTCATCATACCTAATGCAATCGCTTCTCGGGGACCGCTAAAATGCCGCATGACACTTCACATAACCCAAGCGCTGAAGCGCACCTTCGGATTCGATGCCTTTCGCCCCGGACAGGAGGCGGTGGTACGGGACGTGCTGGCCACCCGCGACGTCTTGGCCCTCATGCCAACGGGCGGCGGCAAATCGCTATGTTACCAGTTGCCCGCGATATTGCAGCCCGGCGTGAGCTTGGTGGTCTCGCCGCTGATCGCACTCATGCAGGACCAGGTACGGCAATTGCAAGACAATGACGTCGCAGCGACCTTCATCAACTCCAGCATCGAACCTGCAGAAATCGCGCGACGCTTGGCCGGGCTGCTGCGCGGCGACTACAAGTTGGCGTACCTTGCGCCCGAGCGGTTGGTCGTCAGCGAGTTTCTGAATGGTCCGCTGACCCGTTTGAGCGCCGGACCGGGAATCAACGCGTTCGTCATCGATGAGGCCCACTGCGTCTCGGAGTGGGGCCATGATTTTCGCCCTGAATATCGTCAATTGTCCGCGCTGCGCCGACGCCATCCGCAAATCCCCATCTTGGCGTTTACGGCAACCGCCACGCCCCGCGTTCGAACCGACATCATTGCGCAATTGGCGCTGCGAGATCCGGCCATTCACCTCTCGAGTTTCAATCGCCCGAATCTTTTTTATCGCGTCCGTACGAAAACCCGGCGCAGCTACGACGACATGGTGGCGCAGGCTCGGTCCGGCGGCGCCGGAATAGTCTATTGCCTGTCGCGCCGCCGAGTCGACGAGCTCACCTTGCGGTTGCAATCGGACGGCATCCGCGTGCGCCCGTATCATGCCGGCCTCGATGCACAGACGCGGCGCGACAACCAGGAGGCATTCATCCGCGATGACGTGCAGGTGGTCGTCGCCACCATCGCCTTCGGTATGGGGATCAACAAACCGGATGTCCGCTGGGTGGTCCACTATGACCTACCCAAGAGCTTGGAGAGCTACTATCAAGAGTCGGGGCGCGCCGGCCGCGACGGTGATCCCAGTCACTGCACCCTGTATTTCGGCGTTTCCGACATCAGCACCGCGGAATTCCTCATCCAACAGAAGATCGACCCGTTGACGGGCGAGCCGCTCGAAAACGAACAACGAATAGCCCGTCAGCAATTGCGCCAGGTACTCGACTATGCGGAGTCCGCCGATTGCCGCCGCGCGATCCAGCTGCACTATTTCGATGAACTTTTCGTCGGCCCGTGCGGCGCCTGTGACAACTGCTGCGAACCGCGGATCGCCCACGACTCCAGCATCGAAGCACGGCAGTTCCTGTCCTGCGTCGCGCGGCTGGCACAGCGCGGTGAACATTATGGCGCTGCCTACGTCATCGAGATACTGCGCGGCGCACGCACCGAGCGGCTGCTCCGCCGCGGACATGACGACTTGAGCGTGTACGGGATCGGGAAACACCGCACCGCCGAGGAGTGGCGCTCATTGGCGCGCTCTTTGATTCATCAGCGACTCATGGAACAGTCGCAGGACGGCTACTGGGTCCTCTCCCTCAACGAAGCGAGTTGGCGGGTGCTGCGCAGCGAGCGCGCCGTGAGCGTGGCTCGAAGCGCCAAAGCCGAGCGGGTGCGCACGACGCAGGCGGGACCTGCCGGCGCCGCGGGAGGCGGCATCGCCACGGCGCAGGGTGTTGCCACTGCGGACGGCGATGCCACGGCGGACGGCGATTCGTTGTTCGAGCGGCTGCGAAGCCTGCGAAAACGGCTGGCCGATACCCAGGGCCTCCCCCCCTACGTCATTTTTCACGACGCGACGCTGCGTGAGATGGTGGCGCGCCGACCCCAAACGCTCAACGAATTCGCGAGCATCCGGGGAGTGGGCCAGGGCAAGCTCGCACGCTATGGACAACAGTTCATCGCCGCGCTGCGTGAGCACGGCTGACGCCACCGCCCTTGCCGGCGCCGCGGCCCGGTGCAGACCTCATGGCGCCGCGCCGAGGCCGCGATACTTCATCATGGCCTCGATGGTCGGCGCCCTGCCGCGCCACGCGACGTACATCGCAGCCAGATCTTCGGTGTTGCCGCGGGACAGCACCATCTGGCGGAATCGGTCGCCGTTCGCGCGAGTCAGTCCCCCGTGATCGTCGAACCATTGGTAGGCATCGTCATCCAGCATCTGCGTCCATAGATAGGCGTAATAGCCGGCAGAGTAACCGCTACCCCAGATATGGCTGAAATAGCTGGAGCGATAGCGCGGCGGAACGGCATGCATGTCGAGGTGCGGCCGTGCGAGAGCCCGCTTTTCGAATTCGTCGGGATCTTGCAGCGGTGCCGTGTCCGCCAGCATGTGCCATTGCATGTCCAGTTCCGCGGCTGCCAGCAATTCCGTCAATCGATAACCTTCACCGAAATTGTCGGCCTTCGCGATTCTTTCGCGCAAATCGGCGGGCATGAGCGCCCCCGTCTTGTAGTGCTTCGCGTAGTGATCGAACACCTCGGGATACATAGCCCAGTGTTCGTTGAACTGCGAGGGGAACTCGACGAAATCACGCGCCGTCGCCGTCCCCGACAAACTGGGATAGCGGGTGTTCGCGAACATGCCGTGCAGCGCATGGCCGAATTCGTGGAACATGGTTCTCACGTCGTCGAAGCTGATGAGCGCGGGCTCGCCGGCCACCGGCTTCGGCAGATTCGCGACGTTGTAGATGACGGGCAAGGTGCCGAGCAACGTGGACTCGTCCACGAACGACGACATCCATGCGCCGCCGCTCTTGTTGTCGCGCTTGAAATAGTCGCAATAGAAAAGCGCGAGGGGTTTACCGTCGGCATCGGCGACCTCGAAGATTCGCACGTCGGCTTGGTACACCGGAATGTCCCTGCGTTCACGGAAGGTGATCCCGTACAGCCGATTCGCAGCGTAGAAAACGCCGTTTCCGAGGACGCTGTTCAGTTCGAAATACGGTTTGATTTGCGCATCGTCGAGACTGTACTTGGCCTTGCGCACCTGATCGCCGTAGAAGTTCCAATCCCACGCCTCGAGCGTGAACCCCAGGTGCTGCTCATCGATCAGCGACTGGATGTCGGCGCTTTCCCGTGCGGCTTTCGCGGTGGCGATAGGGACCAATGCATCCATGAATTGGAGCGCGGCATCGGGCGATTTCGCCATCTGGTCTGCCAGCTTCCACGCGGCGTGGCTTGGAAATCCCAGGAGCTTTGCACGCTGCGCGCGCAGCTGGGCCAGCCGCGCAATCGTTGCCCGCGTGTCGTTCGCATCGCCGCGCTCCGTACGCGTCCACGAGTTCTCGAAGAGCGCTTGGCGGGTCGGCCGGTCCCGCAGCGATCCCAAGGCGGGCTGCTGCGTCGTGTTCTGCAACACGAGCAGGTAGCCGTCCAGGTTGCGGCTGCGCGCCGCTTGCGCCGCGGCGGCCACCTCGGCATCGCCCAAGCCGGCCAATGCCGCGGGGTTAGACGTATGGAAGGCGGCATCCTTGGTCGCCGCCAACAGCTTCGACGTGAATGAGTCGGAAAGAGTCGACGCCTCCTCGTTCAATTTCCTCAATTTCACCTTGTCGGCATCGGAGAGATGGGCCCCCGAGTGCACGAACTCGTCATAGGTCACTTCGATCAAGCGGCGCGACTCCGGGTCGACGCGGAGGGATTCGCGTTGCTCGTAGATGGCGGCCACGCGGGCGAACATCTTCTGGTTCAGATAAATTGCGTCGTGGTGGGCGGCGAGCTTCGGCGCCAGCGCAGCCTTTGCGGCCTGCAGCACCGGGTTGGTGTTCGCCTGCGCGACGGCGTTGAATGCCGCATACGCACGCGCCAGCAGCTGGCCGCTCCTTTCGAACGGGACGAATGTGTTGTCGAAAGTCGGTTTGGTCGACGCGTCGGCGATGGCTCGAATCTCTTTCTCCTGGCGCAGCATTCCCGCCTCGATCGCCGGCCGATAGTCATCGTCCTTGATCCGGTCGAACGGCGGCGCCTGGAAGGGCAACGTGCTGGGCGCATAGAAAGGATTGGACGGTCCGAAAGCGGCCGCGGGCACGCCCGGCGCCGCCCCACCGGCCGCCGCGCCACACGGCGGCACACCCGCAAACAACAGTAGTGCCCCCGCCCACGCACGAATGACTGCCGACATAGGTACTCCAAAATATTTCGGCGGATGATACGCCGGTACGGCGTGCCGCGGCCCCTTGATCGAAAGGCATCGGACACCGCACACTGTCCCCTCTGCAGCTGCCCCCTCTGCCCACTTACGGCCGGACCCCGCTTCACCGGGGACCGCCTCAGGAGTTCAAGCATGCGCGCGCGAGGACGAAGAAGTTTGGCGGCCGCCTGCGCCGGTCTCATCGGCATGCTTGCCGGTACGGTCGCTGCGCCGGGCGCCGCTGCGCCGGGCGCCGCCGCGGCCACGCAGGACGAAGCCGCGTTTCGCGCGCTGTACAAGGAACTGGTGGAGATCAATACCACGCGCTCAGTGGGCAGTTGCACACGCGCGGCCGAGGCCATGCGAGCGCACCTCTTGGGCGCCGGGATCCCGGCCTCCGACACGCAGATCTTGGCACCCCCTGATCGGCCCGGTGACGGCGCGTTGATCGCGGTCATTCACGGCAAGGACAAGCGCGTCAAGCCCATTCTGCTGCTGGCGCACATCGACGTGGTCGAGGCCAAACGCGAGGAATGGGTGCGCGATCCGTTCAGGCTGGTCGAAGAGAACGGCTGGTTCTATGGGCGGGGCGCCAGCGACGACAAAGCCATGGCGGCCGTATTCACCGACGCTGTGCTGCGCTATCGCGAAGAAGGATTCAGACCGCGCCGCGATATCAAGCTCGCGCTCACTTGCGGTGAGGAAACGCCGGACGTCTTCAACAGCGTCAAATGGCTGATCGAAACGCACCGCGACGTCGTCAGCGCGGCATTCGCCCTCAACGAGGGGGCGGGCGGAGAACTCGGCGAGGACGGCAAGCACGTGGCGCTGCAAATCCAAGCGGGGGAAAAGGTCTATCAGGACTTCGCACTCGAAGCCGGCGACGTCGGCGGCCATAGTTCCCGGCCCACCAAGAACAATCCCATCGTCCGCCTCAGCGTGGGGCTGGCCAAACTCGGCACTCATAACTTCGAGGTTGCCCTGAATCAAGCCACGCAAGGTTATTTTCAAGCGCAATCCGGGTTGGCGGCACCGCAGATCGCGGCCGACATGCAAGCCGTTTTGAAAGACCCGAAGGATGAGGCGGCGGTCGAACGCCTGTGGGCGGTGAATCCCGGTTGGAACGGCATGCTGCGCACCACCTGCGTGGTCACGGAAATCACCGGCGGCCACGCCGCCAATGCACTGCCCCAACATGTGCGTGCGAACGTGAATTGCCGGATCCTTCCCGGCGTGCCCATCGCGGACGTGCAAAAGGAAATCATCGGCGTACTCGGCGACGATAAAATTACCGTGGTACCGGTCGGGGATCCCGGCATTCAATCGCCGCCGCCGCCCCTGTCGCCGTCCATCATGGGCCCGGTGCGAAAAATCGCGGATGAGATTTGGCCGGGAATCGCGATCGTACCGACGATGTCGACCGGCGCCACCGACGGACGCTATTTGAACGCCGTTGGTATACGCACGTATGGCCTGTCGGGCATGTTTCACGATGCCGAAGGAAGTCACGCGCACGGACTCAACGAGCGGATCCGGGTCAGTTCATTGATGGAGGGCCGGCGTTTCCTCTACGAAGTCGTGAAACTGTATGCCAACGGCTCGGACTGAACGCCGCGCGATCTGATCCGGTGGGCGTCTGGCGGTGCCGCCGTAAGGGTAATCCCACAAGCGGTCGCGCGCCGCAGGAAGGGCGGCGGGCCCAGCGTAACGACACAATTCTTACCTTCAGCCACGCGCGGTGGCATCGATTTCCAAAGGACGCGATGACAGGGAAACCGGACATTCGTGATGCCTGGGTAGGTGGAACCTGGGCGTTGGTGCTTGCCGGGGGCGAAGGCGGCCGACTCCACCCACTGACCACCACTCCCAATGGCGTCGTCGTGCCCAAGCAATTCTGCTCGCTGCGCCGCGGACCGAGCTTGCTGACGCAGTCCCTCATCCGCGCCGGCTCGGTGGCTCCCACCATTCAAACGTGTGCGGTGGTCGCGGCCCAGCACCGCTGGTGGTGGGAATTGCCGCTGGGATGTCTGGCCAGGGAAAATGTTTTCGTGCAGCCCGAGAATCGCGGCACGGCGCACGGGATATTGTTGGCGCTGCTGCGGCTCGAGGCCCGCGACCCCGGCGCCACCGTCGTGATGTTGCCCGCCAATCACTACATTCGGCACGAGGCGCTGTTCGCTCGCTCGCTGAGGCAGGTTGCCGAACTTGCAACCCGCATGGAGGATGCGGTGTATTTGCTCGGCACCGAGCCCGAGCGTGCCGATCCCGAACTCGGTTACATCGTTCCATCCGAACGAAGACGACACAGGCCCGCCCGGGTGCTCAGCTTCGTCGAGAGCCCCGAGGCGAGTCGCGTACCGAGTTTGATCAAGGCGGGCGCGCTGTGGAACATGTTCGTCATCGCAGGCTCAGTGCGCACACTTCTGGGCTTGTACGACCTGTCGCAGGGTGCGTCGGTCGCTCTCATGCGCTCGGTCATCAGCGGCCGCAAACACCGTGCGATCGACAGCACCGCGCTCGCTTCCATTTATGAGCTGTTGCCGTCGGTAGACTTCTCGCGCGGTCTGCTCGAGCCCCAGGCCGAAAAGCTTCGGGTGCTCGGTGTTCCTCCTTGCGGATGGAACGACCTCGGCACACCGAAGCGCGTAGTGGAGACGTTGGCCGAGATACCGCCAGAACTCGATCGCTTCGACCCCCTGCCGCCGCCGCCGGCGGCTCTGAGCCTTGCCGATCAGTTCGGACGGTTGTCGCGAGACAAGAGCTCTTACCTCGCCTAACTGAGCTAGCTGGCTACCGCTGCCGGCTTGCCTGCCTCCGAAATCACCACGTCGGCAACGTTTTTCGGCACCGGTTCGTAATGCGAGAACTCCATGGTGTACGAGGCGCGACCGCTGGTCATGCCTCGCAGTTGCCCGATGTAGCCGAACATTTCCGACAGCGGTACGGTGGCAACCACGGCGATGTTCGCGCCCCGCTCCAGCTGATCTTGGATCATGCCGCGACGGCGATTGATGTCGCCGATCACGTCGCCGAGATAGTCGCCCGGCGTGACCGTCTCCACTTTCATGACGGGCTCGAGCAGAATCGGGCCTGCCTTGCGGATGCCTTCCCGGAACGCCGCCTTGGCCGCAATTTCGAAGGTCAGCGCATTGGAATCCACATCATGGTAGCTGCCATCGGTGAGCGTGGCCCGGAAGTCCACGGTGGGATACTTCGCCAACACGCCGGCTTCCTTCTGTATCTTCAGGCCCTTCTCGACGGCGGGCACGAACTCCTTCGGCACCGACCCGCCGACGGTCTTGTCGACGAACTCGAATCCGGCGCTGCGCTCCAGCGGCTCGAAAGTGATCCACACCTCGGCGAATTGACCCGAGCCGCCGGTCTGCTTCTTGTGGATGTACTGCTCATCCACTTTCTTGGTGATGGTTTCACGGTAGGCCACCTGGGGTTCGCCCATCACGCCTTCGACGCCGAACTCCGTGCGCATGCGATCCAGCGTCACCTCGAGGTGCAACTCTCCCATGCCGCGCAGAATGGTTTGACCGGTTTCACGGTCGGTTTCCAAATGCAGCGAGGGATCGGCGCGGACCATCTTGCCGAGGGCGGCACCGAACTTCTCTTGCTCCGCCTTGACCTTGGATTTGACCGACACGCTGATGACGGGGTCGGGAAAGCGCATGCGCTCCAACACCACGGGCGCCGCTGAGTCGCACAGCGTATCGCCGGTTTCCGTATCCGACAGGGACACCAGCGCGATGATGTCGCCGGCACGCGCCTCCTCGATGGGATTCGCTTCCTTGGCGAACATTTCCACCATGCGGCCGATTTTTTCGCGCTTGCCGCGCGTGGAATTCATCACCGAGGCGCCCTTGGTCAGCACCCCCGAATAGACCCGGGCGAAGGTCAGAGCCCCGTAGGCATCGTTGATGACCTTGAAGGCCAGCGCCGAAAAGGGCTCGTCGTCGGAGCACTTTCGCTCGCCGACGGGTTCGCCGTCCGCATCGACGGTTTTGATGGCGGGCACGTCCGTCGGCGCCGGCAGGTAGTCGACGACCGCGTCGAGCACCTGTTGCACGCCCTTGTTCTTGTACGATGAACCGCACATCACCACGGTGAATGCCGACAGCAGCGTGCCCTTGCGCAGCGCTTTGCGCAGGATATCGGCCGAAGGCACGGTTCCGTCGGTGAGGTACGCCTCCATGGCCTCGTCGTCCTGCTCGAGACACGTATCGATCAGCTCGGTCCGATACTTGTCGATCGATGCCAGGATGGCGCGATCGCTCGGCACGGTGATCTTGAGCTTATCCGCGATGTCGGGGGTGATCTCGAGGGTCTGCCACTCGGCATCCTTGTCGTCCGAGTCCCAAACCAGCGCCTTCATCTCCACCAAATCGATCATGCCCTTGAAGTTATCTTCCGATCCGATCGGCAGCTGGACGGGCAAGGGCCGCGCGCCGAGACGCTTCTTGATCATGTCCACGCAGCGCAGGAAGTTGGCGCCGCTGCGATCCATCTTGTTGACGTAGCACATGCGCGGTACGCCGTAGTTGTCGGCCAAGCGCCAATTGGTCTCCGATTGCGGCTCCACGCCGGCAACGCCGTCGAAGACCACCACGGCTCCATCGAGCACGCGCAGCGATCGATTCACCTCGATCGTGAAATCGACATGGCCCGGAGTATCGATGAGGTTGATCTTCTTGTCGCGCCAGAACGCCGATACGGCGGCACTTTGGATGGTGATGCCGCGCTTCTGTTCCTGTTCCAGGTAGTCGGTGGTGGTCGAGGTCTTCAGATCCTTGGTGTCATGGATGTCGATGATCGTGTGCTTACGCCCCGTGTAATACAGGATGCGCTCGGTCGTCGTCGTCTTGCCGGCGTCGACGTGGGCGATGATGCCGATATTGCGAATATCGGAAAGTGCGGTTGTACGGGCCATATCAAACTTCCATGACAGTTTCAGGATATAAAGGGTCAGCCGGGCGATGCCATAGCGCTGCCGCGCGATCTCCAAGCGATCACGTGCGTCTCGCGTCTACCCGGCTGCTAGCGGGCGCAGAGTTTGACACGGCTCCGGGACCGTGTCGAAAAAAAATACGTTTCTGGGCTCGTAAACTCGCTTTCAGGGCCCTAAAGGGCATATTCCGGCTATTTAGGCCCCAATCCGGCCCCAGCCAAACGGCTCCCTTCCCAACCCGAGTGCCCGGGCTTCCCCTCGCGAAGATCACAGCCGGGTTCGAGGAGCCTCCGATGCCGCTTCATCCTCGAGCATAGACTTCAGTCGGTAGTGCGCGATCCCGCCGCTCGGCAATGATCTGGCCGCGCCCCTCAGCGGTCCAGGGCCGCCAGGGCGTGTTAACACGATCCCGATGATGCGTGCGAAGCATGGCCTGCGGTGACATGCTTTTCGATATTCTTCATCTGTATCTCCCATCCCTGGGCATTTATCCGCAACGCATCGGAGCGGCGCTCGGCGGGCAGCCGGTCAAAACCCGACTCGACCACCGAGAGGAGCGTCCCCACCTCGGTCTCCTGCAACTCGAATACCACCAAGGTGGTCGGTTCCTCGGAGTAATCCCTACTGCTATCCAGCGGCGCCGGGTGTCAACGCCATGCAAACAATCCCTGAGGTTCGATCTTCTCGATCCAGGCGTTCCAGACGAAGTGCTCGTAACCGGGATGGGTGATCCGCCCCTGTACCCGCTCGCCCGCGACGAAAGTCTTCGCCGCAATATGCGCGCCGAACCAGCGGCCGAACTCCTCCGGGTCGGTCAATGCCTGCCACACGCGAGCACGGGACGCATTCAACAGGATACTGCGCTCTATGCAATCGGTGTCCGGTGTCATTCACAACCTCTTGGTTGCATATTAAAACCGCTCACCGGGACGTGCAATGACTGACGCATTGGAGGGCGCCTTTGTCCACCGGGACACGCAACACCGCGCGCTTTGACGGCGCCTTTGTTCACCAGGAGATGCATCGGACGGTCGCCCCTGACGGCGCCTTTGTCCACCGGGACATGCAACACCTCGCGCTTTGACGGCGCATTGCCCGCCGAAACGCAAGTAGCTCTTCTGTTGACCTCTTCTGTTGATGGCATACCTACGCACCGCGACACGCCACGACGTGCCGCAGTTGGCGCACTTCCGCAGTGCGCCATACCGGTGACGTGCACCGTAAAAAGTCAGGCGCGGCCTTCTCGCGACGCCGCCAGTGCCGCGACCGCGCACAGCCCCATTTATTTCGGATGAGAATGCATGCTGACTATTGAACACGTTTACAATTGTGCGCCGGCGCAGCAGCGCGCCTTACACTTACGGGGTCACGATGCCGCAGAACGATGTTGCCACGTCCGAGTTGAGCCGCCGGGATCTTCTGCGCATGATCGGGCTCACCGCGGGCAGCGCCGCGATGTATCAAGCCATGAACAGTCTCGGGTTTGCGGCGCAGTCCACCTACCAGGGCCCCATCGACTTGCAAGGCGCGCCCCGAGGCGCATCGGTTCTGATCTTGGGTGCGGGCATCGCCGGCATGACCGCGGCCTATGAGCTGCGCAACGCCGGCTATCAGGTGCAAGTACTGGAATATAATGCGCGCGCCGGGGGGCGGAACTGGACCTTGCGCGGCGGCGACAGCTATACCGAATTGGGCGGATTCACGCAGCAATGTCAGTTCGACAAGGACCTCTATATCAATCCGGGTCCGTGGCGCATCCCCTATCACCACCGCGGCATCCTGAGCTACGCCAAACGGCTGGGCGTTCCGTTGGAAGCGTTCGTGCAGGTGAATTACAACGCCTACCTGCACAGCGCCAATGCGTTCGGCGGCAAGCCACAGCGCTATCGCGAGATCAAGGCGGACTACCAGGGCCATGTGGCCGAACTCCTCGCCAAGGCCACGCGACAGAATTCCCTCGATGGCGCCGTGAGCAAGGAAGATCAGGAGAAGCTGCTCGAGTCGCTTCGCGGTTGGGGAGCGCTCGACAAGGACTACGCCTACGTCGCGAACGAAGCGAGCAGCGACCGCCGCGGTTATCAAAAAGAGCCCGGCGGCGGTCTGACCGCGCGACCCATCCCTTCCAAGCCCGTGGCCCTCGCCGACCTCTTGGATTCCAAGCTGTGGCAAGGGATTCCGGCGGGCGACAGCTTCGACATGCAGACTACGTTGTTTCAGCCCGTGGGCGGCATGGGCCGGATCGGCGAGGCCTTCGGCCGGGAGCTCGGAACGCTCATTCGCTACAACGCCAAGGTGACCGACATTCACCAGGACGAACACGGCGTCAAAGTCACGTATCAGGACACTGGCAAACCCGGAGCCCGCCTCGAAGCCAAGGCCGACTGGTGCCTGTGCACAATCCCGCTGCCCATCCTGGCGCAGATTCCCATGAACGTTGGGCCGGCCATGAGTTCGGCCATCTCGGCGGTACCCTACGCTTCCGCCATCAAGGCCGGCTTGCAATTCAAGCGGCGTTTCTGGGAAGAGGACGATCATATCTACGGCGGCATCACGTACACCGACTTGCCCATCAGCAACATCGGCTATCCGAATACCGGCTATCACAGCTCCGGCAAGGGAGTCTTGCTCGGCGCCTATATCTGGGGATTGAACGCGATGGAGTTCACCGCCATGACGCCGCAGGAACGCGTACAGAAAGTGGTGGAGTACGGCAGTCAAATCCATCCGCAGTACACCCAAGAGTTCGACAACGGTGTCGCGGTGGCATGGCATCGTTCGCCCTTTACCCTCGGATGCTTTGGAATGTGGTCCCCCGAGTCGCGGGCCAAGCACTACGATGATTTGTGCCAGATCGATCAACGCATCGCGCTCGCCGGCGAACATGCCTCGTTCATCGGCGGATGGCAGGAAGGCGCGGTGACCTCCGCACTCGATGCCATAGGCCGCCTGCACCAACGCGCGGTGGCACAAGGAGCCAAGGCATGACGAGATCCAATCGCGTTCAAACGCACAGGCTCGCCCTGGGGTTGCTGGCCGCAGGGATGGCCGCGACGGCCCTCGCCGACGACTCCGCGTTCATCTCCGCCGCCGGTGCGGGCAAGATGAACGGCGCGCAAATCTATAGCCACATTTGTCAGGGCTGTCATATGCCGCAAGGCATGGGCGCGGTCGGCGCGGGACATTATCCGAAGCTCGCCGGCGATCCCGCCCTGGTCTCTTGGGAGTACGTGGCGCTCACCGTACTCGGGGGCAAGAACGGCATGCCCGCGTTCGGTCTACCGCCGAACGAAGTACCGCCGATGTTTGCCGCATCGCTTACCGATCCACAGATCGCCGAGGTGGTGAATTACGTGCGCAGCAACTTCGGCAATAAATACAAGAGCACCGTCACCGCCAAGGACGTGGCCAAGCTGCCCCATCCCGGCTCGGTGGCGGGACCGGATTAAGCCCTGCCGCCGACATCCGGCGGGCTCACGGCACCAGCTTCGACCTTACGCAGCTCGGAGATGACATCCGTACATACTCACGGTGCCGTAACGCTGGCCCATCGATTTAGGGCGAATCGGCCACTTGCCTAAATGTAGGCAATTCGGCTATTTTACCGAAATGAACGATCTCATCTATGAAAAATGGCATTTCCCACGGCCCAAATTGGCGCAATCCTATCTCGCGCTGCTGCGCGACGGGTCCGGTGATCCCATCTGCCTGCAGGCGCCGCGTCGCCTTGGAAAGACGACTTTTCTTCTGGCGGAAGTGATTCCCGCCGCGTTCAAATCAGGGTACCTGCCGGTCTATGTGGATGTGTGGCAGCATCGTTCGGATCCCCTGGGTGCCATTAACTATGGTCTTCAAGAGGCCATCGATAACCTCGAAGTGCCGGCATCGACGCTCGGCAAGCGGCTGAAAACCAAAGTCAGCAAACTCGGTATCGCCTCCGCCTCGATCGACCTCGGTGACGAGCCACAGCGACACCGACCAGAGTCACCCTTTCTACTGGTCGATTTTTTACTCAAATCGCTCATCAAGATAGCCAAGAAGCCCGTTCTCTTGCTGCTCGACGAAATTCAAGAATTGGCCATCGTGAAGGACGGCGAAAACGTCGTCTCGGCCCTGCGCTCGGCGATCACTAAAAGCAAAACCTCCGTTCGAGTGATATTCACCGGCTCAAACCAAGATCGGCTGCGCGAGTTATTCAGCCGATCTCGTGCCGCCCTGTACGAAGGCGCCAGCATGTTGGCGTTTCCCGCTCTTGGCGATGACTTTTCCAAATTCGTCGCAGATCGCATTTACGAAAATCTGCGGCGGTCCGTGCCCGTGAGCGACGTGGCCCTCGCGTTCGAGCGCTTCGAACACCAGCCCCGCCTACTCATCGATCTCGTGTTCGTCTTTGCCTCGGGAAACCTCTCCTTCAAGGACGTGCTCGAACGGCATGTCGATCGCATCATTTCCGACTCAAGCTTCCAACCGATTGTTGATCGCATGACGTTGCTACAACGCCTGATCTGTCAACGCTTGCTGGTTGCGCCAGACCTAACCTCGGCTGAGGCTCGCACAGGCTATGCGCTTGCACTCCATAAGAAGGCGGTGCCCTCCGGATCGGTGGGTGACGCACTTCGCGCGCTGGTCGACCTGCATGTATTGACCAAGCCCTCAGGTGCCCGTGGGCACTATGCCTTCGACGACCCGATGTTTCGCGAATGGTTTTCCAAAGCGACGTCACCCTGAGTCGTCCATTGCCATGACTAGAAGCAAGTTTCCGGCCCACCACCCGATGGCAACCGACGCTTAGTAGAGTTAACTCCCGATTGCGATGATCTGATTTAGCGTTTCGCAAGCGCGTGCGTAGGCATCCTCCGGCACCTTCTTGAGCGGATGCGGCCTGGCATTTCTCGCCCGCCAATCGAATGATTTGGGCTGATGGGCGAGAATGTAACTAGCCACGCCTCTCGCGCCCTTGACCTTCACCGCGAATGGGTTCGTGTCATTATAGGCAGCCGCCGTCATCGGCAGCCCGATCACGATTCCGGTCCGCTCGTTGAATGCCCGTGGGGAGAGAACCGCCAGCGGATGCACGTCCTTCATTTCGCGGCCGGCCTGGGGATTGCAATCAATCCAGATCATGTCGCCTCGATCCGGGCTCCATGATTTCCGCACGGCCATTATGGCACCTCTTTGCCTACAGAACCGGTCGCCATTACCTCACCACCATGCAGGTGCGGATCAAATACGGCCAACCTCTGTTCGAGGGTCAATTTCGGCTCACCGATCGATCTAACCAGTACGTTACAGTCCTGAGCTGACACTTCCACCGGCTGGCCGACTACAAACCGAGCAGCCCGCGCGACCGCTGCTGGAATCCGCACCGCGAGACTATTTCCCCACTGCTGGACGGTGAGCGTTGCTGCCTTACTCATGTTGCTCTTACTCATGGACAACCGCCGATGTATCAACAAGTATATACATGAAAACGGCGCCGTCAATTCCCGCTCGATCCGTCCGAAGAGCCCGTTCTCTACGCTCGCGAATGGATCTTGGGCAGGCACCTGCCGGGCGATTTTCAGTCAAAACCTGAGAAGATGGCCCTGTTGAACCGCTCTGGTTTTCAGGACCACTTCGTCGACGAATATCCGTACCGGCGCTCCACGCTCCGCAACCAGACAATCCGGGCAGTACGAAACAACTTCAGTCCGCGAATACCGGCGCCGGCAACCGGGGCATCGCGTTTTGAAACGCGTGAGCCAGGCCGAGCAGACGTGCCTCGCTGTACGGCGCGCCCATGAAAGAATAGCCGACAGGCACGTTCCCCGAGAGTCGCCCCGCCGGTACCGTCACCTCGGGAAAGCCCGCGGCCGAAGCCACGTATCCGGGTTTGTAGCTATCATCGCTGCCGCACGTGTAGCCGGGGTCGACTGCGTGGAAGTGCGGGCCCGCGGGACAGCTCATGGTAGAGAATATGAACGCCTGCAGTTTGTTCGTGCTCAAGATGGCGAGCAGCCGCTCACGGAGGCCGGGAATGACTCGGCTCAAGATGTGGATGTACGTCGGCGAATCGGTGAGTGCGGTCGAGTTCGCGTCGCGCAGCGCCTGCAGGCGTTGGGGGTTGATGGGCGTGGCGGAATTCACGATCGCATCCGCGGTGCTGATGTCGATGAGCTCCTTGAGCGTATGCGGCTGCCCCTGCGGCAACCTCCGCAGATAGCGCTCGAAGGGCGCTTTGAACTCCGCCTCACCAACGGGTCCGAGCACGTTCTCCCACAGCGTTTCGAACTCCTTGGGCAGGGTGATCGGCACCAGCACCGCGCCCTGCCCCGCGAGCTTCGCCAACGCGCTTTGCTCCGCGGCGTCCATCTCGGCGTTCGCACCGCGAAAGTTCACGATCACGCCAAGGCGAGCCCCGCGCAGGGGTGCGGCGGCGATCGATGCGCGGTAGCGGCCATGCGGGGGTTGCGTCCGCGTCGCCGCATCATCGGCATCCACGCCGGCGATGGCATCGAGCACGATGGCGAGATCTTCGGCGCTGCGCGCCAGGACGCCGGCGGTGTCGAACGTGAGCGATAGGGGGATGATCCCGGCGCGGCTGGTCAGACCCAAGGTCGGACGCAGTCCCACCAACCCGGCGACGCTGGCCGGTCCGCGCACCGATCCGGCCGTGTCCGTGCCGAGAGCGAAGGGCGCGAAATCCGCCGCGACGGCCGCTGCCGAGCCGCTGCTCGATCCTGAAACATCGCGCACTGTGTTGTACGGATTGACGGTGAGACCACCGGCCGAACTGTAGCCCAGCCGTCCATAGGAGGCCGCCAGTTCCGACATGTTCGATTTGCCGATGAGGATGGCGCCCTGATCGAGGAGCCGCTGCACGATGAACGCGTTGGATGAGGGGACGGAATGCCGCAAAGCGGCCGACCCGCCCGTGGTGACGATGCCGGCGGTGTCGTAATTGTCCTTGGCGATGAACGGGATGCCGCGAAGCAGACTGCCGCGATGCTTCGTCGCAGCGTCACGATCCGATTGCCGCGCCTGCTGCCGGGCGTGCGGATTGAGCGTAATCATCGCGTTGATGCGCGGCCCTTTACGATCGAAGCGGTCGATGCGATCCAGGTAGAACGCCACCAGCTGTTCGGAACTTACCCGCCCGCCATCGAGCGCAGCGCGCAGCTGCGGGATGCTGGCGTTGGCCGGATCGAAGGGACTGTCAGCCAGGGTGAGCATCGGTGCCGCGATCAGGGCCAAGAATGCCGGCGCCGCCCACAGCGATGATACGACGCCTCGTGCGTGGGTCAGGGTCAATCGTGAATCGTCAGCGTTGTCGGCATCCCAAGCCATTGTACCGCAGGTCGGGCACATCACGTACGGGGAGCTTTGCTACGCGTATGATGAACGCCATGCTCCCCATCATCAGGCTGCCGCGAAGGATGCGCCTCAGCCTCGAATCCGCGGCCAGCGCCCTACTGCAGCCGGCGGGAGGCCGGATCGATTTCAGCCGGCCCCTCGGCGAGGAAGCGCTCGTATCGCCACATTCCATTTCGTGGCGCATTTTCAAGAATCCCGTCGCCCTGTTGGTGGGCGGAATCGCAGCGGTCATTCTGGAACTGGCGGAACCGGCCGTGCGCACCGGCGTATGGCAGTACTCGACGTTCCTCGAGGATCCGTTGGGCCGGCTGCGTCGCACCGGAATGGCGGCGATGGTTACCGTTTACGGCGCGCGCAGCATCGCGAAGCCCATGATCGAGGGCGTGGTCCGCATGCATGCGCGGATCGCGGGAACGACGCCCGCCGGTGAACCGTTTTCCGCCTCCGATGAGCGCCTGCTCAATTGGGTGCATGCCACCGCCAGCTTCGGCTTCGGCGAAGCCTATAGCCGTTATGTGTGCCGCCTCAGCCCGCTGGAATTCGATCGATTGTATGCAGAGGGCGAACCCTCCTCGCGGCTCTACGGTGCAGTCGATGCGCCGAAATCCGCCGCCGAGCTGTACGCGTTATTCGATTCGATGCGGGACCGGCTCGAGTCCTCCGATATCGTGTTCGAATTCTTGCGCATCATGCGTGAGACGCGAGGTCTCCCCAATCCGCTGCGGTACATGCAGCCGGTACTGGTCCGCGCGGCCGTCGAGATGATTCCGGACTGGATTCGCGAACGCCTCGGCCTCACCGCAGCCTACGGGCTGCGTCGCGGAGAACGGACCCTGGTGGGATTGGCCGGTGCCGTGGCCGATCGGATCATCCTGGCCGACAGCCCGCCCGCTCAGGCATGCCGCAGGTTGCGCCTGCCGAAGGACTTCTTGTATACCTAGGCTAACGCAATTAGGCGCGGCGCGGCCGGATCTGAATGTATCTCGCACGTCGGCGATCCATAGCGGCGATATCGGCGATCGAGGTATGCGCAGTGGTGCCGTGCGGCCGGATCCGAATTCCGTGTCGGGCACATCGGTAACTCACAGCGGCGATATTGGCGGTCGAGGCAGCCCGCGCGCTATGCGGCGGCAGCGCCCGTCTCGACCAGCTGAATTCGGCGATCCGCCGCCGCACTCTCGAACTCGCTGCTGATGTCGGTGAGGTCCCGTTGATTTGCGGCAGTCACCGCGCTGATCAAGCAGGCGCGGTCGCGGCCGCGGCGCTTGGCTTCGTAGAGGGCCTTGTCGACCAGGGTGATGGCGTTCTCCAACGAGATCTCGGTGACCGACCCCACCATCGGAAAGAATGCATAGCCGATGGAGATGGTGCAATGGATGGCGTTACCGTTCCACAGTACGGGATCCCGGCGAACGGCGTGCAGCAGCCTCTCGACGGTCGAGGTCGCCTGTTCGGGCGTGATGGGGTCGAGTATGGCGAGAAATTCCTCGCCACCCCAACGCACCAGCTTATCGCTCTCGCGCAACGCGGCCGATAACCGATGGCTCACCGTCGCCAACACGGCGTCGCCCGCCGGGTGTCCCAGGGTGTCGTTGATCTTCTTGAAATGATCGAGATCCGCGAGCAGCACACAGCCACCGACCGGCCGCGTGCCTGCGACGGATAAGACATACTCGGCGAAATAGCGCCGGTTACGCAATCCCGTCAGGGCATCGCGCTCGCTATCGAAGCGCAAACGGTCGTTGGCCTTGCGCACGCGCGCAAATCGCCAGACGAGCGCCGCGCAAATGCACGTCACCAACGCCGCGGCTGCGAGGACGAGCTGTTGCTGCAAACGTTGCGCGCGCATTTGCGACACCTTGAGCTCGTTGTCGCGCCGCAGGAGGTCGACTTCGCGCGCGCGGCGCTCGTCATCGAATTTCGCCGAAAGCTCGAGGAAGGCGCGCTGACGCGCGGTCGACATGATCTTCTCGCTCACCTCGTCGTAGCGGTGATAAGCCTGGATCGCCATCATCAAATAGCCGGCGTGCTCGAGCGCATCCGCATACTCGCGCAGCAAGTCTTTGGCATCCACGAGATTGCCGCCGGCGGCGGCTTCGGCTATCGCGCCCTCCGCCAATTTTTCGCCCGACTTGACGTTACCCAGGCCTATATACGCCAGTCCCTCGTTGAACGAGACGATGGCCTGCGCCCCGCTGTCGTGCAAGCGCAATACGATGGGCAGCGCCTGCTTAGAATAGCGCAGCGACTCGGCGAAATCGCGAGTCTTCAGATACGAGTCGCCGAGATTGACGAGCGCATGGGCGAGCCATTTGCTGCTGCCGGCACGGTTGGCATAGTCGAGGGCGGCGAGACTGGCGCGGCGCTCCTCGGCACTCTCGCCGCGCCGGTCGGCAATATCCGAAACGCAGCCTTCGATTTCGACCAGCGCCGTCTCATCGCCCAGCGTCATCGCCAGCTGTCGCGCGGCCTCCAGTTGTGCGGAGGAGCGGTCGAAATTGCCGGTGTTGATGTAGATGCGTGCCAGCCAGAGCATGGCGTGCAGGCTGCGCTTATCGTCGTGCATGTCGTGCGCGAGATCCAACGCCTGCTCGAGCAGCGGCAAGGCCGCCTCGGCACGCCCCTGCATGCGCAACGTATTGCCGCGCAGGATGGAGACTCTATAGCGCTCGGCCCTGTTGGAGATGGCATCGACATCGACGTGCGCCAGTTCGGTGCTGCTGGCCGCGAACTGATTGCGTTGGTAGAGCCAATAGGCCCGGACATAGTGTTCCGCCCCGGCCGCAGACGCCGCGCCTTGCTTGGAGAGGGTGCGCAGATCCTCGAGCGTCGCTTCGACATCGAGGTCGCGATGCACGTCGGCGTATACCATGCCGCGAATTTCGAGCATATCGACATCGGGAACCTGCGCGTCCGCCGAAACCGGTACGGCATCGAGCAATTTTACGGCTCGTTCGGGATCGGACCAATGCAGCATCTCTACCCGGTCGGCAAAGCTCTGCTCGGCCGCCGCGCTCGCACTCGACGCGACCGCCAACCCCAGGACCCAGGCCAGTGCACGATTGCTAAGTTGCCGCATCCCCGCTCATTCTCATTATTGAAACCGCACCGCAGCACTATGAATGACGCATGGTGTCCCGTCCCCCGCACGGCGTGGCGTGATGGAGGTCATTTACCGCTGTTTTGCGTCGCTGCGGGTGTGTAATCGGGCGCCATTATGTGACCCCTGCCCGCTTTGAAGAAGCTTTTTCGGTGCGGCGGCCCCCGCCGCTCAACCGCCCGCCCGGTCGGTCATTTCATCGCCGCCTCGATCGACGGATCTCACGCCGACCGCGGTCGGCCGCCGCCACGGTCGTTTCGCTTCGCCCCGCCCCACCCGGCGCGTCGTCGTCGTTCCACGACCGAGGGATCTCTCCCCGGGGGTTTACGTCGCTCCCACTCGACCGAGCGGTCCCGATCGCGCGGTACCGCTCATCCGCCCGATCATCTACTCCGATCGCGCGGTACCGCCCACCTGCCGAACCATCTCCTCCCGACCGCGCGGTATCGCTCATCCACCCGATCATCTACCCCGACCGCGCGTTACCGCCCACCTGCCGAACTATCTCTCCCGACCGGGTGGACCGCTCATCCGCCCGATCATCTCCTCGACCGCGTGGTACCGCTCATCCGCCCGATCATCTGCCCGCGCCCGCGCTCACTTTACGCAGCGGGATGTCCAGATAACTGTCGCTGTACCATTGGATCTTGAGGGGGACCCGCGCGTCGGCGATGGTTTCCTCGCTCACGTCCTTGCCGGTACCGTAATTGAGCTCGCGATCCGGCCGCTTGTTCACGCCGAGGACGATGACCAGCCGGCTGCCCGGCTGCAGTCGCCGGCTGGTCAAGCGCTCGCTTGCAAAGGTGAACACCTGGCGCTGTCCTGCCTTGAGCAGGTGCCGATGCACTCGATCGCGCGCATAGCTGGCACGGAATTCGTACGCAGGACTGAACAAGCGCACGTACTCGCCGCCGGCCATCAGTTCATAGAGCGCGATGTTGAGGTCCACGTCCATCTTGTTCACCTTCACGTCGAAGCGGCCCGTGAACACCCCGTTGAACTCGGTCGGCTGAGTGAACGGCTCGGAAACGAACGTCGTCGCGTTGGGGGTCGCCAGTCCCTTGACGAGGATGTCGGCGGGCGGCGTCCACGCGGCGTCGGTGCGATCGAGGAAGTTCACCGTCTGCGGGACGAACTCAACGTTCGCCCGTCCTTGCTGCATGGGCGGGCGCGAGGCGGTCTCGCGCAGGTACAGCCTCAAGCGCTCGTCGGCCATGGCCGCGAGCGAGGGCGCGTGCCGCCACTCGTTGGCGCCCATGACTTCGAAATTGACCGTGTCGCTCACCATCGACGGTGCTGCTCCGTCCTTGAAGATGTGATCGAACCACCGGTAGCGCAGCTCGTGAAGATCGATGAGCGCGGCCGGGTCGAGTGGATAGCCTTGCAGAGCCGCCGAGGTTCCCCGTTGCAGCATGGCGTCATCGTAGGGACCGACGATGAGCACATGATCGGCATGCGGATTGTAGCGGTGATGCTGGGTGAAATAGTACAGGTCGCCGGCCGCGGCGGCGGCATGGTAGCCGGTGATGGTCAGCACCGGAATATTGATGCGCGCGAAGTCTTTGCGATACGGGCCCATCGCTTGCCAGTACCGGTCATAGCTCGGGTGGTTCAGCCAACGGATGAAGATCGGATTGGGCTCGCCGTACAGGCGCGGCAGGTCCCGGTATCGCTTGCCGCTGCGGTACCAGTTCTGATCGAGCTCACGCCATCGTGCATCATCGGCGCCCTGCGCATCCGCTGCCTTGCCCGTCAAGCGCAACGCCCACCGGAACGAGGCGGTGTGGAAGATGTTGCCGGCCATCGGCACGTCGATTCCCGGCACGCCGGACGCGGAAGCGGCAAGGGCCTTGAGCGCGGCCGGCGGCCGCTTGGCGGCGGCCCAGGACGTGAAGCCGCTATAGCCTTCCCCGTACATGCCGACGCGCCCATCACTCCAGGGTTGCTTGGCGACCCAACCAATGACGGTACGGGCATCGTCACCGTCGTGCTGATACGGAACGATCATCGAGCCGCCTTTGCGTTTGCCGCGGCTATAGGCCACCACGCCCACGTAGCCGTGGGCGGCGCATTCCTTGGCATAGTTCTGCGTGCCGCTGATCGTGAACTCCAACAACGTCGGCAACGGCGCGCCGCTGTTCCTCGGCCGAACCACGACTGCGGTTAGGCTCGCCCCATCGCGTGTGCGGATGACGACGTCGCGGTCGACCACATAGCGCCGCCGTTCGTCCGCCGCCGCGAGCTCGCCGGCCAGGGGACCGAAGCTTCGGTAGGCATCGAAGGCAACGTATGCCCAAATCACGGCCATCGCTTGCGATTCGGGGACTTCGCCTGTGGCTCGATATTGATCGAACGCTTGTCGCAGAGTCTCGCGAAACACGCTTGGCGGGGTCTCGAGCCAACGCGTCATGACGTCGGCCTCTTGGTCGTCGAGGCGGGACACCACGTCATGGAATGCCGTGGTGAACCCTTCCGCAAACGGCGTGCGTGTCTCTGCCTCCATCGCCTTCGCGTGGGCGTACATGTCGTAAATCAGGTCCCGGTCGACCGCTTGACTCGAACCGGCATCGCGGCGCCGCTCGCGCAGCGATTGCCGCGACGCGTAGGCGGAGGTGTAGTCCTCGGCGGCCATTTGCAGCGCGGACAGATTGGCCAGGTAGCGCTCGGGGTCCGCGTCCTGGTACACCGGAATGAGCCGCACGGCCAAGTCGCGCATGATCTCTGGCGTGTCGGCTTGTTCCGGCGTCGCCGACGGATGGAATTCGAATGCCGGGGCATCCGCCCACGCACGCGACAGCATCAGCAACACCACCATGCACAGGAAACGCGCGCCGGGGGTCCTCAGGGGCCGACCGCTGCCGCCGCCAACGCACCGTGCAACGCCCACGCACAGCAAGCGCGCCATGCGGCTCCTCATGCGGCACCGCCGGTTTTTTTCGGCGACTTGACCAGATGCAGGACGGCTTGGAACAGAGCGTGCGCCTGAGGGGCGCCGCCGATGTGGATGATCGCCGTATGCTGCAGTTCCGTCGTCAGCACGTCCATGATGGGCTCGAGCACGTCGTCATCCAATGATCCGAGCGTACCGTCGATGAGCACCCACGGCGGCTTCTGTATCAAGAGGCGAGCGAACGCGAGGCAGAGCTGTTCGTCTTGACTCAGCTCCCGGTCCCAGCGGTGAGTTTCGTCGAGCAGCGGCGCGAGCCGTTCCAGGCCCAACCGGTAGAGCGCCCGCGTGAACGCGCCGTCGGCGAAGCTTTCGGACTTCAGAGGATAGGCGAGAACCTCTCGCAGCGTGCCGCGCGGCAAATACGGCGTGCCGCGCGGTAGATAGAATATCTGCTCGCCCCGCGGGCGGATCACCGTTCCCGCGCCCCACGGCCACAGGCCCGCCAATGCGCGGAACAGCTGAGTCTTGCCGGTGCCCGGCGCGCCCAGGATGAGCACACGCTCGCCGCTTTTCACGACCACGTTGGTTTCCTTGAGCATGTCGGCGTTGGCGGAGGATACGATTTGCAGGTGGTCGATGGTTATCGCACCGGGCTCTCCCTCGGCATAGGCGATGCGGCTTTCGAATCCGCGGGGTTCGTCGGTGGTGACCAGCGCGTGGCGGAAATTCGCCACACGCAGCAGCGCGGCGCGCCAATCGGCGATGACGCTGAAATTGTCGATGAACCAGCGCAGTGACGATTGTGCTTGGGTGAATGCGCCGGCGGCCATCATCAGGCCGCCGAACGACACCTTGCCCGTGAAGTACAGGGGCGCGGCGACCAGAATGGGTGCGACGATCATGACCCAGCCAAAGCCGGCGGTGACCCAGGTCAGATGGGTGTGCCCCATGACGATCCTGCGGGTGGCGGCGAGTACGTTCTCGAGATGCAGTTCGATGCGCCGTTTTTCGTCCGCCTCACCGGCGGCGAGTGAAATATCATCGACGTGCTCGTTGACGCGCACCAGCGAAAAGCGCAGATCGGCCTCGCGCGCATAGCGCTCCGCATTGCGGTTGATGAGGCCTCGTCCCACCCAGTAACTCATCAACGAGCCCGCGCTCGCGTAGATCACCGCCGCCCACACCAGGAATCCCGGTATGGCATGGTCGTGGTCGGCGATGCGCACGACAAAGCCGCTCGAAAGCACCCACAGCACACCGGCGAAGGTGCCGAACAAAATCGATGCTTGCAGCAAGCCCATACCCAGATCGGCCGACAGCTCGCACAGCCGGCGGGCATCCTCGTGGATGCGCTGGTCCGGATTGACGCCCATCGTGCCGGCGTTGGCGAGCCAGAACGCCCGCCGCGGCCGCATCCAATCCTGCAGCAGACTGCGCACCAGGCCCTCGCGCATCTTGACCTGCAAGGTTTCCGCGAGCCAGCGCTGCAGTACATTGAGCACCAGCAGGCAGCCGGCGATGATGAAGAACACGCCGAGCTGGAAAAAGAAATCCCGCAGGTCGCGTCGCGACAAGGCATCGAAGAACGGCTTGTTCCAGCGGTTGAGGCGGATCTGCCCGTACGCCGTGGCCACGATGACGAGCACCACGGCCGCCATGAGGACCATGAGCGTCTT
The DNA here is from genome assembly GCA_030799355.1 of Pseudomonadota bacterium. Taxonomy (GTDB): domain Bacteria; phylum Pseudomonadota; class Gammaproteobacteria; order Steroidobacterales; family Steroidobacteraceae; genus Bog-1198. The sequence continues at coordinate 28,552 of JALYHP010000019.1, forward strand.
GCCGACGGGCGAGGCGAACATGACCCGCAGCATCATGCCGAGCTCGCGGAACAGCCCCATATGAGCGGCCTCACCCCCGGAAGCGGTGCGTGGGACCTTGGTTCGCCGATCTGTCACCGGGCTCGGTATCCTTCCCGCCTTTGCGGCAGCCTATGAATCGGGCACATTGGCATAGTCGGCGAGAATTTACGAGCGGCGAGGCGCGGCCCCGCCCGCCTTCGGCGCAGGCCGATCAGACGGCGGTACAGAGGACTTCCGCCGGTATGCTGAGCAGCGTCAGCGTCACGCTGTTGTCATCGAACGCCGTGTACGGGCTGCCGTTGACGAGCACGCGGCGCAACGCCGCCGCGAGCGGCGGCCGCAAGATGAGCTTGGCCGTGATCCCCGCGCCGATTTCGAAGCGCACGGTTTGCGCATCCACTCTGCGCAGCGAGTAACTGAGATTGCCGTACACGGTGGGCATGGCATCGACCCGTACACCGTGCCCGTCGATCCATTGGGGCGCGAGCCCGGCCGCCAGTATCAGCGACTCGTCGGACTCCCGCTCGTAGGCGAATAAGCTGCGCACCGCGAGCACGTATTCGGCGGAGATCCACGTGTGCGGAAGATCGCCGATGTGGGCGGGCGCCTGCGGGTCGCGCCAGGCGATCTCCGGCCATTGGTTCCAGGGTAGCGGGCGACGATCCGAGAGGAAGAACCGCAACAGCTCGAGCGCCGCGTCGCGCCGCCCCAGGCGCACCAGGGCACCGATGATGCGGATTTCGTAGGGCGTGTAGTTGCTGGCCTCGACTGCGCCGCTGCGCTTGGCGCGCCACGCCGCGAGATACGCATCGAAGGTTCGGTCGACGGCCTCGCGGTTGAGCTCCTCGGGGACATCGAGCAGGTAGATCGCGTTCGCCGTCGCCGTCGGATCGAAGTCCGCCCACTCGATGCTGCCCGGTATGAATGCCAGCTTGCGCTGCTCGCGGGTGGCTTCGATGGAGCCGAACAGTGCCGCCGCGAAACGCGTCGTCAGGGCCTGCCAGCGCTGCGCCGGGTCGAGTTTGCCAGCCGCGCGTGCCAGCATCACGGCATCGCGCAAGCCTCTCAAAGCCCAGAAATCGTCCCAATAGGAGTGCACGGGTTGGGCCAGGTAGCCCTCATGGCTGACCGAGATGGGCAATAGGCCATCCTCGCCGAGCAAGGACTCGATGCAGCCCACCGCTGCGTGGACGAAGCCCCAAGACTGCTCGAGAAACCGCGCGTCGCCGGAGAAGCGGTAGCAATCGGCGATCACGGCGATCAGTTGTCCGTGACTGTCGTGTTCCACCAGCCAATCGATGCCTTCACTGTCCACGCAGCACGGCACGAAACCATCGGCCCGCTGGTGCGGCGCATACCAGCAGATGAATTCCTTCACCTCCTGCGTGTGCCGCATGCGCAGCAAGGCCGCGCTCATCATCGCGCCATCCCGGATCCAGGAACGCGTATAGCGGCGAGGTCCCGGCTGCAGGGCGGCACCCGAGCGGGTCACCAGCACGTGAGCCGTTGCAGTGAGCGCGGCACGGATGACTTCCGTGATCCAGCCATCGCCGGCCCATTGCGTCACCGCCAAGCGGGTGCTCCAGTCGAAGGTCGCGGTGTCCACCGCCGGCGGCGGTACCGTCGCCGGCATGCAATTGACCACGCATTCGCCGAATCCGCCCGCCTCGAGCGACATCTCGAACTCGAGAGCGCCCGTGGCGAAACCGAACGGATCATGGATTCGCGCGTCGCTCGGCAGTGTTCCGGCCGCCAGCACGGACGCGATGCAGCCATCGTCGAAGCGCATCGCCCCGAATCCCGTGGCTGTGGACGCGGGCACGATCAGCATCCGTTGATCGACCCGCACGGCGCCTTCGGCGAACGACAAGTCATGGATTGGACTCACGCCGCCCAGCGCCCGGAAACTCTGCCAGGGCGGCGTCACTTGAAACGGGCGCACCACCAAGAATAAGCGGGCGGACATGGGCCGTGCGGTCAGATTATCGACATGGTAGCGAGCACGCAGTTGGCCGCTCACGGTGGCCTCGGCCTGTATGCGCAATCGCCAATCTCCCGCCTCCCAGATCACGGCAGGTACGGGCATCCATTCTTCCAGCAGTTCCTGACGCGCGCTGAACTCCGCCCACGTGAACAGCCGATCCTCGATGAGCAACATCGGCTCGATCGAGAACGAGCCCTGGTCCACCTCCACCATGCCATCGCCATTCATCAAGGCGCAATGGATACCGTTCGAGCGGCCGATCGGCGTCCACACGCTCTGTTCGCGATGCAGCCAGCGCGGATGCCAGCCGCGCGGTTCGGCAGCGGCAACGTGGTGCCAGAATGCCGCGATGGATCGCGAATAGTCGAACGCTTGCAGCCGCACCACGGCGCCCATCTCGGCGGTGTCCGTTGGCGCGGCGTCCATTTGCACAGGGCCCGTTCGCGCATCGCCCGCCCCGCTAGCCGGGGCACGCGCCAGCTCCAGCCGGAGAAAGCGGGTCTTCAGCCCGGGCAAATACACATAGGATCGTTTGCCGCCGGCCCGCTCGGCGCAGTACAGGCTCTTCCAGCGGCCCCCGCCATTCGACGCCCGGACACGAAAGCCATTCGCCGGCGCCTCCCCCAGCCAATCGATGACGAGACCGCCAATGGTGCGCGGCTGCGAAAAATCGATCACCAGCGACGGCCGCGCATCCTCGGGACGCGGCTTCCAGCCGGCACCGTCCAACGCCGCGCCGGCCGCAAATCCCGGCAGTTCGCTGGACGCCGTGGCCCGCGGCGCTTGGGTCGGGGTGCAATCCTCGATTTGCAGGTCGGCAATCCACAGCGTGCCCGCGCCCCCCTCACCCGCGACGATGGCCAATTCCATGGAGCCCAGCTGCACGAGGTCGCTGCCGCTCGCAGGACCCCAGGCGAAATCGATCTCGCGTCCCTCGATCCGCATGCGCTTCCATCGGGCCGGCGGCCGCAAGCCGTTGATCACGTGCCGCCACACATTCTGACCGCCGGCATCGACCAGCTTCAATTCCAGATTGTTGATGGCGCCGCGACCGCGCAGCCGAAATCGCACCGCGTACTCCGTCGGCATGCGGCGCGCGATAAAACGGCGTGCCACGACGAAGCCGCCGGCGCCCTTGAAGTCGAAGTCCATCCGCAACGCAGGCACACGCCCCGCGGACGCCGATAGTTTTAGCTGCGCCTGACCGGAGACCACCGGCTGCCATTCGGACAGGGACGCGGGATCGGTTGTGTGTCGCTGCATCTCGTGCTCGCTAGTCGTCGTCCGGGCGGTCGGCCTTGCCGCTGCGCCGTCTCAGGGCGGCGGGTAGGGGCGTATCGCCCCTCGCGTCCCGCCACAGGATCACATTCAACAGATGCGCATCGGCCCTATCCTCGCGCCGAAAATCCATCGTGCCGGACTGCTTCGCGCCCGGGGCGCGCGGCGAGTTCACCTCGTAGATCATGCCGTTGGCGCGATTGCGATAATCCGCCTCGAAGGGCGGCTGGTCGCCGGCGCCGTCGAACAGCGGCGTCATCAGCGGCGCCACGGCGTCGTTGTTGTTCATGGGCGGAACGCCGAGCAGTTCTTCCATGGTGCGGATCACGCTGACCGTCGTATAGAAGGTGCTGTCGACCACGGGCTGCGCGCGGTGCGGTGAGTATTTGCTCACGACCAACGCTATACTGCGATGCGCATCGACATGATCGGCGCCGTCCTGCGCGTCATCCTCGAGAATGAAGAACGCCGTGTCATTCCAGTAGGCGCTGTGCGAAACCGCCTCGACCGCGCGGCCCACCGCGAGATCGTTGTCTGCCACCGCGGCGCGCGGCCGCGGCATGCCGGCGCGCGTGCCGGCGGTGTGGTCGTTGGGCAGCCGCAGCATGACGAAGTCGGGCATGGTATCCGCGCCGTGCTCGCGCGCGGCCGCCCAGGTACGAAAGTGCACGAGGAATTCCGCGACGCGCAGCTGATCGGGAAAGCTCATGTTGAAGTCCGGATACAGCGGATCGAAGTGCCCTTGCAGCTGCGGCTTGGTGGCGACATTGTTCAGGATGAGGGGAATGGCCCACGGCCAGGGGCTCGCCCCGCCGCCGTAGTGCGCGGGCACGGGCTCGCCGGGGCGCACCTGGCTGCGCGCGCAGCCCGCACCGGTGGGTTCGGGCGTGCCCTCGGTGGGTGGCGGGTTCTTCGGCGCTTCGCCGGAGTCATCGCAGAATTTGGTGGAGATGAACTCGCCGAAGTGGTACAGCGACTTGCCGTGGCGCACCAGGTTTCCCCACAGATAGCCGCTGGCCGGCTCATCCACATCGGGGATCTTTTGTTCGAGCGGATAGGCGCCTTCGACCACGCCTTCGAAATCATAATTGCGCTCGCTGCCGCGATAGGCCTGCTGCCAGGTCTTCTCGGTGTAGTCGCTGGTGATACCGGCGGTGGACCACACATGCCCGTCGCCCGACACCTCGCCCGAATCGTAGAAGTTATCCAGCACGCCGAATTGCAGCGCGAGCCGGTGCTGATTCGGGGTGACGTCCTCACCGTACATGGCCAAGGAAGGATCGCAGTCGCCCACTCCCAGGTCGCCGAACAACTGATCAAAGGTCCGGTTCTCCTTGATGATGTAGATGACATGTTTGATCGGATGGCCGCCGCCGCGAAACGTGACATGCTGGTGCGCGGCCGCCAGCAGATTGCTCGCCTCGACTTCGTGGGTCAGCGCAGCGAGGTGCTTCTCCGCCTCGGCCCGATCGACGGTGGCGAGCGAGCCGTGCAGCAGCGTGCCGATGTACGCATGCGCTCGGTGGCTCTCGGCAACGCCATCGACGACTCGCTGGGCGTCCTTGTCGTTGCCGGTGCCCTCGCCCTTGCCGGTCGCGACATACAATTTCTGGCCGGCCACCCACAGCGCCGTGGGATACCATTCGGTGGGAATGAAGCCCAAGGCATGGCGCGGTTCCGCCGCGGATGTTGCGCGCGAATTCCGCGCGGGCACCGCAAACACAGCCACGGCATCGGCGCCGGCATTCGCCGCATACAACCGCGTGCCGTCGGCCGACACCGCGAGCGCATCGGGGATCGCGCCGAACAGCCGCTGACCGGGAAGGCGGGCATCGAACCGCTCGCGCAGGCGCAGGCGAGAGCCATCGAGCGCCACCGCGGCAACCAAGTCGCGATTGGCGAGAGCCACGTACAGCGTCCGTTCGTCCGGGCTGAGCGCGAGCGCCGCCGGATGCGAGCCCGGCGCGGTGGCGCTTGGCGGCGGCAGCAGCGACAGGCGCCCGACGACCTTGCCGCTGCGCAGGTCGAGCTCGGCCACCGCCGACCCGTTCCACAGCGCAACGAACCCACGCCGGCCGCTGCGCGTGACGGCCACGGCGATCGGGTAGGCGGCCGGAACGGTCCGCGCCGTGGCGAGATCGAAGCGCCAGATCACTTGGCCGGTCACGGTGTCGATCAGCAGTGCATCGTCGGACAGTTCGTCCGCGACCAGCAGCCGTTCATGGCCGCCGTCGTTGGCCACCACGGCGATTCCCGCGGGTGCGGGGATCGCGATTCCGGCCGGCAGGGCCTGACCGATCGCGTTTTGGACCCTGCCCGCGGCGAGCCGCTGCAGCGGGACCGCAATCAGCCGCTCGGCGGCGAGTTTGCCGTCGGCCACCCGGTACACGGCAACGGCATTGCCGGTCTGGCCGGGTTTGCCGCCCACCGGCGCGGTGAGCGAATCGAGACTGGCATAGAGATGCTCGCCATCGGCACTGAAGGCAATGCCCTCGTAGAATGTTTGCGATGCTTGCAGCTGCGCGCGCAGCTCGGGAAAGTCCGTCACCATGCCGGACTGGGTATCCAGCAGCGCGATGGATTGCGCGTATCCGGACTCATAGGTGCCATAACCCGCATTGAGGATGGCGAGATAGCGGCCATCGGGCGAGGCGGCAACGCCCATCGGCAGGCTGTTGAGTCGGACCGGGCTGCCGGGCACCGGCTGCAGCAGTTGCTTGCCGGTGGCCAGATTCACGGCGCGCTCGGCGCCCTGGGCCACCGGCGCCGGTGCGGCCGGTGCGGCCAGGGCGGCCGTCAGCAAAACAGCCAGGATGGCCGCGGTCTTTTTCATCGATACCTCGTGTAACGAGCAGCCCCGTCCGGCCCACCAAACCAGCCCGACCCAATGCCGCCGCACGCGACAAGCAAATATCGCAGCGCGAATGTACGAGCGGCGGCGCGGGTCAACGCCGCCGTTTGGGCTCGTGCTTCTCGAGTGCGGGCATTTGCCGTTTGATGAATTCGTCGAACAGGGGAACGGTGAAAGCTGTTTCGCCGTGGCGTTGACTCCATATCATACCTTTGTTGATCAACTGCTGGCGTACAGTCGCAACGGCCCCGGCTGTGACACCGAGCATGGCCGCGATGTCGCCGGTTTGGTGCGGACCTACGCCGAGTTCAGCCATCGCGCGCAGATATTTCTGCTGGAGCGCGGTCAAGCGATCGAAACGAACACGGAAGAAATTGGCATCCAAGTGAGCGATGATGCCGGAAGTGGCCTGCTGAACATGGGCGAACTGAATTGGGCTTCCCGGTGCCGAGTTCCAGATGTGGAACCCCCATTCTTGAATGAAATAAGGATACCGCTCCGTCACGCGCAGAATTTCCTCGATCGCATCGGCTTGGAAATCAGCGCCTTCGTTCTTCGCTGGAAGGACGAGCGCCGCGCGAGCGGCGTCGGCGTCGAGCTGACCCACCTCGGGATAGGTGAAAAGGCGCTCGGCATAGGATTTTGCATTGCCCGACAGTCCAGCTATCTGCGGCAGTCCGGCGCCCACAAAAAATAACGGAAGATTGCGCTGCGCGACCTCGTGGCAGGCAACGATGAGCGAGGCCAGCTCCTGGGGCGAGAGGTACTGTACCTCATCGAGAAAAATTCCCAACGCCACGCTTCGCTCATTCGCGGCCTCACATACAGCCACCAACAAATCGGGCAAGTCCTGTTCGAGATTTCCAGTATCGGCTTCTCCATAGGCTTGGTCGATGCCGATCTCGATATCACCTACCTTGACCTTGAAGGCTGCGACGAAATTTCGGAGGACTGAGGCTGCTCGGCGAACCTTATGTCCCGCAGCGGCGTGCAGATCGAGGCTGTATAGAATTTGGCGCAATTCGGGGGCGAGCAACTGAGGCAGCATGCCGCCTTCTGGAGCCTCCACTTTGGCTGTTCGGAAACCTTTTTGTTCGGCCATGAAGTGAAGCCGGTTCAATAAAACGGTTTTGCCGACGCCGCGCAGGCCCAGCAACATCATTCCCTTGGTGGGGCGCCTATTGAGAACGCGGTCCATATCAATCGCTGCGTCTTCGAGAAGCCTGTCTCGGCCAGCAAGTTCCGGCGGTTGCAGCCCGGCGCCAGGCGCATACGGATTATTTCGGCGGTCCATGAGGCGATTATAGATATATTAGCTAAATTAACAATATACCTGTTAATGTAGCTAATATAAGTAACTTACCCGGTAGCAAGCCGGGGCAGACGTAACGCCATCTCGGGGCTGACCGCGCTGCTGCCTCTCAATATGCGGCTCAGCGTGGAGGTTGCGACACCCAGCGTGGCAGCCAGCTCGCGGCCACTGGTGTGGTTAGGCTTGAGGTATACCGAGCTGATGAATTCGCCTGGGTGGGGGGTTGTGCATCGGCATCAGTGATAATCCTCGTAATCGCCAACAACCGTGCCCGGTGGCGGATGGGGTGAGATTCGAACTCACGGACGGCGTTAACCGTCGCTTGTTTTCAAGACAAGTGCCTTAAACCGCTCGGCCACCCATCCGCAATTTGAACTTACTATCTGCTTACCGCACCCTCTCCAACCGATGTCGCCCCGGTCCTGTGATGAGTACCGTCGGTGGCGGAGATTATACGCAACTGTCGACGGAACGCCTCGCAGAGGCTGTTCGATGCCGCCACCCACGCGAGGCCGTAGCCCCGTGAATACGCGGCCGGCGCCACTCAGAGCTGCCGCAGTGGGCGATTCGCGCCGCGCTAGGCGGCACGAACGCTGTTGCTTCAGCTCGCAGCGCACGACAGGGCAGGTTATCGGGGAGCGGCACCGATGAGCACAGCCTGCAGCACGTCGGCATCGACCGGCTTGATCAGATGATGGTCGAAGCCCGCCGCCAACGCCCGCTTCCTGTCCTGCTCCTGTCCCCAGCCGGTGAGCGCGACGAAAACGGTTTGGTCCGACCAAGGCCGGGCGGCGAGTCGCTGCATGGTGGCGTAGCCGTCGAGCAGCGGCATCCCGATATCGAGGATGGCGACATCCGGCTTCAATCCTTCGGCCAGCTCGACGGCGGCAAGGCCGTCATGCACCACTTCTGTATCGTGCCCCATCATCTGCACCAGCATGGCGAGCGTGGCCGCCGCATCGTGATTGTCATCCGCGATCAGTACCCGCAGCCGGCCCACGGCTCGAGGGGCCACCGTGCCATCCGCGGTGGCGCCGGGGGCGTCGCCGAGCGTCGGCACGCGAACCACGAATTCGCTGCCCCGGCCGGGTCCGTCGCTGTGGGCCTCGATCCGTCCGGCATGCATTTCCACCAGGCGCCTCGCGAGCGTGAGCCCCAGCCCGAGACCGCCATCGGTGCGATCGTAGGAGCGGTCCACTTGCGCAAACAGCTCGAAAACGTAGGCCAACATGTTTGCCGGAATACCGATGCCGTTGTCGCGAACGCGCACCACCGCCTCGTCCTGCTCGCGTTTCACACGGACTTCGATTCGCCCGCGGGGTTGCGTGTATTTCACCGCGTTGTTGAGGATATTGGAAAATACCTGCGGCAATCTGACCCGGTCACCCTGAATATATAAAGGCTCGGAGGGCTCATGGAGCACCAGTTCGTGACCCGCCGCCCGAAGCGCGGGGCGGCACGCCTCGATGGCCATGGCGAGCGCAGTGCGCAGATCGAGAGCCTCCAACTGCAGGCGCACTCGGCCGGCTGTGATCCTCGATACATCCAGCAGATCATCCACCAGATGGGCCATCTGTCCGACTTGACGCCCGATGATGTCGGATACCGAACGGACGGCCGGGTCGAGCTCCATTCTCGCCAGGATCTCCGTGGCGTTGCGGATAGGTGCGAGAGGATTCCTCAGCTCGTGAGCGAGGGTTGCGAGGAATTCGTCCTTCTGCTGGTTCGCATCGCGAAGCGCCCGTTCCGCGCGCTTGCGCTCGGATATGTCGCGAGCGATTTTCGAGGCGCCCACGATCATCCCGTGAGCATCGTGGACCGGGGAAATGGTGAGCGAGATGTCGATTCGCCTGCCGTCTTTGGCGACCCGCACCGTGTCGAAATGATCGATGGACTGGCCCGCCCGCAAGCGCGAAAGGATCACTCGCTCTTCGTCGCGCAATTCGGGCGGTATGATGGTGATGATGGGCTTGCCGATCATCTCCGCGGCCTCGTATCCGAACAGCCGCGCCGCGCCTCGGTTCCAGGAGGTGATGATCCCATCGAGGGTCTTGCTGACGATGGCATCGTCGGACGAGTCCACGATCGCGGCCAGCCAAGCTTCCGTATGCGCCGCCTTCTTTTGCTCGGTGATATCGCGAAAGATCAGCACGACCCCGAATAGCTCGCCGCTCGGCATGCGAATGGGTGCGGCGCTGTCGTCGATTGGAACCTCACGGCCGTCCCGGCTCAGCAACAGGGTGTGATTCGCAAGACCGACGATGCCGCCCGTCTGGAGCACTTTCTCGACGGGATCGTCCACCGGCTGACGGCTGTACTCGTTGATGATCCGGAACACGTCCGCCAAAGGCCTGCCTTGGGCATCGGCCAGGTTCCAGCCCGTGAGCGTCTCGGCGACCATATTGACGAACGTGATGCGGCCCTGCGCATCGGTCGCAATCACGGCGTCCCCGATGCTGGAGAGCGTGACCTGCAGCGTTTCGCTCTGCCGCCGCAAGGCATCCTCCACCTGCTCGCTGCGCCGCATTTGCGCATTCAGATACTCGAGCTTATCGGTGAGCGCGACGGAATCGCCGACGCCCTCGTGCTCGGGGCGAAACCTCAACAGCAGGCAAGAGGAAGCGGTTCCGGAGGATGAGCGGCAAGCGATGCCCTCGCAGCGAAACGTCAAGGACCGGTGGGCCCGCGCGAAGGTGAGTGAACCCGGCATCCGCGCGCCACGGGCGCAGGCGTCCAGATAGGCGGCGATCGTCGCCGGCGGATCCGTCGCGATGTCGCCCAATCGCCGTCGGAACAGCGCGTCGTGATCGTAACCCGATGCCTCGACGAACGCCGTATTGGCCGCGAGGATCTGACCGTCGCTCGCGACCAGGAGCATGGGTTCGGGCAACAGCTCGGCCATCGCGAGGAATTGATCTGGCTGCATGCAGCTGCCGCTACGCGACGACGTATTCTGGAGCGCAAACGCGCTGCGTGCTGCACGCGCGCTGCGTGCTGCGCGGTGGTGATCTCATCCTTGTGTCCGTTAAGTCAGGGCCCCAAGCGTCCAGCATCGTTATTTAGGGTCTCGCGGAGTCAATACGTTTCGACAGGGGCACCAGTTGGCAGGTCCGTCCGCGCAATCAACCGCAACCATTTTAGCAGCTTGCATCCGGCCGGCAAGCTGCGGGACCCAGCGCACGTGGGAATGACCCCGTGGCGGACACTGGCGGCCAGGGGCCTATTGCCACAGGCACCTCGGCCGGCGTGGGTTCGGTTGGGGCTCTGGGCCAGGGCGTCGGGGGCGGCGTGGCCGTGGGCCGCGCTCGCAAGCCGGAACGGACCCCGGCCGGCTTCGGCGCCGGCCGGGGCTCGCAGCCAACCTAGTTGCGGTTGCCCATCAACAGACGCAACACATACCAGAACATCAAGGCGATGGAGGCGAACAGCTGCATCGCGGCCGAGACATAGCGGTCCTCGGGGTAGTAGTTGATGATGTTGGACGTGTCGTAAAGCACGGCGGCGCCCGCGAATCCGATCATCAATACGGAGAACCACGTTCCCAGCTGGAAGCCGAAGATGGCTCCTCCAATGATGGCGACCAGTGCCAGCACCCCGCCCCACATCAGGATCGCGCGCAGGAACGAAAAGTCCTTGCGCGTGCGGTGGGCGACGAACATGAGGCCGCCGGCGCCGAGCGCGGTCACCAGCACGGCGCTGTCGATGGTGCCCGGGGCCTTGGCATCCGCGATATACAGCAGCGGCACGAAGATGAGCGCCTCCGCGACCACGTAAACGCCGTAGGCGAAATACTGCATACCGACCGAGGTGCTGGTTTGCGCGGTGCGCGTCGCCAGCCAACCCGTCAGCATGAATGCGCCCAGGATGAGCATCCAGTTGAAGCTGAACATGAACCGGGCGACCTGCTCCGCCAGTCCAGATTCGAACAGCCCTAACTCGACCAGAATGAAACCGAGAATGCCGGCGACGAGGTGGATGTAAGTGCGGGTAATGAACAGCTCACGCGGCGCCACGCCGCCCCGGGGAAACGCTGCGTTGCTTGGGAAATTGGCCATGATCGCAAGTCCTCTTAAGATCCAATCAAGGAGACGGGAGTCGATTTTACCACTGCCGGCCGGCGCGTGCCGAAACCGCCGTCCTGGGCGGTAGGTGAGGGTTATTTGCGGCGATTCAATGGACCGCCGACGGTAATTTCGGCCCCCCTGCATCAAGGGCCGCTCGGCCTACGCACGATCACACTGACCGGATGACTGCTCGATATCCCATCTGCCTGGGATCAACAGGACGCCCGCGCCTGACCGCTGCCGTTGGGGCTTCGATCCAGCGGCCGTAACGCCACGGCTTCGCTCATGTGTGCCGCTTCGATTTGCGGGCAGCCCGCCATATCGGCAATGGTGCGCGCCACCTTCAAGACGCGGTGGTAGCCGCGAGCCGACAGGCCGAGGTGGCGCATCGCGCGCTCCAGTATGGCCAAGCCCGCGGCGCTCGGCGTGCAATGGCGCTCGACCGCCGCATTGTCGAGATAGGCATTGCAGACCCCCTGCCGCCGAATCTGCAGTGTTTGCGTGCGCAGGACGCGAGCGACCACCGCTGCACTCGCTTCACCGGCGCCCTGGGGCTCGCGCAGGCTCGCGAACGGCACGCGCGGAACATGCACCTGAAGGTCCAGACGGTCGAGCAAGGGACCTGAAATACGGGTGCGATAGCGTTGCACCTGTTCCGCGGTGCAGTGGCAATTGTCCAGCGGATCGCCCGCATAACCGCAAGGACAGGGGTTCATCGCCGCGATCAGCTGGAAGCGCGCCGGAAATTCCACCTGGCGCGCCGCGCGCGAAATGGTGATCGCGCCGGTTTCCATCGGTTCTCGCAGCACTTCCAAGACGGGCCTGGCGAATTCAGGCAGTTCATCGAGAAACAGTACGCCGTTGTGGGCCAGAGAGATCTCTCCGGGTCGCGGGTAAACTCCGCCGCCGACCAGGGCCGCGGCCGATGCCGTGTGGTGCGGACTGCGAAATGGCCGCGCGCACCACTCGCTGGGCTCGAGCGAACGACCGGCAATCGAGCGCAGGGCCGCCACCTCCAGCGCTTCCGAATCGTTCATGGGCGGCAGAATGCTCGGCAATCGCTGGGCCAGCATGCTCTTTCCCGCCCCCGGCGCGCCGATCAACAACAGACTGTGCCGACCCGAGGCCGCGATCTCCAAAGCACGCCGTGCATGCGGCTGGCCGCGCACATCGCACAGATCCGGCAGCGCCACGGGTGCTGCCGAGGGTTGCGACCGATAGAGTCCCAGCCGGCTGGAACCCTTGAAATGCGCGCACACTTCCGGAATGTCGCGTGCCGCGATCACATGGCAGTCTTTGGCCAAGGCGGCCTCGGCGGCATTGGTATGGGGCACGATCACCGGGTGCCGGGCGCAGGCGGCGGCGAGAGCGGCGGGCAATATGCCTCTCATCGATCGCAACGCACCGCTCAACGACAGCTCGCCGTAGAGCTCGCAGGTTTGCAGATCGGAACGCCGGTCGGTGAGTTGACCGGAGGCGCTCAGGATCGCGATCGCGATGGGGAAATCGAAACGGCCGCCCTCCTTCGGCAGATCGGCCGGCGCCAGATTGACGACGATCCGTCCCGGCGGAAATTCAAGATCGCAGTTGGTGATGGCGGCGCGCACCCGATCCTTGCTCTCCTTCACCACCGCCGCGGGCAGGCCGACGATGTTGAAGGCCGGAAGTCCGGTGCCGATGTCGACTTCGACGCGCACCTGAGGGGCATCGATGCCGCGCTGGGCTCGACTGAGTACGGTAGCGATGGCCATCCTTGCCTCGTGATTCCTGATCGGGCGAGTGCCGAGTGTGGTTCATGCGGTGACTCATCGCAATGTTCACACCGAGAAACCAGCGAAACGCCCTCGTTTTTCGCTCTGCCCCCAATCCTTGTCTCGCTTGCCCCCAATTCCTTGCGGTGCGATCGACCTCTGGCGAAACGCCGGGCTATCGTCCCGTCCGGATTTCGGCAATGAGTTTCGTCGAGTCATCGGTGAAGATTGGTACCGTTCGCGGTGCCAGAAAGTCATTCGAAACGCCGGAATAAAGTTGACCTTTCCTCGATACCCGACACCCTCGCAACACTAGCCGCGTGTCAAAGTGTCAGATCACCGGTATCGTTCGAGGATCGGAGTACGGCCATGCCGCCCATGTAGGGCGCGAGCGCGGGCGGCAGCGTCACCGTGCCGTCCGCGTGCTGGCAGTTTTCCAGGATGGCCACCAGCGCGCGGCCCACCGCCACGCCCGAGCCATTCAAGGTATGCAGCAGCTCTGGCTTGCCGGTGGCGGGGTTGCGCCAGCGCGCCTGCAGACGCCGCGCCTGGAACGACTCGCAATTGCTACAGGAAGAAATCTCCCGATAGCGCCCTTGCGAGGGCAGCCACACCTCGAGGTCGTAGGTCTTCGCACTACCGAACCCCACATCGCCCGCGCACAGCGACATGACTCGATACGGCAATTCCAGCGCTTTGAGCACCGCTTCGGCGTGACCGGTCAGTTCCTCCAGCGCCGCGTACGAAGCGTCCGGGCGCACCATATGCACCAGTTCCACTTTCTCGAACTGGTGCTGGCGGATCATGCCCCGCGTGTCCCGTCCCGAGGCCCCCGCCTCCGACCGGAAACACGGCGTATGCGCCACGTATTTCAAGGGCAGCTTTTCCGGCGCGACGATTTGATCGCGCACCAGATTCGTGACCGGTACCTCCGCGGTGGGAATCAGAAAAAAGCCCGGATCGCCGCGCACCGCAAACAGATCCTGCTCGAACTTCGGCAGCTGACCCGTACCCTCGAGCGCCGTCGCATGCACCAGATACGGCACATAGGCTTCGCGGTAGCCATGTTTCATCGTATGCAGGTCGAGCATGAATTGGATGAGAGCCCTGTGCAGCTTCGCCAGCTGTCCGGTCATCACCACGAACCGTGCGCCGGATATTCGCCCCGCAGCCTCAAAATCCATTCCGAGCGGCGCACCGACGGTCACATGATCTTTGGGTTCGAAGTCGAACGTGCGCGGCTCGCCCCAGCGACGCACCTCCACGTTGGCCGATTCGTCGCGACCGTCCGGGACAGTCGAATGCAGCAGGTTGGGCAGCCCCAGCTGCACCGCCGCCAGTTCCGCCTGAAGAACTTCCAGTCGCTTCTCGATTCCCTGCAGCTCGACGCCGAGCGCCTCCCCCCGCGCCAGCAGCGGCGCCGCGTCCTGCCCTTTCGCCTTCGCCTGCCCCACCGCCTTCGCGACCGAATTGCGCTCCGCACGCAAGCGATCGGCGTCGATTTGGACGGCTTTGCGTTGCTCCTCGAGCGCGGCGAATCCGGCGACGTCGAATTCGAAACCGCGGCGCGCCAATTGGGCCGCCACTCCGAGCAAGTCGCTGCGCAGCAGCTTCGGATCGAGCACGATGATTTCCTATTTATTTGAGGCGGTAACGCCGTGAAGGGAGCGGTAGTCTACAAAACTCAGTACCGGCAGCGCGACATACGCGATCTCGGCATGTCCCACACGTCCCGAAACGTTTCCGCACGTTTCCTGCACGTCCCGCACATCCCGCATGTCCCGTACGTCCCGTACGTCCCGTACGTCCCGCATGTCCCGCATGTCCCGCATGTTTCCGCGGAAACGTCTTAACATTTAAGGTTATTAAAATCATGTAACTATATGATGATAATTATATTATTAATCTATATCATTTCATTGAGATAGCATTATCGATGGGCTGATCAGGGGCTCGGGGGCTCGGGGGCTCGGGGGCTCGGGGGCTTGGGGCTTGGGGGCGGCGTCACGAACTCTTGCTGCCCTGAGCATGTCGGTCGCGTTCGCGGCGGGCCTCGAGTGCCTCTCCGATCTTGATCTCCAAGCCGCGTGGGGCCGGCACATAGTAGCGGCGGTCCGGCATATCGTCGGGGAAATAGCGCTCGCCGGCGGCGTAGGCGCCCGGCTCATCGTGGGCGTAGCGATAGCCTTTGCCGTAGCCGATGTCCTTCATGAGCCGCGTCGGGGCGTTGCGCAAGTGCAGCGGCACTTCGAGCGATCCGAGGCTCTTCGCATCCGCGGTCGCGGCGTTGTATGCCGCGTAGACCGCGTTGCTCTTGGCGGCACAGGCCATGAAGATGATGGCCTGCGCGATGGCGAGTTCGCCCTCGGGACTGCCCAACCGTTCGTAGACCGCGCAGGCCTCCAAGGCCAAGGTCAACGCACGCGGGTCGGCATTGCCGATATCCTCGCTCGCCATGCGCAAAGCGCGGCGCGCGACATACAGCGGATCGCAGCCGCCCGCCAGCATGCGGCACAACCAATACAGCGCCGCATCGGGATCGCTGCCGCGCACCGACTTGTGCAGAGCCGAGATCTGGTCGTAGAAATTCTCGCCGCCCTTGTCGAAGCGCACGTAGGTGCTGCCGATCACCGCGCGCAGGGTATCGACATCGAGACGCCGCCGGCCGTCGCCTGCCGCGGCGCTGGCGGATCCGGCATCGTCCGGCATGGCAGCGGGCGCGGGGGCACCGTCCGGAACACTTAGGTCCGCGGCGGTCTCGAGCAAATTGAGCATGCGGCGCGCATCTCCGTCCGCCGCGGCCAGCAACAGCTCTCGAGCCGCGGCATCGATCTGCAAATTCAGGCTGCCAAGTCCATGAACCGGGTCGCGCAGGGCTCGATCGAGCAACTTGCTCAAGTCCTCGGCCGCGAGCGATTTCAAGACGTAGACGCGCGCCCTCGACAGCAGCGCGTTGTTCACCTCGAACGAAGGATTTTCGGTAGTGGCGCCTATGAAGATCAGCGTCCCGTCCTCGACATAGGGCAAAAAGGTATCCTGCTGCGCCTTGTTGAAGCGGTGAACCTCATCGAGGAACAGCACCGTGTCGCGAGTGCCCCGCAAACCGCGAGCCTGCTCGACCACGGCGCGAATGTCCTTGATCCCCGCAAGTACCGCCGATAACGCGATGAACTCGGCGCGGGCGCCCCGCGCCGCCAGCCGTGCGAGCGTGGTCTTGCCGGTCCCGGGCGGCCCCCACAATATCATCGAGTGGGGCCGACCCGACTCCAGAGCACGCCGTAGCGGCGCACCGGGGCCCAGCAAATGCGACTGCCCCACGAACTCATCGAGTGTTTGCGGGCGCAGGCGGTCGGCAAGCGGCCGGTAATTGCCATCGCTTGCGGTGGGCGGAGCGCTCTCGGCGGACGTCACGCTCGCGGTGGATCCCTTGCCCGGTGTGGGCGTGGTGCTCGCGGTGCGCGGCGTGCTCGCGGCGGATCCGCGCTCGGTAGGCGGGGTGTTCGCGGCCGCCGTGCTCAAAGCGGATCCCTTGCCCGGCGTGGTGCTCGCGGTGCGCGGCGTGCTCGCGGCGGGCGTCACGCTTGCGGTGGGTGTCGTGCTCTCGCTGGGCGGCTTGCTCGCTTTCATCGCGCCGTCACTGGGCGTCGCGCCCTATCACATCCACCCCCGCAGGGGGCGTGAAAGAAAACAAGTCGGTGGGAAACTTAGCATTGCGTGACGGGTGCGTAAAAGTCAATTGCGTCACTTGATTGAGCTTGTCCGCCAGGAACATGGATGCCAGCTCACCCTTTCTGAAGCCGATGCGCACCAGCTGGAAATCCGTATCCGCATGTTTGGGAATCAGCTGAAACCATTCCAGCCCGCCCGCGGACGGTAGCGCCGCGATGTCGAATTGGCTATCGATCGAGCCGCTGTCCGACAGCAGGCTCGCGGGGGTGCTGGCCAGCGTGCTGTCCATGTCGCGCACGTTGGCTTGCGCGAGATCCTTGTCGTAGAACCAAATTTGCTTACCGTCCGCGAGCACCAGCTGCTCGGAAGGTTCCGTGTAATCCCAGCGAAACTTTCCCGGTCGCTGCAAATAGAGTTTTCCCGCCGCGCTGCGCAGAATTTTGCCGTGGCCATCGTCGATGGTCTGCGTGAAGTCCGCGGACCAACTGGCAAGCCCGGCGAGATATTTCTCGACCTCGGCGGCCGGCGTTGCCTGGGCCATTGCGCCGTAGCCCAGGCAAACAGCGAGTCCCAGAGCGGCCACCACTTTCCTAAGGGAAACGATCACGCGGACTCCTGCCGGGGCAAGGAAACGATCATGCGGTTACTCCTGCGGCGGCGGTGCGCCGAAAATTTCGCGGGCGCCGTTCGATTGCAGCGGACCGACCAAGCCGGCCGCCTCCATCGCCTCCACCAGGCGAGCTGCGCGGTTATAGCCGATCTTGAGCCGGCGCTGGACGCCGGAGATCGACGCCTTGCGGGTCTCCGTGACGATGCGGACGGCCTCGTCGTACAGCGGATCGGCTTCGGCGTCCACCGAGCTGCCCTCGGCTTCTTCGTCATCCGATGGAAATCCGGGGATGGGATTGCGCGGACCCTCCAAAATCTCGTCGATGTACACCGGTGCCGAAGCGGCCTTGAGACCCGCCACCACGCGATGCACCTCTTGGTCGGAGACGAAGGCGCCATGGACACGCGTGGGTATGGACGTGCCGGGGGGGAGATACAGCATATCGCCATGGCCCAAGAGTGACTCGGCGCCGCTCTGGTCGAGAATGGTGCGCGAATCGACTTTCGCGGATACCTGAAACGCGATGCGGGTGGGGATGTTCGCCTTGATGAGCCCGGTGATCACGTCCACCGAGGGGCGCTGGGTTGCCAGGACGAGATGGATGCCCGCGGCTCGCGCTTTCTGAGCCAGGCGCGCGATCAGCTCCTCGACTTTCTTGCCGACGATCATCATCAGATCGGCCAGCTCATCGATGATCACGACGATGAACGGCAGCGAGGTGAGCTCCTCCACGTCCTCCGCCACGATGCCCGGAACGCCCTGAGCGATCTTTTGCATACGGATCGGATCCTTGATCGGGTTGCCGGCGTCCGCGGCTTCCTTCACCTTCCGATTGAAACCGCCGATGTTACGGACGCCCAGCATGGACATGAGCTGGTAGCGGCGCTCCATCTCGGCCACGCACCAGCGCAGCGCGTTGGCCGCCTGTTTCATGTCGGTCACCACCGGCGACAACAGATGGGGAATCCCTTCGTACACCGAAAGCTCCAGCATCTTCGGGTCGATCATGATCATGCGTACATGCTCGGGGGTGGCCTTGTACACGAGACTCAAGACCATGGCGTTGATGCCCACCGATTTACCCGATCCGGTGGTACCCGCGATCAGCAGGTGCGGCATCCGCGCGAGGTCCGCCACCACCGGCACTCCGCCGATATCCTTACCCAATGCCAGCGCGAGCGGCGAAGTCACTTCATCGTAGGGCTTGGATTTGATGATTTCGCCGAGCGTGACGATTTCCCGCTTCTCGTTCGGTATCTCGAGACCGATCACTGACTTGCCGGGAATGATTTCCACGATACGGACGCTGATGGCGGACAACGCCCGGGCCAGATCCTTCGCGAGATTGCTGATCTGGCTGACCTTCACCCCAGCGGCGGGCCGCAGCTCGAAGCGCGTGATGACCGGACCCGGCTGAACCGCCACCACTTCGGCCTCCACGCCGAAATCCCGCAACTTGATCTCCACCAAGCGCGACATGGCCTCCAGCGCCTCGTCGGAATAGGACTGCTCGCGCGCCCCCGGCTCGTCCAGCAACGACAACGCCGGCAGCTCGCTGGATGTGGGTGCATCGAACAGCGGTACTTGCCGCTCGCGCTCGATGCGCTCGCTCTTCTCGGGCGCCGGCGCCAGCGGCTCGATCCGCGGCGGTGGGCGGCTCGCCACCTTTTTCTGTTCCTCGCGCACCACGTCCTGGCGCGCCTGTTTACGCTGTTGCCCGGAGGCGAGTTCGCGGCGCTGCTCGATCCGGGTACGCGCCCAGTCGATGCCCTGCAAAACCCAGGCGCCGAGTTTGTCCATGATGTCGAACCAGGACACTCCCAGGAACAGCGCCACGCCCGCAAGCCACACGGCGAGCAACAGCAGCGTCGCCCCTAGGAAGCTCAACGCGTGAGCGCTGTTGTGCCCCACGGATTCGCCCACGATGCCGCCGGCGCTGCTCGGAAAGGCAGCTCCGCCCCAGTGAAGGGTCGCGAGTCCGCAACTGGTCAGCAAGGTGAGCACGAACCCCGCCGCCCGCAGCAGCGTATTGATGCGTGAACGCGCATCGGCAACCGCGGTTTGCTTGTGCACCAGCCAGCCGGCATAGGCCAGCATCACCGGGAACAAATAGGCGGGGCGGCCGAACAGGAAGAGGAAAAATCCGGCGAGCCACGCACCCACCGGGCCGATCCAATTGTGCACGACGCCACCGTCCGCGGTGTTCCAGAAACTAGCGTCTTCCTTGTGAAAGGAAAACAACGCGAGCACCTGCAACAGCGCGACCGCGCCCAGCACCCATAAGGTACCCTCGCGAAGGGCGCGGGCCACGGCTGCGGACAGCTTCACCGCGGGCTTCGATTTCTTGCTGACGACGGCTTCAGTCAATTCTAGACCTTCAATGAAAATTGCATCTCAACGCATTGAATATTATGTAATAGTATCTCAGTTCGGGTCATCACCTCGGCCTATCTCGCAGCGGGCCTCGACCCTAGCCCCGTCGCGCTGAGCCTGGCATGTAGCCCCGTAGGCGCGTGGGGCCTAGAACCCGGCTCCTGTCGCCGCGGTGGGGCCTCGAACCCGGATCCCGTGGCGCGTTGGGCCTCGAACCGGGGCCCTGTCGCCGCGCGGGGCCTCGCACTGTCCCGTCGCGCTGGGCTCGCAGCTGGGCCTCTCGCTTCTGTCGCTCCTGGGCCATCTCGCACCGGGCACCAGGGGCTAGGGTGACACGCGGGGATGGCCGCGCAGGGCGAGTGCTGCGGTTTGTTCGGGTCCGTGCCGCACCTTGTCCGCGTCGGTGCCTCGCCGTATCGTTGCGCGGCGACAGCACGTGTGCGAGGGGTACGGTTCCCCCCATACTTACCCGGTCCGCGACGCCGACGTCGCGGCACAGTACAGAAGAAAGGTAAAATTATACATGAGCAAGATCAGGCACAGTCGTCTCCTCATCCTCGGGTCGGGTCCCGCAGGCTATACCGCGGCCATCTATTCGGCGCGAGCGAATCGCTCGCCGCTGCTCATCACCGGGTTGGAACAGGGTGGTCAGCTCATGACCACCACCGAGGTGGACAACTGGCCGGGGGACGTGGAACATTTGCAGGGACCGGCACTCATGGACCGCATGCGTCGTCACGCGGAGCGTTTCAAAACCGAGATGGTGTTCGACACGGTCAACCGCGCCGAGTTGCGAGAGCGGCCCTTCCGCCTGTTCGGCGATAACGGTGAATACACCTGCGATGCGCTCATCATCGCCACGGGCGCCTCTGCCAAATACCTTGGCTTACCCTCCGAGGAAACGTTTCGCGGCAAAGGAGTATCGGCCTGCGCAACCTGCGATGGTTTTTTCTATCGCGGCAAGCCCGTGGCGGTGGTCGGCGGCGGCAACACCGCGGTAGAGGAGGCGTTGTACCTCGCCAATATCGCCTCGCACGTGACCCTAGTGCATCGCCGGGACAAGTTGAAGTCTGAAAAAATCCTTCAAGATCGGCTATTTGCGCTTGCAACGTCAGGTAAAGTCCGCATCCTTTGGAATCACGCCGTCGAGGAGATCGTGGGCGATGAGGCGGGCGTGACCGGCGTACGGCTCCGTGCGGTGCCCGGCAGCACACAGGCGCACGGCGGTTCGCATTCGGTCCCTGTCGGCGCACAGGCGCACGGCGCTTTGCACTTGGCCCCCGGCAGCGCACAGGCGGCGCACGGCGCGAGCCAGGCCCTCAGGGTCGACGGGGTGTTCATTGCCGTCGGTCACCAGCCCAATACCCAGCTGTTCGAGGGCCAGCTGGAGATGCGCGGCGGCTACATCGTCGTCAAAGGCGGTCTGGACGGCGATGCCACCTCGACCAGCATACCGGGTGTGTTTGCCGCAGGGGACGTGGCCGATCACGTCTATCGCCAAGCCGTGACCTCCGCAGGCACCGGCTGCATGGCGGCACTCGATGCGGACAAATATTTGGAGCGAACCGAGGTGGTGCAGCACGTCGCGGCACTCGCTGCCGACGCGTGACTGCCTCGCGTGCCCGTTTCCTGACGAGTATGAGCGACGTGGATGCGGCGAGCTGGAACGGCGTTGCCGGCTCGCTGCAGCCGTTCGTGCGCCACGAATTCCTGTTGGCGCTCGAGGCCTCCGGCTGCGCCGTTCCGCGAACGGGCTGGACTCCCTGTCATCTCGTCCTGCACGATTCCCATGGGCATCTGATCGGTGCGGCGCCGCTGTACCGCAAGGGACACTCGCGCGGGGAATTCGTGTTCGATTTTTCCTGGGCGAACGCCTATGCGCAGCACGGTCTGCAGTACTACCCGAAACTGCTCACCGCCATACCGTTTACGCCGGTGCGCGGACCGCGTTTGCTCACCCGCGCCGGCGCCGATGCGGAATCGACGGCAAGAGCGTTGATCGAGGCCGCAACGGCCTATGCCCGCTCCGAGCAGCTGTCCTCCTGGCATGTCTTGTTCCCGAGCGATCAGAACCTCGCGCCCTTGCAGCGAGCGGGACTGATCGAGCGGCGCGACTGCCAATTCCACTGGTTCAATCACGGCTATGACTCGTTCGATGCATTTTTGGCGACCTTCACCGCCGAGAAGCGCAAGAAAGCGAAGCGAGAAAGGCGGCGGGTGGCCGAGGCCGGCATCGAGTTCGACACACGGCTTGGCGGCGAGATGGACGCGGCCTCGTGGCGGGTGGTGTACGAATTCTATGCGGACACCTTCTACCGGCACGGGCATGAGCCCTATCTGAATCTTGAGTTCTTCAAGCGGATCGCGACGAGCATGCCGGACAAGCTGATGCTGAAGATAGCCCGTCATGGTGCCTCGCCGATCGCCGTGGCCATTTTTTTCATCGGCGAGGATGCGCTGTTCGGCCGCTATTGGGGAGCCGGGGGCAACTACCACAGCTTGCACTTCGAGACCTGTTATTACCAGGGTATCGAATATTGCATCGAGCATGGGTTGCAGCGCTTCGAGCCCGGGACCCAGGGCGAGCACAAGGTGCCGAGAGGCTTCGTTCCGACGCTGATGAGTTCGGCGCACGACATCGTCGATCCACGGTTTTCGGCCGCCATCCGTGACTTCGCGCGGCGCGAGGCCCGCGGCGTGGAGCGCTACGCCGCGGCGGTCAACGAGCACGTACCCTACCATCGCGCCGCGGATGAGGAGTTGCAGATCTGAGTAGGTTGGTGTGGCTGGGGGAGGACGCCGAGCCGGATTGGTTCCCGCCGCTCGATCAGGCGCTGCGCGATCCGCCCGGGCTATTGGCGGCGGGCGGCGACTTGAATCCGACGCGGCTGCTCGCGGCCTACGAACGCGGCGTGTTCCCGTGGTATTCGGCACAGCAGCCTATTCTCTGGTGGTCGCCCGACCCGCGCATGGTGCTCTATCCGAGTGAATTCAGGGTGTCGCGCAGCCTGCGCAAGACCTTGCGCAACGGTCCCTACCGCACGCGCGTGGATGTGGCGTTCGGCGAGACCATTCGCCAGTGCGCGGCGCCGCGGCGCTCGGGACCGGAGACCTGGCTCAATCCCGAGATGATCGGCGCCTACGAACAGCTGTTTGCGTTGGGCTTCGGCCACTCCATCGAAACCTACCGCGGAACGGCGCTGGTCGGGGGGCTGTACGGGATCCGCCTGGGGAGCATTTTCTTCGGCGAGTCCATGTTCAGCCGAGAAAAGGACGCCTCGAAAGTGGCCATGGCTCGGCTGGTGGATGAGTGTCGCGCACGCGACATCCAGGTGATCGACTGTCAAGTGGCGAGCGCCCACCTGGCGAGCCTCGGCGCACGCGAAATCTCGCGAAAGGAGTTCGTGGGGCTGTTGCACCGCCACGCCCGGCGGGTCCCGAACGGCCGGTGGACCGAATCGAGGCCTCCGGGCGAGGTGTAAATTGCATTAGCAGGGTGCTTTATGCACAATGCGCCCCGCCCCGGGCTTATCCATCCGCACGCACAACAAGGACGCATGTCAAAAGAAGAGGCAATCCAATTCGAGGGTGAGGTCGTCGAGACCCTGCCCAATACGACGTTTCGCGTCAAGCTCAAGACTGGCCACGTCGTCACCGCCCATATCTCGGGAAAGATGCGCAAAAACTACATTCGAATCTTGACGGGCGATCAGGTCACGGTGGAAATGACGCCCTATGACTTGACCAAGGGCCGCATCGTCTACCGCGGCCGATGATCTAGCCCCGCAGCTTTCCGCGCTTGCTCGCCACGGATCGCCTACGGGCGGCGCGACGTGCCTGCCGCCCGAGCCGGGCAACCGTGGCATTCGCC
This sequence comes from Pseudomonadota bacterium, assembly GCA_030799355.1. Classification (GTDB taxonomy): domain Bacteria; phylum Pseudomonadota; class Gammaproteobacteria; order Steroidobacterales; family Steroidobacteraceae; genus Bog-1198. The sequence goes on from JALYHP010000019.1 coordinate 52,336, forward strand.
GTCTTTGCTCGGCCGGGACCGGGTACCGTGACGCTGCGCAATCCGACTTCCGGATAAATCCGGCTCCTGAGCGGCACTTCGAGGGTATTTCTCGATCCCGCGAAGACATAGGGACCCGACCTCGCCCTTGCCCGACCTGGGGGCATCGGACGCCGAGTGGCGACCCCCGCCAACGCGCGCCGACAGGACCGCCGACAGCGCCGGCCGCGGCGGCCGGGTTGCGACAGTACCGCTAGCTCTCGTGCGACAAGAGCGCTGGCTGATCCGCCCCATGCGTATCGAGCTTTAACTTCTCCCCGTCCTCGCTCAGCGTCACTTCCACATGGCCGCCGTTGACGAGCTTGCCGAACAGCAGTTCCTCCGCCAGCGGCCTCTTGATGAACTCCTGGATGATCCTCGCCATGGGCCGCGCGCCCATCTTCGGATCATAGCCTTTCTTCGCAATCCAGCGGCGCGCCGGCTCATCGACCGAAATGGACACGCGCTTCTGTTCGAGCTGCGCCTCGGCCTCGACCAGCAGCTTGTCGACCACGCGCTCGATCGTGCTTTGATCGAGTCCGGCGAACTGCACCACCGCGTCCAGGCGATTGCGGAATTCCGGCGAGAACAGGCGGCGGATCGCCTCCATTCCATCCGACGCGGAGTCGGCCTGCGTGAAGCCGATGCTCGGCCGGCTCATTTCGAATGCGCCCGCATTGGTGGTCATCACGATGATCACGTGGCGGAAATCGGCTTTGCGGCCGTTGTTGTCGGTGAGCGTGCCGTGGTCCATGACTTGCAGCAACAGATTGAACACATCCGGATGCGCCTTCTCGATCTCATCGAGCAGCAATACGCAATGCGGATGCTTCGCGATGGCCTCGGTGAGCAGCCCGCCCTGATCGAATCCCACGTATCCGGGGGGCGCACCGATGAGCCTCGACACCGTGTGGCGTTCCATGTACTCCGACATGTCGAAGCGCACGAATTCCACGCCCATCGCGATCGCCAATTGCCGCGTCACCTCGGTTTTGCCGACGCCCGTCGGACCGGAGAACAAGAACGACCCGACCGGCTTGCGCTGGTCCCCCAAGCCCGAGCGCGACATCTTGATGGCCGCCGACAGGGCTTCGATGGCCTTGTCCTGGCCGAAAATGGTCAATTTCAAGTTGCGCTCGAGGTTCTTCAGCACGTCGCGGTCCGACAAGGACACATTCTTCGGCGGAATCCGCGCGATGCGCGCCACGACGTTTTCGATCTGGCTCACCGTGACGGACCGCTCGCGGTTCTCGACCGGCTTCAGGCGCAAATTGGCGCCCGCCTCATCGACCACGTCGATGGCCTTGTCCGGCATGTGCCGGTCGTTGATATGACGCGCCGCGAGCTCCGCGGCCGCTTGCAGGGCATCGTCTTCGTATTTGACGCCATGATGCTCTTCATAGCGGCTCTTGAGCCCGCGCAGTATGTCCACCGTGTCCTGCACCGACGGCTCGGTGATGTCGATCTTCTGGAAGCGCCGTGCCAGCGCGTGGTCCTTCTCGAAAATCCCGCGATATTCGTTGTAGGTGGTCGAACCGATGCAGCGCAACTCACCGTTGGCGAGCGCCGGCTTGATGAGGTTCGAGGCGTCCATGACGCCGCCGGAGGCCGCGCCCGCGCCGATGACCGTATGGATCTCATCGATGAACAGGATCGCGCCCGGCTGCTTCTTGACTTCGGCCAGTACCGCCTTCAACCGCTTCTCGAAGTCGCCGCGGTACTTGGTGCCCGCCACCAGCGAGCCCATGTCGAGCGAATAGATGGTGGCATCGAGCAGCACGTCCGGTACCTGATTCTCGACGATCATGCGCGCCAGGCCTTCGGCGATCGCGGTTTTGCCGACGCCGGCTTCACCGACGTACAGGGGATTGTTCTTGCGGCGGCGGCATAGGATCTCGATGGTTCGCTCCACCTCGAGCTTGCGCCCGATGAGCGGATCGATCTTCCCCTTGCGCGCCGACTCGTTCAGATTGGTGGCGTACTTCTCGAGCGCATTGCCGCCGCTCTCCCCGTCGCGCTCGGCATCGCCCGTCGCGCCGCCCTCTTCGCGCTCGCTGCGTTCCTCGCCCCCGGCCTTGGAGAGCCCGTGCGCGATGAAATTCACCACATCGAGACGCGACACGTCCTGCATGCTCAAGAGGTAGGCGGCGTGCGACTGTTTCTCGCTGAAGATCGCGACCAGCACGTTGGCGACGGTCACCTCTTTCTTGCCGCTCGACTGCACGTGGAAAACCGCCCGCTGCAGGACCCGCTGGAAGCCGAGCGTGGGCTGCACGTCGCGGTCCTCGCCCGCCGCCAGGCGCGGCGTGGTCTGGTCGATGAATTGCTTCAGTTCGGTCTTGAGCTTGGCCGTATCGGCGCCGCACGACTTCAAGACTTCCCTCACTTTGGGGGTATCCACGATCGCGAGCAGCAGATGCTCGACGGTCATGAACTCATGGCGTGCTTCCCGCGCACCGGCGAAAGCGTCGTTCAAGCAAAATTCGAGTTCTTGACTAAGCACAGGTTATGCCTCTTCTAGCGTTGCCATCAACGGATGCTGATGTTGTCGCGCATACGCGATCACTTGAGCCACCTTGGTCTCTGCAATCTCATAAGTAAAGACCCCGCACACTCCTTTTCCCTTGGTATGAACCTCAAGCATAACGCGAGTTGCCTTCGTGCGGTCCATCGCGAAGAATCGTTGCAGTATATCCACGACGAATTCCATGGGCGTGTAGTCGTCATTGATGAGCACGACCTGGTACAGTGGCGGGCGTTTCAGTTTGGGCGCCGCTTCCTCGGCCACCAAGCCCGTGCCGTCTCGACCTCGTTCTATGTCACTCATGTATGAACAGTTTATAGGGTGCGTCATCGCGCTTTACAAGCGGCCAAGCAAACCCCAACGGCAAAAGCCAATGTCGCCAATCGGTATCACCTTATTTTCACAAGCAAAAACAAATGCTTGAGCGACCCAGCGCTGCTCCGTATGATTGCCCCACTCGAGGCTCCGGACCCGCCGGAAACGGGCCGCCGCCCCACCGTCCCAGACGCAAGGCTCTCCATGGTTGATCTGCGCACAAACGAATGGCTGACCCGCCTGCAGGACGACGGCCCGAATCTCGCGTCGCTGTGCCTCGCAGCACTGATCGTCGTGGAGTTGGCGCGCCTTGCCGTCTCGCTCCTCGGCAGCCCGGTCAAGTCCCCGCAACCGGTTCTGACGCGGTCGGCTCAGAGCCGGCCCGCGACGGGGATCGATGTGCAAAGCGTGGTTTCCGCCCATTTGTTCGGGATCCCCAAGGTCGACTCCAGCGCCCAGGACACGGCCAATGCGCCCCTCAGCAGCGCCAATCTGGTGCTGACCGGCACGATCGCAACCCAAGACCCCCAGCATGGGGTAGCCATCATCAGCGACGGCGGCCCCTCCAAGGTATTCGCCGTGGGCGATAATGTAAGCGGCGCCTCGCTGCACTCGGTGTACCTCGACCGCGTCATTTTGAACCGGGGCGGCGCCTTGGAGACGCTGGTGCTGCCCCGCCAAGTGGCCGCCAGCACATCGATGCCCTCGGCCCGCAAACAGGGGCCCGACCCGCGCACCGTCGCGGCGGTCGATAACATCCGCCGGCTGGTGCAACAGGACCCCGGCGTCCTGGACCAAGTCATGCGCACGGTGGCCTCGTACGACAACGCCGCCGGCAAGCTACGGGGGTTTCGCGCCTATCCGGGAAAGAACCGCGCCATATTCAACAAACTGGGTTTGAAACCCGGCGATTTGGTCACAGCAATTAACGGCACGACGTTGGACGATCCGCAACGTAGCCAGGAAGTATTCAACACCATCCAAAGCTCGGATCGCGTGACCGTGACGGTCGAGCGAGGCGGCCAGAAACAGGACATCACGCTCAACATCGCGCAAGTGGCGGCGCAAGCCACGAAGGACCTGGAGACCGATTCCGGGGCCTCGGCGTCGGCGCCCCTCCCCAATGGCAGCGGACCCGCGCCGACGGTGCCGCCCGGAGCGCCGCCGCCGAACGGCGGGAACGAGGCGACGAATGAGCAATAGGGCAAACATGGCACGAAAGCGTTCAATATACGGATACCCGATGCCGAAGATCAGCCAAACGCACGCCGGCCTCCGCTTGGGACTCAGCAGCGCCTTGGCGCTGCTGCTCGTCATGCCGTCCTTTCAAGCCGTGGCGCAATCGCGACCAGCGGTCTCGCGTCCGCACGATGGTGCGACGATCACGCCGAACTATAAGGATGCCGACCTCACCCAGATCATCCAGGCGGTCGCCGAAGTCACCGGCAAGAATTTCATCGTCGATCCACGCGTCAACGCCAAAGTCACCATGCTCTCGGCGACGCCCATGTCCCCCGAGGCGTTCTACGAAGCCTTTCTGGCCGTACTACAGGTCTACGGGTATGTCGCCGTACCGGCGGGCAAGGTCATCAAGATCATTCCCAATACGGACGCCCGGCAGCTGCCCTCGATCGACCTGCCGAGCAGTGTCAGCTCCACCTCGGACGAGATCGTCACGCAGATCATCACGATGAAGAACGTGAGCGCCGCCCAGTTGGTGCCATTGCTGCGGCCCCTAATCCCCCAGCAGGGCCACCTCGCGGCCTATCCCGGCGGCAACATGCTCATTATCTCGGATCGCGCCAGCAACGTGAGCCGCATCATGAAGATCATCCAGCGCATGGATGAAAGTGGCGATGAGCCCGTGGAGGTGATTCAGCTGCACAATGCCAGCGCCACCGAGATGGTGCGTACCATCAACCAGCTGAGTCAGGGTCAGGGCGCCGAGGGCGCGGGGACACCGGTCAAGATCGTGGCCGACGAGCGCACCAACAGCATCCTCATCAGCGGCGAAAAGTCGCTGCGCCTGAAATCCAAGGCACTCATCCTCAGCTTGGACACCCCCCTGCAAGCCGGGGGCGATACCCAGGTCAGGTACCTCCGGTACGCCGACGCAGAGAAGATCGCCGACAAACTGAAAGGCCAAGCCAGCGCATCCGCCAAGGCCCAGGCCGGGCCCCAGACCGGCGCGGCACCGGCGGCGGGCGGCGGTGCCAACATCGACGCCAGCGTCACCATCTGGGCGGATGTGGCCACCAATGCCCTCATCATGACGGGACCGCCGAAGATCATGAAATCCTTGATGGCGGTGATCGACAAGCTCGATATTCGACGCGCCCAGGTGCAGGTCGAAGCCATCATCGTCGAGGTCGATGTGAACAAGAGTGCCAACATCGGGGTCCAATGGATCCTCGACGGAGGCAGTTCCTACGGCTACGGGGTGTCGAATCTGCCCGGCAGCGGTACCAGCATCGTCAACCTGGCCGTCGCGGCGGCAAGCGCCGCCAGTGGCAGCAGCACCTCCAGCATCAGCAGCTCGACGGTGGGCACCGGAGCCACGCTGGCGCTCGGTACTTACAATTCGAGCACCGGTCAGGGATTCGCGGCGCTGATTCAAGCATTGCGCAGCGATGGCAGCAGCAACATCATTTCGACGCCCTCCCTCATCACCATGAACAACGAGGAAGCCGAGGTCAAGGTGACCCAGGAAATCCCGTTGATCACCGGATCTTATTCGAATTCCACGACCAGCACCTCCGGCACGACCACCCCCTTCACCACCATCCAGCGTGAAGAGGTGGGCACGATCCTGAAGGTGACCCCGCACATCAACGAGGGCAATTCGGTACAGCTCAAGATCGAGCAGGAAGACTCCTCCCCGGGAGCGAAACTCACCGATTCCGCCGACATCTCCACCAACAAGCGCTCCATCAAGACCACGGTGCTGATCGAGGATGGCGGGATCGTCGTGCTCGGCGGCCTGATGTCGGATACCGTCACGCAGAGCGAGGACCGCATACCCGGACTCGGCGCGATTCCCCTGGTCGGCAACCTATTCAAGTCCCGCAGCGGCTCCCGGCAGAAGAAAAACCTGCTGGTGTTCATCCGCCCCAAGATCCTGCGCGACGCGGACGCCACCGAAAGCGTCAGCGAAGCGCAGTACGATGCCACGCGCGTGAACCAGAAAGGCCTGACCAAAGGGAAGATACCGTTGCTGCCGGGAGAGAAGCAGCCCGTGATTCCGGCGATCCCGCCGAAATCTGCGCTGCCGCCGCCACCGCCGCCCGGCATCACCAATCCGCAGGGCGCCACGCCGAATCCACCGGCAACACAGTTGCCGCCCGGAGCCCAAGGCACGGCGCAGTCTCCCGGCGCGCCCCCCGCGGGTTCTCAGCCGCTCACACCGCAGCCGGCGAACCCCGCGCCGCCGGCCCGCTCGGACTCGCCATGAACGCCTTGATTCAGGATCAGCCGCAGCGCCGATTGTCCTTCCCCTTTGCCAAGCGCCATGGCGTGCTGGTGCGCGCCATCGGCACCGACGTGGCGGATACGGTGTGCCGCCCCGGCGTCACCCCGCAGGCGCTCGCCGAGGTACGCCGGTTCGTCGGCGTCCCGCTGAAGCTCGAGCGGGTGTCGAGCGAAACGTTCGACTCCATGCTGCGCATCGCTTACGAGGCCGGCTCGGGCGCGGCCATGCAGATGCTGGAGGGACTGGACGACAATACCGACCTTGCGCATCTGGCCGAAGATATTCCCGAATCCTCGGACCTGCTCGAAAGCGACGATGAGGCGCCGATCATCCGCTTGATCAACGCTCTGCTGACGCAGGCCGTCAAGGAAAACGCGTCCGATATCCACATCGAGCCCTACGAGAATCGCTTGGTGATTCGTTTCCGCGTCGACGGTGTGCTGCGCGAGGTGCTGCAGACCAAACGCGCCGTGGCGCCGCTCGTAGTGTCGCGCATCAAGGTCATGTCGAAGCTCGACATTGCGGAACGACGGCTGCCGCAGGACGGCAGAATCTCGTTGCGCATCGCCGGTCGCGCCGTCGACGTGCGCGTCTCGACGCTGCCGTCGGGGCACGGCGAGCGCGTGGTGCTGCGCTTGCTCGACAAGCAAGCCGGCCGCATCGAACTCACCTCGCTCGGCATGGATGCCCGGACCCAGGCCACCATGGATGAAATCATCCATAAACCCCACGGAATCATTCTCGTGACCGGCCCCACCGGATCGGGAAAGACCACCACGCTGTACGCTGCGCTCGAACGCATCAACGACAATACCCGCAACGTCATGACGGTCGAAGATCCGATCGAATACTACATCGACGGCATCGGCCAGACCCAGGTCAACACCAAGGTGGAAATGACGTTCGCGCGCGGCCTGCGGGCCATTCTGCGGCAGGATCCGGACGTGGTCATGGTGGGCGAAATCCGCGACTTGGAGACCGCACAAATCGCGGTGCAAGCCAGTTTGACCGGCCATCTGGTGCTCTCCACGCTGCACACCAACACCGCGGTGGGCGCGGTGACGCGGCTACGCGACATGGGGATCGAACCGTTCCTGTTGTCCTCCAGCCTGATCGGCGTGCTGGCGCAACGCCTGGTGCGCGTGCTCGATCCGCAGACGCGCGAGCCCTTCCCGGCCGGCGACTATGAACGGCGCCTGCTCAATCTGGATCCCATGGGGGAACCGGTGGAGCTGTTCCGCCCCGGCCGCGAGCCGGGAACCGGCTATCGGGGCCGAACCGGCATCTACGAACTGATCGCCGTCGATGACCATATGCGCACGATGATTCATGACGGCTCGTCCGAACAGGAGCTCGAGCGCTATGCCCGCACGGCGAGCCCCGGCATCCGCGATGACGGGCGGCGCAAGGTGATGGAAGGCGAAACGACGCTCGAAGAAGTCCTGCGCGTAACGCGCGAGGACTAGACGCCGGGATGCGTATCCTTGGTTCCCGGTCCCCCTCCGCGCCGGCGCGGCTCCCGCAGACCCTGCCTACGAGCCGCTGATGGGCGCATTTGAATACACGGCGCTCGATGCGCAAGGCCGCGAACGCAAGGGGCTGATCGAGGGCGACACCCCCAAGCATGTCCGGCAGATGCTGCGCGACAAGCATTTGTTGCCGATGGACATCCAAGAGACGGCGGAGCGCGAGCTGAAGCAACAGCGGCGGCGCGGCTTCATGCGTCGCGGACTCTCCACGTTGGACTTGGCGCTGCTGACGCGCCAGCTGGCGACGTTGCTGCGGTCCGGCCTGCCGCTCGAGGAATCGCTGCAGGCGGTCGCCGAACAGACCGAAAAGCCCCGCATCCAGCGCATCATCCTCGGCGTGCGCGGCAAGGTCGTGGAGGGTCACCCCTTGGCCGATGGGCTGCGCGATTTTCCTCAGGCATTCCCCGAGATCTATCGCGCCACCGTATCGGCCGGCGAGCAGTCCGGAAAATTGGATTCGGTACTCGAACGCCTGGCCGACTACACCGAATCCCGCCAGGTGATGGGCCAGCAGGTGAGCAACGCCTTGGTGTACCCCATCGTGTTGATGGTGCTGTCGTTCGCCATCGTGTCGTTCTTGCTGGCGTACGTGGTGCCCCAGGTCGTCGCCGTATTCGAATCCGGCCACCAGGAATTGCCCTTGGCCACCCGCATTCTCATCGGCATGAGCGACCTCGTGCGGCATTATTGGTACTACGCCGTCATCCTCGCCGCGGCCGCCACGTGGGGATTCCTGCGGTGGCTGAAGGCGCCGGAAGCCCGTTTGCGGTTCGACCGGTTCTTGTTGAGGGTGCCGCTCGCGGGCAAACTCATCCGAGGCGTGAACACCGCCCGCTTTTCCCGAACGTTCAGTATCTTGACCGCAAGCGCGGTGCCGGTACTCGAGGCGCTGCGGATCTCGGCCGAGGTGGTCAACAGCCTGCCCATGAAACGCGCCGTGGAAGAAGCGGCCCTGCGGGTGCGCGAAGGCGCTCCCATCGGCAAATCGCTCGCGGCCCGCAAGATGTTTCCGCCCATGATGATTCATCTCATCAGCAGCGGCGAGAGCAGCGGTGAGCTGGAAAAGATGCTGGAACGCGCGGCGTCGAATCAAGAACGGGAAATGGACAGCCTGCTATCCACGATGACCAATTTGCTGGGTCCGTTCATGGTGGTATTCATGGGCGCGGTCGTCATGTTCATCGTCATCGCCCTGTTGTTGCCGATTTTTCAACTCAACGACCTGGTCAAGTAGCGCCCGCATCCGCCGGTGTGCGCCAGGCTATTGCGCGCGAGGCGCGTTTCCGTTTATAACGCGCGCGTGTCAGTTCATTGTGTGAAGCATAGGCTTCGATAGCATGAGCGAAAAACCCGAATCGGACGAGTTCGAGGAGGAAGACGTCGAGGACGTCGCTCCGAGCGGTGATGATGTCGACGTGGATCACATCATGCGCGACGTCGAATCCCTGCGCCGCCGCGCCCCGAAGGGCGCCGAGCCGGCCTGGCGGCGCCTGGAACGCGTCATGGAGGAGCGTCGCACGGCCGACTTGTTGAGCGATTTCGATGACTACGAAATCGGTGACGACGAGGGCGCGTTCGCCGGCGATGGGGACGCGGGCAAATCACGCGGCAAGAAAAAGCACAAGAAGGGCCGTTGAGCGAACCCTAGATCTCGTTGCGTTTCGCGAACTGTCCGATGTGCTCCGCCGCCCGGAACGCGAGCGCCTGGATGGTCATGGTCGGCTGGCCCCGTCCCGAGGTGACGAAACTCGAGCCGTCGCAAAGGAACAGATTCGGCACATCGTGGGTACGGTGGTACTTGTCGATCACCGAGGTGGCCGGATCGTTGCCCATGCGGCAGGTCCCGAGCAAATGGGCGCCCCCCGAATTCTCTTGCACATCCTCGCGCCACAGCTTTTGCGCGCCCGCCGCCTGCATGATCTCGTAGGAGCGATCCTGGAGAAATTTGGCCATGGCCAGATCGTCCGGGTGGTCCTTGTAAGTGACCCGGATGGCCGGGATCCCCCACGCGTCCTTGGCGGTGGGGTCGAGACTCACGCTGTTCGTCTCCACCGGCAGCGAAGTGGAGTGACCGGTGGACATGGTCGACCGCGGAAAGGCCTCCAGCCGTGACTTGAAGTCAGCTCCCCAGCGGGGCAGATCGCCGCCCGAGGCCATGGCCCAAAGGGCGGGCTGGGGATTGATGCGCGCATCGATGCCGCCGCCGCCGTAGAAGCCGCGCTTCGGGTCGGCATCGTAAAAGTCATGCAAAATGCGCGTGACCTGCACGCTCTTGTAATCGTTGATCTCGTGCTCGAAGACGGCATGCACGCCGGCGCCCTGGTTGAACATGAGATGCTTGCCGACCATGCCGCTCGAATTGGCGAGGCCCTGCGGGAATCGGTTGCCGGTGGAGTTGAGCAGCAGGCGCGCGGTCTCCGCGCCGTTCGCGGACAGCACGACCGCCCTTGCCTTCTGAAAATGCGTGCGCTTCTCGGCATCGAAGTAATGCACCCCGGTGGTCCGTCCGGCGGGATTCGTGGCGACCTCATAGACGTAGCTCGACGAGCGCACCTCGCACAGTCCCGTCGCTTCGGCCTCGGGAATCATGGTGAACAGGGTCGAGGACTTGGCCCGCGCCTCGCATCCGAAGCCCATGCAGAAGCCGCAATGGACGCACGCCGGGCGCCCGCGGAAGGGTTGCGAGGCAATGGCCAGCGGCGCCGGAAAGGGGTGCAGGCCGAGCTTCCGTGCGCCCCGTTCCATGAGTACCCCGGAGGACTTCACCGGCATCGGCGGCATCGGGTAGGGCTTGCTGCGCGGCGGATCGAACGGGCTCGCATAGGCCAGTCCCGACACCCCGATCTCCCACTCGACCTTGGTGTAATAGGGCTCGAGTTCCTGGTAGCTGATGGGCCAGTCGGCGAACGCCGTCCCGGGGATGCCGCCGTAGATGCTGCGCTCGTGGAAATCGATTTCGTGGAAGCGCCAGAAATTCGCGGTGTAATGGTTGCTGCTGCCCCCCACCAACCGCGCATACATCAACGGATTGGGGCCTCGCGGCAGTTTTGCCGTCTCCGCCACGGTCTTGCGGAAGGTTTGCGGGCTCGACTCGGGACCACTGGTGATGCCGCTCAGCAGCCAGTACTTCAATTCATCGTGCTCGAAATCCGCGGGCGACAATCGCGGTCCCTGCTCGAATACGAGCACGCTGAAGCCGGCTTGCGCCAGTTCGCGAGCGATGACGCCGCCCGCGGCTCCCGACCCCACCACGGCGAAGTCGACGGTTTCATTCGGCTTGAATTTCCGAGCGCTCATGCGGGCTTGCTCGCATAGGGCACGAAGCCCGTGTACTCGGCATCGTAATAGCCGAACGGCGGCACGAAGGCGTGACGGTCTTCGAAACCCATCATCGTCCAGCCGGACCCCCGGTAATTACCGCCGTACCGCGGGGAGGAGAACATGCCGAGCACGGTCAGCATGCGGGTGCCTCCGAAGAACGGCGTCCGATCGACCGTTGTCAAAAAGGCGATTTGCGTCTCGGCGCTCGCCTCGGCGAATGCATCGGCTTGCGGATAGAGGCCACGGAACTTCGCCTGGAATTCGCCGAGTCCCCGGCGAAAATCCGCCGCCTCGGCTGCGAAAAAAGTCGCGAGGGCGCGGTCGATGAAATAAACGGCGTGCGCCTCGCGCGCGCCGGCACTCGCCCCGCTGGGCACGATCTGCGCCGCGATCGCCTCCACATCCTTGGCTTCGGCAGGACTCAGGAATTGAAAACCCAAGGCCGGCGCCGTCCCGGCCGCGGCCATGGCATCGGCATGATGCGCGGCGGCGCTGATCGCCGCCCATTGCGTGCCCAGCCATGCGGTGGTGAGCAGGCCTCCGGTGGAGAGAAGAAACGAACGCCTCGATGTTTCATCGCGGTGGCGGTCGATGCAATCCATGAGTGTCCTCGGTGTGCCGGTCGGTGTGCCGACACCTTTAGCGGGTCGATGCTGGACGAGCCCTAAGTTCGCTTGAACGGTGCTCGCAAAGAATGTCGCACACCACGCGATCGGAGAGCAAGCCGTATCCGTGCTTGCACGAACGCGGAGCGCGCACGCCGCGACCGTGCCCGCTTCGCGGGCGCTGCGCTCGGAGCCTCGTGCTCGGCACTCGACCCATCGCCACCAGCTTCGATCGTCCGCACCAGTAGCCACCGATGGGTCCCGGCTCGAGGCCGGCCGGTAAATTCCGTACCGTGCTCGGGCAACCTATCGGTTGGCCGCCTTCAGTGAAAGTTCCGCGCGGCAACCACGAGGTCGCCGAGCCACTGCGACAAATCGGTCAGCCGGTGCGCGATCACATGCAATACATCGCCCTCGCGCTGTAATTTTCCATGCGCCAGAAGAAGTCGAGATTCGAGCAAGGGCGCTCGCTGCTCCGCCGCCACCCGTTCCCAGACGATCAAGTTCACGTAGCCGGTTTCGTCCTCCAGGGTCACGAAGGTCACGCCGCTCGCGCTGCCCGGCCGTTGCCGCGTTATCACCAAGCCCGCCGCCGCCACCGCTTGGCCGTTGGGCCGCTCCCAGAGTTCTTGATTGGGAATGACGCCGCGCTTCTGGAGTGCAACGCGCAGCAACGCCAGTGGATGGCGGCGCAAGGTCAATCCCACGCTGCCGTAATCGGCGGCGATGTCCTGGCCTTCGCGCGGCGCGCGCAGCAGCGGCACGCCTTCGTCGATGGCGGTGTCCGCCGGCAGCAACGGCAGCGCGCGCTCCACGCCGCTCACCTGCCACACGGCGCGATGCCGATGTCCCGCAAGACCGGCGAGGGCATCGGCCGCCGCCAGCGCCTCGAGATCGCGGCGATCGAGCGCGGCGCGCTCGGCCAGATCGGCGACATGAGCGAAGGCGCGTACCGCGCGCGCGGCGAGCAATCGCTTGGCGCCTTCCCGCGACAAGTGCTTCACCATCCGCAAGCCCAAGCGCAGCGCCGGGCCGTGGTCGCACCGCTCGAGCGAGCAATCCCAATCGCTGACGGCGATGGCGACGGGCCGCACTTCGACACCATGGGCCCGCGCATCGCGCACCAGCTGGGCCGGGGCATAGAAGCCCATCGGTTGACTGTTGATGAGTGCGGCGCAGAACGCCGCCGGTTCGTGATGTTTCAGCCAGGCGGAGGTGTATACCAAGAGCGCGAAGCTGGCCGCGTGGGACTCGGGAAAGCCGTATTCACCGAACCCCAGTATTTGATTGAATATCTGCTCGGCGAAACTCTTCTGATAGCCCCGTTCCAGCATGCCGTCGAGCAGCCGCTTCTGAAAGGGCTCGAGGCCGCCCTTGCGCTTCCAGGCCGCCATGGCGCGCCGCAGGCCATCGGCCTCGCCGGGCGAAAAACCGGCCGCGACGATGGCCAGTTGCATGACCTGTTCCTGGAAAATGGGCACGCCCAGGGTGCGCTTGAGCACCGCCTCGACGTCCTCGCTCGGGTAGCTCACGAGCTCTTCGGCGTTACGCCGGCGCAGGTAGGGATGCACCATCTCGCCCTGAATCGGCCCGGGGCGCACGATCGCCACCTCGATCACCAGATCGTAGTAATTGCGCGGCCGCAAACGGGGCAGCATCGCCATCTGAGCCCGTGATTCGATTTGAAATACGCCGACCGTGTCGGCACGGCAGATCATGTCGTACACGGCCGAATCCTCGCTCGGCACCGTCGCCAGATTCAGCTCTCCCGGCGCCGCACTCGAGCCGCCGTGGCCGTTGACCAAGTCGAAAGTGCGGCGTATCGCCGAGAGCATTCCCAAGCCCAGTACGTCGACCTTGAGCAACCCCAGCGCATCGAGATCGTCCTTATCCCACTGAATCACCGTGCGGTCGGGCATGGCCGCGTTTTCAATGGGAACCAGTTCATCCAGACGGCCGCGCGCAATGACGAAGCCGCCCACATGCTGCGACAGATGGCGGGGAAAGCCGAGGATGTCTCCGGCAATCGACATGAGCCGCTGAATCCTGGGATTGCCCGGGTCGAAGCCGGTGGCGCGAATACGCTGCGGGTCGATGCGCTGGCCATCCCACCACTGCATGGCGCGCGCCAGCCTGTCGACTTCCGCAAGCTCCAACCCCAATGCCTTGCCGACGTCGCGCAGAGCGCTGCGGGGGCGATAAGAAATGATGGTCGCGGCGATGGCCGCACGCTCGCGGCCGTATTTCCGATAGATATACTGGATGACCTCTTCGCGCCGCTCATGCTCGAAATCCACGTCGATGTCCGGCGGTTCGTTACGCTCCTTGGAAATGAAACGCTCGAACAGCATGTCCATGCGCGAGGGGTCCACCTCGGTGATTTCCAGGCAGTAACAGACCGCCGAATTGGCCGCCGAGCCGCGGCCCTGACAGAGTATTTTTCGTGCCCGCGCATATTGCACGATGTCGTGCACGGTGAGAAAAAACGGCTCGAAGCGCAGTTCGGCGATCAAGCGCAATTCGTGCTCGATGCCTTGGCGCACGGCGGGCGGCACGCCCGCGGGCCAGCGCTTGGCGCAGCCTTGCTCGGTCAACGCGCGCAAATGACTGGTGGGGGTCTCGCCCGCGGGCACGAGCTCCTGCGGGTATTCGTAGCGCAGTTCGTCGAGCTTGAATGTGCAGCGTTCGGCTATATCGAGCGTCTGCGCCAGCAACGGCGCCGGATACAGCTCCTGTAAACGCCGCAACGGCCTCAAGTAGCGCTCGCCATTGGGGAACAAGGCATAACCCGCGGCGCTCAAGGGCGTGTTCGAGCGAATCGCCGTCAACACGTCCTGCAGTGCCCGGCGGCCGCGCCGATGCATGTGCACATCGCCCGCGGCAACTCGCGGCAGATCCAAGGTCTTGCCCAGCGTCTCGAGAAGTTCCAAACGCCGCGCATCGAAGCCGCCGGTCAGCAGTTCCACCCCGATCCATAAGCGGCCGGGGAACCGCTCCCGCAGCCAATGACCGTCCCGCTCGGGTTGCGCCACCGTGCCCGCGCGCGGCAACCAAACGATCAAACAGCCCTCGAGCGAGTGGGTAAGGTCGGTGCGCTCGAGTGTGTAGCGGCCTTTGGCGGAGGAACGTCTTGCTCCGCTGATGAAGCGGCTGAGCGCACCGTAACTGGCTCGATCCGTCGCCAGCGCCACGAACTTCAGATCATCCACGCAGCTGAATTCCGCGCCAATAATGAGCGGCAGGCCGCATTGTTTGGCCGCCACATGCGCGCGCACCACCCCCGCGAGCGAGCATTCGTCGGTGATCGCCAGCGCACCATACCCCAAGCGATGCGCCTGCAGAACCAGCTCTTCAGGCTGCGAAGCACCGCGCAGAAATGAGAAATTGGTCAAGGCATGCAGCTCGGCGTACATGAACCCGCCTCAAGCGAACACGCCGTGCAGGTACCAGCTCTTGGTACGCCGCTCTTGAAAGACCCACCATCGCGCGCCTCGAGTCTGCCGCGCGACATAGTAGTCACGGGTTACGTCCCTACCATCCCACCAGCCGCTCTCGATACGCTCAGGACCTTGCTCGAGGGTCAATCCCTTTTGACGCAGCTGCTGCTGCTCTGACGAGAGCAGCACGGGCTCATTCAATAACCATACCGGCCGCGGCATGCCATCCATCTGCATCCCATCGACGCGCCGCTCATGCATGTCCCGCATGCGCTGGTCCTTTATGCGCAGGCCGCTCATGCGCGCGGCAGAGATCAGGCATATTCCATATATCCTCTGCCAAGCGGCCTCCGGCCGATGCTCGGGAATGCAAGCGATTCCGTATACCGCTTCCTCGCCGAGCCGCGCCCGCAAGCGTTCCACCAATTGCGGCGCCGCGTCCCGGCCTGCGCTGCGCAAATCGCCGGCGCGCGCGCCGCCCCCGCGCAGCGCTGCGAATGCATCGATGGAGCCGGCCGATAGCGGCTGGAGCCATCCGGACAGCAGTTCCATGCCCCTCACCGGCGCCGCCAGCTCGAGGCGGTTCAGCTTTTCATTCAGCACATCCGCCAAACGGCGTCGATCGCCCGTGATGCTCGCCAACCCCACGCGCACACGAGTCATGGGCAGCAGGCGATGTCGCAGCTTGAGTTCCAATGCCTGGATGCCCGCTTGGCGCTCGCGCAAGAACCGAGCGCAGCGTTCGATCAACGGCTCGAGGGCCTTTTGCAAATAAGCGACGGTCTCGACTTCGGTCTCCAAATCGCAGCGCTCGCGAAATCGCCTACGCGGTACGAAGGCTCTGCGCGGTGCCGCTTGCCGTGCCAAGGCGATATCGAGCTCCAGGACCGCCGCAGGACTCAGCCGCCGCGATATTCCCGAGCGCGGCAGGCGCAACAATTCACCTACCCGGGTCACACCCATGGCACGCAATGTCTGCAGCCATTCGGCATGCCAAGACATACAGGTGATGGGCAACTCCGCAAGCCCGCCGGCGAGCTGCGCCGGGTCTTCGATGCAAGCTCTTTTGCCGGCGCGGGCAAGCCACAGCGCCGCCAGCGTGGTCGGCGCCGCCGCACTGTGAGCACGCATCGAGAGCCCGCTCCACGCAGCATCGATGCTCGCGTGCAATACGCTCAATGAGCCGAACAACTTCACGCTGCCCTTGATTTCCAGCAACAAGGCATTGGGTTCTTCGATACTGACCAACGAGGTGAACTGCAAGGCCGACACGCAAAGCCGCTGCAGCACGGAGGCGGCCTGAGCCGGCCGCTGCGCCTCGCAAAGGTCCGGAAAGACGGCGGCATACCACAGCTGTTTCGAAGGCAGCGGCGCCAGGGCTGGCGGAGTCGGCGAGGCAAGAACCCGCGGGGCGGGGATCTGCGGTACGCACGTTACGCCTCGCACGACCGCGGCAGGCGCTGCGGCGGGGTGGCCCAGGGACCCGCTACCCCGGCGGCGGGAGCGGACCTCTGCGGCCTCGCCATCCAGGCGATGGGAGCTGCCTTCTGCGGGCCCGCCATCCAGGCGATGGGAGCTGCCTTCTGCGGGCCCACACTCTGCTAGGTTGCCTGCATCGAATAAATCCGCGGTCCCCGATTTCAGCACGGTCGTCGATTTCAGCGCCGCGTGCCGCCCAGCAGGATGCCGGCTGCCCGATTTCATCCCTACACCGCTCTTGATTCGACCGGACCGGGCCGGCCGCCTTGCACCTTGACGAGTTCGAGATGTGTCTCCTGTTCCCCCCGGGTCATCAGCAAACGCAGGTTGGCGGGAGAAAATTCGAATCGATGTCGCTCGGGACGAAACAATACACCGAGGGCGCCGCCCGCCTCCGCCGCAAGTTTCAAACGCCGCAGCCAACGGTCATCCGTGCCCTGCAGCCATAGCAATACCACCGCACACACTCCCGAACTCAATGCCTGCTCGGCAGCCCACAGCGCTTCGGTGGCGCCGGCGGGACGCACGACAAGCAGACGGTTGAGGTCGATACCGTGCTCCGCCAGAGCCGGCGCATAAGGCTCATGCGGTGGCGCTATCCAGACGAGCCAAGGAATATCGCCGTCCGTTTTACGTTGGCATTGCGCCAGAGCCGGCAAGAACAGTTGCACTTCACCGAGACCGGTTGTTTCCAACAACACCTCGACGAGTGACGCCGTCGGCCAACCACCGCCTGGCAGGCGCGCATCGAGTGCGCTTCGACCGGTGGACCAAACCGGACGAAGCGGTGTGGCCGGGGCGTCTTTTAACTTCCAGACGCGGGCATCGGCCAAGATACCCGCAAGTCCCGAATCCGAGCGGGTAGGATCACGCGGCATCCACGTCTTTACCGCGACGAAGCACCCCGACCACGACCCCTTCGATAATCATGGGCTGTTCCTTGAGATTGACCCGAATGGGTTCGAAATCGGTATTCTCGGGCAGCAGCCACACGATGGTGCCTTCTTGCCGATAGCGTTTGACGGTGACTTCGTTCTCCAAACGCGCCACGACGATTTGACGATTGCGGACTTCGGGTGTGCGATGAACGGCAACCAAATCGCCATGCAGAATTCCCGCGTTTTTCATACTCATGCCCTGTACCTTCAACAGGTAATGCGGCTTGGGTTGGAATAGCTGAGGATCGATCTGATAACGGGTTTCAATGTGTTCCTCGGCCAGGATCGGGCGGCCGGCAGCGACTCGCCCGATGAGCGGCAAGCCGAGTTGTTCCCGCAAGATGTCCTTGAGTTGGATACCGCGCGAAGCGCCGGGAATCAGATCGATGACGCCCTTGCGCTGTAAGGCGCGCAAATGCTCCTCGGCCGCATTCGGTGATTTGAAACCGAGCGTGCGCGCGATTTCCGCACGGGTGGGTGGCATACCGCTTTCGGCGATGGCATCTTGAATGAGCCGCAGGATTTGAGTTTGACGGGGAGTAAGGTCGGTCATAGCATTCCTGTGTATATAGCCAGTAGCTGTTATTATATACAGCATCCATGACTTGGCAAGAGTGCGTTGGCAAGACAGGGATTTCTCGACAAGAACGCCCATTCAGCGGTCCTCTAGGTGGCAATGGCCCGGTCCACCTGGACCGCACCGAGTGAGTCGAAGCTCGCAGCCCCTTACTCGCAGCCCTTCCGGTAGCCGCCCGAGCCCTTCGCGCGGGCCTCCCTCCCTTGACGATAAGGCCACGCGTTACTGCATGCGGAAAACGGTAGGCAGAGGCTGCATCGCATGGCTGTTAAGACGGCACCGTGCATGCCACCTCGCGGCGCGAGCCCAGCATCGTCCTGCGTGAACGTGAGCCGGCAATCCGCGCGGTGAGCCCAGCAACGTGAGCCGGCAATCCGCGGTGAGCCCAGCAACGTGCGCCGGCAATCCGCGGCGCGAGCCCAGCATCGCGCTGCGTGAGCGGTAAGCCTTGGATACGGCAGTCAAGATATCCAGGAACTTTGCACGCGCGGACCTATTGTCCACGTGCAGCCCTTGTCCACGCGCGGGCCTTCCCACGTGCAGCCCTTGCCTACGCACAGACCTCGCCTACCCGCAGCCCTCGTCTACGCACAGCCCTTGCCCACGTGCAGCCCTTGCCCACGTGCAGCCCTTGCCTACGCACAGACCTCGCCTACCCGCAGACCTTGCCGGCGCGCAGGCGAGTCGCAGCTCGTTCGATTGAACCCGGACACTGGCCCCTGGCAGTGCGCAGTCAGCGCGCCATGCTCATGCGCACGCTGCCAAGGCCCTTCGCATGATCAAGACCAGCGACCGCGCATCGAATCCGGTGGACATCGCTTGCAATCATCAAGACCGAGTCCCGGCCATCGAGCCGTGGCAGCTTTCACTCGGAAGCTTGTCACGGCAGAGGTGCGGACTCGTGCGGCCCTGTAAAAGTTACACAACCGGCCTCTTCCTTACATCGATTTAATATCCATGCAACAAATTGGGGCAAATAGTCGCTGCCGCCCGACAAATATCCGCTTTCCGTGGCATTCGTAACGCAATTCAGTTGCATTCGCTGCGGGAATTTGGCTTCATGTGCGACTGTGTTGGGACGCATGTGAGCCCGAGAGAGGATTGCTTGCTACAACACGTCGGGCTTTCCGAACACCAATGAATTAACCCTAGGGGAATATTGTTATGAAATTTTCTACGACACTTAAGGCCACCGCCGCCGCCGCCTGCGTACTCGCTTTCGTAGGCTGCACGGACCTGAAGCCGCTCCAAGCGCAGGTCGATGATCTGAAGTCCCAGGTCACCAAGTTGCAGAGCGACACGGCGAAAGCCGCGAGCGATGCCGCCGCCGCCAACAGCGCCGCCGCCAGCGCCTCTTCCGCCGCCTCCGGCGCGCAGAGCACCGCGAACCAAGCGTTGTCGACCGCTCAGTCGAACTCGACGGCCATCGAAGCGATCAACGAGAAGATCGATCGCATGTTCAAGAAGTCAGTGTCGAAGTAAATTTCGCTCATTTGATGCGAACAAAAGCGCCGCGGGTCACACCGCGGCGTTTTTCTTTGTGCGTCCGCGGCGCGCACTCATTCGGGGCGATCTCGCGTGCGGGAAGCCCACGACCCCCGCCGAAGGCTGGCGGCGTTCCCGGGTGCCCAGCCGCCCGAGGCGCCTCAATAACGAATCAGCGCCGAGCCCCAGGTGAAACCGCCGCCGAATGCCTCGAGGAGCAGGAGCTGTCCGCGCTTCACACGGCCATCGCGTATCCCGGTATCGAGCGCCAGCGGTACCGACGCCGCCGATGTGTTGCCTTGGTCGGCGATGGTGACGATGACTTTTTCCATCGGCAGATCGAGCCGTCGGGCGATGGCTTCGATGATGCGGATGTTCGCCTGATGGGGAATCAGCCAATCCAGCTGATCCTTGGTGACGCCGTTGGCGTTGAGCGCCTCGGTGACGAGTTGTCCCAACGTGTTGACCGCGACCTTGTACACCTCGTTGCCTTTCATCTGCACGCCGGCCTTGCCCTCGCGCACCAGAGCGAAGCCTTTGGATACGCCGTCGGGGTAAAGCAGCAAATCCTTGTATTTGCCGTCGGAATGCAGCCGCGTGCTGATGATTCCCGGCTCGCTCGAGGGCTGCAGGATGACCGCTCCCGCGCCGTCGGCGAACAAAACGCAAGTCCCTCGATCGTTCCAATCGACGATTCGGGTCAGGGTCTCGGCGCCTACCACGAGAGCGCACTTTGCTTCGCCCAAGCGGACGAATTTGTCCGCGACGTCGAGCGCGTATACGAAGCCGGTACAAGCCGCCTCGAGGCTGAATGCGGGGCAGCCATGGATACCCAACCGGTCTTGCAGCAACGTGCCCACATTCGGAAACACCAGATCCGGAGTCGTCGTGCCCACGCAGATCAAATCGATGTCCGCGGCACTGATGCCCGCGGCCTCGATCGCACGGCGCGCCGCGTGCTCCGCGAGATCCGTGGTGGTCTCGCCGTCCGCCGCCACGTGCCGCTGTTGAATACCGGTGCGGCTACGGATCCATTCATCGCTGGTATCGACGAGTTTTTCCAAATCCGCGTTGGTCAGTATCTTCTCCGGCAGATAACTGCCGGTGCCCGCGATGCGTGAAAACATGGAGATCCTTCATGCCCCGAGTGGGGCGCCGAGCCGTTCAGCGATTTTCGCCGGTATGCCGTTACGCGCTTCCTGAATCGCAACTTCGATGGCGCGCTGAAATCCGAATAGGTCGGCCCCGCCGTGACTTTTGATCACGATGCCGTTCAAACCGACCATGGTTGCGCCATTGTATCGGCTTGGATTGAGACGAGTGCGCAGCGCATTGAGCGAGGGCCTCGCGCCCAGCGCGCCCAATTTTCGCATGGTATTGAGTGTGAACTCCTCGCGCATGGTCTCGAAGATCAACCGGGCCGCGCCTTCCATGGTCTTCAGCGCCACATTGCCCGTGAAGCCGTCGGTCACCACCACATCCACTTCGTCGGAGAAGATATCGTGACCTTCGACGAAACCGACATAGTTGATGTCGCTGGCCGACAGTAAATTATGTGCGGCCTGCACGATGTCGTTGCCTTTGATCTCTTCCTCGCCGATGTTGAGCAGGCCGACACGCGGCCGTTCATGCGCGCCTTCGAGATCGGCGGCCAAGATGGACCCCATCACGCCGAACTGGCATAGATGCTTCGGGGTGCACGAGGCATTGGCACCGAGATCCAGCATGTAGGTATGGCCGCCGCGCGACGGGATCAATGACACGATCGCGGGGCGCTCCACACCGGGCAGCATCTTGAGAACGAAATGCGCCATCGCCATGAGTGCGCCGGTATTGCCCGCGCTGACGCATGCATCGGCGTCGCGAGTCTTGACCAAGTCGAGGGCGTGGCGCATCGAAGAGTTCTTTTTGCGGCGCAACGCCTCGCGCGGATGGTCGGCCATTTCGACCACTTCGTCGGCGAACAGACAGGAGACGTTGGGCAGCGTGCGGCCAAGAGCCAACTCACGTTCCAGGTCGGCCTGCCGGCCGATCAACGTGAAGCGTACGTCGGGAAACTCGCCTGCCGCCGCCACGGCGGCAGGCACACAGATCGACGGGCCTCGATCGCCGCTCATGGCGTCGACAGCTATATGAAGCATCGCAGACACGGTGTGCATGGACAGGTCGAGCCGCACGCGGCTCGGCCTGCTGCTCGATCAGGACGCCCTATTCTTCGCTTTCGCCTGCGGCAATGTCCGCTTTGGTCTGCAGCACCTTTTGGCCGCGGTAGAAGCCGTCACGCGAAATCCGATGCCGCGAATGAGTCTCGCCGCTCTTGGGGTCGATGGATATCGCCGGGGCGGCGAGCGCCGAATGGGAGCGATGCATGCCGCGCTTGGACGGAGTCTTTCTGCTTTTCTGAACTGCCATGGGTGCTATGTCCTATCAAGTTTTCTTCAACAAATCCTGCAAAGCGCTGAACGGCCGGCGCATATCGCCGGTCGCGTCGGGTATCTCATCGCCGGCCATCGGGCCCGGTGCCTTCCCGCACGTCAGCGGCGTGCCGCACGCCGGCGCAATCGGTAGGGCCAACAACAATTCTTCCTCGGCCAGTTCGCTGAGCGACACCCAACCGGTCGGTACACTGAAAATCTCGCGGTCCGAATCAATATCCGATTCCTCCGACACCGAGAATTCAATCTCGCTGCCGCCGCTCAAGGACAACGCAAACCCCTCCATGCAGCGCTGGCATACCAGGCGCGGGCTCGCGACGACCCTGACCTCGGCTCCCGGGCGCCCTGACGCCAATGTCATGAACGAAAAGCTCGCTCTCAGGGTACCTTGCGGCTCCGCCAACAACTCTTTCACGCGCGGCAGTTCGCTCAACGGGTAGTCGCGATGCAAGACAGTCGCGTCCTCCGCAAGGCGTCTGCAATCGACGAGGTCGGGCAAGCCGGCTGCCATGGGCCGCGTATAATAGGGCGCGTTGACACCCCTGTCAAAGATACTACCGGGCGCAAGTCTTTGTTTTTGAAGTCTCCTCACTCGCTGGTTCTGGCCTCTACGTCGGTCTATCGCCGGCAGCTGCTGGCGCGGCTGCAAATCCCCTTCGAATGCCGCTCCCCCGGTACCGACGAGGCGCCTCGCCCCGGGGAGGATCCGCTTACGCTGGCGACGCGATTGGCACAGGCCAAGGCGCGCGCCGTTGCGGTGCAGCTGCCGCAGTCCTGGGTCATCGGGTCCGACCAAGTCGCTGTTCTGCCCGGCGCAGCGCAGGGGGAGTCGATTCTGGGCAAACCGGGATCGGCGGCTCATTGCATCGACCAGCTGCTCCGATGCTCCGGGCGAACGCTGTCCTTTATCACCGCCGTGGCGCTCGTGCGCCACGGCGACTCCTCGCTGTTCGAGTTCACCGATACCACGCGCGTGTCGTTTCGCCGGCTCGACGAGGCCACCGTCGAGCGCTATGTGAGGCGCGAATCACCGCTCGATTGTGCCGGCGGCTTCAAGAGCGAGGGCCTGGGCATCACCTTGTGCGAATCCATCGATTGCACCGATCCCACCGCGCTCATCGGACTGCCGTTGATACGGCTGTGCGCGGCGCTGCGGGCCGTCGGCTTCGAGTTGCCGTAGTTTTTGTTTGGCGGCCCCGTCCCGCGCGGCTAACGCGCCGGCCGCGCCGCGGTGGCTTTGGCCGCGCGCTGTGGCGATTGCCGCGCTGTCGGCGATTTCGGCGATTTCGGCGATTTACGCTTGATCAAGGTAATGGCGTCGAGCACGGCGGATAGGTCCGCCGGCAGTGGCGCGCTGACATGGAACGGTACGCCCGAGCCCGGCCACTCGAAGGCCACCGACTGCGCGTGCAAGAACGTGCGCTTCAAGCCATGGTGCTTCAGTTCCGCATTGCGCTCGCGGTCGCCGTACTTATCGTCGCCCAGCAGCGGATGACCGGCGAAGGAGGCATGGACGCGGATTTGATGCGTACGGCCGGTGGGAATGTCCACCTCCATCAAGGTAGCCAACGAGCCGAAGAATTGCACCGGTTTGAACACGCTCACCGAATTCTTGCCGGCGGCGGCCACGCGGACGTGCCGTTCGCCATGCTGGCGGTTGTCGGTGGCCAAGGGCGCGTCGACGCGCTTGGTGCCCAACTGCCAGCTCCCGGACACCAGGGCGAGATAGGTTTTGTGCATGCCGCCGTTGCGAATCAGCGCATGCAGCCCGGTCAACGTGGGGCGGTCGCGCGCCACCACCAGGCAACCGCTGGTATCGCGATCCAGGCGATGTACCAGCTCCAGGGTCTCCCGCGGCCGTGAGGCCCTCAGGGCTTCGATGACGCCGAAGCTCATCCCGCTGCCGCCGTGGACCGCCACACCCGCCGGCTTGTCGAGCACCAAGACGTGCTTGTCCTGGAAGATGACGGATTCCTCGATGAGCCCCTGCAGGCTCGTGGAAGGCACCCGGCCCCCGCCATCCTCGCTCGCGTCAATTCGCACCGGCGGCAGCCGGACCTCATCGCCCGCGGCGATGCGGTATTCCGCATCGACGCGCTTGCGGTTCACGCGAACCTCGCCCTTGCGCAACAAGCGGTAAACCCGGCTGCGCGGCACGGTTTTGAAGTGGCGCATCAGAAAATTATCGATCCGCTGGCCCGCCTCATCGGGGGTGATGATGTGCATCGCTACAGCACTTTTCGGTACGTGCAAGCGAATGGGTTCGGCAGCGGGGCTATTGACGGGTTTTGACATGTTCACAGAGCGTTCTTCTAAGGTGTTGATTACATTGACCCTGGGGGCGTGTCGTGATAATGTCGCAAAACCGTGTCAGGCGCTGGACCATTTTAGGGGACCGCCTAAATCTTAAGCCTGCGTTAGGTAGGCCAGTTGACACCGGATTCGGTGGCGACCCGATATCGGGGAGCCGCATATTAGTTGGATCTGGGTTTCCAGACCATCGCTCGGCCGATGAGACAGACGCTAGGGAGCCCAGCAGCGCTCCGGTGTCTGACAAGCGGTTAACCGAGAACGGGTCCCTTGCCGCATGTTTTTTTTTGCAATCGGGTTTTGGCAGGATTGGGTTGAATTGATGCCGTTCGCGTGGCTTGCGTTCGGTATTGCCCTCATTCTTGCCGCGCCCTTTGCCGCGGCTCCGGCTTCTATTCTCAAGCTCTCCTCCTCGGCCCCTACCATCTTAGTTGGGGCAAATGAAAAGAATGCTCGTCAACGCAATTCAAGAAGAAGAATTGCGAGTCGCACTGGTCGACGGTCAGAAACTGTACGACTTATCGATTGAGATCCCGTCACGGGAACAGAAAAAATCCAATATCTATAAAGGTCGGATAACCCGCGTCGAGCCGAGTCTCGAGGCGGCGTTCGTGGAGTACGGCGCGCAACGCCACGGTTTCCTGCCGTTGAAAGAGGTCTCCAAGGAATACTTCCGATCGCAGCCCGCGGCGGGCGGCCGCCTGAACATCAAAGATCTGCTCCAGGAAGGCCAGGAGCTGATCGTGCAGGTTGAAAAGGAAGAGCGCGGCACCAAGGGCGCGGCGCTCACGACCTTTATCAGCCTGGCAGGCCGCTTCCTCGTGCTCATGCCGAACAATCCGCGCGCGGGCGGCGTGTCGCGACGCATCGAAGGCGAGGATCGCGATCAGATGCGCGAAGCCATGAGCGCCTTGCAAATTCCGGACGGCATGGGGGCCATCGTGCGCACCGCCGGCGTCGGGCGCAACACGGAAGAACTGCAATGGGATTTGAACAACTTGAAGATGGCCTGGGACGCGATCGTGGCCGCCAACGATGGGCGTCCTGCGCCGTTTCTGATTTTCCAGGAGAGCGACGCGGTCACCCGCTGCCTGCGCGATTATTTCTCCGACGACGTCGGCGAATGCTTGATCGACCAGCCTGAGGCCTTCCAAAAGGCTCAGGAGTACATGCAGCGCTTCATGCCGCCGGATGCGCAGCGCAAACTGAAGCTTTACCAGGATCCGGTACCGCTGTTCACGCGTTATCAGATAGAGAGCCAGATCGAGTCGGCGTACTCGCACAAGGTGACCCTGCCTTCGGGCGGCAGCCTGGTCATCGATCACACCGAGGCCCTGGTATCGATCGACATCAATTCGGCCCGCAGCACGCGCGGCGGCGACATCGAGGCGACGGCCCGCAACACCAATCTCGAGGCCGCCGAGGAAATCGCCCGCCAGCTTCGCCTTCGCGACATCGGCGGCCTGATCGTGATCGATTTCATCGATATGGAATCCACGGCCAACCAGCGTGCCGTGGAGGACATGTTGCGCGATGCGGTCAAAATGGACCGAGCCCGCATCCAGTTGGGCCGCCTGTCGAGGTTCGGTCTGCTCGAACTGTCGCGGCAACGGCTGAGGCCCGCCCTGAGCGAAACCACGCACATGAATTGTCCGCGTTGCAGCGGTATGGGGACCATCCGCGGCGTGGAGTCCATGTCGCTGTCGTTGCTGCGGTTGATCGGCGAGGAAGCGCGAAAAGAGCGCACCGGCCGGGTCATTGCTCAGGTACCGGTCGATATCGCGACCTACCTAATGAATGAAAAGCGCGACTGGCTGAACCAGATCGAATCGCGGGACAAGGTGTCGCTCGTGATCGTGCCGAATCAACACATGCAGACCCCCGCGTACACGCTGCGGCGAATCCGCGACGACGAAAAGGAGTTGCCCGAAAATACGGCCGCGAGCTATCTGATAGCGGACCAACCCGTCCTCGACGATTCGAATATCGGCAGCCGCGACAAGAAGGTGCAAAGTGAGGCGCCGTTGGTGCCTAGCATCCTGCCCGCCTCCGCCGCACCCATCATTCCGATGCCGGTTCCCGAGGCGCCTACCCCACCGCCCGCTCCAGTCGAGGTCGCTCGGGAGGGGGCGCTCGTACGCCTATGGAAGTGGTTGTTCGGCACCCGGCCCGCGGCGGCGGTCGCCACGCCGACGGAGCCGGCTGCTACGCAAACTCCTCGAAGCCGCCCACCGCAGCAACGCGATGGAAGGCCGGATCGGTACCGCAGCGGTGGCGAACGAGATCGGTACCGCGATCGCAACGGTCGTCGTGACGGCCCCGGGCGCGATGGTCCCGGTCGCGACGGCGCCGGGCGTGAGTCGAACCGCGAGCCGCGGCGCGAGCGTCCGGGGCGCGAAGGTCCGGGACGGCAAGCCAATGGGCCAGGCCGAGATCAGGGACGGGACAGCCAGGCACGCGACAGCCAAGGACGCGATAGCCCCGGGCGCGATGAAGAGGGGCGTAGCGAGGCTGCGCCGCGCCAGGGCGGCCCGCGGCATGAAGGACCGCGTACGGACGCTCCGCGAACAGAACCGCCGCGCGGCGATCAGCCGGCGCGCCCGGAGAACGGGGCACGCGGCAGCGAGCAGCCTCGGGATTCCGGCGGCGAGCAGCGCCCATCGGGCGAGCGTACGGGTCGCAGCCGACGTCGCCGGGGGCGGGGTCGACGCGATGGCGGCGAGAACCCGGCCAACGGTCAAGGAAACGGCAATGAAGCGGGTGCTGAAGGTGGCTCCGGCCGCGCCGATGCCGGGCGGCCTGATTTCCAGCCGTCCGGTGGCGCAGGGCCACGGTCCGAGGGGAGCGCACGAGCGGACGTAGCACCGCGGACGGAGGCGCCGCGGACGGAAGCACCCCTTCCCCGTTCCGAGCCTGGAGCACGGTCGGATACGGCGGCATCCTACGCGGCGCCCGCCTCGGCGCCGCCGGCGGGCGGCCAGCCGGCCGGTGCCGGCAATGACGGCAAATATGTGGTCTGGTCATCCGCGCCGAGCGCTGCGCCGAGCAGCGGCGGTCCCGAGGATCCCTAGGCGCAGGGGCTTCGGAGTTTGGTAACGTCGTTGCGCGTGGGCCGGTGGGTCCGCGCGCAACGCGCCCTGTGCGCTGCCGGTCGCAGCGTTCTCGAGCAGTCCGCGCCGACGTTCAGCGTCTCGCGCGCAATCGCCATACCACGCCCACGCTGATCACGAGCAACGACGCCGAAAATCCGCGCAGCGCAGCGACCGCATAGCTGCCCAGCATGAAGGCGAGTGACGGGCCAAAGCTCGCGCGACGCGTGGCCAGAAACGATGCGGCGAGCATCAGCGCAATCCCCCCATAAGCCAGCGTCCAGGCATGCCGCTCGGCGGCCGGTAACGTGCGCACCGGTGCCTGCTCGCTCGGGGAATGCGGGCGCAGCCCGTAGGCAACCACCAAGATTACGATTGCAAACCCGATGAGCGAGCTGACATCCTGCAGCAATCTCGACCCGATCAGACGCCGGCCCGCGATTTCGACGAAGGGATCATCCAGTGCCGGAAACATTCGCACTCCCCTTGCGCCCTCGTGCGTGAACGCGTCCCATACCAAGTGAGTCATGGCCCCCGCGAAAACCCCGCATGCGGCCAAGAGCCACTGCTTGACGCTGCCGATACCGGCCGGCGCGGCAAAACCGCGCCACCGCAAATACGCACCGTTGGGCAACAGTTCCATCACCGCGGGCTTGACGAGCAGCTGAAAGATCCAGAATGTGGCCAGACCCACCGGCAAGCAGAACGTGAACAAGCCGATCAGGCTGTGAGTTTCCATTCGCGCCGGACGCCAGGGCATGAAAAAGCCGAAATCGGGAACCATGCTTCCGATGACGGTGGCCGAGAGCAATCCCCAGCGTGTCAGCGGACGGGAAAACGGCACTACGGCGGCGACGTGCGATATGGTGAAGGGCATCAAATACCTGTTGTCATTCGAGCATCATATTACAGCTCTATAAAGCTACTGCCAGATCTCCGGCACCCTGGTCGCCAATCGGTCCGGATTTGCAGTGGCCACCATGCGCAACCTTCTTGGCGTGGATTCTCACCCTGCCGGCCAGCCTTGCGGATGGTTTGTATGGCTGCTGCGGACATTACAGTAGGCGGCGCCGCTGTGACCGAGGTCACGCTTGGCGTGGCGATGTGATCCGAAACCAGTGCGTTGCATTAGAATGGCGTGGCGGAACCGCTCGCCGCGACGGAACGAATTCCAGTATGACCGACACCATGAAAATCCCACGCCCAAAATTTCCGCGAACCAATGATGGCAGCGGTCGCGTCGAACACGACGCGCGCGGGAATGCCGTCTGGGTGAGAACCCGGGCTACCGACACCATAGAGGTCCAGTTCGATCCCGCTCTGGACCTCGTGGATGAGTCACCTGGAACGTCTTTTCCCGCCCTCCCGCCGGAGAAGAAAAGCCGCCGATCGTAGCCCGCGGGCCGGCGCAGGCCGTCGCGCTCGCCGCGCCGGGCCACAACCCGCGGCCGTCCCGTCCCGGGCACGCGTGCGGCAAGGTCAGGCAGGACCCCAGGCCCCGCCTGACAACCGCCGCCGCGCAGCTTCAAGATCCGATCTGAATCCGCCGGGGCATCGCCTTGGCTTGCTTCGGTATCGTCACCGTCAGCACGCCGTTTTTGCCCGACGCGTTGACTTTCTCGCCATCGGCGGTGTCCGGCAATACGAAGCGGCGATGGAAATGGCCGGCCCCGCGTTCGGTGCGGCGAGCCTGCGCATCGTCGCCTGGCCTGCCGACGAGTTGCTCGGCGCGCTGCCCCGAGAGGGTCAAGATTCCGCCGTCGAGCGTCAATTCGACTTGCGCGGGATCGACACCCGGCAGGTCCACATACAGTTCGAACCGGTCCGTGTACTCGTGGATATCCACGGGCGGAATCCAGGTGGCCGTCGCCGAGCTACTGTCGTTCTCGCGTACGTTGCCGAACAGCTTGTTGATTTCATCCTGCAACCGCGGCATTACGCTCCAATAGTCTTGTCGAATCACACTGCTCATAACGCACTCCTATCGTTGGATGGTACAAACCCTCGTGGCACGCGAGGTACTGTCCGCAACCTGAGGCCAACCCCAAAAAATTCAAGCGGGCCGCTACCCGGGCACGGCAGTCACGGCAAACGCTCGGCAACCGCGCCATGGCGGTCGTGCCGGGCCCGGGCCACAGGCAGATGAAAATTCCGCCGGATTGGAGCACAATGCAGGCCGGATGGGTTTGCGTAATCGATTACGCAGTTCCCACGTACCCGGCAGGCAGTCCACCGACGCAGTCCACTTACGCGGTCGAGACGCCAGCCACGGGCGCAAAGCCAGGGACGCCACATCGTAGGTGCCACGCACGAGCCGCGAGAAACCATGGAAAACACGAATAGCACGGGTAGCTCGAGTACGAGTGCGGCGACCCACCCGGCCGCGAGCGCACTTCGCTACAGCAGCGGCTTCGGCAATGAGCTTTCATCCGAGGCGATTCCGGGCGCGCTGCCGGCGCACAATTCGCCCCAGCGGGTGCCCTTCGGCCTGTATGCGGAGCAGTTGTCCGGAACGGCGTTCACCGTACCGCGCCGCGAATCGCGCCGCTCCTGGCTGTATCGCATTCGCCCCTCGGCGCTGCATCCGACATTCTCGCGAATGGCCAATGGCACTCTGTGCGGGCCGCTGGGCGCGCCGACGCCCAATCGCCTACGCTGGGATCCCCTGCCCCTGCCTGCATCGCCGACGGACTTCATCGATGGGTTGCTGACCATCGGCACCACGGGCGCCTGCGACCGGCCGGCCGGCGCGACCCTGCACCTCTACCGGGCCAACCGGTCGATGCGGCGCGTTTTCTTCGATGCCGACGGCGAATTATTATTCATTCCCGAACACGGCGGCGTGCGTCTCGCCACGGAGTTCGGGCTGCTGGACGTGGAGCCCGGGCAGATCGCGGTCATCCCTCGCGGAATCAAAATGCGGGTGGAACTCACGCGCGGGCCGGCGCGCGGCTATCTCTGCGAAAATCACGATGCGTCTTTTCGGCTGCCGGATTTGGGGCCCATCGGCGCCAACGGCTTGGCGAATCCGCGCGATTTTCTGATGCCGACCGCGTACTTTGAAGAGCGCGACGAACCGACCGAACTGGTGCAGAAATTTCAGGGCAAGCTGTGGTGCACTCAGCTGGGACACTCTCCCTTGGACGTGGTTGCCTGGCACGGAAATCACGTTCCCTATAAATACGATCTGGCGAGTTTCAATGCCCTGGGAACGGTGAGTTTCGATCATCCCGACCCCTCGCTCGGCACGGTTCTCACCTCGCCCACCAATACCCCGGGAGTCGCCAATGTCGACTTCGTTATTTTTCCGCCGCGCTGGCAAGTGGCGCAAGACACTTTCCGACCGCCGTGGTTTCACCGCAACACCATGAACGAATACATGGGCCTGATCCGCGGTACGTACGACGCGAAGGCAACCGGCTTCTTGCCCGGGGGCGGCTCCCTGCACAGCTGCATGAGCGCCCACGGACCGGATGCCGAGACCGCGCAACGCGCCCGTACCGCCGATCTCAGCCCGGAAATGCCGGCGGACACCTTGGCCTTCATGTTGGAGACCAGCAGCCTCATCTGCCCATCACAGGCCGCCCTGCGGCTGGAGCAGCTGCAGGCGGACTATGACTCCTGCTGGGACGGCCTGAAAAAAACATTCACCTATACGGCCTCCTGAATGGACAGCACTCACGACATCGATTTGCGCTGCTGGGTCGCATCGGCCGACGGTCACGACCAATTCCCCGTGCAGAATCTTCCGCTGGGTGTGTTCGCTCCCCCCGGCGCAGGATCACCGGGCGCAGGGTCTCATGGCGCAGAACCCCAGAGCGCAGGGCCACGCGGCGGCATCGCCATCGGAGATGCGATTCTCGATCTGAGCCGCCTCACCGAACGCCTGCCGCCGGGCGAGGCCAAGACGGCGGCCGCCGCCGCGTCCGGCGCGACGCTCAATGCCTTCATGGCTCTCGGCGCCCGTTACCGGCGCGCGTTGCGCCGCGCGGTGTCCGAGCTCCTCACTACCGAGGCGGCCGCGGCGAGTATGCGCGATTTGCTCCACGCCGCCGACGAATGCACCTTGTACATGCCGGCGGCCGTGGGCGATTACACCGATTTTTATGCCGGTATCCATCACGCCATGGCGGTGGGCAAGCTGTTTCGTCCGGACGCGCCGTTGCTGCCCAATTATAAATACGTGCCCATCGCCTATCATGGCCGCGCCTCCTCCATCGTCATCTCGGGCACGCCGCTGCAAAGGCCGCGCGGACAGATCAAAACGCCCGATGCCGCCGCTCCCGTCTATGAGCACAGCAAGCGCTTGGACTTCGAATTGGAACTGGGCGTGTGGATAGGCGCCGAGTCCGCGCTGGGGGTGCCCGTCCCGATCTCGCAAGCGCACGAACACATCGCGGGATACTGCTTGTTGAACGACTGGTCGGCGCGCGATATCCAGGCCTGGGAATACCAGCCATTGGGGCCGTTCCTGGCCAAGAACTTCATGACGTCCATCTCGCCCTGGATGGTGACCCCCGAGGCACTGGAGCCGTTCCGGATTGCACAAAAGCCACGGCCGCCGGGGGATCCGGCACCGCTGCCGTACCTGTGGGATGAAGCCGACCAAGCTCACGGCGCCCTCGATCTGGAGCTCGAGGTTCGCCTGAGCACCGACGCCATGCGCCGCCGCGGCTTGGCCGCCGAGCGGATCACCCTGTCGAATTCGCGGCACCTGTACTGGACGGTGGCTCAGATGCTCGCCCATCACACCAGCGGCGGGTGCAACCTGCGTGCCGGCGATCTGTTGGGCTCGGGGACCCTATCCGCCGAATTGCCGGTCCCGCCCGGCGCCGGCAGCCTGCTGGAACTGAGCGGCGGCGGCTCCCGGCCCCTGCGGCTCGCGAACGGCGAGCAGCGCACCTTTCTGCTCGAGGGCGACGAGGTCATCATCACGGCCCGAGCCCACCGAGCGGGATTTGCATCCATTGGTTTCGGTGAATGTCGAGGGACCGTTGCCCCCGCCTAAATCGATGCCGAAGGCCAAGTCCGCGCCGCGCACGGCCAAGCCCGAGATAGCGGGACGGCGTCAAACGGTTCGCGTCGTCCAGTTGGGCACGTCCGTCCTCAGCGCGCTTGCCGGCTCGAGAGGCAGGGCCACCCTGTCGCAGTTGGCGACTTCGGTCCGCCTGCCGCCCAGCAAGGCGCACCGCTACCTCAAGGCGCTCATCGACAGCGGCTTCGTCGAACAAGAAGAGGCCACCGGATATTACCGTTTGGGCGCCGAAGCACTCTGCGTGGGACTCGCCGCGCTCGCCGGCATCGATGTCGTCGCCGTCGCGGCGGCGCATATCGTCGACCTCGGCTGCTCCGTCAACGAAACCGTTATCCTGTCGATCTGGGCGAACCAAGGGGCAACAGTCGTGCACGTCAGGGAACCGCCGCGCGGCGTCACCGTGGTGACGCGTGTCGGTTCGGTGCTGCCGCTGCTGTCCTCGGCCAGCGGTTTGGTGTTCGCCGCATTCCTCCCGCCTGACGAGTCGAAGATCAATACCCGTTCGCTCTCGAAGCAGGCGGCCGCGGTACTCGATGATCGTCTTCGCGCCATCCGCAGCGCCGGCGTCGCGGCGGTGCAAAGTCTTTTTTTCCCGGGCATCGACGCCCTGGCCGCGCCTGTGTTCGACGCGGCCGGACGCATCACCGCGGTCATCACGGTGCTCGGTCCCACCACCAGCTTCGATGTGTCCGTCGACGGCAAAATCGCGCGCGAGCTCGCCGCGACCGCCGCGGCGGTGAGCGCTCGACTCGGCTACAGGCCGCGCTGAGCCTCGAGCGCACGCCGCACCCGCGCCAGATCCTGCGGCGTATCCACCCCCGCCGGCGGCGCGTGCGCCAGCGCCACCACATGAATGCTCATGCCGTGTTCCAGTGCGCGCAGCTGCTCCAGCTTCTCCACGAGTTCGAGCGAGGTGGGCGCCCAGGCCGCAAACTCGAGCAGGCTGTGCACGCGATAGCCGTAAATACCGATATGGCGCCACGCATTCTCGAACGTGCCCGGACGGCCCTCGAGGACGCCGTCGCGCGGCCAGGGTACCGGAGCCCGACTGAAATAAAGGGCTCGGCCATCGAGCGAGCACAGCGCCTTCACGCAGCTCGGATCCAGGAATTGATCGAGGCTCTCGATGCGAGCCGCCGCGGTGGCCATGTCGATGCTCGGCCGCGCTTCGAGGGCGGCCGCGAGCTCGGCGATCACGGCCGGTGGCATCATCGGCTCATCGCCTTGCAGGTTCACGATGATGTCTTGCGCCGCAAAGCCGCGGCGGCGCACGACCTCGGCGATGCGATCGGTGCCGGAGGCGTGCTGCGCCCCGGTGAGAACGCACTCCGCGCCGAAATTCACCGCCGTCTCGGCGATGCGTTCATCGTCGGTGGCCACGATGACCGAAGCGGCGCCGCTCGCCCGCGCGCAGTCCCAGACCCACTGAATCAGCGGCCGCCCCGCGATCGGCAGCAGCGGCTTGCCCGGCAAGCGAGAGGCCGCGTAGCGGGCTGGGATGATGACATGGAACATCGGCGCCGGGGCCTTTAGCGAGACAGCAGCGGATCGTCGGCGCCGAGAACGCGCGCTTCCTCCGGCAGCATCACCGGAATTCCGTCGCGAACGACGTACGCCAGCCGGTCGGGTCGGCAGATCAGTTCCATGGCGTTGCCGCTGCCGGACGCACGCAGCGGCCCCTTGCAAACCGGACACACCAACAAATCGAGAAGCCGCTTATCCATTGATCGGTCCTTGGGCTAGCTGCCGCGCCTTTTTTCAATTCTGTCGATCACCACGTCCAGTAAACCATTCGACTCGCCATCGTCGAAGCAGGCCGCCACCGGCACATACCAATGCTGCTCGCCGGCGAACGCCGCGCATTTTACGGCATCCTTCTCCGTCATGAGCACCGACTTATCGTCGCCGAACTCGATGTCGCCGCGCGTCAGGCGCGCATGGTCGCCGAGCGGCCGGCCGGACACTTCGATGCCGCGAGCACGCAGCATATTGAAGAATCGTTCCGGATTGCCGATACCCGCGATGGCGTGGATGGATTGGCCGGCGAAGGCGCGCAACGGCCGCACCGCGCCGCCGCGCAGCGCCACCGCGTTCTTGGCCTCGAGACGCATGCTGAGCGCGCCCGGAAGCAAAGCCCGCCCGCCATTGACCACGATGGCGTCGGCCGTTTTCAGGCGTCCCGGTGCCTCGCGCAGCGGCCCCGCCGGCAACAGCCAGCCGTTGCCGAAGCGGCGGTCGCCATCGATCACCACTACCTCGCAATCGCGCGCCATCGCGTAGTGCTGCAGCCCGTCATCGCTCACGATGACGTTGCATCCGGCGCTCAACAGCAGCTGCGCCGCGGCCGGACGATCGCGCCCGATGGCCACCGGCGCGCCGGTGCGGCGGGCCAGCAGTATGGATTCATCGCCGACGACGACCGGATCGTCCGCGAGCGAAATGCGTCGAACGTTGCGCGCCGATCCCGAATAGCCTCGGGTGACGATTCCCGGCTTGTAGCCGCGCCCGCTCAATTGCGTCACCAGCCAACAGACCAGCGGCGTCTTGCCGGTACCGCCCACCGACAGATTGCCCACCACCACGACGGGGCAGGAGAGGCGCGTCCGGCGGCGCCAGCCATGCAGGTACGAGAAGCGCCGCGAGCCGGCGATCGCTCCGTACGTCAGCGACAGCGGCACCAGCCACCAGGGCGGCGCGCGACGGTCGTACCAGATGCTGTTGAGCCACGATTGAACCGACATCAGGCGTTGAACTGCATCCCATGCAATGCGGCGTACAGGCCGCCGAGCGCCAGCAGCTCTCGATGGTTGCCCATCTCGATGATGCGGCCTTCATCGAGCACGATGATTCGATCCGCGCTCTCCACCGTCGACAGGCGGTGGGCGATCACCAGTGTGGTGCGCCCCCGCATGAGCAGCGACAGCTCCTGCTGCACCCGGCGTTCGGACTCGTTGTCGAGCGCCGCCGTGGCTTCGTCCAGGATCAGTACGGGGGAGTCCTTGAGCAAGGCTCGCGCGATCGAGATTCGCTGCCGTTGTCCTCCGGAGAGGTTCTGCCCGCGGTCATGCAGTGGTGTATCGAAGCCTTGCGGCTGCTGCGCGACGAATTCCATCACATTGGCCGCGCGCGCCGCGGCTTCGACGTCGGCCTGCGACTTGTCCAGGGCGTTGAACGCGATGTTGTTGCGAATGGTGTCGTTGAAGAGCACCACGTCCTGGCTCACCAGGCTCACCTGAGAGCGCAAATCGGTCAAGCGGTACTCGCGGACATCGACGCCGTCGAGCAGCACGGCGCCCTCCTGGACGTCATAGAAGCGGGGCACCAAGCCGACCAGCGTCGTTTTCCCGCTGCCGGAGCGGCCGACGATGGCGACGGTTTCGCCGGGCCGCACATGGAAGCTGACGTGCCGCAGCACCGAGCCTTGCTCCGCGCCGTACATGAACGACACGTCGCGGAATTCTATCTCGCCGCGGGCGCGCGCGATGCGGCGGGCACCGCCGCTGCCCTCGGTCGGCTGGTCGATCAGCTCGAACACGCTTTGACCCGCGGCGATCCCCTGCTGCAACGGGCCGCCGATGTTGACCAGGCTGCGCAGCGGCGAAGGGATCAGCATCAGCGCGGTCAGGAAGCCGATGAACTCGTCCACCTGCATGTTGTGCGAGAACACCTGGCGTATCGCCACGAACAGCACGCTCGCCAGCGCCATGGAGGCGATGCACTGCACCACCGGGTTGCTGATGGACTTGGCGCGGGCCAGCTTCATGTTCGAGGCGCGGTTCAGCTCGTTGACCAGTTCGAAGCGCTCGGTCTGGTGATCCTCGGCATTGAATATCTTGATGAGACGGTGGGCATCGATCGCCTCCTTCGCCACCCGGGTGATGTCGCCCATCGAATTTTGAATGCGCGTGCTGTAGCGGCGAAAACTTCTGTTGGCGATTTGCATGAGCCATGCGATGACCGGTGCCGCGGCGATGCAGAAGAAGGCGAGCCGCCAATTCATGTAGAACAACGTCGCCAGCAGTCCGAGTATCGTCAGGCTGTCGCCGATCAGCGAGATGGCCGCGGTCGTGGCGGCGCTGGCCACGAGCTCGATGTTGTTCGTCAGTTTCGACAACAGGTGGCCGGACTGCTGCCGATCGAGGTAGGCGGTGGGCAGGCGCAGATAGTGTGCGAACACATCGCGCCGCAAGCCCTTGATCACCTGCCGTCCCACGTAACTGGGATAATAGTTCTGCACGAAATCGCCGATGCCGCGCAAGGTGAACAGCACCACGACACCGATCGGAATCTGCCACAGGATCTGCGGGTTCTTCTTGATGAATGCGCCGTTGAAGAATTGCTTGACCAGGTAGGCCAGCGCCGATTCGGTGGCGGAGAACAGCAGCATGCCCAGCACACCGATCAGGAACACGCCCACGTAGGGCTTCGCGTAGCGCAGCAGTCTGCGGTATATCGACCAGGCATCCGCGGGCTTCGGCGGTGCAGCGCTCACCGCGGGGTCGCGCTCGAGGCGTCGCCCTCGTGAACCGTCGCGATATTGAGCTGGGCAAATCCGAGCCGGCCGGCGACATCCATGGCGGTGACCACGGCTTGATGCGTGGAGCGGGCATCCGCGCGAATGGTGACGGGGCCGCGTTCGGTGCCCGACTCCTTCAGTAAGGCCGCCCGCAAGGTATCGGGCGACGAATTGATGAGCGTGCGCTCGTTGACGCGGTAGCTGCCCTGCGCCGTGACGGTGATGACCAAGGGCTCCTTGGCGCCTCGCGGCCGCGGAATCTCGCTCGCCTGCGGCAGCTGCACCTTGACGCGCCCCTCCTGCTGGAACGTCGTGGACACCATGAAGAAGATCAGCAGCACCAACAGCACGTCGATGAGCGAAATCAAGTTGATCTCCGGATCGTCGCGATGGCGTGGCCGCAAATTCACGATCAGACGAGCGCCGCGGCGAGTCTGCCGCGTTCGTCCAATGCGTCGACGAGCTTCATGGCTTCCTTCTCCATGCGGATGACCAGCCGTTCGACCTTGCCGCGCAGGAAGCGGTAGGCGATCAGCGAGGGGATGGCCACGGTAAGGCCGGCGGCGGTGGTGATGAGCGCCTCGCCGATGCCGCCCGACAAGGTTCGCGGATCACCCAGGCCGTTGGCCGTGATCGCGTTGAATGCGTGGATGATGCCGGCAACGGTGCCCAGCAAGCCCAACAACGGAGCCACCGAGGCGATGGTGCCCAGCGTGTTGAGGAATCTCTCCAGTTCGTGAATCACGTGGCGCCCGCCGTCCTCCAGGCGCTCGACCATCAATTGCCGCGGCTTGTTGCGGTTGGCGAGGCCGATGGCGAGCAGCTTCCCCAGCGGCGAATTTTGTTCCAGCGCCACGATGAGCTTATCGCTCAGCTGGTCCGCTTCGATCCAGTTCCAGACCTTCTGCGACAGGTCGCGCGGAATGACTCTGCTGCTTTGCAGGGTCCACGAACGCTCCAGAATGATCGCGACCGCCGCAATCGAGCACACGATAATCGGCCACATGAAGCCGCCGCCGGCGCGGATGATCTCCCACATTGCGTCCTCATACGTAAAGTCCTGATCCGGCGGCATGATACTTGAGCGGGGGCGCCCGAGATACCGCCTGGCTGCTCGAATCGCCGGTTTTGGGCACTGCGCACCGTGCCATGCCCTCGATCCGCGGAAACGGCATAATAGCGCCTGGGGGAGGCGACGCGATTCCATGCAACGTTGGCTTAAACGCATCACACCGGATCGCCACACGCTGGAGAAGCTGTGGTGCCTGAGGCCTTTCGCCGAGCTGGTGGTCAACCGCGGCTGCTGGAGCTTCAAACGCACCAGCGTCATCCACGCGTTCTCGCTGGGACTGCTGATCGCCTTCATACCGCCCACGCCGTTTCTGCCGCTGCATCTCACCTTGTGCGCCTTGCTCGGCATCCTGTTCCGGCTGAATCTTCCGGTGCTGTTCGCGACGGTTTTCATCAGCAATCCGTTGACCTGGTTCCCACAGATCGCCGGTTCCCTCTGGGTGGGCGCAAAACTCATGGGGCTCAATCTCATGCCCATGCTGCACGAGCTCAGCCATCGAAATATCCCCGCGCAGCTTCATCAGCTGTGGGGGCCGCTGCTGCTCGGAGCCTTGGTGCTCGGCCTGTCGGCGGCGGCGCTGGGTTATCTG
Source organism: Pseudomonadota bacterium (assembly GCA_030799355.1). Lineage (GTDB taxonomy): Bacteria > Pseudomonadota > Gammaproteobacteria > Steroidobacterales > Steroidobacteraceae > Bog-1198. The sequence goes on from JALYHP010000019.1 coordinate 91,079, forward strand.
CTCGCTCAATTGATGTGGCGCGCCCGTATATTTCGTCGCCTGCGCCGCCGCCGCTCGAGATCCGCAGCCTGAAGCTTCAGGCCACCAAAACACCATCGACCAAGGTCAATCTGCGATCGAGGCGCGCGGCCAGACGTTCATCATGGGTCACGATGACGAGGCTGGTCCCCAGCTCACGGTTGAGCTCGAGCATCAGCTCGAACACCTGTGCGGCGTTCATGCCGTCCAGATTGCCGGTGGGTTCGTCGGCCAACACCAGCCGGGGCCCGGTCACCAGCGCCCGCGCCACCGCCGCGCGCTGACGTTCGCCGCCGGACAGCTGTGAAGGCCGATGGCCAAGCCGCGCCGCCAAGCCCACGCGCGTCAAGATCGCGGCCGCGGCCGCCTTCGCCGCCGCCGGGTTCGCACGCCTGACCAGCAGCGGCATCGCCACGTTCTCGAGCGCGGTAAATTCCGGCAGCAGATGGTGGAACTGATAGACGAACCCCACGGCCCGATTGCGCAGCTGGCCACGTTCCTTATCGCTCAATTCATTCATCGCGGCGCCCGCGATGCTGACCGTGCCGCGGGTGGGCAGATCCAGGCCGCCGAGCAATTGCAACAGCGTCGTCTTGCCGGAGCCGGAAGCGCCCACGATGGCGATACGCTCCCCCGCACGGACGCAAATGCCGGCGCCATTCAATACCCGCAGCGTCACGCCGCCCTGGACGAACTCCTTGACCAGCCCCACGCCCTCGAGCACGACCTCGCCTGCCGCGCGGTCGCTCGCCGCGCCTTGGCCCGCCGCGGAATCAGCCGTCCTTCCTGCGCCTGCCGCGCCTGCGCTCACCGCGACATCGGCCGTTGCGCGATCGCCCGCCGTACCTTGGCCTGCCGCGTCTTGGTGTGCCGTGCCGAGCACAGCCGCGCCTTCTCGTGTGGCACCATTCACATTCACATCGGGCATCTTCGGTTCGTCCTCAGTCATTGCGCAACGATTCGGCGGGCAGCAGGCGCGCGGCGCGCCAGGCTGGATACAGCGTCGAGACGCACGCCAAGATGAGCGCGAACGCGCAGATCTTCACCACGTCCGAGAGCCGCACGTGCGCCGGGAGGTCGCTCATGAAATACACGCGCGCGTCCAGGAACTTGAACCCGACGATGCCTTCCAGGCCGTGCACCAGGCTCTGCAAGTTGACCGCGATCAGCACGCCGAGAAGCACGCCGAGCACGATGCCGAGCGTCCCGACCAGACTGCCCTGGACCACGAACACCGACAGGATGCTGTTCGGTGACGAGCCGAAAGTTCGCAGGATGGCGATGTCCCGACGCTTGGATTTGACCACCATCACCATGGTCGAGACGATGTTGAACGCCGCGACCGCGATGACCGCCGACAGCATGATGAACAGAATTCGCTTGGTGATCTCGATGGAGCGAAAGAAGTTCGCGTGCTGCGTCGTCCAATCCTCGACCAGGTAGCTGCCGCCCAGCGCCACCGCCGAGTCGCGCACCACGCGCGGCGCGGCGTACATGTTGGCGACGTTCAAGCGAAATCCGGAGATGTCATCGCCCATGCGCAGCAGCTTGGCGAGATCCGCCATGGCGAACAAGGCGATGCGCCGATCGTATTCGTACATGCCGACGGCGATGATGCCGGTGACCACGAATGCCCGCATGCGCGGCATGACCCCGACCGGCGTGACATCGCCCTGCGCCACGATCACCACCACCCGATCGCCCACTTTCGCACCCAGCGCCTCGGCCAGGTCCTTGCCCAATATCACGCGGTACTTGCCGGCTTCCAGATCGCTCAGATGCCCGCTCAACAGATGCGGCGTCAGATCCGCCACTTTGCGCTCCGCCTCGGGAAGCACTCCACGCAGCAGGAGTCCCGCAGACTCATCGCCGTGGGTCGCCAGGCCCTGCTCCTCGATGTAGGGGGCGGACGCCACCACGCCCGGAAACCGCATGAGCTTCTCTTGCAGCGGCCGCCAGTTCGAGATCCGCCCTTCGAGGCCAGTGATGGTCGCATGGGCGGTCAGGCTCAAGATCCGGCTGCGTAATTCTTCTTCGAAGCCGTTCATGACCGACAGCACCACGATCAGCACGGCAACGCCGAGCGCGAGCCCGAGCATCGCGATGCCCGCGATCAACGAGACGAAACCGCCGCCGCGCGATGCGCGCAGGTAGCGCTGGCCCAAGAATCCTTCGTACCAGTAGGGCATCATTCGTAGCGCAGCGCCTCGGCCGGCTGTGTCCTGGATGCCTGCAAGGCCGGGTACAGGGTGGCCACGAAGGTCAGAACCAACGCCGCCACGGCGATGCCGAGCACATCGCCGGCGCGTGTTTCGCTGGGAATGCTCGCGATGTAGTACACGTCCGGATCCATGATGTGAAGGTCGAGCGCCTGTTCCAGGTAGGGCACATGCAACGCGATGGCGAGCCCCAGACCCACGCCGATGGCGGTGCCGATCCAGCCGATGAGCACGCCCTGCGTCACGAATATCGCGAGCACGCCCCGCGGACTCAGGCCGAGGGTCCGCAGAATGGCGATATCGGTGCGCTTGTCGCTCACGACCATCACCAGCGTGGCCGCGATGTTGAACACGGCGACGGCGACGATCAGCATCAGGATCAAGGCCATCATGGTCTTTTCGATGCGAATGGCGCGGAAATAGGCTTCGTTGTCCTGGGTCCAGTCGCGCAGCCGCAGCCCCGGCGCGAGCCGCGAAGCGGCGCTTTGGGCGAGCGCGGGCGCCTTCAGCACATCGTCGAATTTCAGCCGGATCCCGGTCGGGCCCGAGAGCCCCCGAAGTGTTTGCGCATCCTCCAGGTCGATGAGGGCGAGCGCGCTGTCGTGTTCCTGGAGTCCCACCTCGAAAATTCCCGAGACCGTGAATTCGCGCAGGCTCGGCACCAGCCCGCCGCCCCGGCGGAGGCCGGCCTCCCCACTGCCCGCCGCTACGCCGCCCTTCGCGACATTGCCGGGCGTCATCAGCGTCACGGTATCCCCCACCCCCACCTCCAGCTGATAGGCGAGCATGCGTCCCAGGATGATCCGGTTCTGACCCGGCTGCAGATCGCTGAGTTTTCCTTCTCGCATCGAGTCGGCGATGGCCGAGACCTGCGGTTCCAGTTGCGGATCGATGCCTCTGACGATGGCTCCGCTCATGGCCGGCTGTCGGCTCAGCATGGCATCGGTGTCGAGATAGGGCGCGGCGCCCTCCAGTTCCGGCGCTCCGTGCAATTGTTGGATTCGTTGCCGCCAGTCCGTGATGGCCGCTCCGTCGGCGTTCAACGTGGCATGTGCCGAGAGGCTGAGCAGACGGTCCCGAAGCTCCGAGCCCAAGCCGTTCATCACCGACAGCACGACGATCAAAATCGCGACGCCCAGCGCGACACCGAGCAGCGATACCCAGGTGATGAACGACACGAAGAAGCTATGTTCGCGGGCCAACGAGTAACGCAGGCCCACGAAAACTGGAACGGGCTGGAACATTCGCGGCGATTAAACCACAGCGGGCCATACCGCGGGTGTGCGTCTGGCGGGGACGGCGGCTGTTCAACGGATTTGCGCGCTGTACCCATGAGTCACCGCGGAAGACGCGTGGCGGGCGTAGGGCCCCCGGTGAGCGATCTGCCTGGCCCAGGGGGGCGCGGCGGCAGGATGGTGTGATGGTACGGCCGTGGCGAGCATCGCACCGCACATTGGCGTCCTACCTCGCCCAGGGTGCCGCTGCCGCGGAAGCCGCGGTACTGGGAGCGGGCGGCGGGGTCCGGGCGCGGGGCGTCCGGTCGCGGGGCGGGCATTGTCGCGGCGGAGCGGTCGGACCGGCCCGGCCCGGCGAGCGCCCCCGCAGGGGCCACAGGGCGCAGCCTGCGTCGCGCCCTCATTCGGCCGGTGGGAGAATGTTAAACGCGTCAATGCCCGGCGTGTTGCGGCAATGCTACGATTGCGCTCGAAAAAATAGGATTTCCTGCGTAATCATCGCTGCGTAACCAATGAGGTGTGTGCCATGGACAATCGAAGCCGGGTCATCGCCGTCCTCGCCACGGGGCTCATGGGGGTCCTCGGCATCGCCGAATCCGCCGGGGCCGAGACCATCGCCGTGGATAACGGCATCGCCGTCAAGCAATCCGACATCGCCACACCCACACGCGGCATGAGCATGCATCAGGTGACGACGACATTCGGAACTCCGGTCACCAAAATCCCGGCGGTGGGCAAGCCGCCCATTTCGCGCTGGGAATATCCCGGGTTCGTGGTCTACTTCGAACACGAACACGTCATTCACAGCGTGGTTGCGAATTCCTGACGCGAATCGCGTAACATTCGGCCTGGTTGAGTCCCCGCTCACCGCGACCCCCGTCCTTCGGACTCGAGGGCTGCGGCGGGCGTCTTTTGTTTTTAATCGCCGAAGCAATGCCGTTAACCGATCCCGGTCTTCCCAACGCTGAATCACCCCTCATCAAGTGGGGCAAGCTGTACGGTGCCGCTGCGGCGTTGGCCTTGGCCGAGGCTGCTGCACAGGCCGCCGGCCCGCTGATCGTCATCACCCAGAACCCGCGCGACGCCGAGTCGCTCAGCGACGAAATCGCGTTTTTCGTGCCGGACGGAGTGCGCGTAAGGGTCTTCCCCGACCTGGAGACTCTGCCGTACGACAGCTTCTCCGCCCACCCCGACATCACCTCGGCGCGGCTTGCAACGTTGGCGGAGCTGCCCCGCGCCCGCCGTGGCGTCTGGCTGGTGGCTATCGATACCTTGCTGCAGCGCTTGGCGCCGCGCAGCTACGTCGAAGCCCATTCCCTCAAAGTTCACGTGGGCGAGACGCTCGATTTGGACGCCCTGCGCGCCCGCTTGACGATGGCGGGCTATGCGGCGGTGACCCAGGTGGTCGCGCATGGCGAATTCGCGGTGCGCGGCTCGCTGCTCGATGTATTTCCCATGGGCTCGGACACTCCCTATCGGATCGACATGCTGGACCGCGATGTCGAGACCATTCGTCATTTCGATCCCGACACGCAGCGTTCCGGCGACAAACTGGAACGGATCCAGTTGCTGCCGGCGCGTGAAACGCCGCTCAATCCGGATGCGGTGCGCGAATTCCGGCGGCGCTATCGGCTGCGCTTTACCGGCGATCTGACCGACCAGGCCGTGTACCGCGACGTCAGCGCGGGTCAAGCCCCCGGCGGCCTCGAGTTCTTTCTGCCGCTGTTCTTCGAGCGCACGTCGCATCTATTCGACTATCTGCCGCCCTCCAGCGTGCTGGTCGATATGAACGAGGCCACCGCGTCGGCCGATTCCCTGTGGAGCGGCATCGTCGAACGTCACGAACAATTGCGTCATGACCGGCATCGACCGATCCTGGATCCTGCCGAACTGTACTTGCCGCCGGTCGAGTTACGCGCCGAGCTCGCGGCCTGGCCGCGCATCGACTTGCGCACCTTCGAATGGCCGCCCGAGACCGAAGGCCGCGTGCAGAACTTTGCGAGCGCGGCGCCGGCGGCGGTGCGCATCGATCCGCGCGCCGAGCAGCCGGCGGCGGAACTCGAAAGCTACTTGGCGTCGGGCCACCCGCGAGTGTTGCTCGCCGCGGAATCGGCGGGACGCCGCGAGCTGCTGCTCGAGCTGCTGCGCGGGCGCGGCATTCAAGCCAAGGTGTTCGACAACTTCGCGAGCTTCATCGCGGGCGGCCAGAAGCTCGGGGTGACCGTGTCGCCCGCGGTGTCGGGTCTGCGGCTCGAATCGCCGCCTCTGGAGATTCTCACCGAGGCGCAATTGTTCGGCGACCGTGCCCGCCAGGAGCGCCGGCGGCGCCGTGCCGAGCGAGATCCGGCCAAAATCCTCAAAGAGCTGTCGGACCTGCGCATCGGCGCGCCGGTGGTGCACGAGTCCTATGGGGTCGGACGCTACGTCGGCTTGCAGACCATGGATGTCGCCGGGTATACGGGCGAATTTCTCGTCCTCGAATATGCCGACAGCGACAAGCTCTACGTGCCCGTGCAGGCGCTGCACCTCGTCTCGCGCTATACGGGAGCGCCGGCCGAGACCGCGCCGCTGCACAAGCTCGGCGGCGAGCAGTGGCAGAAGGCGCGACGCAAGGCGGCGCAACGCATCCGCGACGTCGCCGCCGAACTGCTCGACCTGTATTCGCGGCGGGCGGCCCGCCAAGGCACGCGGATGGCCTCCGGTGAGGCCGAATATCGCGCCTTCCAGGCCGGTTTTCGCTTCGAAGAGACCGCGGATCAGGCCTCCGCCATCGACCAGGTAATAACCGATCTCAAGTCGGACAAGCCCATGGATCGGGTGATTTGCGGCGACGTGGGTTTCGGCAAGACCGAAGTCGCCCTGCGCGCCGCGTTCGTGGCCGTGCAAGCCGGCAAGCAAGTCGCCGTGCTCGTGCCCACCACCCTGCTCGCCCAGCAGCACTTCACGACGTTCGCCGACCGCTTCGCCGATTGGCCGGTGCGCGTCGAGAGCCTGTCGCGCTTTCGAACCAACAAGGAAGCCGAATCCGTCATCGCGGGTGTGGCGGCGGGATCCATCGACATCGTCATCGCGACGCAGCGGCTCCTGCAGGGCAAGGTCCGGTTCAAGGATCTGGGCTTGGTGGTGATCGACGAAGAGCATCGCTTTGGCGTGCGCGACAAAGAGAAGCTCAAGGCGCTGCGCACCGAGGTCGATGTGCTCACCCTGACCGCGACGCCCATACCCCGCACCCTCAACATGGCCATGGGCGGGCTGCGCGATTTGTCGCTCATCACCACCCCGCCCGCCGAGCGTCTTGCCGTGAAGACCTTCGTCCTGGAATGGAACCAGACGGTGGTGCGCGAAGCGGCCATGCGCGAGATCCGGCGCGGCGGTCAGATCTATTTCGTGCACAACAGCATCGAGACCATCGAGAAGACCGCGCAGGCCATCCGTGAACTCGTGCCCGAGGCCCATGTCGCGGTGGGCCACGGTCAGATGCGCGAGCGCGAGTTGGAACAGCTCATGCTGGATTTCTATCACCGCCGTTTCAATGTGCTGGTGTGCACCACCATCATCGAAAGCGGTATCGACGTCCCCACGGCGAACACCATCATCATCGACCGCGCCGACCGGTTCGGGCTGGCGCAAATCCACCAGCTGCGCGGCCGCGTGGGCCGCTCGCACCATCGGGCGTATGCCTATTTGATTACGCCGCCGCGCAAGGCGATGACCGCGGATGCGGTCAAGCGTCTGGAAGCGCTGGAGTCGCTCGAAGAGTTGGGCGCCGGCTTCACGCTCGCCACCCACGATCTGGAAATCCGCGGCGCCGGCGAATTGTTGGGCGACGAGCAGAGCGGCCAGATCGAGGAAATAGGCTACAACTTGTACATGGAGTTGCTGGAGCGCGCGGTTGCGGGCCTGAAAGCCGGCAAGCCCGCCGACCTCGAACGCCCCATGGATGCCGGGACCGAGGTCGAGCTGCATTTACCGGCATTGATCCCCGAAGATTACGTTCCCGATGTGCACCTGCGCCTGGTGCTGTACAAGCGCATCGCGAGCACCGCCAGCCGCGAAGAGCTCGACGAGCTCAAGGTCGAGATGATCGATCGCTTCGGTCCGATGCCCGCGTACGCGCAGGCCTTGTTTCGATGCGCACAGATCAAGCTGCGCGCGGCAGACTTGGGCATTCGCAAGATCGACGCGGGCGCCACCGGCGGCTATATCATCTTCGAGGAGCACAACAAGATCGATGCCAAGAGAGTCTTGAAATTGGTACAGGGCAAGCCCAAGGATTACCGTCTCGACGGCCCGCTCAAACTTCGCTTCACCCACGACGCGCGCACCGAAGAGAATCTCTTCACCCGCGTCGAGATGCTGGTGGAGCTCTTGGCGTGATCCCTACTGCAGGGCCCCCAGAAAATCCACCTTGCCGATTTCCACGCCGCTCTTGCGCAAGAGCGCATACACGATGGTTTCGTGAAAGTAGAAGTTCGGCAGAACGAAATCCGTGACGTAGCCAAGCGCCGTGAACTTCCAAGCGCCGTTCGGGAACCTGATCTCGATGGCGCGGCTCTCGGCGCTGTTCACCTGCTCGGGAGTCACGCTCTTGAGAAAATCGATGGTTTTCCCAATGCGCTGCTTGAGCTCATCGAGGGTCGACTCGGTATCCTCGTGTTTCGGTATCTCGATTCCCGCAAGACGGCCGGCGGCACCCTTGGCGGTATCGCAGGCGATCTGTACCTGCCGCGTCAGCGAATGCATGTCCGGAATCAAGCGCAGCTGCGCCAGCACGACGGAATCGTACTTCTTAGCGGCGGCATGACCGGCAGCCTTATCCAGAATAGCGGACAGGTTGTTCAATCCGCGGCTCAGCGCAGGAATCGAAATATCGTATAGGGAAATCGCCATCTAACCGCTCCTTACATCGTCCAGGTCCATCGGGCCGCCACTGTAGCGAAAGCCTGATGGAATGAGTAATATTTTCAGGTGGGTGCGCGTCCGTGAGTCACAGCCGGGCCTAGCGGCTCGGCATAGCGGCTGGCATCCGGCCTAGCGGCTCGCGTCCGGCCCAGCGGCTAGCGCGGCGGCGTAGCGGCTCGCCGCCGCCAGCCACGTCACGAAAAAACGCCCCGGAGCTGTTCCGGGGCATGGTCGAGAAGTTACGGTCCCCCGGCCCTAGGCCTGGGCACCCCTAGTCGTTGGCTACGACGATCTTGTTATGTACTGATTTGACGCCCTCGGTATCCTTGGCCAGCATCGCCGCCAGGTCGGATGCATCCTTCGTCGGTGCCTTGCCGCTCAGCCACACCACGCCATTGTCGTCGGTATCGACCTTGATATTGCTCAACGTCGACATGTGCTTCGCTGCGAGCTTCGACTTCACCTTGACCGTGATGGCGGAATCCTTCACGAAGGCGCCCGGATGCGCTCTGTCGGCGTCCGAATCGGTCCGGTATTCGTCCGCCATGGCAGCCGGCAAATACGCCGCACCGGCGATCAAAAGTCCTGTCACGATTAGCTTTTTCATTGTTTTCTCTTCTCCTAGGATAATGACTCGTTGAAACGAGTCTTGTTAGGACACGTGCTAAGAGCACGCCGCCAGCATGCGTGCGATGCAGTGCGGCGTATGTAGGCGCCGGCTCGTTCAGCTGGCAGGCGTCGTCCCACAGGAATATGGCACGTAGTCCGTCGGCGCGGCCGGCGGGGCGTCGCGGTTACGCTCGAGGACAGCTACGACAGGGCCTGTGACAGGAGTCGCTGGGTTCGGCTGCGCGGCCGGGCCGTCGCAGCGAGTGGCCTGGTTCGGCTGCGCGGATACCGCCAAGGCAGGGGTGGCTGGGTTTGGCTGCGCGCATGCCCGGCGTCACGGCACGGGTGGCTGGGTTCAGGGCTCCGCGCGTCCCCGGCGTCACGGCACGGGTGGCTTGGTTCAGGGCTCCGCGTGTCCCCGGCGTCACGGCACGGGTGGCTTGGTTCAGGGCTCCGCGCATTCCGGCCCCCGGCAGCGGCCGCTTGGTCAGTCCCGCGAATCAGCAATCGCCGCCATCCGCGCGCGCGGCCGCGCGCGGGGGCTCGTCCGTGGCGGGTACTCAGCCTAGATTTTTCTCGGCAAATTCCCAGTTGATGAGTTTTTCCAACACGGCATTGACATGGTCGACACGCTTGTTCTGGTAATCCAGGTAATAGGCGTGCTCCCATACATCGATGGTCAGCAAGGGCGTCAGACCCTGCGTGAGGGGTGTCTCGGCATTGGCGGTCTTCACCACCTTGAGTTTGCCGGCGTCCGCCACCAGCCAGGCCCAGCCGCTTCCAAACTGCCCCACCGCCGCAGCGGATAACTCTTTCTTACAGGCATCGACGCTGCCGAACGCGGCCTCGATTTTTTGCTTCAGCGAAGCCGGCGGCTCACCGCCGCCCTTCGGGCGCAGGCAGTTCCAATAAAATGTGTGGTTCCAGACTTGCGCCGCATTATTGAAGATGGCGGATTTGTCGGATTTGCCGGCCGTGGCCTTCACGATGTTCTCGAGCGTCATGTCGGCGTATTCCGTTCCGACGATCATCTTGTTCACGTTGTCGACGTAGGTCTTGTGATGCTTCCCGTAGTGGAAGCTGATCGTATTCGAGGAAATGACCGGATCGAGCGCGTTGTCGGCCCAAGGCAGCGGCGGCAGCGTGATCGCCGCGGATGAAGCAGTAGTATCCATTAAAACTCCTGGTAAATTTGATCCGAAGGCGCCTGCGCGGCGCGACGGGACCCAAGAATGATACAGGTTACGGGGCCACGGAGCCGCGCGACGCGGAACCGCGCGCATCCCAGGGGTGCACGCGAGGCACGTTCCTGAGCCGGAGGAGACGCTTCGCAGCGCCCCCAAACCAATCGTAACTATATCCCTGGAAGCCAGACGGACCATGAGCGGCGGTCCCAAGCCGCCGTAGGCATGGGCCGACATCGGCGATTACCCGCGATATCCGGCGATATCGGGCGGGGAACATGAGAGCGAACATCGGCGGCGATCGTCCAGAGCGATAGCGGACGGCCGCCGGGAGCACGGCCCACGAGCTCCGGCGCCGGTAGCACGGCGCACGAGTTCCGGAGCCGGTCAGCACACGCTGGGTCCCGAAGCCGGTGAGCACCGCGCGGGTCCCGGAGCCGGTGAGCACGCCGGGCACGGATCGGTGGCCGCCAAGCAAACCCGCCCCTCGACGCCGCGGCGTTTTTGCGTAATAGTTTGCCCATGTTGATGCATCGCCTATCAGGTGCCCAGCCCGGCTCGCCCATGGCGGCTACGCGGGCCGCCGTCCCGCTGCGGAGCGCCGCTACCGTATCGCCCGAGGAGCCGTGCACCAGGTTGCGCGCCGCCACGCCACCGCGCATACCGCGCGCCACGTCGCGCGCTGCCATGCCGCCGCCCGTGCCGCGCGCAGCATGGCGCATGCTGGTCGCATTGACGGCAATGGTCTTGTGCGCCGGGGCGCTTGCGGCCATGGGCGACATCTACCCCGCCCCGGAACAGGCACATGCCGATCTGGCCAACGCGCTGCGGTCCGCCGCCGCGAGTCATCGGCGCGTTCTCGTCGATTTCGGTGGCAACTGGTGCCCCGACTGCCATGCACTCGATCTTTATTTCCACGACGCCACCAACGGCCCCCTGCTCGAGGCCGCCTATGTACTCGTCCACGTCAATGTCGGACGAATGGATCAAAATGTCGACATCGCCGAGCGCTACCAGATCCCGCTGAAGAAGGGGGTTCCGGCGCTCGCCGTACTCGACAGCGACGGCAAGCTCATCTACAGCCAGAAGACCGGCGAATTCGAGGCCATGGGGCACATGCAATCGGGCGCCGTCACGGAGTTTCTCACGCGTTGGAAGCCGACCGCGCACTGATCGGTCGTACCGACGTCACCCCAGCGACATCATGGCGATCGACTTTCGCCCCCGATGTCACACCGGCCGACAACAGGGGCAGGCGCCTATCCGGTGACGTCGACTGCTCACAGTCGGTGGGGCGCCGAGCGCCTCGACGCCCCCACCGCCGGGCGCCTCCGCGCTACCACCTTATCTCACGCGGACTGATTGCGGCCCGACTGCTTGGCGAGTTTCAAGTGCCGCTGTGATTTTTCGACCAGCGATGACGGCTCGTCGCCAGGACCGGGAACCGCGGCGCTCACGCCCACGCTCACGCTCACATACCGCAGCACGGCGGAGCGTGGATGATGGATGCGCAGCTCGCGTACGCGTTCGGCCATCATCTGCCCTACCCGGGCCGCCTGCTCGGCCGAGACGCCGGGCGCAAATGCCATGAGACTGCCGCCGTCGATGCGCGCCGTGACATCACTCGAGCGGCGCAAACATCCCGAGACGCAGTGGGCGACCCGCCGGATGGTGGAGTCGCCCGCCGCCCGGCCGAACGTCGCGTTGTATGAATCCAGGGAATCGATGTCGACCGCGAACACCGCGATGCTGCGGCTTTCGCGCTGCGCGATAGCCCAATCGCGCTTCAGCAATTCCTGTAAATACGGCAGCGTGAACAGGCCCGTCAAGCGATCGTCGCGCACGGCCACGGCCGTCGGCTGGTGGGCGCCGCTCAGCGAATCCCTCGAAAGCTTCGGATCGAGGCGCAGCCGTTCACCGGCATCGCGATGATGTCCCGCGAAATGCGTGGTGCTGCCTTGCGCATCGCGCAGCGGCACCAACGTCATCTCGTTCCAGAAAACGGTGCCGTCCTTGCGGTAATTGCGCAGCAGGGCACGGTACGATTCGCCGCGGGAGAGCGCTTCGCGCAGCCGGTGACGCCCGTCCTGCTCGCGGTCATCGCCCTGCAGCAGCCTCAGGTTCTTGCCCATGAGCTCGGCGGCTGAATAACCAGTCAAGGCTTCGAAACCGGGATTCACGTAGACCACCGGATGCTCGGGGTTCTGCGCATCGACCAGCACCACGCCTCCGGGAGATGTTTCGAGCAGCCGTCGATACATATCCATGTCGGGGAACGTCACGCCTGCCCCTCCAAGACGAGCGGCGGCGCGGCCGAAAGACTCACTATGCGCTGCACGGTGTCCAGCCAGCGCCGATCGGCGGCCAGACTGGAGGGAGCTTCGCCGCGAGCCCGCATCCGCACCAGCCGTGCCTGCGACGCGGGAGCCGCAAGCTCGAGCTCAAACTCATCGAGCAGCTTCGTAACGGCCGCCCGATCGTTACAGACGGGCAGCACGTCGCAGCCCGCGACGTAGGCGAGGCGCGCGCGCTGCACCACGTCGCCGAACGCGGCCGCGCCCGCCATGGAAAGGTCATCGGCGAACACACAGCCATGAAAGCCCAGTTCGCCGCGCAGAACCTCGGTGATCCAGCGCCGCGATAGACTGGCCGGTAATGCGTCGACGGCCGGATACACCACGTGCGCGGCCATCACTCCCGGCACGCTGTTCTCGATGAGCAAGCGATACGGGCGCATATCCGCTTCCAAATCGACGAACTCGCGCCGGTCCACCGGCAGCGCGACATGCGAGTCGGCGACCACCGCCCCATGACCGGGAAAGTGTTTGGCGACCGCCGCCATGCCGGCCTCCCGCATACCCATCAGGTAAGCGGCCGCGAGAGCCCCAACGTTATCCGGGTCCCGATGGAAGGCGCGGTCGCCGATGATCTCGCTCACCCCGTAGTCCAGATCGACGCAGGGCGCGAAGCTGAAGTCCACCCCCACGGCCCGCAGCTCGCTTGCCATGAGCCAACCGATGGAGCGGGCCAGCGTCAAGGCCTCGCTGCGGTCCTCGTCGAACCGACGACCCACGGTTCGCGAGGCGGGCAGTCTGGTGAAATGGTCCCTGAAGCGTTGTACTCGGCCGCCTTCATGGTCGACCGCCACCAGCAGCTGCGGCGTGCGCACGGCGCGGATCTCGGCGGTCAGCGCGGCAACTTGTGCGGGGTCGCGGTAATTGCGGGCGAAGAGGAGCACGCTGCCCACCAGGGGGTGGGCCAGAACCTCGTGGTCTTGCGGGCACAATTGCGTCCCGGCGATGTCGATCATGAGCGGGCCTAGCGCTCCTAAGCTCATGCGTTCTTCTCGAACACCGCGATCGATTCGACGTGCGTCGTATGCGGAAACATATCCATCACCCCTGCGCCAACCAATCGGTAGCCCTGGCCCTCTACCAGGATCCCAGCATCCCGCGCCAAACTCCCTGGATGGCACGAAATATACACGAGCCGGCGCGGCCGCCACTGTGGCATGCGTTCCAGGATTTCAGCGGCTCCCACCCGTGGCGGATCCAAAAGGACCAAATCGTACGTGTCCCGCGCCCAGCTCCCGAGCCGCGCGGGCTCGAACAGGTTATCGACGAAGAATTCGGCATTGAGGCAACCGTTGCGGCCGGCATTCGCACGCGCCTTCGCCGCCAGCGCCGCATCGCCGTCGACTCCCACCACCCGGCGCGCACGCGCCCCCAGGCTCAAGGTGAAATTAGCGAGCCCGCAGAACAGGTCGAGGACGGTGTCAGTGGCGGTCGGTTGCAGCAGGTCGATCGCCGCCGCGACCATCGAGCGGTTGATGCCGCCGTTGACCTGAATGAAATCGGCCGGCCCGAACTCGAGCGTGACGCGGCTGTCATCGACGGCGAAACGGAGGGGCGCATACCCCTCCCGCAGCGGGCGCACTGTCTCGATGCCGCCGCTTTGCAAGTAGATCTGCACGGCATGGCGCTCGCCGAACGCGGCCAGTTTGCCGAGATCACTCTCGGTGGGAGCCTCCATTATCCGGAAAACCAGCGCCGCGGAGCTTCCCGAATCCGGCGAGCTCGAGCACCGGCGCGTGCCAGAGCCTCCCCCGGGACCACTAACCGCGCCAGGGCCGCCCCCCGGGCCACCCACCCGTTCAGAGTCCTCCCCCCGATCGTACGCGGCTCCAGAGCCCTGCCTCGGATCGCACCTCGCTTCAAGGCCAAGGCCCCGCCCCGGGCCACCGGCCGCTTCAGGAGGGCCTCCCTCGGGGCCAGCGGCCCCTTCAGGTCCCTCCCCCCGATCGTACGCTGCTCCAGAGCCCCGCCCCGGGTCAGCGGCCCCTTCAGGTCCCTCCCCCGAGTCGCCCGCCGCCAGTTCGACCTGCGGGATCTTGTCGCGCAACGACAGGGTTTCCACCAGAGCGGCCAGATGCTCCGGCAGGCTCGCGAACCGCTCCAGGAGTACCTCGCAGCGACGCACATCCGCGATATACGGCTTCTCCCGCTCGCGAAAGCCCGCCAATACCCGGCCCTTCTTATGCACGTATTTAATGCCCAGGCGTGCGCGCCGCCGATAGCCCCACTCGGGGCCGCGAAGCGGCGCAAATACCCGCTCCGGCCGGACCCGGCCGATGCGTTCGAGGTTCTCGAGCAGCTGCCGCTGTTTGGCGGCCAGCTGCGCCGCCGGCGCGAGATGCTGCAGCGAGCACCCGCCGCAAATCCCGAAATGCGCGCATCGGGGGGTCACCCGGTCCGGCGAGGGGATCAGCACGTCGACCAGACCCGCCTCGTCGAATTGCCGGCGCCGCTTGAACACCCGCAAGCGAACGCGCTCGCCCGGCAATGCGCCCTCGATGAAAACCGCCTTGCCCCCGATCCTTGCGATACCCCGGCCGTCGTGGGCGAGATCCACCACGTCGGCCTCTTGGATGTCGGTGGACAAGCCCCGGGACTTCAACTCGGCCATGCCGCCGCGAACTCCCGAAGGTGAGCGGCCGGCGAGTCGGTGAGCAATGTACGGACTCGGGCGACTTCGCCGGCGTGCTCGGCCGCGTTCAAATGTCCGCGCAGCAGCTGGAAACGCAGATACACCAGATAGGTATTCAAGGCGTCCGTCTCGCAATAATCCCGGATGCGCGACACGCCGCCCTGCAAATACGTCTCCCACACCAGGGAGCCCTGCAGGCCGATCTTGCCCGGGAAACCGAGCAGCGTTGCGACAGCGTCGAGACTGGCCCGTCCGCGGCCTTGGAATCCGGACAACACGTCCATCAAGTCCAGGTGCCGCCAGTGGAAGCGGCTCAGGTAATTGCTGTACCGGAAGCTGCTGTCGCCGTCGCCGGTCTCCCAGTAGCGGGCCGCGGTCACGCTGTGCAGCAGGCTGCGGTAGTGCAGCACGGGCAGATCGAATCCCGCGCCGTTCCACGACACGAGATCCGGCGTGAACTTGTCCAAACCGTCGAAAAAACGCTCGATCAAGTCCTTCTCCGAAGCGCCGGGTTCCCCGAGGCTCCACACCTTCAAGGAATCCCGGGCACGCATCACCACCGAGATCGCCACCACGCGATGCTGCTCGTGCGACAGGAACTCCGTGCCGGTTTCCTGGCGGCGCTTGGTGAACATGATCTGCGCCACCTGCGCGTCGGACAGGCCTTCAAGACCATAGAGCCGCCGGCCAAGCTCCGTATCCGGAACGGTTTCGATGTCGAACACCAAGGTGTTCATGGCGCTTGCGGGGCGGCCGATGGCCGGCGCATCAACACCGCCACCGCCACCACCAGCCCCGTCTCGTCGGTGAGCGTCACGTGCCCATCGCCGATGCCGAGACGGTCGCGCACCTTGGCGCCGCGCTCCGAGTACACCACCTCGGGTTTACCCCAGGAATTCTGCACGACGCCGACATCGCGTATCCAGACCCCGTGCGCAAAGCCGGTGCCCATCCCCTTCACGATGGCCTCCTTCGCGGCGAATCGCATCGCGAGGAAGCGCACCGGGCGCGCGGTCCGTGCGAGCTGAACGCGCTCCGCGGGCATCAGCAAATGCGCGACGAAGCGCTCCCCATGCTTCTTGAACACGCGCTCGATACGTTCGATCTCGAGCACATCGATGCCGATCCCGAATATCATCGGCGCCGCGCCGCGCGCATCAGATCCTTCATCTCGCGCACCGCCTTCCCCAACCCGTCGAATATCGCCCGGGCCACGATCGCGTGGCCGATGTTCAGCTCGACGATTTCCGGGATGGCGGCGATGGGTTCGACATTGTGATAGTTCAGACCGTGTCCCGCATTGACCGTCAACCCCAGGGAGGCGGCCAGCTTCGCCGCCGCGCGCAGCCGTTCGAACTCGCGCGCGTGCGCGGCACCGGCGGCGGCCGCAAAGGCGCCCGTGTGCAGTTCGATCACGGGCGCTCCCGCGCGCTGCGCCGCTTCGACCTGCGCGACATCCGCGTCGATGAACAGCGACACCCGGATGCCCGCGGCGCCGAGGGTTGTGCAGGCATCGGTGATCCGCGCCATTTGCCCGGCAACATCCAAGCCGCCCTCCGTGGTGATTTCCTCGCGTGATTCGGGTACCAGGCAGCAATCCTGCGGCACGATGCGCAGCGCGGTGCCTATCATCGCGGGGGTTACCGCCATCTCCAGATTCATCCGCGTTTGCAGCGCTTCGCGCATCACGGCCACGTCCCGGTCCTGGATGTGCCGGCGATCCTCGCGCAGGTGCAGCGTGATGCTGTCGGCTCCCGACTGTTCGGCGAGCAGCGCCGCCTGCAACGGGTCCGGATAGCGCCCGCGGCGCGCCTGGCGCAGGGTGGCCACGTGATCGATGTTCACACCGAGTGCGATACCCGCCGGCGACCCCGCCGCGCCCGGACCGCTCATGACTCGTCCCCGTGGGGCAGCGCGAATTGCGGCTGCCGCGCCGCCTCACCCTCGCGCACCGCGGTCCGTTGCCGCAGCGCCAGCATCACCGCGCGAGATTTCAGGGTGCGGCCGTCGAGGCAGCTGTCGATGGCCGCGCGCAGCACGCGCTTGGCGTCCCGCAACGAACGGGGATCATCGAAGCGTTCGGCGTCGAGATCCGCCAAGGACCGGCCATGCACCGCGCCCGGCGCTTGCGCCCCGCACGCCTGGGGCCCGCGCTCGACCGCCACACGATAGTAGCCGTCGGGTTCCACGGGCAGGCCTTCATCCGTCCTGATCAGCTGCAACCCGTAGCCCAGATCGTGCAGCAGGCGCTTTTCGAAACGCCGCAACGCGGCCTCCTCCCCCTCGCCGCCGCACAGCGCATCCACGCACGCCGCATACGAGAGGAAAATCTCCGGATGCGGATCCCAGCGCTCCGTGAGCTTGAGGATCAATTCGTTCAAATAGAAGCCGCTCATCAGACGCTCTCTGTGCAAGGTACTCGGCGCACCATCGATTTCCGCCGCCACCAAGGCGCACGCTTCGGACTTGCCGGACCACGATACCAGCAGACGTTGGAACGGCCGCAGAATGCCTTTCAGGGAAGACTTGGCGCCGGCCGCGCCGCGCGCGAACAAGGTGAGCCGACCGTATTGAACCGTGAACACTTCCAGGATACGTCCGGTATCCCGATAGGCGTATTGATGCAGGATATAGGCCGGCGCCAACGACACGCGCCGCGCACTGTTGCCAGGGATACTGATGGCATCTCCTCCTCGCGCCTTGTCTCGCAACCTTATCCCGTCGCGATTTATTGTGCGAACTTCTGTCAGGACACTAAAACCTATCGTAGCCGAATTGGCGCAGGGCCATCTCGCTGTCGGCCCAATTCTCCTTGACCTTCACCCATAGCTCGAGATGCACCGAACGCTGCCATAAATCGTTGAGCTCGATGCGCGCGAGGCGCCCGATCTCCTTGAGCCGCTCGCCGCCCTGGCCGATGACGATGGCCTTTTGTCCGGCGCGCTCCACCCAGATGACGGCGTTGATCATGATGCGGTTATCCTCGTCGGCGAAGCGCTCGATCTGGACGTTGATGCCGTAGGGCAGCTCTTCGCGCAGCTTGAGCGTCAGCTTCTCACGCACCACTTCCGCGGCGTGGAACGGCTCGTCCCGGTCGGTGAGGACGTCGGTGGCGAACAGCGGCGGGGACAGCGGCAGGCGCGAGCCGACCAGATCCACCAAGCGCTCCAGATTGTCGGACGCGAGCGCCGAGATCGGCACGATCCCCGATGTCGGGACCCGTCCCGCCATGGACTCGAGAAACGGCAGCAACTTCTCCTTGGGGAACACGCGATCCGCCTTGTTGATGACCAGGAACAGCGGCTGCTTGAGACCGCGAACCCGCTCCCACACCCACAGATCCTCGTCGGTGAAGTTCATCGCTTCGATGACGAACAGAATGACGTCGGCGTCCTGCGAAGATGAGATCGCCACCCGGTTCATGTACTGGTTCATGACGCGGCGCGTCGATTCATGCAATCCCGGCGTGTCCACCAGCACCAGCTGCGCCTCCGGTCGGGTCACGACGCCCAGGATGCGATGGCGCGTGGTCTGCGGCTTGGCGGTCACGATGCTCACCTTGCGGCCCACCAAGGCATTGACCAGAGTGGACTTGCCCACGTTGGGGCGCCCGACGATGGCGACGTGACCCGCGCGAAACGCCCCGCTCACGGCAAACTACGCATGTCGGGGGACCGCTCGCCGCCGCGCAT
The DNA here is from genome assembly GCA_030799355.1 of Pseudomonadota bacterium. GTDB lineage: Bacteria > Pseudomonadota > Gammaproteobacteria > Steroidobacterales > Steroidobacteraceae > Bog-1198. Next base: position 109,924 of record JALYHP010000019.1, read on the forward strand.
CTCGGGCGGCAGCAGCTCCAACAGCTTGGACGCGGCCAATTGCTCGGCGCGGCGCCGGCTGCCGCCCTCGCCCACGGCGGCCATTTCGAACACCGGTACCTCGCAGGTCACGGTGAAGGTTTGCGCATGGGCATCGCCGGTGACCGCCGTCAGGGTATACACCGGCAGAGCGAGCCCGCGCGCCTGTAGAGCTTCCTGCAGCCGGGTCTTGGGATCCTTCAGCAGGTCGGCGGCGGGTAACGCCGACAGCCGCGGACCCATGATGCGATTCACCACCGCCGCCGCCGAGTCGAACCCGGAATCGAGAAAAATCGCGCCCAATATGGCCTCCAAGGTATCCGCCAGGATCGAAGCTCGACGGAAGCCGCCGGATTTCAGTTCGCCGGGCCCGAGTCGCAAATGCTCCCCCAGGCCCAGCTGTTGCGCAACTTGCGCCAGCGTATCGCCGCTCACCAAAGTCGCGCGCAGTCTGGACAGGATCCCCTCGTCCGCCTGCGGATGCGCGTCGAACAACAGCTTCGCGACAGTGCAGTTGAGCAGGGAGTCACCCAGGAATTCGAGCCGCTCGTTATGGCTCGCGCCGGCGCTGCGATGCGTCAGCGCCGCATGGCACAACTGCGGCTGCACAAACGTATAGCCGAACGAGCTTTCCATCCAAGCGAGGAGTTCGTCCGATTTATGCCGCTCGATCACTGCACCTTCGCGGTCTTGTCGAAATGCACGGCGAGCGACACATTCGCGACGTAGGGTGCCGAATCATCGTAGGCGACGTGCAGGGAGACACCGCGGCCGTCCTTGACGACTTCGACGTCCTTGTAATCGACCCCGGTGATGTCCTCGATCTCCCAATGCCGTTCCAAGGAGTGGTGCAGCGCCGCGAGATCGGGATTCTCGCCCTTGGCTTCGGTGGCCGCGGCATCCAAGCTGCGCGCCACTTTCATGTAATTGAGATAGAGCGGCGCCAGACGCAGCCCGGCGTAGCCGACCGCGCCGACCAGCGCCAGAACGCACAGCAATCCGATGAAGGTCATGCCCCGTTGGCGGCGGCCTACGGCCGGTTCGGCGCACGCCGACCGGCGCCTAGATGCGGGCCTCCCTTGGCTCACGACTCGCTCATCACCCATACCGGCCTCCTTATCAATGCGCTTCGCGAAGGATTAACGGGGTCGCCTGGGGCGACCCCGTCCTTTAGGCGCGGAAGCCCATACTCACTCACGCTCATTGAATCGCAGTTCCGATCCGCCTCCAGAGAGGTCCGTCACGAGTATCGAGATTAAGCCAGATTCGCACCGCCTTACCCACCAAATTTCGCTCCGGCACGAATCCGGGGGCGTCCGGCTCATCCAGCCACCGGCTGTCCTTGCTGTTGTTGCGGTTATCGCCCATGAAGAAGTAATGGCCGGCCGGGACCACCCACTCCCCTTCCTTGACGCTGCCGTTGGCGAACATGATGAGGTGCCGCTTGGCTCCCAGCGTCTCGGTTGCGGTGGGGACGCCGGAATAGTTCCACAGGTCCTGTTTCGGCCCGCCATAGGCCGGGCCCGGCTGCTGGGACATCGGGGCACCGTTCACATAGAGCTGATTGTTCGCGTCCACGCGGATGCGATCGCCCGGCAGGCCGACCAGCCGCTTGATGTAGTTGATCTTCGGATTCGGCGGCAGCCGGAAGACGATGACGTCGCCGCGCTGCGGCGAACCGGTGGGGATCACCAAGGTATTGGTGACCGGGAGGCGCAGCCCGTACGAGTACTTGCTGACGAAGATGAAGTCGCCGTCGAACAGCGTCGGCATCATCGAATCGGAGGGGATACGAAACGGCTCGAAAAAGAACGAGCGGATCACCAGCACCAGGAGGATGACGGGAAAGAAGGAGCGTGCGTATTCGACGGCGATGGGCTCGCGCACCCGTTCGGCCGGCGTGCCTGCCGCGGTCGCGGCGAGCGTGCGGCGGCGAGCGAAGAACAGCCGGTCCAGCGCCCAGATGACGCCCGACATCGCCCCGACCACCACCAGCATCAGGCTGAAGTCCACCGCCTCGTAGCGGAACAACCGCCACAGCATGGCGAGCGTCAATACCACCAGTACGTAGCCCGCCAGTTTCGGCAGCCAGGGCTCCTCGAGGCTGGTCGCGCCGGGGTCGCGCCGCGGCCGCAGCAACCAGCCATCGACCAGGATCACCAGCACGCAAGCCAGGGCTGCGCACAGTAAAACGATGAAAAGGGTATCGCCGTCACTCACGAAAGACTCCCAACATAGTGCACTTCCTCGATGATTTCTCGGCGCCGCGCGACCGTCGCGCGCAACCCAAGGTACTGCCGGCGCGCGGCGTCAACTGGACTTCTTGCCGACTTGCAGGACGGCCAAAAATGCCTCCTGCGGGATTTCAACCTGGCCCACCTGCTTCATGCGCTTCTTGCCCGCCTTTTGTTTTTCGAGCAGCTTGCGCTTACGGGTGATGTCGCCGCCGTAGCATTTGGCCAGCACGTTCTTGCGCATGGCCTTGACGCTGGCGCGCGCAATGATGTGCGCGCCGATCGCCGCCTGCACCGCGATGTCGAACATCTGGCGCGGAATGAGTTCCTGCATCTTGTCGACCAGGTCCCGGCCGCGGGTATACGAGTTGTCCCGGTGCACGATCAGCGACAAGGCATCGACGGGATCGCCGTTGATGAGCACGTCGAGCTTGACCAAAGGGGCCGCCTGAAAGTGGCTGAACTCGTAGTCGAACGAGGCATAGCCGCGGCTCGCCGACTTCAGGCGGTCGAAGAAATCGAGCACCACCTCCGCCAGCGGCAGCTCGTACTGCAGCGATACCTGGCTGCCGAGGAACAGCATCTTCTTCTGCACCCCGCGCTTCTCGCTGCACAGCGTGAGTACGGCGCCGACGTGCTCGGGCGGCACCAGGATGTTGGCCGTGATGATGGGCTCGCGCAGTTCGCAGATGCGATCCTGGGGCGGCAGTTTGGTCGGGTTGTCGACGTTGGTCACCGTGCCGTCGGTCAGCAACACCTCATAGATGACCGTGGGCGCACTGGTGATGAGGTCCAGGTTGTATTCGCGTTCGAGCCGTTCCTGCACGATGTCCATGTGCAGCAGCCCGAGGAAGCCGCAGCGAAAGCCGAAACCGAGCGCGGTGGATACCTCGGGCTCGAAATGCAGCGCCGAGTCGTTCAGCTTGAGCTTCTTGAGGGCATCGCGGAATTGCTCGTAGTCGTCCGAACTCACCGGGAAAAGCCCCGCGAACACGCGCGGCTGGACTTGCTTGAAGCCCGCCAGCGGTCCCTTGGCCGGATTGCCGTCGAGCGTGATGGTGTCACCGACGGGCGCGCCGTCGATTTCCTTGATACCGGCGATGACGAAGCCGACCTCGCCGGTGAGCAACGCCTCGCGCGGCACGGGTTTGGGCGCAAAGCGGCCCAGTTTGTCGATCACGTGGCTGCGCCCGGTCGACATGACGCGGATCTTCGCACCCACCCGCAGCGCACCGTTCATGACGCGCACCAGCGACACCACGCCCACGTAATTGTCGAACCACGAATCGATGATGAGCGCCTGCAGCGGGCCGTCCGGATCGCCCGTGGGAGCCGGGATGCGCTTGACCAGCTGTTCGAGCAATTCACGGACACCCAAGCCGGTCTTGGCGCTCACCAGCGCCGCATCATCGGCCGGGATGCCGATGATCTCCTCGATTTCGTGGATCACCTTGGCCGGATCCGCCGACGGCAGGTCGATCTTGTTGATCACCGGCAATACTTCCAGGCCCTGTTCGAGCGCCGTGTAACAGTTGGCGACGCTCTGCGCCTCGACACCCTGGGCCGCGTCCACCACCAGCAGCGCGCCCTCGCAGGCCGCGAGCGAGCGGGATACCTCGTAGGAAAAATCGACATGTCCCGGCGTATCGATGAAGTTCAGCTGGTACAGCTCGCCGGTGACGGATGTGAAGCCGAGCGTGACGCTCTGCGCCTTGATGGTGATGCCGCGCTCGCGTTCCAGATCCATCGAATCGAGGACCTGTGCCTGCATTTCACGCGCGTCGAGGCCGCCGCATTCTTGGATGAACCGATCGGCCAAGGTCGACTTACCGTGATCGACGTGGGCGATGATCGAGAAGTTGCGAATATGCTTCATAGTCCCTGGGAGCCTGTGCCCCGCCATCTCCCTGGGGCAAACTCCTCATTATACCGGTCGGCGGTGGTATGCGAGGGCCTTATGTACCTCGTCTGCATCCAAATGTCCGTGGCACACCAATTCGCCGGCATAGAACAGCACCGGCACCTTGTGGCCGTAGCGCACCCGATCGGCGGGGTCGTCGTCCACATCGATGATCTCCACGGGCACGTCGCGACACGGCGGCAGCGTGGCGAGCTGCGCCAACATCTCCTCGCACAGCCCGCAGCCGGCGCGCGAATACAGCCGGAAACGGTACGCCGCCGGGCTCAGGCCGGGCTCAACGGGAAGGCAGCTCGCTGCCGTAGGATTTGACCGAATGGGCGATGAATTCGACCGTCTGAGCCGGAACCTCGCCCACCGCGGTCACCTGGTGTCCCTGCACGACGGTGGAAAAGGCATAACCGGAGCCCACCCGAGCCAACCCCTGCAAGGGCGGCTCCGCGGCCGTGCTCGGTTTGGCATCCGCGCCCGGAGCGCTCTCGCGCTGCGCCTCGACGAATACGGATACGGTGGCCAAGCCATCGGAGTACACCAGATGCGTCGCCGGGACCGTGGCATCGCCGAGCGTGTGCGCACCCGAGACTTTCAGGCGAAATCCGGGCGGCAATTCGCCGGCTCGATAGGCCGCGAGCGTCGGCGGCGCCGAGTCGTGCGAGGGTACCTGGCGCACCCAGCGCATGCCATCCGTGCGCACCGCCGGCGTCAGTTCGCTGTCCGGTATGTTCTCCGCCATGTCCAGGCGGGCGAACAGGATCTGTTCGATCACCTGGCCGCGCGAATCGGACAGCTGGGTCTTCAACGGCATCGCGGTGTTCTCGTCCAACCACAGCCGATAGCCGAATCGGAACTGATCTTTCGGGCTCACCACGATGACCCGCGTCGCGCGCCCGAGCACGCGCGCGTTGGGCAGCGCCTCGATGCGGTAGAATTCGTTCACATCCGCGCCGAACTGAGGCAGGGAGCCGAGGAACGGCCCGCGTTCCTGGCGCGGCTCGACCAGCACCGTGTGCTGGTCGGGCAGATAACAGGTCAGTTCGTCGTTGTTGCGGACGAATTCGCGGCCGGAGCCATCCAGCGACAGCAGCCGCTCGGTCACGCGGCCGCCGCGCACTCGATGCACGATGCGCATGGTCTCGACCCGGCCATCGCTGAGATGAAAGAACGTGCCGTCGTAGTTGCGCGTGGCCAAGGCGCGATTCATCTTCTCGAGCCATTCTCGCGGATCTTCGGCGCCTCGGGAAACCGCCGGCAGCACGAGCGCCAGGGCGCCGACCACGGCGCAGGGAATGAGCCAATGTGCTCGGCTAGCCAACGACGGCCTCCTCATGGAGCGACGCGCGCGTCCCGCGACACCTCGGTCGCACCGGTATCTTCGGCATCCGCAGCGGAAAGCAGGTCATTCAGCACGTCGTTCTGGCCCATGACGGAGGAATACCTGCTGTGAGCGAAGACGTAATTGGTCAGGCGCGCCGCCGGCAAGACGGTCGGCCCGGCGCCGGACGCATCGGGCACGGTATAGGAGAGCGCCTCTTTGGGCTTGGCCGATGCCACCACCGCGTTCTGGCCGAGCATGGGCTGCGCCGCGTGCAGGGTCGGAGCGACGGCCCGCTGTTGCAGCGCGACCACCGCGACGGCGGCAACCCCCGCGGCCACCGCGACGCTGGCGAATGGGCGCCACCATCGCGCGGACCGGGCCCGCGCGGGCTGTGGGCTCGCGGCCGGCGGCTCGCCGTCGATGGCGCGATTGATGCGCACCGCAAAGCCCTGCGACAGGTGCGTTGGCGCTGCGCCGCGTAAGCACTCGCCGACGAGGGCGTAGCGTCCGAAGCTTTCGCGCAAGTCCGCATCGCGCATCAATCGCTTCAGCAGCAGCTCGGTTTCCGAACCGGGCAGCTCGCCATCCAGGAAGGCCGAGACCTGTTCACGGATTTGTTCGCTCATGTGTCCTCGGGCCGACCAAGGCCGCCATCGAAAATGGGTCTTAGCTTCTTGTCTATCGCCTCGCGTGCACGAAAGATTCGTGAACGCACCGTGCCTACCGGGCAATCCATGGTCTGCGCGATGTCCTCGTAGCTCAAACCTTCCAGCTCGCGCAGCACGATGGCGGTTCGCAAATCCTCGGGAAGGTTCTCGATGGCACGGTTCACGGTGTCGCGAATCTCGTCGGTGAGCAGCAGGCCCTCGGGCGTTTCGGACTCCGCCAGCCGCGCATGCACTTCGTATTGCTCCGGGTCCTGCAGATCGAGATCGTAGTCCATGGGCCGGCGCTTGGTCGCCACCAGCGCATTCTTGGCGGTATTGATGGCGATTCTATACAGCCAGGTATAGAACGCGCTATCGCCGCGAAACGATTGCAACGCACGGTACGCCTTCACGAAAGCCTCTTGTGCAATGTCCTCAGCCTCGGTTGCATCGTGCACGTAACGCATGATCAGCTTCAGCACCTTGTGCTGGTACCGAAGAACCAACACATCGAACGCCGCGCGCTCGCCGCGCTGGACTTTTTCGACCAGCTTGAGATCACTCTCGTCAACGCTCATGAGTGAGCCCAAACCGGATGGTAAGTCGACCAGCCTGTCGCGATAGACCGACGCAACCGATAAAAGTTCGACAATTTCCGCGAGCTCTGGCAATTCCGCGGTCTTTTGCTGATAAACGTGATTTCGCGCACAGGCGCGATTCTACCAGCCGCGCGCGACCCCATTATCGGTGGCTCACGGCGCCGGCGGTAATGCGCTTAAGGAGGGCCGAGAGCATGGCATCGGGCGGCGCCGCGCGCCCCATGAAGTAGGCGTAGAGCAACGGATCCTGCGCATCCAGCAATCGGTGAAAGGCTTGCTGCTCATCCGGGGCGGCGGCGCGATAGCGCTCCTCGAGATAGCGCGTCAGCAGCACATCCAGTTCCTTCATGCCCCGCCGGCAGCGCCAGCGCAGCCTGCCGAACTCGGCATCCGCCGGTACGGTATCAATAGCGGCGATGCGTCATGAGTTGTTTGATTTCGCCGATGGCCTTGGCCGGATTGAGGTCCTTGGGGCAGACCTCGGTGCAGTTCATGATGGTATGGCAGCGATACAAACGGAACGGGTCTTCGAGCTGATCGAGCCGCTCCCCGGTCGATTCGTCCCGGCTGTCCACGATCCAGCGGTACGCCGCCAACAGCGCCGCGGGGCCGAGGTAGCGTTCGCTGTTCCACCAATAGCTCGGGCAGCTGGTGGAGCAGCAGGCGCACAAGATACAGGCCGACGGACGGTCCACTTTTTCCTGGTCCTCCTTCGTCTGTAGCCGTTCCCGGTCCGGCGGGGCGGGCGTGCGCGTCTGCAACCAGGGCTTGATCGAGGCGTACTGCGCGTAGAAATTGGTGAGGTCGGGGACCAGGTCCTTGATGACCGGCATGTGCGGCAGCGGGTAGACCTTGACGTCCTTCTTCACGTCGGCGCAGGCGCTGATGCACGCCAGCCCATTCTTGCCGTCGATGTTCATCGCGCAAGACCCGCAGATCCCCTCGCGGCAGGAGCGGCGAAAGCTCAGCGTCGAGTCGATCTCGTTCTTGATCTTGATGAGGGCGTCGAGCACCATCGGCCCGCAGGCGTCCATGTCCACCTCGTACGTGTCGAGCCGCGGATTCTCGGCCGAGTCGGGGTCGTACCGGTAGATCTTGAATACCCGCACGTTTTTGGTGCCCGGAGGGGCCTTGAACACGTGTCCGTCCTTGCGAACCTTGGAATTGGCGGGAAGCGAAAATTCAGCCATCGTCTGCTCCTAGTACGTTCGTGCCTTGGGCGGCACGGTCTGGACGTCGTCCGTCAAGGTATTCAAATGCACCTGGCGGTAATCGAACCGGGTGGCACCCTGAGGATCCACCCAGCACAGCGTGTGCTTCAACCAGTTCTGGTCGTCCCGGTCCGGGAAATCCTCGCGCGCCTGCGCGCCGCGGCTCTCCTTGCGATTTTCCGCCGAATGCATGGTGGCCACGGCTTGGCCGAGAAGATTGTCGAGCTCCAGCGTCTCGATCAGGTCGGTATTCCACACCATCGAGCGGTCCGTCACTTGCACATCGCCGAACGAGGCGAACACCTCGGCCATTTTCTCCTTGCCCGCCTTCAAGGTGTCGCCGGTACGGAATACCGCGCAGTCGCTCTGCATGACGCGCTGCATGTCGAGGCGGATCTCGGCGGTGCGGCGCGACCCCTTGGCGTGGCGCAGCCGGTCGAGGCGCGCGAGGGCGGGCTCCGCCGAGTCGGGCTTGAAGGCGCGGTGCGCCGTACCCGGCTTGACCAGCCGAGCGCAGTGGCGCGCCGCCTCGCGGCCGAACACCACCAGGTCGAGCAGCGAATTCGAGCCCAGACGGTTGGCGCCATGCACCGAGACGCAGGCCGCCTCGCCCACCGCGATCAGGCCCGGCACCACCGTGTCCGACTGGCCCTCGCGCCGCGTGACCACTTCGCCGTGAAAATTGCACGGGATCCCGCCCATGTTGTAGTGCACCGTGGGCAGCACCGGGATGGGCTCTTTGTTGACGTCCACGTTGGCGAAGATTCGCGCCGTCTCGGCAATGCCGGGCAACCGCTCCTTGATGACCGCGGGACCGAGATGTTCCAGATGCAGGTGAATGTGATCGTGGTCCTTGCCGACGCCGCGGCCCTCGCGGATTTCCACCGTCATGGCGCGGCTGACCACATCGCGCGAGGCCAGGTCCTTGGCGTTCGGCGCATAGCGCTCCATGAAGCGCTCACCGTCGTTGTTGGTCAGATAGCCGCCCTCGCCGCGCGACCCCTCGGTGATGAGACAACCCGCGCCGTAGATACCGGTGGGATGGAACTGCACGAATTCCATGTCCTGCAGCGGCAAGCCCGCGCGCAGCGCCATGCCGCCGCCATCGCCCGTGCAGGTGTGCGCCGAGGTGCACGAGAACCAGGCTCGCCCATAGCCTCCCGTGGCGAGGATGACCTGGTGCGCCCGGAAGCGATGCAGCGTGCCATCGGACATGTCGAGCGCGATGACCCCGCGGCACTCGCCATTTTCCATAATGAGGTCGAGCGCGAAGTATTCGATGAAGAAGCTCGCCTCGTGCTTGAGCGATTGCTGGTACAAGGTATGCAGCATGGCATGGCCGGTGCGGTCCGCCGCGGCACAGGTGCGCTGCGCGATCCCCTTGCCGTAATGCGTGGTCATGCCGCCGAACGGCCGCTGATAAATCTTGCCGTCCTCGGTACGCGAGAACGGCACCCCGTAGTGTTCCAGCTCGATGATGGCCGCCGGCGCCTCCTTGCACATGAATTCGATGGCATCCTGATCGCCGAGCCAGTCCGACCCCTTCACGGTGTCGTACATATGCCAGCGCCAATCATCCTCCCCCATGTTGCCGAGGGCGGCGGATATGCCGCCCTGCGCGGCGACGGTATGGCTGCGGGTGGGGAACACCTTGGTCACGCAGGCCGTCGAGAGGCCGGCCTCGGCCAGGCCGAAGGTGGCGCGCAAGCCCGCGCCGCCCGCGCCCACCACCACCACGTCGTAAGTATGGTCAATGAATGTGTATTCGCTCATGGTTTCAAGATCCGAACGCGACGCGCAAGATCGCAAATAGGGCTGCGCCGCCGAACAGCACGTAGAGGAATCGCAGCAGCATCAGCGTGATGAGTTTCAGCCCGGCGCTCGGCACATAGTCCTCGACGATCACCGCCGTACCGAGCTCCGCGTGATAGGCCAGCATCAGCACCGTCAGCATCGCCAGCAAAGCGCTGCTCGGCAGCGCCAGCCACGCTCTCACGGTGCCGTAATCGAGTGCCGGCAGGGTCAGCAGCGACCAGAACAGCCACAACGTGAGCGGCACGAGGGCAACCGAGGAAACCCGCGCCGCCCACCAATGGCCCGTGCCATCCTTGGCCGAGCCCATCCCCAACACCCGGCCGAGCGGGCTGCGCAGGCTCACGGCCGTGCTCCGTGCCACACCACCCAGCACACGCAGAGCGTCAATCCCACCGCGCCCAGCACCGCGAACCAGCCGCTGGCGTGCCGCTGCGTGCGCTCGAATCCGTAACCCGCGTCCCAGAACAGATGGCGAATCCCATTGAGCAGGTGATAGTGAAAGGCGAACGTCCAGCCGAGCAGAAAAATCAAGCCGATGGGGCTCGAAAAAACGCGCATGGCCCCCTCATAGGACTCCTCTCCGCCGGCGAGCGATATCAACCAGTAGGCGAGCGCGACGATCCCGAGGGCGAGCGCGACGCCGGTGAGGCGATGCAAAATCGATAGCGTATTGCCGATCTGCCAGCGATAGATCTGCAGATGGGGAGAGAGCGGTCTGGGGCGCACGGGCATGGTCGGAGGGTATCCTTGCGATTAGAAATCAATGCATCGGCCCCGCAGCTCCCAATCGCCGTAGCGCGTGGGTTCCGCCCCCGCGCGGCCGCCGATTTCGCGCGGCCGCGGAGCACTCCCGGGACGGGTCGTGTCGGCTGAGGTGTGCGGGGCGGAGTCGTCAGGCGTCGGCGGGTGGGGGGCGGTGGGCGCCTGCTCGGTCATTTTCGGCTGATCTTCGTCAATTCGGGTCACAGGATGAAAGTTTGCCAGAAAACGGGGGCTCATGACCACGCGACATAGCAATTTGCTGTGCGCCACGCTGCGGGTGCGGCCCTAAGAGTGCCCCTCGAGGAGTTGACAGTGCGGCTCAGGGTGTTGACAGTGCCGCTGAAGCCACCCATCTCCTACGCTATGCACGATCTCGACACGCCCGCAGCCGACCCCTCCCCGGCGACCGACCGCAGCCCCGCAACCCGCGAGGGCGCGGAGGATACTCCTGCCGGGGGGCAACTGCACCATTTCGGTCTGTTGCGCTTTGCCGGACCCGATGCCCTCAACTTTCTGCAGGGCCAAGTATCGAACGATACCCGCGCCTTGAGCGACGGCGCCCCCCTGCTCGCGGCCTACTCCACGCCGCAGGGACGAGTGGCCGCCGTGCTTCACCTGTTGCCGCATTCCAGCGGCGTGATCGCGCTCCTGCCGCGGGAGATCGTTTTGCCCACCCTCGAGCGGCTGCGCAAATACGTGCTGCGTGCGAAGCTCATCATCGAGGATCTGAGTGCACAGTTCGCCGTCGTCGGCGGCCACGGCGTCGAGCCTTTCGCGGCCGCCGAGCTGCCGGTCCCCGACGAAGCGCGGGGCTATGCGGAACGCAACGGCGTGGGCGTGGCGCGGGTCGGTGGCGAGGCGAACCGCCTGTGGGCCATCGGCAGCGTGCAGGATCTAGCGAAGTGCGGACTGTACGGATCGCCGCATCACGCGGACCGGCTACCGGCCATCGAACATGGCTGGCGCCTGGCCGACATTCGCGCCGGCTTGCCGCAAATCTATGCCGCCACGCGCGAGATGTTCGTCGCGCAGATGCTGAATCTCGATGTGCTCGGCGGCATCAGTTTCACCAAAGGCTGTTTCACCGGCCAGGAAATCATCGCGCGCACCCAGCATCTCGGACGCATCAAGCGCCGGCTGTTTCGGCTGCGCTTGCCGGCCGGCACGTGGGCCATCGGCCAAGCCGTGCACCTGCGCGACGGCCGTAGCGGCCGGATCACCGAGCTCGCGCACACCGGCACCGAATTCGAAGCGCTCGCCGTGCTCAGTTTGGAAAGCGGCGCCGCCCCCGGCACCGCAGACGGGCCGGCTGCTGCGAGCGCCGCCGCGGGGGCTTCGCCGGCCAACTCGGCATCGCCAACCACGCTGATCGATGCGACCGAACTGCCGCTGCCGTATGCGCTGAGTCCTGCCTGACCCCACCTCCTTGGTGGGTCTCGAGCCTAGCCTGAAGTTCCTCGCTGCGTCGCGCGAAAATTCCATATGTGACAGACACATGCATGGATTTCGGGTGTTCTGCTTCTGACTACACAGTGATGTGGTCAATCAATTCGAAGGCGCGGCGCTGCA
>JALYHP010000034.1 GCA_030799355.1 Pseudomonadota bacterium
TAAGAAAAGGCATACCGTTTCCGAATGAAAGCATAAGGAAGATCTATTCATCGCATTTTTTTGAACACCTTTCGTTTGGGGAAACTCAGCAGTTTCTGGATGAATGCAAGCGAACGCTCGTTCCGGATGGGAAATTCTCGATCTGTGTGCCGAATGCCAGGATATACATTGAGGCATATGCGAAAGGTGGCTCTTTGGACGCGGAAACCTTTTTTCTATACAAGCCCGCATACAATCATACGACGCGAATCGATTATGTAAATTACATGGCTTACATGGGTGGGGAACACAAGTACATGTTTGACGAGGAGAATCTTCTATTCATACTGAAATCCAAAGGCTTCAGGAATGTGCGTTTGAGGCCATTTGACCCAAGTCTGGATTTCACGGAGAGGGATTACGAGTCGATCTATGCGGAGGCGCAAAAATGACCAATTCTCGCGCGTAGTTCCGCTTCTTTGGGCGGAGTCATCCCGAGGCTAATCCAGGGGTTTGTGAGGCTCCCATAACTTGCTTAGAAAAAATGATCGCATCTGCAAGTAGAATATCGGCCGGGTGCGGGCATCCAGGGCGTTGGCGAATACCCCTGCAATAGCATAGGACACTACAGTTGCCACCGCCGCTCCCATTGCCGAGAATTTGGGAATCCAGATGAGATTCAGCAGTATATTCGTAACGGCGCCGGCGAGCGTCCGGTAAAAGCCCAGCTTCAATAGATTTTCAGATACATCCCAAGGTCCCTGGGCGACGCCCAGAAATACAAATACGGATGCCCATACGTGTACGGCCAAAACCGGCGCGGCGGCGCTGAATTCATCTGAGTACAGGGTATGAATGATCCAGTGAGAGCCGAGCGCAATACCTGAACCGATAACGACGGCGAGGAGAGACATCAGCGAGAACAGTTTCCCGATTCGTCCATAATATACGCCAGGGTTGTCCTTGGCCCGAATGATCGCGGGTGAAACCGACGAAACGATCGCTGTGGGAATGAAATACCATACCTCGGAGATCCTGGTCGCCGTCGCGTATATGCCGACGGCGCCATCTCCCTGCATCAGCTTGAGCATGACCATATCGATGCGCATATAAATCATGATTGCCATGCCCGATAGCATTACGGGCCAGCTTTGCTTGAGCAATTGGAATGCACGCCATTTCTGGACACGCCACATCGAGAGGCGGCCGCCGCTCCACCTGTAAGCGACCAGCATGCCTACCGCGCCGAGCGCTAATTCCGCAACTTGGGCCACGGCGAATGACCACAATGGAGCTCTTAGGTGGATCAACAATATGCGGATTCCGGCCATGCTGAGGAAGGCCGAGTTCTTCGCCCAGACGGTTAGTCTCGATTGAACCTTGGCTTGGAAGTAAGAGTCGATCGTATCGAAAGCTTGAAAGACAAGGCCGATCGACAGCAGACTAACCAATGCGATGGTTGTGCCGTCGTTTGGTTGAATCAACCGGATGACGGTGACCGTAATGAACGGTGCGAGAATGGACCCACAGATCCTGAGTGCGAACGCAGTGCCAAGGATTTGCGGCGCTTCGGAACCCTCTCGAATAATGTTTCTGGCCACGATGCTCTCAAGACCAAGAGTGGTCAGCGTTCCGAACAGAGCGACAAACGACAGCGCAAAACTTAAGTTGCCATATTGCGAAGGTCCAAGGTATCGAGCTATCCATACTCCAACGAGAACCCCCAGGCCCATCCTCACCATGCGATCCACCATCAACCAGCTCGTGTTGCCCAGAATGTTGCGCAAGCCAGGTGTCAATCGGTCGATCAGATATCGGGGCATGAGCTCAAGTTATCTACTATCTGCAGTGACGCCGAGACGTGCGGATGCCGCGGTGGTCTGTGCCGATTTTCGCGGCACTGCACCCGAAGCGCTGGAAATGCAAGGGAAACTCATATTGAGGTAATGGATAAAGCAATGTGGATAAGGTTATTATACATTCAGTGCCCGGAACAGACTGTTATGAGCTTCTAGGAGGGCGTCGGTCAGGCGCGATCCGATGAAGCAGAGGGCGCTCGTATTGCTTGACGATCATCTTGATACTTGGATTCGATTTCGCGGCGCTAGAAGTTGCGACGTGCGTGGACGGAAAAACGCGAATCAAAGATGACAAAAATACTGGTTACGGCGGAGCCGGCTTTCTTGGTGTTACGTCGCACGATAATCAGAAATTATTATCCCACTCTATCTTCAGAGCGAAACAGGTCGAGTTGTCGCGCATTAAAATCGGCGACAACGGCCTCTGGGTCATCGCGAAACAAATCCTCGTTGGAATGCAACGATCTTCGCATCCAGCGCCGATCCGGATCGATGTACTGGGCGCGCAGCCGTCCCGATGACGATGGATTTGACGCGCATATCGATCCTCAGACGCCATGGCGAGGTCGTTGAGGGTTCGGACGAGGATGGCGCCGGCCTCGTCGGGGATGTCGTCGAGCCAGGGCGAGGGGACGATATCGGGCGCTGGGGTGTAACCGGTCATCGCAACTCCTCAATAGCGCGTTGCAGGATCTCGTCGGCCATGTGGTTGAGTTTTTTGCTGGCCGGCCAAGCTTCATCGCATTGCGCAGGATGCCCCCGGCCTGACGCGGCAACCCCTGTAAGGCCCGGCGGACGAGTTCGAGGCCGGAGTCGGCGAGCAGGTCGTGTTGACGCCGGCGGATTTGAAGCTGGGCGAACCGCTCGCGCTCGAGGACTTTAACTGGACGCGCACCTGGATACGACCGGCGAGCGCCGCGTACGGTACGCGCTGCAGGGTCCTCGGCAAGACTCGGACACCCGACGAGCCAGACGGTGAGGAGATCGCGACTGTCGAAGGCGAATTAAAGAACGCGGGTAGATCGCGGAAGAACTTGGGCGGCAGGTTCTGCGCCTCGTCCACGATCCAGAGGGGCAGGATTTGCTGGGTGTCGGTGAGATCGAGGATGCGCGCCTTGAGCTGCGGCGCTCGGCAGAACCGGTCCGGTGCTGATCGGCTAAATTGGTCCGGGCAGGTTATAAGATTTGGCGCGGATTCGGGAGCGGAGCTGAGCGCGACGGTGCGGTCGACCGTTGATGGATCCGGTGAAAGTTCGCTTCGCAGGGTTCGCTTTCTGCCTGAAAAACCAATATCCTATCGTGCCTACCCCGACATTTATAGTCTCATAGCCCCGGCGGCTTTGCGCGGCGCATTCACGTAGGAATCGACAGGCTTCGTTTTATGGAAGACCCAAACAGACCCTTTCGGAAATTGTCGATGTTACTGCCGTCGGAACACCTTTGCATTACCTCTGCAACCTACTGCGAGATCTAATTGTTAATGGTCAAGACACTCGTTACTGGCGGAGCAGGCTTTCTTGGTTCACACCTCTGTGACCGACTGGTTAAATCGGGCCACGACGTGCTGTGCGTGGACAATCTGTACACCGGCAGCAAACGGAATATATCGGAATTATTTGGTACGCCTAATTTTGAATTTCAGCGGCATGACGTTACCTTCCCGCTATATGTAGAAGTAGAGCACATCTACAATTTAGCATGTCCTGCCAGTCCGGTTCACTATCAACACGACCCCGTGCAAACGACCAAGACCAACGTTCACGGCGCCATCAATATGCTCGGCCTTGCTAAACGAGTTCGCGCTCGAATTTTGCAGGCATCTACAAGCGAAGTTTACGGTGATCCAGAAGTTCATCCACAGGCGGAAGAATATTGGGGAAAGGTTAACCCGATAGGGATTCGAAGTTGCTATGACGAGGGAAAGCGCTGTGCCGAAACGTTGTTCTTCGACTACTATCGGCAACATCAACTCGACATTAAGGTCGTCCGAATTTTCAATACTTATGGCCCGCGCATGCATCCGAACGACGGTCGTGTGGTCAGTAATTTCATCGTTCAAGCGCTTCGCGGTGTTGATATAACGATCTATGGAGAGGGACGTCAGACGAGAAGTTTTTGCTATGTGGACGATTTGATTGATGCCATCGTCAGCATGATGGCTACCGACGCCACTTTTCCCGGACCGGTCAACATCGGAAATCCCAACGAATTCACTATGTTAGGCCTTGCGGAGATGGTGCTGAGATTGACTGGCAGCAAGTCCAAGATTATTCACATGCCACTCCCTGCAGACGATCCGAAACAACGTCAACCGGACATCCGGTTGGCACAGGAGAAGTTGGCCTGGCAGCCCAAAGTGAACCTTGAGGATGGCCTCAAGGAAACGATCTCTTACTTCCGTAGGACGCTTGACCTGACCTACCGATGAGAAGCCCTGTCCTATTCTTAGTATTTAACCGACCCGACACGACACGCCGGGTATTTCAGGCAATACGCGACGCCCGGCCCCCGCGACTCTACATCGCGGCCGACGGCGCTCGTGAGGCCAAGCAAGGCGAACGAGAACTTTGTGATGAGGTGCGAGCTATTGCGCTTCAGGTGGACTGGCCTTGTGAAGTCCACACGCTTTTCCGAGATACAAATCTTGGATGCAAGAACGGCGTATCAAGTGGGGTTACCTGGTTCTTCGAACACGAGCCCGAGGGAATCATTTTAGAGGACGACGTACTTCCTGAGTCCACTTTCTTTCGCTTTTGCGACGAATTGTTGGAGCGCTTTCGTAACGACGTTCGTGTTGCGGCAATCACCGGAAACAACTTGATTGCGCATGAGTTCAAAATTAAGGACAGCTATTTCTTCTCGCGTTATCCCCACATATGGGGATGGGCAAGTTGGCGCCGCGCCTGGAACAAGTACGACGTTGCCATGAAGAATTGGCCTGAATGGCGCGATATGGGGGGGCTAAGAAAAACGTGGGATGGCGGTCGTTTCCTCGAATCATATTGGCGCCACTACTTTGGCTCAACGTTCGAAGGAAAAATTGACACTTGGGACTACCAGTGGTTTTTCGCCTGTTGGTACACAGGCGGTCTTACAATTGTTCCCAACACCAATCAAACGAGAAATCTAGGCTATGGCGCCGGCGCTACACATACCACCGGCGATGAACCGCCTGCCGTGCGCTTGTCGCGTGCAAGACCGCTCACTTTCCCGTTGATTCATCCAGCGACGGTAGAACGAAGTACGAAGGCTGACTCGGTAATAGACGCCAAGGTGTTTGGCGTAAACGCTTTAAGCACTTTAAAAAGAGGAATACGGAGTGTGCCAGTGTTTGAACGCTATATTTTATTCTTCAAGTCGCTTGGCAGAATTTTCAGTTCCCTCAGAATCAAAACCGGCTAGGTACAGTTTTGGCTTGTGAGATCAGTTCCAGCAATTGGTACACCGCTAGAGCATACATCCCGCCGCTCCGCTGTGATCTACGAAAACTTTACGCCACGAGAATGAAAATCCGTTCATGTCGAGCCTGTGATTCGACCCGTCTTGTAAGTTTAGGAAATATCCCGGACTCGCAGTTTATCGCCGCCCACCGGACTGACAAACAATTTCCTGGGGGAGTTGTATATGGGTTTGGATCGCTCATTTTACTGGCCCGCGCCCGAGCAGCAATTGCAAGACAGTCATGACAACCACAGTTTGTCGCGTCTGCAACTCCGCTTACCTAACAACGTTGGGGCCTCTTCCCAATGTGCGCCATTTTGCTGGCCGCGACCATGGCAATACGCTTCGCGGAGGGATGCTCTATCGGTGTGAAGAATGCCGATTCGTTTTTCGCGATCCGCCGTTGAAACAGGCGGAGTATGACGAATTGTATCGCAGGGGCAGTGGCAGCGTTTGGGACGCGCAGGTTCAGCGAGAAGACTTCCGGCTTGTTAGACAGTTGCTGACAACCAACTGCTATGGCGACGATGTATTGGACGTTGGATGTTATTCAGGTACTCTGCTGAGTTCGCTTCCGAGTAAGTATCGCTTATATGGGATCGAGCTGAATCAGGCTGCAGCGGGTGCTGCTGCGCAGCGAGGCGTCCAAATAGTAGCCAGCGCGGTAAACGAGATGGCGCTTGTTGATCAGCGATTTGATACCATTATTTCCTGCGACGTCATCGAACATTTGCTGAATCCGCTCGACTTTCTGCAACAGTTGCGCAGCCGCCTCAAACCCGGCGGCAGGATCGTAATCACGACTGGAAATGCCGACGCCTGGCTGTGGCGTCTATGCGGCTCGAGGTTTTGGTATTGCTACTTCCCCGAACACATAAGTTTCGTCGGTAGCAGGTGGCTTCAGCTGATGCCGCAAACGATCGGTTTAAAAGTTGAGCAATTGATGCCGTTCAACTACCGATTTCAGCAGCAATACTGCAATCGGTCTCTACCTATCTTAGCCGCAGCCTTAGTGTACGCCGCGGCGCCAAATGCATACCGTTCGATCAGACATGCAATACGAGGACACCAATCACGCGAGTTCTCCCCACCGGGGTGCGGAGCAAGCAAAGATCACCTGCTATGCGTCATGGCCGCAACTTAGAGGAATTTAAAAACAAGCAATGCAAGTATTAAAATCCTCAATCAAAGGGGTCTGTCGGCGACTTGGATTCGATATTCGCGCGTCAAAGCACGCCAACACCGAAGAAAGGGCGGTCGAATGCCTCTTGGCTGCCGCAAAGGCAACCGTAGTTCTGGACGTCGGAGCAAACACGGGGCAGTTTGTCGATTTGGTTCGCCGCGTCGGCTATGACGGCTTGGTCGTTTCGTTCGAGGCGCTCCAAAGCGCGCACGCGATGCTTGAGACACGTGCCAGCAAGTCCGCTAATTGGATGATTGCTCCTCGTGCAGCCCTTGGTGCTGAGCAATGTGTCCTCGACATGAATGTGGCCGGCAATTCCGTGAGCAGCAGTCTATTGAAGATGAAAGGTTTGCATTTAAAAGCCGCCCCTGAATCGGCGTACGTCGGACGACAGTCAGTTCAAGTTGAGCGTCTAGACCGAATGGCAACGAAATTCCTGCCCCCTGACGGGAATGTTTACCTCAAAATTGATACTCAAGGCTACGAAAAGCAGGTGTTGAAGGGCTCCGCTGAACTGCTACCGCGCGTTGCCGCGCTTCAGCTTGAGCTGTCGATAATTCCCCTGTATGAAAACTCACCGGAACTCACTGAAATGATTACCTACGCCTCGGCTCTAGGATACGAACTCTTCGATCTGGTGCCGGGCTATAGAGATGTGACGTCCGGACGAGTCTACCAATTGGAGGGTTTTTTTATTCGTAGAGATATGATTTGACCTGATTGTTTTCGCGCCCATTTTTTGGAGGTTTTATTTCGAATTGGCAAGCTTCGACGTTCTCATCTGTGGCGACGTACTGGAGTACCCGCGCTGATTCGAACTCGCCAGCGCGCGCCGAATCTGCTGGCTGATAATAGTTGGCGTTTTCCTGGCAATTGAGACTACATGTACCGTATTGTTCAGTGTTTGTCCGGTGGACGATTAAATATGGAAAATCATCGAGCTAATTGGCCGCCTGAAGAAGAGATCGGATTCAAGGAGCTTTTTGCTGAGGCCTGGGCGGCGAAGTGGCAGGTGTTGGCCATTACAGTCGTCTTGGCAATAATTGGAATAACAACCGGAAAATTGACGCTCAAGCAGTATCGGGCGGAGATTTTGATTTCGCCGGTTACCGATTCATCGAAAGGTGCCGGCGGAGCACTCGGCGCGCTCGCATCACAGTATGGAGCGTTGGCTTCGATGGCTGGCGTATCGATATCTGGCAGAGGTAGCAAAGACGAAGCCATTGCAGTGCTTCAGTCGGAACTCATTACGGAGGCTTATATACGAGATAACGATTTACTGCCGGTGCTCTACTCCGATCGCTGGGACACGCGGACCGGGGGATGGAAATCGAACGAAGTTGGAAAAATTCCGACGCTCTGGATGGCCAACCAATACTTCAAAAGCAAAATCCGCACCGTCAAAGAAGAAAAGGGATCCGGTTTGGTGACCTTGCGAATCACTTGGCGGAACCCGGTATTGGCCGCGAAATGGGCGAACGATCTCGTCAATAATACGAACCGATATTTGAGGGACAAGGCCATCAAGGAATCGGATCAGAATATCGCCTACTTGAA
This sequence comes from Pseudomonadota bacterium, assembly GCA_030799355.1. Lineage (GTDB taxonomy): Bacteria > Pseudomonadota > Gammaproteobacteria > Steroidobacterales > Steroidobacteraceae > Bog-1198. The sequence continues at coordinate 8,020 of JALYHP010000034.1, forward strand.
TGATGAAGCGTCGAAAACGACGGTACTTGAAGTGCGGACCGCGATTTACTCTATTTTGAAGGAAGAACTGGAGCAAGAGATGATCGCGAAAGGGCGCGAAGAATATGCTCTCAAGGTGCTCGATCCGGCCGTACCCCCTCAAACGTCTAGCTCTCCCTCAGCAGCACTCCTCGGAATCGTTGGTTTCGCTGCGGGGCTGGTAATTTCCGCGATCTTGGTATGGCGGCGCAGCTCGTTCGGTAGGACGCATTCGAAGTGAACCATCTGTAGAACCTGATCGTGCTCCCAGATTCCACCAGGCGCCCGACGATATCGGTAATCACCGCGACGCTCAATTCCGCGGCCGATCTTCCGCACCTTTTCTCGTCGTTGCGGCTTCAAAGCGACCGTCAATTCCAATGCGTCATTGTCGACGGGGGTTCAGGGGATGGTACGTGGGGTCTCGTGGAATCGCACCGCGACATCGTGACGCTGGCAATTCGAGAGCCCGATCACGGTTTGTACGACGCGCTCAACAAGGGGATCCGCGCCTCGTCCACGGATTTTTACGTAGTCCTCGGCGCCGACGATACTTTGAACCCCGATGCCATCGAACACTTCAAGCGAGTCGCCGGCTCGAGCGGCGCCGACGTCGTAGTCGCAGCGGTCTCAGCGGACGGTAAGGTTCGGCGCGGGTATCACAGGGACCGGGCATGGCTTGGCCACTCGGCCATGGTGACATCTCACAGCGTTGGCATGCTCGTGAGAAAAATACTCCACGACCGGTTCGGCTACTACTCACTGCGGTACCCCATCCTTGCCGATGGATATTTCATAAAAAGGGTCTGCACTGCAGACGACGTCAAGGTCGTCCAGGCAGACTTCATTGCCGGAGAATTCGGCTTCCACGGTGCATCGAACCGTAATCTATCGCGCGTTCTCTGCGAATCCTGGCAGATCCAACTGGAAACGGGTGAAAACAAAGTCGTTCAGTACCTGCTATTCCAATGCCGTCTGCTTAGAAATCTACCCCGTTTGCTATTCCGGGAATCCGGCGCCAAAAACCCTGTGGATCAACCCTAATGCTGCGCCTGAGGTTTGTCCCTTGACTCGACTCCCCAACTGTAAAGTTGCTTGAAATACTTCCGAACGTTTTGAACTCGGTCTGTGGCGATCCATGTGCGAAACTTCCAAACCGAAGGGAGACCGCTACGATAAACGACACCCCATTTCGAAAAACTTGAGCCGAACTTGCCTTGGCTGGGGCCGGAGTTGTCGTAAACCACGATGCCAGCGTTCGGGTCATTCATGTAGATACCCATCGCAATCGCATCGGGCCCAGGACCTGACGCAATAATTACACTAGCCACTCCCCCAGCTGAAACATCCACTTTGCTGTGGTCCACCGCCATGGAAGTTAGGGAATCGGTTCGTGGATCGTATTTGTAGTAGGTCGTGAATTCCGCGTTGAGGTATGCGGTTGGTGCCTCAATCGAAACGGCGGGAAACGACGGTCCTTCATAAACACTCTCGTACAGGACGACAGGCCATTGACGATCGACCCTGTCGCGTCCAATCCAATTCAGCGTCATCTCCTTGCCGACTTTCGCGTTTGCATAAATGACTGCGTTGCTCTTTCCTCCTGAGTGCCCTTCTGGGGACCATTCAATCGGGACGGCTCGGGAGGATTGATGATTGACTGCAGAATTTTTTACATATAGCGTTGGTGATTCATGTCTGGCATAGGGGGGAACGTCTGGAGTGCCGTATTTGTCTCCCGCCTCTTCCAGTGCTTTACCGTCGTCAGTGTAAACTGCCATCTGCAGTTGGCGGCCATAGTCGTAATCGTTGATAAATTGCTTACCCTGCCACCACCATTCCCAAACCGCACCCCCCGCGTTTTCATTTGATTTGACGGTCACACCACCACCGGAGACCGAGACCAGATGCTCCCCACTGGATCTTCGGTACGCATATCCGGACACCGGCTTACCGGAGACCTTGTAATACAATCCAGATACCTCGGCTATCCCCGGATACGCTTCTAATTTCGACCAAAGGAATCCTGACGGCATTTGCTGCGCATCGCCTGGCATGCCCAATTGAGGGAGCGGCAGCAAACTAGACAGAGGTTTACCATCAATATCCTGCGCTGTTGACGGAACGTAGTACAGAGCCTCGGCCTCCGTATGTGCGGTGGGTGTCTGTATCGCCGAGGCGATGAAGTACCCGGAATCCCGCTTCACGCGCCAGACCGTGTCGAGCTTGATTCCGACGAGTCCCGGCACATCGGAGACGGCATGCCCAGAGACGGACGACAGAAAAACGCAGATGACGACGAACGCTGATTTCTTCATGGATCTGCCTCACGGAAATGACCAAGGGTGGGACGAGTACGGTTAAGAGCCCGCGATCCCCAGCCCAGTGATATATTCGATACGTGGACGCAGCGATGTACTGCGAAACTTACGGACCTTTTTCTGGCCACGAAGAGGCCTAGCACGACCGGACAATACGCTCAGACCTATGCACCGCTCCACCCTTATTCGGCTTCTGTATACAGGTCTCGGTGCGGTCGCCGTCCTGGCCGCCGCAATTTCCGAAGTGAATTCGACGGGGTTGATCATTGTCGCGTGTTCGGTATGCCTGCTGATCTGCGCAGCCTTTTACAAATTCGACTATCTCCATCCGGTGCTCGCGTATCTCCTACCGTGGCTGATGATACTCGTTTTCTCGATAGTTCCGATTTCCGCCCATGCGCGACCCATGGAACCCGCTACCTACAATGTCCTATTGATCACGATGTTCGCTTGGATGGCCGGATGTGTAATCTCGCCGGCGGCACCAGCCGCGCGGGGCTCCTTGAGTTCTAATATCCGCGGCTTACCCCTCCTATCGGAATTTCGCGCCAGTTTTGGCTTGACTGTTGGGATTGCATTCGTCGTTCTGTACGTGTTTGCCGCTATTAACATCCTATTAGCGGGCTACATACCGCTTTTATCTCTAATCACGACGGGTAACAGCCGATACGACGAGTTTGGAGTACCTAGCGTCTATGGGGCATTTCTAGCCTATGCCAACGCGCTGGGTTGCATTGCATTCTACATATACTTACGCAGCGGCCGGCGTACCTATTTAAGTCTTTTTGTAAGCGTTCTTTTAATGCATCTTGCGTTTGTGACGAGGCAAAATATCGCTACGCTTCTCATAGAAGCTTTTGTGATCCGCAGCATATCGGTTAAGCGCTTCTCCCGATTTACTATGATTTGGTCCATCGCTATTTCTCTTTTGGCGTTTGCCGCGCTTGGCGCGCTGCGGAGCGGGGACATAAAGCAAATTATAGCTGTTGAGCCACAATTCGATTGGATCCCGAGTAGCTTGATTTGGGTTTATGCATATAGCTACTTCAATGCACTCAATATTGACAACATGATAGCAACCTCGGGTGCACCGTTCTTTGACGGTTACATGTGGCAATCCTTGATACCAACGGCGTTCAGGCCGGATCTCGATCATGGGACTTATCTCGAAATTGCCAACATGACGGTTTCTTCGTACATTTTGCCTGTCTATATCGATATCGGAAAAGGCGTTGCACTTTGGACAATGGCTGTCGGCTACGTCACCACTTTTGCTTATCAAAGAGCGTTCCAGCGTTCTCGTTTTGTCGACCTAGCCACGTATGGCTGCCTATATTTCTGTGCGCTATTTAGTTTTTTTTCGAATTGTTGGCTATATCTTCCGGTCATCTTCCAACTGGTCTTTTTTTGGATATTTCATGTCCTCCTGTTTGTACCGCAGAGCCGCGCTACGCACCCCGCTCAAGCAAACGAGGTACCCGCTAGAGATACCGGGTTGACGAATCTACCGTGACGCCGCCGCCCAACCATTACCTCCCCATGCGAAATCGTCATGCGTAGCGTGGTCATGGCGTCATACATGGGAGGCCGATTCATCGGCGCTCAGCTCGATAGCATCCTCGCTCAAATCGGGCCCGGGGACGAGGTCATCATTTCTGACGATGCGTCCTCGGATGACACGGTGGCGGTTGCAATGCAACGCAATGATCCACGTGTCAAGATTGTACGCAACGACGATACGGTGGGCTACGTGAGGAATTTCGAGCGTACCATCGCTCGCGCACGAGGCCAATACATCATATTTTCCGATCAAGATGATGTTTGGCTTCCAGGCAAGCTAGCTCAATTAAGTGTGGCCTTGAATGCCAAATCATGTGCAGTGTCTGACGCCGTGGTCGTGGATGAGGACCTCAATGAATTGCATGCATCTTTCTTTGCATTAAGATCCGCCTCCAATTTTGAATTCCTGCCGATCTTCATGAAGCCCTGTTTTATCGGCGCGACGATGGCCTGCAGGAAATCGTACCTGGACGCGCTGATGCCGTTCCCTCCGCATGTGCCACATGATTTTTGGATAACCCTCAATGCGACCTGGGATCGAGAGTTGGAGATCATCATGGACCCGCTCATCCTTTACCGGCGGCATTCTTCCGCGGCATCCGTTTCCGCGACCGGACTAAAGCGCCCCTTTTTGACTATTCTGACGGAACGAGCGACGCTTGCGGCGGCGATGATTTCGCGACGAATGAGGCGTAAAACTAGCAGTGGGCGCAAGCAGAATTCATAGGGGGCACTAAATCCAGCCAAGAATGGCGGCGCCTACCACGACGCCCCTATCGAACAGCCGACGCCTTCCTCCGTGCAAGCAGAACCGAGCGATTGCGTACGTACGGGCCAAGCCGCGCGGCCTGCCCAGCAATCCGCGCCATCGGGCAATGACAGGATCGCTCGGAGAGGCCGTGAAGCATATCTCGGCAATCGCGTACAGCTGCTCCAGGTACCACCCCTCCCTGATGAGGCTCACGCGCCTGTTCATTCCGCTAAGGCTCGTTCGCGCCCCCGTGTCGTTGTTCGAGTGTTGTCGATACAGCATGGTCGGTTTCGGATCGAAGACCCAATCGACTTTCCACGAGCGCGCCAGCGCGTAAATCGCCCAGTCGTGATAATGGAGACGCTCAGTCTGCCCCTGATTCTGCAGGAAGAACTCTCGCACTCGTCGATAAAATGTGCCGGCTAGCACGAACGTGCATCCCTGGCCGGCCCCTTCAAAAAGAAAATCTGAGTCGGTTAGAACTGAATGTTGGCAAAGTGCTTTGGTTCTCCCGTCCTCCCAAAATGCAGTTACCGCACTCGAATAGCCGCCTGCATCTTCGTTCTGGAGCGCCAGGCAGGCGCGGTAAAGCTTATCCTCGTTCCAGATATCGTCTTGGTCAGCGAAAGCTACAACCGTATATTCATCCAGCGGCGTATCGCGAATCAATCGGAAAAAGTTTTGCGCGGCCGCGCCTGTCGGAGACACCGCGGGCAGAATCAGAACCCGGCTGTCGCGCTCGAATAGCGCGATCCTGGCACGCGTGTCATCCGATGACCCGTCGTCGCTCACAACCAAGCGGACCTCGACGTTCGCTTGGTTCAAGATCGTTTCAATTTGTCGGACAATCCAACTTGACCCGTTGTACGCAGCCAGCAGTACCAAGACCTTTGGTGTGAACATTGATTCTATCGGAATCCTCCATCTCAATTTGCCGAGCGCAATGGCCAGCGTGGCAACCTGTCCGACTCAGCACCGGCAGCGTGCCGAACGTCGCAACGTGCAGACAATGCATTTAGCTATACAGCAAAGACACTTCGGAACTTACGTTCGATTGAACGCCGTTTTCCCGATCCGCACTGAGAATCACATAGGGGGACGGCTGCTAGGTTATTCGCTATGCGTTCCCGAAACGACGTCGCCATTCCCGCATCGCACTGGTTGCGCTTTCCACAAGCGTTCTGGGTGGTGCCGTCGTTGTTGGCAATGTACCGGACGGCCGTCAAACCGGCTTCGGACACATGCAAAGTTGGGTTCTGCACTTCGCCCAAAACCGTATCCTCCTTGACCCATCTTTGGAATGAGCCCGCCTGTCTCTATCTGTGCCATGGAAAATGGTGTCTCACATCCCCATGAATCTCGAAGATGGTCCACACGCCGCGGCTCCGCACACCCACCGCTCAAAAATGCCGTATCGCATAAATCCCCAGCGTCAAGTTATAGATGATGCTGGTGACCGCCTGCCATAGCGGAAGTTTGCGCACGCGTTCGGTGTCGAGCGGCACAATGATGGTATCTCCCGGACGGATGTCGGTGGCCTGCGTACGCCTGAACCAGCCGGACGACCGCTCGCCGGATACCACATCGCCGTTCGCCCGCACGACGTAGATGCGCTTCTTATCCGCCTTCTGCGTAATCCCGCCGCTCTTGGCCAAGTAGTCGTTGCGGGTCAGACCGGCCTGATACACATGCGAGGTCGGGCTCTGTACCTCGCCCAAGATGAGAATTTCCTGGGTTCGCTTCGGGATGAGCAACTTGTCGCCGTCCCGGACCAGCACGTCCTCCGCCGTCCCCGGGCGCCCCTTGACGACGCGATTGACATCGATGACCAGCCGGCCGACCGGCTTCAGCTGCCGCAGCTGCGTCATGAGTTGCTGCCCGATGGCTAGCGCCTGCGCCCCGCCGGCGCCGCCATTGGCATTACTCGTGAGCGTGCTGCTGGAAACCACCTCGAGCGACAGCGACGTCAGGTCGCTCTGCAGCCGGTTGGCCAGCGAATCGAGTTGGTCCCGCTCGCGTTGCTTCAGCTCCTCGCGTATGTATACCGCGCCGTCGACGAAGGCGACATCGGTGAATCCGCCGGCCCGCTGCAGCACCGAGGACAGGGTCTCGCCGCGGTGAATGGGGTACTTGCCCGGAAACCGGACTTCGCCCGCCAGTATGATATTGCCTGGCTCTTCCCACTGCGGAGTGACCTTGATCAACAGGACATCGTAAGGTTTGAGTTGGACGTCGGCGCCGGCGTCGCCGCGACGGACCGCGGCAAGATCGATGGGGATCAACTCGGTCTGGCGGGCATTGCCATTGACAACTTCGTACCGGGTCAATTCGGCCTCGCCGCCATACGCGGCATCTTCCAGACTGCCGCCGGCGCGTATCAGGTCGCTCACGTGCATGCCGCGCTCCAACGGATAGCGGCCGGGCGCGTTCACCTTACCCGCGATGCTGACCAGCTGCGCCGGCTGTTCGGGCGTTCCCTGCAGCTCCAGATCGCGGATGACCGGGGCAACCACGCGCTCGCGGCTCGCCGAGAGATTGAACACCAAGATCTGGTCGCGCGGCCGCAGTTCAGGATCGGCCGCAGAACCGCGGGCGCCGAGCGCATGCTCCAGATCCGCGGAGATGACCTCGACTTTCTCCTGCGGCGGGATTTCGCGGCGGATCATGATGTAGTGGCGGTCGGCGTTCGGGCGCAGCTCATCGAAGCTCGGCAGGATATCGCTCAAGCGAAGGCCTGCGTGGTATTCGAAGGATCCGGGCCGAAACACATAGCCCGTGAGCACCACGGAGTTCTCGAGCGTGGGACGAATGACCGGCACGCGCAGCTTGTCGCCATTGGCGAGCTCCGCGCTGCGCCCGGCAGCGGCGGTCAGATCGATGTTGCGCATCTCACGCTGGCGTGAGGGTTCAATGCGCTCCAACTGGACCTGCTTGCCGTCGGCATCGGGCAACAGGCCGCCGGCGATGTCGATCACTTGCTCGATGCTCTTTTCCGACTTGAGCTCGTAAATGGCCGGCCGGCGCACCGCGCCATATACCGATACTGTATTGCCGACGGGAGGGATAAAGATCACATCGCCCGGCATCAGCTGTCGATCGGCGTTGGTATTGCCGTGCAGCAGCAGATCATACAGATCCAGCACTGTGACCAATTGGCCATTGCGCCGGAGTTCAATCTTGCGCAACGATCCGATTTTTTTGACGCCGCCACTCACGAACAGCGCATTGGTCATGGTGGACAGGCCGCTCACGGTGTACGAACCGGGCTTCTCCGCATCGCCCAGCACGAACACGCGGATGGAGCGTAGATTGGCCATGGTCACGCTGACCCGGGAACCGATGAGTTGCTGCGCCACGCCCTGCTCGATGGCGGCGCGCGCCCGGTCGAACGACATGCCGCTGACCATGATCGGACCAAGTTTGGGGAAGTTGATGCGCCCGTCGCGCCCCACCGTGAGCACATAGCTGGCCGGCTCATTGCCGTACAGCTGCACATTCAACGTATCACCGGGTCCCACCAGATAGTCCATCGGCACTTGAATGTCCGATACCGGTGCAAAGGTGCTCGGCGCTCCCTCGAACAAATCGTACCCGAAGGGTTTCAGTGCCTGCTCGTCGAAGGGCTGCAGACGCAACAGCGTCAGCTTCACCGTGAAGTCCCGCAGGTCCGAATCGGCACTCAGCCGATTGGTAGCTTCCTCGGCCGTCAATCCGGCCAGCGGTATCGACGGCAACCCCGGCAACTCGAGTACTCCGAACCGATTGAGGTGGTAGGGATTGTTCTTGAGGATGAGTTGCCGCTTCTCCTCGGACTCCTCTTTTTCTTCGTCGGTTCGAACTCTGGTTTCCGCCTTGACGTCCGCCTTGACGCGGCCGTAGTCGTTATTGCCGCGAGTATTCCTGTTGCCGCGGGTGCCACCGGCGCTGTCATTGGCGGTGCCGGCCATGCCGCCATCGTTACCGTTGAGACCTCCGATTCCGGCGACACCGTTGACCGCACCGTTGCCGCCGCCCTCGTTTCCGGCGGGATTGGCACCGTTCGGCAGGGACCCGGGATTTCGGTACGGTTCGATGGGGGTCAGATCGATCAGCACCGTATCGTCCGGCCGCAATTCCGGGTCTTCATCAGACTGACGGAGCGTACGGTCGTCGAGCGTCCTCCCCTTCCTGTACTTGTTCTGCAGTTCGTTCGATTGATCGGTATTGGGCTGTACCGTCTCCGGCACGCTCAACTTGGAATCGGTTTTCGTGCCGGTTCCTGTGCCTGTGCCCAGAATTCCTTGCAGCGCATCCTGCTGGTCCTTGGGCAGATTCCTGAGCGCATTGAGTTGGTCGGCGGTGGGTGTCTGCGCCGTGGCGGCCAACCCGCTCAACATCAAGACGAGGAAAACACTGAGGTATCTATTGAGCATGGCGATCGCACATGCAATGCACTGAGCCCTGCGATACCTCGGCCCCTGGGATCTCTGTCCATGAGTCGCCGGTCGAACCGGTGCGGCGGGCGGATTGTATGCGCCCATGAGCGCTGGCAACCCAGCGCGGCTTCACTTGGTAACGCAAAGTCTTACGACACTCCCAGTCCTGAATTACTAGCTCGCGCAATCAATCGCGGAATCACGACGAGGCGGGCGCGAGGAGGCAGCATAGTAGCATTATGCCGACGACGAGCAACGTCGCATCGCGGCTTGGACCGGGCAAGAACGATGCGGGTGCTGATGCGGCGGCGACGGAAGCCCGTCATCCCGGACTCAAGCTCGTTGATAATTCTTGTCGATCCAGGCGGCGTAGTCGCGTCCCAGCAGTGCCTGCCACCACCCTATATTTCCCAAATACCACTCCAGGGTGGACTTGAGTCCCTGGGCGAGTTCCCGCCCCGGCGCGTAGCCCAACTCGCGTTCCGCCTTGCGATAATCGATGGCGTAGCGGCGGTCATGCCCGGGACGGTCGCGCACGTAGCTGATCAAACCCTCGGCCCGCTGCCCATGGGCGGCGGGGGCTTCGGGGAACCGCTCTCGCGCATCTTGATGCTCGGCCAGATACGCATCCGTGAGCGCGCACAGCGTACGTATGATATCGATATTGGCCGTTTCGCTGTTGCCGCCGATGTTGTACACCTCGCCGGACTTGCCGCGGGTCAGCGCCAGCGCAATGGCGCGGCAATGATCTTCCACATGCAGCCAATCCCGGATCTGTCGGCCATCGCCGTACACCGGCAGGGGTTTGCCATGCAGGATATTGATGAGGATCAGCGGAATCAACTTCTCGGGAAATTGGTAAGGACCGTAATTGTTCGAGCAATTGGTGATCGTGGTATCGAGCCCATAGGTTTCGTGATAGGCGCGCACCAGGTGATCCGACCCCGCCTTGCTCGCCGAATACGGCGAGTTCGGAGCATAGGGACTGGCCTCGTGGAACGGCGCATCGGCGGGGGCCAGCGAGCCGTACACCTCGTCCGTGGACACGTGATGGAAGCGATGCGCCGGCACAGACTTTTGGTCTATCCACAGAGCCTTGGCGGCCTTGAGCATGGCGTGCGTTCCGAGCACATTGGTTCGAATGAATTCGTCGGGACCCAGGATGGAGCGATCGACATGCGACTCGGCGGCGAAGTGGACCACGGTGTCTACGTGGAATCGCTCCAGCAGCGCTCCCACGGCATCTTCGTCGCAAATATCCCCGCGCACGAATACATACCGCGGATTACTCTCGAGGCCGGCGAGATTCTCGATGTTTCCCGCATACGTCAACGCGTCGAGCACCACCACCTTGCCCCGCTGCGTCGTTGCCAGCCAGTGGCGCACGAAGTTGGCGCCGATGAACCCGGCCCCGCCGGTTATCAAGACATTATGCGGTTCGAAGCTCATTCAGCATCATCCTCAAATTATGCCGCCAGTGCCTTGCGGGGGCATTCACCGACGCTCGAGTCGATCGGGTGTCGAGTACGCTGAAGGCCGGACGACGCGCGGGCGTCGGGTATTCCGCGGTCGATATCGGTATCACTGGAATGACTCGGCCTAGGAGCCCCAGAGCGAGCGCCTCATCTTGAATCGCCGTCGCGAAATCATACCAACTCGCGACGCCCATATCGGTCCAGTGGTATATCCCGGCGGCGGCCGACTCATCGATCAAGCTCCACAGGGCCTGGGCCATACCGGTCGCCCAGGTGGGAGTACCGATCTGATCGGCGACCACCCGCACCTCGTCCTTCTCGCGCAACAGACGCAGCATGGTCAATACGAAATTCCTTCCCGTGGATGCGTATACCCAGGCCGTCCGCACGATGATGGCATCCTTGGCTTCTTCGAATGCTCGCTGCTCACCGGCCAGTTTGGTGACTCCATACACACTGAGCGGATGCGGACGGTCGGTGGGTAGGTAGGCCCGGTTGGACTCGCCGTCGAACACGAAATCCGTCGAGATATGCAGCAGCCGGCTGCCCGAGCGCGCCGTAGCGCGCGCCACATTGCCCACCGCAATGTCGTTGATGGCTCGCGCGGCATCGGGTTCGCTCTCGGCGCGATCCACGGCCGTGTAGGCGGCGCCGTTGACCACCCAACGGGCGCCGCTGCGTACCACGGCGGCCGTCACGGCGGCTTCATCGGTGATGTCGAGAGTCTGGCGCGTTTCAGCGGTCACCGAATACTTGGCGGGCGCGGTCGCGGCCACGGCGCGAGCCACTTGGCCACCGCCGCCGAGAACTAGGATTTTCAAGCGAACTTCTCGATCTCGGCGAAGCTCTTCCCGACCAGATCCTTCTCTGATAGTTGCGGTGCGATCCCCGCGGGCAACGGCCACTCGATGCCGACGGTGGGATCATCCCAGGCCAGCGTCCGTTCGTGCCGGGGGCTGTAGAAATCGGTGCATTTGTAGAGAAAATCGGCCGACTCGGACGTCACCAGCATGCCGTGCGCCAGGCCCGGGGGGACCCACAGCATGAGATGGTTCTCGGCCGACAGTTCCGTTCCCCACCACGTGCCGAAGGTGGGTGATCCGCGGCGCAAATCGACCACCGCATCGAACACGGACCCCGCGGTCACGCGTACCAGCTTGCCTTGCGTATGCTCGATCTGCATGTGCATGCCGCGCAGGATCCACTGCGTCGACCGGCTGTGGTTGTCCTGCACGAAGCGGGCGTCGATCCCCGCCTCCTTGAATTTCGACTCGTGCCAGGTTTCCATGAAAAAGCCGCGGGTATCGCCGAACACCTGGGGCTCGATCAAAACGACATCGGCGAGGGGGGTTGCATGAAATTTCACGGTTGATGGTCGTCCCGCAGAATGCGCAAGAGATATTCCCCGTAGCCGCTCTTTTGCAGCGGCGAGGCCAGCCGCTCGAGTTCCTCGGCGTTTATGAAGCCCATGCGCCAAGCCACTTCCTCGACGCACGCCACCTTCAATCCCTGTCGCTCTTCGATGATGCGCACGAACACGCCGGCATCCAGCAGGGAATTGTGCGTACCGGTATCCAGCCACGCGGTACCGCGGCCCAGACGCTCCACCGTCAAGCTCCCGTCCCGCAGATAAGCGCGGTTCAAGTCGGTGATTTCCAGTTCGCCGCGCGCCGAGGGTTGGATGGTGCGAGTCAGGGCGGACGCCCGCTCGTCATAGAAATAAATGCCGGTCACGGCATAATTCGAGGGTGGGTTGGCCGGCTTTTCCAAGAGATCCATGACTTTGCCGTCGGCGCCGAATTGCACCACGCCATAGCGCTCGGGATCCTGCACGTAATAGCCGAACACCGTGGCACCTGCCGCGCGCGCGGAAGCCGATTGCAGCAATTGCGACAGATTGGCTCCATAAAAAATATTGTCGCCGAGAATGAGCGCCGACGGTGCGCCCTCCAGGAACGCTTCGGCAATGATCAGCGCCTGCGCGATTCCGTTGGGCTCGGCCTGCACCGCGTACTCGAATCGCACGCCCCACTTCTCGCCGCTCCCCAGCAAGTCGCGAAATGCGACCTGGTCGCGCGGCGTGGTGATGATCAAATACTCGCGGATTCCCGCCGACATCAAGGTGGCGAGCGGGTAATAGATCATCGGCTTGTCGTAGACCGGCAGGAGTTGCTTGCTTTGCGACAACGTGATGGGGTGAAGACGAGTGCCCGCGCCGCCCGCCAGAATGATTCCCTTACGCTGTTGCTGCAAAATCCTGCCTCGGTAACGCGGTCGCGATGATTATCGCGATGATTATAGGGGATCGACGAGTCCTACGCCCGAGACTCGCGGCCCCGTCAAATGAAGCGGCTGTAATGTCGGCGTCTCCACGCCGCGGCGCTTGCGCTTGCGCACGTATCCCACACATATATTGCTCTGGGATACGGCGGCATTGACGCGCGCTCAGTCATCCCCAGCGCGCACCCCGCCCACATAGCTGCTCACCGCGTCGATAAAACGAGTTGTCTGCTCGATCACAGACGCGCCCGTCTCGCGGTCGACCTCTTCGTCCGAATAGTCCGCGATGAGCCGGATCTGATCCGCCCGCCTCAGCGATCGACCGTATTGCGCGGGAATATGGCCCGGCTTGACGAGCTGGAGACTGAATGCCGCGATGAGCCCGCTATGCGTCTTGATCGCCTCCGATTTGATGGGATCATCGCCGGCAAGCAATGCTGCGCGTGCCGCATCGAACATCGCGTAGTACGCGCGGTTGCACGCCCCATTCAGATCCCCAGAATCGAACAGCAATTGTGCGGAAGTTGCGGCGCGACGGGCCCGGAGGATTAACTCCGCCGTCTTCACAGGACTAGACCCTCCCGCCGGATATTGTCGAGCAGCCGCGGATTGGAATGAGTCTCGGGGTGTTCCCATTCATCCTCCCAGATCGGCAGGGGGGCGATGTATACGTTGGTCGCCAGCAGCACGTCGAAGGCCACATCCGCCATCTCGAGTGACGTATCCATGGATCTGCCGCGCGGACCGCCCAGCACAATCGCGACGTCTGCGTCGCTGTCGGCGCGATGCGTACCTCGAGCCCGGCTCCCAAAGAGCAGCGCGGCTTTCACGGCATGGTGCATGGATACCCGGTGAACGAATTCGCGTGCGGCATCCAGGGTCTTGGGCTCTGCCCGCACGCTCAGGTCTGTCGCCACCGGCGGCTCTCGCGCTTGCAAATCGCGTTCGCGATACGCGCGCAGGCTTGCCAAGGTCGACTCGAGCTCGCGTTCTTTCCGGCTGGTTTTCAGGAGATAGTCTCGAACCGCCTCGTTCACCAGCTTATTCATCGGTGTACCCAGCAGCCTGCCGAGCTGCACCAGAGCGGATTGTGCGTCGGGGTCCAGTCTGAACACGGATGCTTTTCGTGGCATGCCTGGAAGATATCAATCATTGATATTGATATCAATATATCCTTAAGAGAGCCCCGCGCCGCGGGATACCTGCACGCGCCGCCTACCGATGCGTCGCCACATAGCCGATCAGCGCCTTCAACCCCTCCGCGCCGTATCCGGTCGGGGGCGTGGCGCCGGTCATGTCGATGCCCAGCGCGAGCTTTTTACCGAGTTCCACGCCGAACTGGTCGAAGGAGTTGATGCCCCACACCGTGCCCTGGACGAATACGCTGTGCTCATACAGCGCGAGCAGACCGCCGAGGGAGCGCGCGGTGGTGCGCGGATACATCAGTAGCGAACTCGGCCGGTTGCCCTCGTAGACGCGGTGCGCCTCGAGGCGTGCGATGTCCGCCTCCGAAGAGCCGGCCTTGCGCATGTCCGCTTCTACCTCTTCCGGCGTGCGGCCGAAGGCGAAGGCTTGGGACTGCGCCAGGCAGTTCTGCAGCGCCAGATCCTGGCCTTCCGTGCCGCCCCACGAGCCGCGCAGCGGCGCGATGAAATCGAGCGCCGCCGAGGGCGTACCCTGGTGCAGCATCTGGAAAAACGAGTGTTGCGCATTGGAGGCCGGCTCGCCCCAGACCACCGGGGAGGTGGCATAGTCGACGCGCTCGCCGGCGAGCGACACCGACTTGCCGTTGCTCTCCATTTCGAGCTGCTGTAGGTACGCGGGCAGCCGCGCCAGCCGCTGGTCATACGGCAGCACCGCGAGCGTGGGCAGGCCGAGGAACGTCCGGTTCCAGACGCCGAGCAGCCCGCTCAGCACCGGCAGGTTCTTCTCGAACGGCGCGCCGGTGAAATGCCGGTCGATGTCGCTGGCGCCGGCCAGGAACTCGCGAAATTTGTCGCTGCCCATGACCAGCTCGGCCACCAGGCCGATGGCCGACCACACCGAGTAGCGCCCCCCCACCCAATCCCAGAGGGTGAAGCGGTGCTCCTTCGCGATGCCGAAGGCGTCCATGGCGGCGGCATTGGTGGACACGGCGACGAAATGATGGGCGGGCGCCTGCTCGCCCAAGGCCCCGACGATCCAGGCGCGCGCGGCATTCGCGTTGGCTTGGGTCTCCTGGGTGACGAAGGTCTTCGAGCACACGATCACCAGGGTTTCGGCCGGATCGATGCTGCGCATCGCATCCTCGAGCTGCGTATGGTCCACGTTCGACACGAAGTGCGGCGTGAGCTCGCCGCTCCACTCGTGGCGCAGCGCATCGCACACCAGCAGCGGCCCGAGGTCGGAGCCGCCGATGCCGATGTTGATCACATGCTTGAACTTCTTGTCGGTGATGCCGCGCTTGCCGCCGCGGCGCACCGCCGCGACGAACTCGGCGAGCTGCTCGCGCGAGGCGCGCACCTCGGCTTGGATCGCGGCGCCGCCGGCAAACTCGGAACGCAGCGCGGTGTGCAGCACCGCGCGCCGCTCGGTGCTGTTGACGGGATCGCCGCGAAACATCGCGGCGATGTGCCCCGGCAAATCGACCGCGCGCGCGAGATCGAGCAGCCGCCGCAGCGTATCGCGCGTGATGCGCTGGCGTGACATATCGAGCAGCCAACCGTCGTGCTCGACGTGAAAGTCTCGCCAGCGGTCGGCATCGCTGGCAACCAGTTCGCGCAGATGCGCAAGCCTCACGTGCCGCGCGTGATCGGCCACGGCGGTCCATGCGGGCAGCGATGAATTCAATGGTGTCATGGGGTAGCTCACGAAGCGATCAGCTCAAGGGCGGGGCGGTACCTGATAATACTCAAGATACCAGTCGACGAAACGCTTGACACCCACTTCGACGTCGGTATTCGGTCGATAGCCCACATCGCGCGCCAGCGCCGCCACGTCCGCGAAGGTCTCGGGCACGTCGCCCAGCTGCATGGGCATGAGATTTTTCACGGCCTGGCGCCCGAGGCAGCGCTCGAGCACCTCGATGAAGTGCAGCAAGCTCTCGGGCTTTTGATTGCCGATGTTGTAAATTCTATACGGCGCCGCGCTGCTGTCCGGCATGGGCGCATCGGCATTCCAGGCCGGATCCGCCTTGGGGACATGATCACACGCGGCCAACACCCCCTCGACGATGTCGTCGACGTAGGTGAAATCGCGCCGATGGCGGCCCTCGTGATACACATCGATGGGTTCGCCGGCGAGAATCTTGCGGGTGAAGGTGAACAGCGCCATGTCCGGCCGGCCCCACGGGCCGTACACGGTGAAGAACCGGAGGCCGGTGGTCGGCAATCCGTACAGCGAGGAATAGCTGTGCGCCATCAGCTCGTTGGCTTTCTTGGTGGCCGCATACAAGGAGAGCGGATGGTCCACGCACTGCCGCTCGGAAAACGGTAGATGCGTATTGGCGCCGTACACCGAACTGGTGGACGCATACACCAGATGCTCGACGCCCTGCGCGCGGCAGCCTTCGATGACGTGCAGGAAGCCGGTCACGTTGCTGTGCACATAGGCATGCGGGTTCTGGATCGAATAGCGCACGCCCGCCTGGGCGGCGAGGTGGATGACCCGCTGGAATTTCTCGCCGGCGAACAGCTCCTCGACGGCGCCGCGGTCGGCGATATCGGTCCTGGCGAAACGGAATCGCGGGTGGGGTTCGAGTATCCCGAGCCGTGCCGACTTCAATGCGGGATCGTAATAGCTGTTGAGGTTGTCGATGCCGACGACCTCATGGCCGCGATCGAGCAGCGCGCGGGCGGTATGAAAACCGATGAACCCCGCGGCCCCGGTCACCAAGTGCTTCACGGCCGGCGCCACACCGTATTGCCGCGCGAGGCCTGGTCGAGCAGCGCGAGCACGTGTTCATGGGCCATCAGTTCCTCCTCGGTCGCTCGGATCACCGTAATGCGCACCCCATCGGTAAAGCGCAGCGGCGTCGCGTGGCGGGCCCGGCTGAGCGCGGTGTCGGATTCCTCGCTCAACGTGAACTTCGCCTGGCCGCCTGTCATGGCCAGGTACACCTCGGCGAGAATACGCGCATCGAGCAGCGCGCCGTGATATTCGCGATGCGAATTGTCCACGGTGTAGCGCTTGCATAGGGCATCGAGGCTGTTGCGCTGCCCGGGGTGCATCTGCCGCGCCAGCACCAAGGTGTCGAGCACCTTGCAGACATCGGTGATTTTCCCGCAACCGACACCGCGCTCGGCGCCCGCCACGGCGTCGAGGCGCGCGAACTCGGCGTTCAGGAAGGCGATGTCGAACGGCGCATTGTGGATGATCAATTCCGCATCCCGCACGAACTCGAGGAATTCGGCGTGAATCTGCGCGAAGGTCGGCTCTTTCGCCAGCTGCTCGCGCGACAGGCCGTGCACCTGCTGCGCGCCCTCGTCGATGTCGCGTTGCGGATTCAAGTAGCGATGGAAGGAGCGCCCGGTGAGCCTTCGGTTCACGAGTTCGACGCAGCCGATTTCGATCACCCGGTGGTGCAGTTCGACTTCGAGGCCGGTGGTTTCGGTGTCGAGCACGATTTGCCGCATCAGCGCTTACCGTCTCGCCGCCAGGAGGTGGTCGATGGCGTAATTGGCGAGTTGATCGACGTATTCATTTTGCTCGTGTCCTGCATGACCCTTGACCCAATGCCACTCGATATCCTGCGCCGCCGCGGCCGCCTCGAGCTGCTCCCATAAGTCCTGATTCTTCACCGGCGCGCGCGCCGCGGTGCGCCAGCCGCGCGCCTTCCAACCGGGCAGCCATTCGGTGTAGCCCTGCAAGACGTACTTGGAGTCGGTATAGAGCTTCACCGCGCAGCGCTTCTTGAGCGCGTTCAAGCCGCCGATGGCGGCCATGAGTTCCATGCGATTGTTGGTGGTGGCGGTTTCCGCGCCCGACACCTCCTTGCGGTTCTTGCCGGCGATCAGCAGCGCCGCCCAACCGCCGGGGCCGGGGTTGCCGCGGCACGCCCCGTCGGTATAGATCTGCACGTGAGTCATTCGCCGCCGCCCACCTTGCTCGAACCCACCCGGGCGGTGGGCTTCGCGGCGGGGACCAGCACCAGATTACGGGCGCGGCGTCGCGGGCGCACCAGGGTCAGCGTCTGTACGCGCTTGCGCGCTTTGAGCAGGTAGGCGCCCGCGGTCAATGGGCGGCGGACCCGGTACTCGGCTTGGCGGACGGTCCCGGCCGATTTTCGCGGCCGGCGCGTGAGGGGCAGCGGGCCCAAGTAGCCGTACACGTCAGACACGTCGAAATCGAGCAGCGCCACCCAATCGCGCAGCCGCCGTTCGGAGAGCAGGCGCCGGGTCTGCGGCGGGAACGCCGGGCGGTGAACATACTGGCCGAACAGGCGCCTCACTCCCCAGCCGCTGAAGGGATTGAAACCACAGATCATCAGGCACCCTTCGGCGCACAGCACCCGCTCGGCCTCGCGCAGCACCGCATACGGATCCTCGACCAGTTCCAAGGTGTGCGGCAGGAGAATCGCATCGATGGAGTCGGAGGGGAACGGCAGCGATTCGAGCGGCGCGAGCAGGCTCACACCCGCGCCCGGATGCGGCGCGACCAGCGTGCTGTGCTGCGTGCGGGCACCGCCGAGCAGATGGTGCACCGGGCCCCAGCTCCCGACCTGCAGCAGCTCGAAACCGAACACATCATCGAGCGCCACGCGCGCCAACGCCGCCTCTTCGCGCAGCACCCGCGAGCCCAGCGGGCCCGCGAACCATTCCGCCGCCGCGTTGTCACGCATTGATTGCAATCATGACTCCTTGAAAACACTAGCGAAGCTCGAATGTTACAGGTTAAATACGCTGCAAAATGTCAAATCAAACCTCGGCACTCGAGGTGCGCCCGGTGCGCGCCTTCGCGGACAATTATATCTGGCTGATCGAGTCGCCTCGAACCCCCGGCCGGGTGGTCGCGGTCGATCCCGGCGATGCGGCGCCGGTGCTCGCCGAGCTTCGCCGCAGCGGCGCAAGCTTAGCCGCGATCTTGCTGACCCACCATCACGCCGATCATATCGGCGGGGTCCAGGGCCTCACCGACCTTTTGGGCCCGGTGCCGGTCATCGGTCCGGACGATGCGCGCATTCCCCTGCGCACCCGCACCGTGCACGATGCCGAGCGATGCGAGTTGCCGGAGTTGGGACTTGGCTTCGAGACTTTGGCGGTACCCGGGCATACGGTAAGCCACATAGCCTTCTGGGGACATGGCGCGCTGTTCTGCGGTGATACGCTGTTCAGCGCCGGCTGCGGTCGGATGTTTGAGGGTACGGCCACGCAAATGAATGCTTCACTCGAACGCCTGCGCGGCCTGCCGCCGGAGACCCGCATGTTCTGCGGGCACGAATACACGGCCGCCAACCTGCGCTTCGCGCTGACGGTGGACCCCGGCAACCCCACCGCGCTCGATTATCGCGATGCGGTGGCACCGACGCGGGCCGCGGGCGCTCCCACCCTGCCCTCGCCGCTGTCGTTGGAACTCAGCATCAATCCATTCCTGCGCTGCGATGCCGCGGCGGTGCGCGCCGCCGCCGAAGCGCATGCGGGCAAATCCTTGCCCGAGGCCTCCCAGGTGTTCGCGGTGCTGCGTGCCTGGAAGGACAGCTTCCAATGAAGCCGGCCGCGCGCCAGCCCCGGTACGCCGCGGCCGCTGCCGTGGACCGCAACCCTGAGCTATGGCGCGACCCGCCCGGGAGCCGGGAGCCCGCCTCGGCCCGCCCCGCCCACCGTAACCC
>JALYHP010000076.1 GCA_030799355.1 Pseudomonadota bacterium
ACGAACCTATAGTCAACTATTTAGTGACTACAATATGTACCCATGTAATGCACCCTATATCGCGCAAAACACGGAAAACCCAGGGACCTGCTGACTACTCGGCTATAAAAATCGCCGGGAACTCCAGACTAGGTCAGCCCACCACTGCAGCATTCCCGGCGCTGCGCGAGGTACTCGGCCTTGTTGTAGACCCCGCCGACCCGCTTCTGTTCGTGGGCGAGGGCCTTTTCGATCCAATCAGAGTTGAAGCCGGCCTCGTGGATCTGCGTCGATGCCGTACGGCGGAAATAATCCCAGCGGAAGTCGCTGGACGTTTCCGGACGTCCCGCTATTTCCCAATGCAGAAGCTGCCGAAGATCTCGCCGAGGAGATCTTCGCTGCTCACGTCGCCGGTGATTTCACTCAGGCTACGCTGCGCGAGCCGCAAATCCTCCGCGAACAGTTCGAACGCGCGGCTATTGCGCAAGGTGTGGGCCGCGCGCTGCGCCAGCTCATGGGCGCGGGCCAGGGCATCGAGATGTCGGCGTCGCGCCGACAGGGCACCGGACTCGACGTCGCGAAAGCCGGCGGACTTCTTCAAATGGTCGCGAAGCAGTTCCAGTCCGTCGCCGGTTCGAGCGCTCACATAGAGCCGCGTGCCCGCCGCGTCCGCCTCCAACCGAGGGACAGCGCCGGTCAGATCGATTTTGTTCATCACCCAGGTAACGGGCACGCCCTGCGGCAGATCCTGCAGTTCGGCGGGCTGTGGCTGCTCGGTCAGCGCCGCATCCAGCACATAGAGCACGCGATCGGCGCGCTGCATTTCCGCTTTGGCGCGGCGTATGCCCTCTTCCTCGACCACGTCCACGGCCCTGCGCAATCCCGCCGTGTCGATCAGCGTCACCGGCATGCCGTCCACCTGCACCTGTTGCCGCAGCAGATCGCGCGTGGTGCCGGGTAAGTCCGTGACGATCGCAATGTCCTCGCCGGCCAGCCGATTGAGCAGGCTGGACTTTCCGGCGTTGGGTTTGCCGGCGATCACCACGTTCATGCCCTCGCGCAGCAGCGCCCCCTGCCGCGCAGCCGCCGTAATCGAGTCGAACGCAGCGAACACCTGCGAAATCCGTCCGTTCAACGCCGCGCCGGAGAGGAAGTCGATTTCTTCATCGGGGAAGTCGAGGGCGGCTTCGACATAGACGCGCAACTCCGTGAGCTGCGCTTGCAGTGCCTGTATTCGGGCGGAGAACTCGCCCCGCATGGAGCGCACCGCCGCGCGCGCGGCTTCCGCCGTGCCGGCATCGATCAGATCGGCGACGGCTTCCGCCTGGGTCAAGTCCATCTTGCCGTTGAGGAACGCGCGCTCGCTGAACTCGCCGGGGCGCGCCATCCTGACGCCGAGCGCCAGCACCCGCTGCAGCAGCCGGTCCATGATGAACGCGCCTCCGTGGCCCTGCATCTCGAGAACGTGTTCGCCCGTGAACGATGCGGGTGCCGGAAAGTACAGCGCCAGACCGGCATCGAGGACGGCGCCGTCCTCGTCTCGGAACCGCCGCAAACCGGCGAGCCGGGGCGTGGGTAGGGCACCGAGAATTTCAACCGCGACGCGCGGCACCTCGGGTCCCGATACGCGAACCACCCCCACCGCACCGCGTCCCGGCGGACTGGCGATGGCGACGATGGTATCGGGCGCCCCGTAGGGAGGAGCCTGGTCGGGTGTCACCTCGAGAACCCCCGGTTTTCCGAGTTTCGTTTTGAGTGGCGTCAAACGACCGCCTCGCGCGATTACGTTCGCGGTTTACTTGCCTCGGCCTGAACTACCTGGTTCACACGCCACTGCTGCACGATGGACAGAACGGTGTTGGTCAACCAATAGAGCACCAGGCCCGATGGGAACCACGCCATCATTCCGGTCATGACCAAGGGCATGAACTGCATGATCTTGGCCTGCGTGGGATCCGGGGGCGCGGGGTTCAACTTGAATTGTGCGTACATCGCGCCGCCCATCAGCAGCGGCAGCACGAAATAGGGATCGCGCGATGACAGGTCATTGATCCACAGCAGGAAGGGTGTCTGGCGCATTTCCACGCTCTCGAGCAACACCCAATAGAACGAGATGAAAAATGGAATCTGCACCACCATGGGCAGACAACCCGCCAATGGATTGATCTTCTCTTTCTTGTACAGCTCCATCATCGCCCGGCCGAGCCTTTCGCGGTCGTCCTTGTAGGACTCCTGGATTTGCTTCATGCGCGGCGAGATCGCCCGCATCTTGGCCATGGAACGACCGCTCGCCTGGCTCAACGGATAGAACAGCAATTTGATGAGGGCGGTGACCAGGATGATGGACCATCCCCAGTTGCCGGTAAGGGCGTGGACCCATTTCAGGGTGACGAACAGCGGATGGGCGAGAACGGTGAGCTTGCCGTAGTCCGCGGCCAGATCCAGCCTCGGACCGGTCGCGGCCAGTTGCTCCTGGAGCTTGGGTCCGACGAATAATTTTTCGCTGTATTGCGCTTTGCCACCGGCGGCGATCGTCATCATGGGCCCGGTGGCGCTCAACAGGTATTGCTGGTCCTGCACCTGCAGCTTGACTCGATGGGGCTGTCCGGCCGGAGGAACGATGGCCGACACGAAGTGGTGCTGCAGCGTGCCTATCCAGCCGTCGGTAGTGGTTTCGGAAAAATGACTGTCCGCTTCGTTGTCCACTTTCAGATCGGTCGCCTTCCTGCCGTCGTAGACGGCGGGGCCTTTGAAGGAGTAGGTCTCGACGTCGAAATACGAGCGCGAGGCCTTCACCCAATGACGCAGGAATTGTGAATACGCAGCGAGGGCACGGGGCGAGGCGCCGTCGTTGCGCACATCGTAAGCGAGATCGATGGCATACCCGCCGCGCTTGAACGTGAAAGTCTTGACGACCGTGAGCCCGTGGCCGTCCGTCCATGTGAGCGGCACGCGCAATTCGTCGGTACCGGCGGGCAGTACGTAGGAGGTTGCCGCCGCGCTCCACGTGACGAGGTGCGAAGGTGCCGCCTCGCCCGGCGCACCGGTGAGGCCGGTTTGCAGCAAGTAGCGGTCGTTCGGATCGGAATTGAACAAGCGCACCGGAGTGTTCGGCGTGTCTTTGTGCACCGGATACTGCAGCAGATCGGCTCGATCGAGTTCTCCGCCCTTGAGATTGATGTCCAGATCGAGCACGTCGGTCACCACATGCACCGGCGCCCCGGGCGTCGGTTCGGAGCTCGCCGCCGGCGCGAAGCTCTCCGGCGATACCGATGCCGAGCCGGCGACGGAGGGTGTCGAAGAACCCGCCACCGGCGGCGAACCGGCGGCCGGCGCATCGGTGGCCGCTCCCGGCGCGCCGGCTTGCGGTACCGAGTCACCCAACGTGTTCGAGCCCGCCGCGTTGCCGCCGACGGCCTGAGCTGCCACCGGTGGGGACGCCGGATAGTCGCGCATCCACGCCTCGTAGTTCAGGAACAGGATGGCGGCGAGCGCGACCCAAAGCATGACGCGGGTGTTAGGCATTGATCAGTCTCTTCTCCGGCACAGGATCGTAGCCACCCGCTGAGAACGGATGGCAGCGCAAGATACGGCGAAACCCGAGCCAGGTGCCGCGCACGACCCCATGCTGCTCGATCGCCGTGTGGGTATAACAGGAACAGCTGGGATAAAAACGGCACCGCGGACCCAGCATCGGGCTCAACGTGAGTTGGTACGCGCGAATGGTCCACATCAAGAATTGGCGCATAGCTTTACCATCGTCGCGTGAGGTTCTTCCAATGTCGGTCGAGGCTCGAACGCAATTCCTTTGCACCCGCCAGGCGCGCGGCGTCGCGCGCCGACACGGTCACATCGACGGGCGGCAAATCGTGCTGGTTCAGGCGAAAGGATTCTCGCGCGAGGCGCTTGATTCGATTGCGCGCCACGGCCGTGCCGAAGGTGCGCGTCGCGATGGCCAGCCCTAGCCGCGCATGCGGTTGATCGTTGGGAAGAACCGACAGGCTGAAATAAGCATCCGACGATTTTCTGCCGCGCTGCCTTACAGCTCGGAATTCGGACGGCTGGTGCAATCGCTTGCGCGGTTCGAACATCAGCCTCTTGGTCAAAGGATGTCGCTAGAAGGTCCTGCGCAATCAGGGGCAGAGGCGCTTACGGCCCTTCGCACGGCGGCGGGCCAGCAATCGACGGCCGCTCTTGGTGGCCATGCGCGCTCGGAAACCATGCGTGCGGGCGCGATGCAGATTACTGGGATTAAAAGTACGTTTCATGGCGCAACTTCAGGGCAAAAAGTACGGCGCAAATCAATGAACTGCGAGATTTGCGAAAGGCGGCAAGGGTACTGAGCAAGCAGGGACGTGTCAATAGACGCACCAGCAAGTTGGAGCTAGACTCCCTGCCCTTTCGTTTATTTTGCTCCACTGCTGCAATCTAGGAGAGCGCTCTTGCCGGAGTCGCTATGGAACCGCTGTCTGCGCGTGCTCGAGAGCGAACTGCCGATGCAGCAATTCAATACGTGGGTGCGGCCCCTGCAAGCCATTGAACGGGACGGACAATTGCGTCTGCTTGCACCGAATCGCTACGTGATCGAATGGCTTGGCGAGAACTCGCTGCCGCGTATCCGCGAGTTGGTGCATGCGTTTGCCGAGGGCGCGGCGCCCGACTTGGTCCTCGACGTGGGCACGCGGGCGGGCGCGGTCCCCAGCGTTCCGGCCGTGAACGGCGCGGTGGAGGCGGCCCATCAGACGGCCGCGCGGGCCCGACGCTCGGCGCCGGTGCTGCTCGGGGGCCGGATCAATCCGGATTTTACTTTCGCCAGTTTCGTCGAAGGCAAGAGCAATCAGCTGGCCAAGGCGGCCGCCATCCAGGTGGCCGGCAATTCCGGCAAAGCCTATAACCCGCTGTTCATTTACGGGGGGGTGGGGCTGGGCAAGACTCACCTGATGCACGCCGTGGCGAACAAGCTCAAGGAGCGCAATTCCGAGGCGCGCCTCGCCTACGTGCACAGCGAACGGTTCGTCGGCGACATGGTGAAGGCGCTACAGCACAACACCATCAATGACTTCAAGACGGCGTATCGCTCGTTGGATGCGTTGATGATCGACGACATCCAATTTTTTGCGGGCAAGGAACGGTCGCAGGAAGAGTTCTTTCACACCTTCAACGCGCTTCTGGAGAGCCAGCAGCAGGTCATTCTGACCTGCGATCGGTATCCCAAGGAAGTCGATGGGCTGGAGGAGCGTTTGAAGTCGCGCTTCGGTTGGGGGCTGACGGTGGCCATCGAGCCGCCCGAGCTCGAGACCTGCGTGGCGATCCTGATGAGCAAAGCGGCCATGTCGCACGTGGATTTGCCGGAGGAGGTGGCGTTTTTCGTGGCCAAGCGGATACGCTCCAACGTTCGCGAACTGGAAGGCGCCCTGCGGCGAGTAGTGGCCACCTCGCACTTTACCGGCCGTCCGATCACCCTGGAATTCGCCAAGGAGGCGTTGCGGGACCTGTTGGCGCTGCAAGAAAAGCTGGTGACGGTCGAGAATATTCAAAAAACCGTAGCGGAATACTACAAAATCCGAATCGCGGATTTGCTGTCGAAGCGGCGCAGCCGTTCCATCGCCCGGCCGCGACAGGTTGCCATGGCTTTAGCCAAGGAATTGACCAACCACAGCCTGCCGGAAATCGGCGACGCCTTTGGCGGTAGAGACCATACGACCGTGCTGCATGCTTGTAGGCGGGTCAAGGAGTTGCGTGAGACGGAGCGACGGATTGGCGAGGACTATATGAACCTGTTGAGAACCCTGGCCGGATAGCGGGGGAGAAGCTGTGGATGGCGCTGTGGATAAACATATGCACAGGTAACGGACAGTTTGCGAACACTTCACGGACAGTATCCAAGG
This sequence comes from Pseudomonadota bacterium, assembly GCA_030799355.1. Classification (GTDB taxonomy): domain Bacteria; phylum Pseudomonadota; class Gammaproteobacteria; order Steroidobacterales; family Steroidobacteraceae; genus Bog-1198. The sequence continues at coordinate 5,868 of JALYHP010000076.1, forward strand.
GGACTTTCGATGGCTGCAATATTATGATTTTTCACGTTATTTGAGACTTATACAGCGTGGCGTACGGCCTCATAATCATAGTAATAATCTTGCTTTAAGAATCTAGATCTAAGAATGTTCAGGCGGGTGGACCCATGAAATTGACGGTCGAGCGTGAGAAGTTGTTGGCGCCTCTGCAGGCGGTGATCGGTGTCGTCGAGCGACGCCAAACCATGCCGGTCCTCGCGAACGTACTGCTGGGAGTACGCCAGGGGCAGTTGTCCATTACCGCCACGGACCTCGAGGTGGAATTAGTCGCCTCGACCGACGTCGCGGTTCAAGAAGCCGGCGATATCACGGTCCCGGGGCGCAAATTCCTGGAAATCCTGCGGGCATTGCCCGAGAAGGTGTCGGTTGCTCTTGCGTTGGAAGGTGAAAAAGTCGTCATCAAAGCCGGCCGCAGCCGATTTAGTTTGGCAACGCTGCCGGCGGCGGAATTCCCGGTGATCGAGGACATCAATTCCCAGCAGACCGTGCAGATACCGCGCAAGGAATTATTGCGGCTGCTGGAAAAGACGCACTTTTCAATGGCGCAGCAGGATGTGCGTTACTACCTGAATGGCATGCTGCTCGAAATCGACGCGATGTCGCTGCGTGCGGTCGCCACCGATGGGCATCGGCTGGCACTGTGCGAAACCGCGTTGACGGTGAAGGCAAAATCGGCGCAGCAAGTGATCGTTCCGCGCAAGGGGGTGTTGGAGTTGCAGCGTGTGCTCACTGCCGAGGGGACTGCGGAGCTGGCCATAGGTCCTAATCACGTTCGTGCACAGGTTGGCGATGTTCGCTTCACATCGAAGCTCATTGACGGCCGTTTTCCAGAATATTCCAGGGTTATCCCGGCCGCGGCGGCGCATGCCATCCGCGCCGACCGCGACGTATTGCGCCAGGCATTGCAGCGGACGGCGATTCTCTCGAACGAGAAGTATCGGGGAATTCGCATTACCGTGAAAAACAACGTGCTGACCGTCCAGGCGCATAACCCCGAACAGGAAGAAGCCGAAGAGGAGATCGAGGTATCGTACGGGGGCAACGATTTAGAGGTGGGCTTTAACGTCAATTACCTGCTCGATGCGCTGTCTGCCATCGATGGCCAGGAAGTGGAATTGGGCCTCACGGATAGCAATAGCAGTTGTTTGATTCGCTCCCCCGGAGATGCCACGGCGCGCTATGTCGTCATGCCTATGAGGCTGTAGCATGACGCTGCGGCGGGTACAGGTCACCGATTTTAGGTGCCTGCACTCGACCCAGATTGATTTCGACCCCAAATTTACGCTCGTCAGCGGCCCGAATGCCTCGGGGAAAACGAGCCTTCTCGAATCCATTTATGTTCTCGGACGCGGCCGGTCATTCCGCACCCGCCGTCTCGATAACCTCATCCGCTCGGGTACAGACCGGTTTGTGATTTTCGGAGAGGCCGATCTACCAGAGCGTCGCGTGGGCGTCGGGATCGAGGGCTCGGCGCAGGGAATGAGAGCGAAGCTGGGGGGCGACCGAGTCGCCTCGTTGGCGGAACTTGCCGCGGTATTGCCGGTGCAGATCATCGATCCCGAAGTTCACAGACTCATCGAGGAAGGTCCGAGCCGTCGTCGCCGATTCCTCGATTGGGGCGTGTTCCACGTGGAACATGCGTTCATCGACCGCTGGCAACGATACCAGCACGTGTTGAAGCAGCGGAATGCCGCGCTCAAGCGCCGGCAATCGCGAGCGGTGGTTTCGGCCTGGGATGCCGAACTCACGCGACTTGGGCGGCACATCGACGAAGCCCGCTCCCGCTATTTGGTCCGATTGATGACCTGCGCCCAGCCAATCGCCCGCAGCCTCCTGGGGATGGAACTCACACTGGCGTATCGATCCGGGTGGCCCCGCGATCTAAGCTTCGAAGAAGCGGTCAACGCCAGCTGGGCAGCCGATCAGGAGGCCGGCGTCACGCAAGTGGGACCGCAGCGCGCCGAGATGGTCATCCGGCTCAACGGCGCTTCCGTCAAGGACAGGATATCCCGCGGGCAGCAGAAACTGCTGGCGGGTGCGCTACTGATGGCGCAGCTGAATCTATTTCCCGAAGACGCGCCGGTCAGGCCGATATTGCTGCTGGACGACCCGGCGGCCGAGCTCGACAGCGAGCGGCTGCTCGGGCTGATTGCGGAAGTCAGCCGCCAGTCCGTGCAGCTCATCGTCACCAGCTTGAGTGGACACTTCGACGCGCTGGGTCCCCCGGGACTGCGATATACCATCGGCGCGGGGGTGGTGGTGACGGCGTGAGGCGAGGACGGGGCGCGGGTGACAGCTGCTCAGCGGCTTCTAGCCTCTGTGTGGGCTGGCGGCGAGCGCGCCGCCGCTTACGCATGAACTTGTATTCGGTGATCTCTCTGGGCAGGAACCCGGGGCGGGGCCGGCCAGTTGCGCAGCGCTTCTGGCGCTGTGCCCGCCGCCTGCCGCGCTCACGGCCGCTTACGCATGAAATTCGTGTTCGGCGACGTCCGGGCGAGGCCGGAGCGACGCACTTTCGGCCCCGCAACCGCGGTGCTGAGCGAGGCCGGCTGTTCCACGTGGAACGCCCTGGCCAACATCGCTTGGCCGTGCTCCCTTCTGACTTGGCAGCCGTGGCGGTGAAGCGACTTGCCATGCACCCGCGGGCAATGTTGAGCGGTGCCAGCTGCGTAGACCGCGGCGAACCAACGTCGTTTGGCGGGCCTGATCCAACTGCCACCGTCTCGCCGAGAACTTTCGCGGCTTCGGCAGCATTCTCGGTAACCGAAACCGGATCTACCCCGGCCAGCGGCTGAATGGGTTCAGGCACATTGATTTGCGGCTGTGTAGACGTTGAGGAGTGAGGCGACATCTCGCATGCGCGCGGCCGGGCCATGCCTACTGGCGATGCGGTCATGACTCTCGGAACACATACAGCTCGTTGTCCTGTAGTAGCAGCGTGACCTTCACACCGGGTCGGGCGTTGTGCCAAGGCTTGGTCACCAAGGATTTCTCGAGTCGGTTGAGCCGCCCCTTCGGTGTGCCGACCAGATATTGCACCGGCGGCTCGCTGCGACGCATCTCGGCGAGCACTTCCTCGGTGGGGATGTCACGGTCCATGCACCAGATCCGCTGCTACGGCGGAACAGCGCAACAGGCTAGGCGATCATGATGACCCATAACGGGGTGTTCCACGTGGAACGCAACGCCACCTCGCTGGGCATAGGTTTCAGCCGGCCACCCGGGGGCGGCGATTGGGCTTGCCCGAATCCCGCCGCGTGATCGTGATCGTGCCGAGCGGTACGCGGGAAGGCAGCGAGCCTGGGTGTGGCTCGGCGGTCGGACCTTATAGGGCGCCGACTCTATTAGGCTAAAGATCACTGGGGTCGCGAACCGCGCGTTACACGCGGCTGCTGGCCATGCCATACCGCTGAATTCGCCCCCCTGCGCCGGGCGGCGCTCGTCGGTACCTGAGTGTTTCACGTGGAACGCAGCGAGCCAATAATTGCTCGGCAGCTCGAACGTTTTGCCGGCGCGTACCGATGAAGGACGTTGCGAAGCGAAACCTCCTCGGGGTGCTGGTGGGCGCGGGCCGCGTTTAAAACGCAGCGAGCTGGGGGGTGGATCTGCCGGTCCATCGACAACGGCTGCGGCGGAAAAGATTGCCAACAGGGTACCCTCGGCTGGCGACCGTGCTGAGCGGTCTCCGCGTAGCGAGCCATCGGTTGCCTGGGCGGGTTGATCCGCCGCGCCGTCAGCCGGTAAAGAGTCCGCGGCGCGATATCGTCACTCCCGCCACGTCGTGCTGACGGACCCACGATGCCCCTACCAGGCGATCGTGCGAGCGCGGTAACCCGTGTGTTCCACGTGGAACGTGCCCGCAGAGGCCACTTGGCAGGGCGGGTAGCCGTAGCTTCCCTTAGGATGCCGCGGCGGCCGTCCGACCGATCCCTCGTTTGGCGCTCCTGCGTGGATTGATTTGCGCGCCAGGCATACCTCGGGAGGCGAACCGCCGACACCGAAAGCGGAGGCGATTACGGCGTCAAGCCGGTGGCGTTCCCGACTGCCGGACCGATAACAAGGTCCGCGAGCCGCCGCAGTGGAAGAAGGGTAAGGCCACCGCACAGGACGAATTCCCGAGCGCTGCGACTGATCCCTGCCGGACCCGCAACGGAGGCGCCCGCTGGTGAGTGGTGTTAGCCGGCCGGCAACTCGCCGATGGCTGTGGGTAACGCCAGATTACGCCGAAGGCTGCCGTCGCAGATTCTCTTCCCCCGCGGGGTGAGGGTAAGGGGCCGGGCTGACCGAAAACCCAGCGGATGCCCGTGTGGGCGAGAGCGGCCGTGCGTCCCTCAATGGTATGGTCGCGGGGCCCCAGCCGCAGTGGGCGGAGTCCGCCAGAGGCCCCGCCTTTGTGTGGACATGCGGCGGAGCGCGAAGCGATTGCCCGCTGATGAATTCTCGCGACCGGTAAGCCCGTATGGTTCCATTGCCTACTGACGAGCGTCGCTTGGTCCGGCATTCGAGCCGCTTCAGGTCGATGAGTTACCGCCAGCGTCACCGAGCTGACGCTCGCCGGCGGCCGACAGGGGTAAGGTAGCAAAAAAAAGCCGTGGTTATCCGACCCAGTGGCGGCACATGCGCTGCCGCGCCGCACGTCGCTGATAACCCAATGATTTTATTAGTATTTATAACACACAGGGATTAGGTTCCTTACGCGAAAACTGCTAAAATGGCGGGTCACCATTCAGGATCGCGCCATGGCTCAGAACGACATATACGATTCCTCCAAAATCAAGGTATTACGCGGCCTGGATGCCGTCCGCAAGCGGCCCGGAATGTATATTGGCGACACCGACGACGGCAGCGGACTGCACCACATGGTTTTCGAGGTGGTGGATAACGCCATCGACGAAGCCCTGGCGGGCTATTGCGATCGGGTGGTCGTCACCATTCATGCCGACGAGTCGGTGACCGTCTCCGATAACGGCCGCGGAATCCCGGTGGACATACACAGCGAAGAGGGCGTGTCGGCTGCCGAAGTCATCATGACCGTGCTGCACTCGGGCGGTAAGTTCGATGACACGTCCTACAAGGTCTCCGGCGGTCTGCACGGTGTCGGCGTGTCCGTCGTCAATGCGCTGTCGGATTTTCTCGAACTCAACATACGGCGCGATGGCAAACTGCACCGTCAGGAATACCGCTTGGGTGAGCCGCAGGCGCCCATGGTGGCCGTGGGTGAGACCACCGAGCGCGGCACCACGCTGCGCTTCAAGCCCAGTTCGCAGATATTCACGCATATCTCGTTCAACTACGACACCCTGGCGAAGCGGCTGCGGGAATTGTCATTCTTGAACTCGGGCGTGCGAATCGAATTGGTCGACGAACGCGACGAGAAGTCCGAAGTCTTCCAGCACGAAGGCGGATTGAAGGCGTTCGTCACGCACTTGAATCGCAGCAAGACGGCGGTCCATCCGACGGTACTGTGGTTCCAGACCCGCGACGGCCATACGCAGGTCGAAGTCGCCATGCAATGGAACGACTCGTACCAGGAAAGCATGTACTGCTATACGAACAACATTCCGCAAAAGGATGGCGGCACCCATCTTGCCGGCTATCGCGCGGCGCTCACCCGCACGCTCAATAATTACATCGAAAAGGAACTGGCCGCGAAGAAGGAAAAGATCGCCACCACCGGCGACGATTCGCGCGAAGGGTTGACCGCAATCCTGTCGGTGAAGCTGCCGGATCCGAAGTTCTCCTCGCAGACCAAGGACAAACTGGTCTCATCCGAGGTGAAGGGCGTCGTGGAATCCGCGGTAGCGGCGCGTTTGGAAGAGTTCCTGATGGAGCATCCGCAGGAAGCGCGTGCCATCGTCAATAAAATCCTCGAAGCGGCCTATGCGCGCGAGGCTGCGCGCAAGGCGCGCGAAATGACCCGGCGCAAGGGCGCGCTCGATATTGCCGGCCTGCCGGGCAAGCTCGCCGACTGCCAGGAAAAAGATCCCGCGCTATCCGAAATGTTCTTGGTAGAGGGTGATTCCGCCGGCGGCTCCGCGAAACAGGGCCGTGACCGCCGCACGCAAGCCATCCTGCCGCTGAAAGGCAAAATCCTCAACGTGGAGAAAGCGCGGTTCGACAAGATGCTAGCCTCCGCCGAAGTCGGCACGCTCATCACCGCGTTGGGCTGCGGTATCGGGCGCGATGACTTCAACGTCGACAAGTTGCGCTACCACCGCATCATTATTATGAGCGTGGACGGAGACGAGCATTGCTTTGTACGAGATCGCAGCGGCGTACGTATGACCACCATAGGAACGTTCATCGATGCCGCGCTTGTCGGGATGAGCCCCGACGAAAACGGCGTTACCAAAAAAGTTAGAGAACCGCTGGGGGACGTCCTTTGCTTTGGACTGGATGATCACCAAGTGAAATTCCGCCCAATAAAGGGCGTGATTCGCCATCCTCTCGACGAAGTTTTATATGAGGCGAAGACTGCATACGGGCGATCGGTACGTGTGACGGCAAGTCATAGCGTGTTTGTGCAAGAGAACGGCGAGATTCGGCTCAAGCAAGGCAATGAACTCAATGTCGGCGATCGTCTGGTGGCGCCGAAAACGATACGGTTACCCGAGCGCGCCCCCGGCCGGCTAGACCTGCTTCGCAAATTGTATGAGATCCCGGAGGCGCGTTCCCAGATCTGGGTGCGAGGCCCGGCGGTGGAGGCGTGGTTCAAGTCTCAAATCAACGAGGAATACGCCGACCGGCCCGAGATGACCGCTCCCCGAGTCGAGCTTTCCATCGAGGTTCGACGACAGCTCACCGAACTGCGTCGGGCCAGCGGTATAACCAATGCTGAGCTGTGCCGCAAAGTCGGGATACGCCAACCGGTGACCTTCTATGCTTGGGAGAAGGGGCTATCGCGGCCCACTTTGCCCAACTGCCAAGCCTATATGGCCGTAATTGGTGCCGATGCGGCCGCTCTCATGCCGCAAATTGCGGTTGGAGGCAGCCGGTTGGAGAGAATATGGGAAACGCAATACCGCGGCTCGCCATCCAACCGCGTGAGGGATTACGTGCGCCTTTCGGCGCTGGAGGCGGAAGATATTGCCTGGTTTGCCGAGCGTGAAGATTTGCAGCTCACACCAGAGCACAACGCAGGATTGCCAGTACCGCGATATTTGAGCGTCACACCAGCGCTGATGAAGTTGCTCGGTTTCTATATGGCCGAGGGGTCATGCTCGGATCGCCAAGGTATACGGTTTGCTATTGGCAAGAGCAACGTGCGATTCCTTGATGAGATAACTGAGGCGCTCACGGGGGTGTTTGGCTTGGCGCCGCAGAGCTACAGCATCAAAAGAGGTTGCGGCGAACTTAAATTGGTAAACCGCGTCGCGGTGCTGGCGTGGCAGCACCTGTTCGGCTACAGCGGTGTCGACTCATTAACCAAAAAGATTCCTGACTTGATCTTTAATGTAGATGAGTCGCTGCGACTTGCATTTCTGCGCGGCTATTTACTGGGAGATGGCTGCGTTACAGCTGGGAATGTCGTTTTCAGCACATCCTCTCGTGATATAGCCAGCGGAATATCCTATCTACTGTCGAGTTTCGGAGTCGTGGCTAGCATCAGCGAGATCGCTGCCGACAGGGTCGCGCGTCGCTGTGGAGAGCAGGTTTTCAAGACGACGCATCGACATTGGCAGATTCGTGTTCGCGCGATCGAGGATTTAGCCCGAATTCGCTCCGTCTGGAGCGATCATTCAGGCGCACCCACGGTCGAGGAGCGAATCGCCGTTCGCGACACTCCGCGTCGTCGTGCCTTTGATGTCATTGACGGCGATCTAATTGCGCTGCCAATTGTTTCCGTCAATTCCGTTGCAGCGTCCAACGGCCATGTTTACGATTTCTCTGTAGACGGCGATGAGAATTTTATATGCGGCTTCGGTGGAATTGCGGCTAAAAACACAGATGCGGATGTCGACGGAAGCCACATACGTACGCTGCTGCTCACGTTCTTCTACCGGCAGATGCCGATTCTGATCGAACGCGGCCATGTCTATATCGCACAACCGCCGTTATACAAGGTCAAGAAAGGGAAGCAGGAAACCTACGTCAAGGATGATCTCGAGCTCAACGCTTTGCTGCTGAACACCGCCATCGAGGACGCCGCGCTGCACGTCAATGCCGATGCGCCACCGCTGTCGGGCTTGGGACTCGAATCCTTGGCAAAAAAATATGTGGAAGTGCAGGCCATCGTGCATCGCTGGGCGCGACGCTACGACGAGCGCTTCCTAGAGCAATTGCTTTACGTCCCAAAGCTCACCACGGATACCTTCGACCGTGTCGATGCCCTGCGAGATTGGTGCCGCCATCTAGAACTGAGGCTGAATGCCCTCGACGATGTCTCACGGCGATATCGCGTCACCGTGGAGACGCTGCCTGCGGGCGGCCACCGCATCGATCTGCAACGCTTCGAACACGGCCTGACCAACGAGAAGCACATTCCTCGCGAATTCTTCGACTCGGCGGAATATCTGCGGATCGCAGAACTCGCTCAGACTTTGAGCGATCTGATGGGGCCCGGTGCGTACATCAATCGGGGCGACCAACGGCAGGATGTCGCCAGCTTCAAGGCCGCGATGGCTTGGCTGTTCGATCAGGCGAAAAAGGGTCAGGCCATTCAGCGCTACAAGGGACTCGGCGAGATGAACGCCGATCAACTATGGGATACGACCATCAACCCGGAAACCCGGCGCTTGATGCAGGTGCGCATCGAAGACGCGGTGGCCGCGGACGATATCTTTACCACCCTGATGGGCGATGCCGTGGAACCGCGGCGCGAGTTTATCGAGAAGAACGCGCTGCACGTGTCGAATTTGGATGTGTAGGTTGTTGTCGAATGACACAATTAGTGAAATTCGTGACAAGAAAGTGAAATTTCTCTGCCACATATAATGAAACTTTCCGTCCGCCGGCGTCACCTTGCCGCCCCCCTGGGCGCTGGAGCCGGCAATCTGGCCCGAATGGCTGCTGAGGAGCGAGACGTGCGGCGGCTGCCGGCCAAGAGCGGGCGTTGATGCCTTGATAATGAATGGGAGAAAGCTGCCATTCGGGTTTGCGGGTGAACTCAGCCGAGGCGTCTATGCACGACCGGCCGGACGACACCACCGAGGCGCGGGAATAGGCGATCGGTGAGACTCGGCTTCCAATTTCCTGGGAAGCAAATGGTGGCACCGCCAGGAATGCGCTATCGTCACTGAAAAGCCAGGGTTGTTCGCTAATTCGGCAAAAATTGCTCAAGGATCGTGCATGCTCGTTTTCGGAACATCGATATCCTCGGGAGTTGTCGGTGCGCTCTCAGCTGCGATTTGCGTACCCATCATATTTGCGCTCCTACGGAAGTCACAGGCCTACAAGTATGTCGGTGTAGTACAGGCAGGCAAAACTGACGATGACGTCACCGGCCGGTACAGAAAATGGGATCGCGTCGCACGGTTATTAGTAATTCTCTTTGCGGGTATTTTCGGGTACTTGTTCTGGCTAATGCTCTGTGCGGTTGAAACCGCCAGG
>JALYHP010000097.1 GCA_030799355.1 Pseudomonadota bacterium
GGCTCGCGTTTGCATCTTCGCGACGACTGGCCACGAACCCCGTCAGGCCCGGAAGGGAGCAGCGGTAGAGGCTTTAAGTCGGGCGCCGAAGTCCTGCTGGCGCGGGCCGCCTCCTCTTGGTGGGACGGCGGCGGGCGGGACGGCGGTGACCCCTCGAGGTCTCGCACCCGGCGAGATCCCACACCGTGTCCCCGAGGTACCAGCTAAACTTATCCCATGAGCTACATCGTACTGGCGCGCAAATGGCGGCCCAAACGCTTCGCGGAAATGGTGGGGCAAGAGCATGTGTTGCGGGCGCTCTCGAATTCGCTCGACAGCGGCAAGGTGCACCACGCGTTTCTGTTCACGGGCACGCGCGGGGTCGGCAAGACCACGGTGGCGCGAATCCTGGCGAAATCCTTGAACTGCGAAGCCGGGGTCAGCGCCAATCCCTGCGGGACGTGCGCTGCGTGCCGGGAGATCGACGAAGGCCGGTTTGTCGATCTCATCGAGGTCGACGCCGCGTCGCGCACCAAGGTCGATGATACGCGCGAAATACTCGACAACGTGCAGTATTCGCCCACGCGCGGCCGCTACAAGGTGTACCTCATCGACGAAGTCCACATGCTGTCGAACCACTCCTTCAATGCACTGCTGAAAACCCTCGAGGAGCCCCCGCCTCACGTGAAGTTCCTGCTGGCGACCACGGATCCGCAAAAGTTGCCGGTGACGGTGCTGTCACGATGCCTGCAGTTCAGCCTGAAGCGGCTGTCGGCGAATCTGATCGGCGAACGTCTGAAATTCATCGCTGCGGCCGAGAACCTCGAATTCGAACCGGCGGCGGTGGCGCTCATCGCACGGGCGGCGGAAGGCAGCATGCGCGATGGCCTGAGTTTGATGGACCAGTTGATCGCCTTCGGCGGCGGTGCCCTCAACGAGGTCAACACGCGGTCCATGCTGGGTACCATCGACAGGGGCCACGTGACCCGCATCCTCGATGCCCTGGCGCGCCAGGACGGGCCGGGCCTGATCGCGCAGGTGCAAGAATTGGATCGCGACGCACCCGACTATGACCGGGCGCTCATCGAACTGGCTGCCTTCCTGCAGCGAATCGCGATCGTGCAGATCGTGCCGGACGCTGCATCGCAGGACGAAGAATTCGACGCGGAAGCGCTCACGCGGTTGGCGGGGACCCTCTCGCCGGAAGATGTACAGCTCTATTATCAAATCGCCCTGGGTGGACGCCGCGATCTGGCCATGGCGCCGGAACCCCGCATCGGCTTCGAGATGAGCCTGTTGCGCATGCTGGCGTTTCGCCCCGAGACCGCGGCCGACGTCGCCGCGGGTCCCGGTGCGGCAATTCCGTCTCGTGCCGTGCCCGCCGCGGCACGGATTCCTGCCGTCGCAGCGCCCGCTGCGGTAGCGGCCCCTGCCCCGGCTGTCGCACCGCATGTTCGAAGCGGCGCCATGAGCGGACCGGCGAGCATCGATGCCGGCAACTGGGCCATCGTCGTGGAGGCGGCCGGCATGAGCGGCATGGTGCGCCAATTCGCGCTCAACTGCGTTCCTGCCTCATTCGAAAACGAGTCGTTGCGGCTGCAGTTCGATCCATCGGCCGCGCACCGACGCACCCGGCAGATCGAAGACAAGCTCGCGCAATGCCTGTCCGCTCATCTCGGCCGGGAAATTCGCGTCGTGTTCGAATCAGCCGAATCCGCGCTCATCACGCCGGCCCGCAGTCGGGCCATTGCGGAACAAGACAAGATATTGCGCGCGACGGCGGCGTTCGAGGAAGACGCCGCGGTGAAGGGCCTGCGAGAGCGTTTCGGCGCCGACGTGGATGCGGCTTCGGTGAAACCAACGAATTAGGACAGGAGATCGGCCATGATGAAGGGTGGACTGGGAAACTTGATGCGCCAGGCGCAGCAGATGCAGGAAACCATGCAGAAAGCTCAAGCGGAGCTTGCCGCGTTGGAAATCACCGGCGAGTCCGGCGCCGGCATGGTCAGGATCGTGCTCAACGGCCGCCATGAAGCGAAACGCATCACGATCGAACCCAAGCTCCTCGGCGAGGACAAGGAAATGCTCGAGGATTTGGTGATGGCGGCGTTCAACGACGCGGTTCGCAAGCTGGCGGCACACAGCCAGGAAAAATACGCCGGTCTCATGTCGGGGCTCAATCTGCCGCCCGGCATGAAATTGCCGTTCTAGTAGCTCGATGAAATACACGCCTACCTTGGCGCGCTTGATCGATTCGCTGCGCTGCCTGCCGGGAGTCGGCCCGAAATCGGCGCAACGCATGGCCTTTTATCTGTTGGAGCGGGATCGCGACGGCGGCCGGGTTCTTGCGCAGGCCTTGGCCGAGGCTCTCAGCAACGTAGGACATTGCAAGCGCTGCCGCATGCTGACGGAGAGCGAACTGTGCGCCACCTGCGCATCTACCCAGCGCGACGCCGCGCAGCTTTGCGTGGTCGAGTCTCCGGCGGATGTGGTTGCCATCGAGCAATCGGGTGGTTTTAGCGGCCGCTACTTCGTGCTCATGGGCCATTTGTCGCCGCTGGACGGCATAGGGCCGGCTGAGCTGGGACTCGATGAGTTCGAGCAGGTACTCGGCGAGGGGGAGGTTCGCGAAGTGATTCTCGCCACCAACCCCACCGTGGAAGGGGAGGCGACGGCGCACTATCTGGGCGAGCTGGCCCTGCGGCGGGGTCTCAAGGTATCGCGCATCGCACACGGCGTTCCGGTGGGCGGCGAACTCGAGTACGTCGATGGCGGCACCCTGGCGCACGCGTTGGCGGGACGTACGAGCGTTTCGTAAAACACGAGTGCGGCGGCACGCGGCGAGCGGGTAGCGCTACCGCGATGACGGCGTGAGCTTCTCGTACAGCCGGCACAGACGGCGGTAGCTCTCGTAGCGTCGCGCCGCGATGGCGCCGCTCGCGATGGCGGCCCGCACCGCACAACCGGGTTCTTCCATGTGGCGGCAATCATTGAAGCGGCACGCGGCACTGTGTTCGTGGATTTCGACGAAGCCCCGTTCGGCCGCCCGAACGAGGCTGGCCGGCGGCGCAAAGTCGCGCACTCCCGGCGCGTCGATGATGGCGGCGTCCGCGCCCAGGCGGTAGCGGCGAGCGGTCGTGGTGGTGTGGCGGCCTTCGGCATCGCGGGTGAGTTCCGCCGTCTGCGCCGCCGCGTGCGGGGCGAGCGTATTGACGATGGATGATTTACCCACGCCTGACTGGCCCACCAACAGCGTCACGCTGCCCGCCAGCGCGGCCCGTAAGCCATCGATTCCACTGCCTGACTGGGAGGAGATTTGCAGGCACGGCAGTCCCAGACTGGCATAGGTTTCCAGCTCGGGCCGCAGGCCATCGACGCCAAGATCTGACTTGTTGACGATCAGCAACGTCGCGATGTCCTTCAGTCGCGCGCCCGCCCAGTACCGATCGACCAGGAACCAATCCGGGACCGGTTCGGTCGCGACCACGATGGCCAGCCGGTCGATGTTCGCCGCCACCGGTTCGGCGCGTCCGCGCAAGTCGATGCGTTCGATCAGATTGCGGCGCGGTTCGATCGAATCCACCGAGGCGCCGTCATTCGCCTGCCGATAGCTCCAGGTAATGCGATCGCCGCAGACGATGCGTTGCTTGCGCCCCCTGAGGCTGCAGCGCAGAGCAGGTGCCGTGGCGGACATCGCGACGTCGGTTTGTACCAACACCCCGCGGCCGTAGCTCGCGAGCACGACGCCGCTGCCGGCCGTACCGCCGCCGCCCGCATCGGTCGCGCCCGCACTGCCGTCAGTCGCGCCGCTTGCACCTGTCACGCTGCCACCCGCCGCGCCGCTCGCACCCGTCGCGCCTGCACGGCCTCACGG
>JALYHP010000004.1 GCA_030799355.1 Pseudomonadota bacterium
GTGCCGACTTGTCGATCAGACGATGATCGAAAGCCTTCAAGCGGATGCGGATATTCTGATTTGCCATGCTTTATTTCCTGTGCGCCACTGCTATGCGCTTGCGCGCAACTTTTCAACGGGGCCGCGGCGGCCCCGTCAGATAACGGGGGGCGTATACTACGCTATTACCTTAGCGACCACACCTGCGCCGACGGTTTTACCGCCCTCGCGGATGGCGAAGCGCAGGCCCTGCTCCATCGCAATCGGGGCGATCAACTCCACCACTATCTTGATGTTATCCCCCGGCATCACCATCTCGGTGCCCTCCGGCAGCTCCACCGCTCCGGTCACATCCGTGGTGCGAAAGTAGAACTGCGGTCGATAGCCTTTGAAGAACGGCGTATGGCGCCCTCCCTCCTCCTTGGTCAGCACGTACACTTCGGCCTCAAACTTCGTGTGCGGCATGATGCTGCCGGGCTTGCACAACACTTGCCCACGCTCCACTTCCTCGCGCTTCGTGCCGCGTAGCAACACCCCAACGTTGTCGCCAGCCTGACCCTGATCCAACAGCTTGCGAAACATCTCCACACCCGTGCAGGTGGTCTTGCTCGTCGCTCGAATCCCGACTATCTCTACCTCATCGTTGATCTTCACGATGCCCCGCTCGATTCGACCCGTCACCACCGTGCCGCGCCCCGCAATCGAGAACACATCCTCCACAGGCATCAAAAATGCCCCATCAATCGCACGCTCCGGCACCGGAATATAATCATCCAGCGACTTCACCAGCTTCAATACCGCAGGCACCCCAATATCACTTAAGTCCCCTTCCAACGCCTTTAACGCCGAACCCGTGGTAATCGGCGTCTTATCGCCAGGAAATTTGTACAGCGTCAACAAATCGCGTACTTCAAGCTCCACCAGCTCCAAAAGCTCCGCATCGTCGACCATGTCCGCTTTGTTCAAAAACACCACGATGTAGGGCACACCGACCTGCCGCGCCAGCAAAATGTGCTCCCGCGTCTGGGGCATCGGGCCATCGGCCGCCGACACCACCAGTATCGCCCCGTCCATCTGCGCCGCACCCGTAATCATGTTCTTCACGTAGTCCGCATGCCCAGGACAATCCACGTGCGCGTAGTGCCGCGCCTCGCTCTGGTACTCCACGTGCGCGGTGGCTATCGTGATCCCGCGCGCACGCTCCTCCGGCGCCTTGTCAATCTGGTCGTACGCCTTGAATTCCCCCCCAAACTTCTCCGCCATCACCTTCGTCAAGGCTGCCGTCAAGGTGGTCTTCCCATGGTCCACATGGCCTATCGTCCCCACGTTTACGTGCGGCTTCGTTCGCTCAAACTTCCCCTTCGACACGGCATGTACCTCTTGAATAATGAAATGTAAGGGCTTCGGATCTATGTAAGGCTTCGGATCTTAAGAAGCTATCTTCATCACGGCGTCGGCGACGTTGTTCGGCACTTCCATGTACTTGGCGAACTCCATCGTATAGTTCGCTCGCCCCTGGCTCATGGAGCGCATGGCCGTCGAATACTGAAACATCTCCGCCAACGGCACTTCAGCGGTAACGACTTTGCCCGATGGAGAGTCCTCCATGCCGATGATCTGGCCGCGGCGGCGATTCAGATCGCCCACGATATCGCCATAATAATCTTCCGGCGTCACCACCTCGACCTTCATGATGGGCTCGAGGAGCACCGGCTTCGCCTTGCGAAAACCCTCCTTGAAACCGATGGATCCGGCGATCTTGAAGGCCATTTCGTTCGAATCGACGTCGTGGTAGGAGCCGTCGAAAATAGTCACCTTGACATCGACGATGGGATAGCCCGCGATCACCCCGGTCTGCACGGCCTCTTGAATGCCCTTGTCGACGGCCGGGATGAATTCACGCGGCACGGCGCCGCCCACGATGCCGTTGACGAAGCTGTAGCCCGTGCCGGGGTCCTGTGGCTCGATTTTCAGCCATACGTGCCCATACTGCCCGCGGCCGCCGGATTGGCGGACGAATTTTCCCTCGGATTGGACGGTCGCCCGGATGGTTTCGCGATAGGCGACCTGCGGCTTGCCGACGTTCGCATCCACCTTGAATTCGCGCTTCATCCGGTCGACGATGATCTCGAGGTGCAGCTCGCCCATCCCCGAGATGATGGTCTGCCCGGATTCCTGGTCGGTATGTACCCGGAACGAGGGGTCTTCCTTGGCCAAGCGCTGCAGCGCGACCCCCATCTTTTCCTGATCGACCTTGGTCTTGGGTTCCACCGCCACCGAGATGACGGGTTCGGGAAACTCCATCTTTTCGAGAATGATGACCTTGTCCGGATCCGACAGCGTATCCCCGGTGGTCACGTCCTTGAGGCCGACAGCCGCCGCGATATCGCCGGCGTGGACTTCCTTGATCTCGGAACGGTCGCTGGCGTGCATCTGCAGCAGACGGCCGATACGCTCGGTGCGATTTTTTGCTGGAACGTATACCTGGTCGCCCGAATTGAGGGTGCCCGAGTAGACGCGGAAGAACGTCAGATTGCCGACGAACGGATCGTTCAGGATCTTGAAGGCGAGTGCCGAGAACGGAGCGTCGTCGTCCGGTTTGCGCGTCATCGGTGCGCCGCGGTCGCTCTGACCCACGACCTGCGGTACCTCGGTGGGCGAGGGCATGTACTCGACGATGGCGTCGAGCACGGCTTGGACGCCCTTGTTCTTGAAGGCCGACCCGCACGTCACCAGGCAGATTTCGTTCTTCAGTGCGCGGGCACGCAAGCCCCGCTTGATTTCCGCGTCGCCGAGTTCGCCGGTCTCGAGGTACTTGTCGAGCAGCTCTTCATCGCCTTCGGCGGCCGCCTCGATCATCTTCGCGCGCCATTGCTCGCATTCCTTGCGCATGTCGGGCGGAATTTCCCGATACTCGAATTTCATGCCCTGCGTCTCGTCGTCCCAGAAGATCGACTTCATCTTGACGAGGTCCACGACGCCGATGAAACCATCCTCGGCGCCGATGGGGAGCTGGATCGGTACCGGTACGCCGCGCAAACGAGTGCGGATCTGTTCGACACAGCGCAGGAAATCGGCTCCGGCACGATCCATCTTGTTGACGAACGCGATCCGCGGAACGCCGTATTTGTTCATCTGGCGCCAGACGGTCTCGGACTGAGGCTGCACGCCCGACACCGCGCAATACACCGCGATGGCCGAATCCAGCACCCGCAGACTGCGCTCCACTTCGATCGTGAAGTCGACGTGGCCGGGCGTATCGATGATATTGATGCGATGCTCGGGGAAGTTCTTGTCCATCCCCTTCCAGAAGCAAGTCGTGGCCGCCGCGGTAATGGTGATGCCGCGTTCCTGCTCCTGTTCCATGTAATCCATGACGGCGGCCCCGTCGTGAACTTCGCCGATTTTGTGCGACACGCCGGTATAGAACAGGATGCGCTCCGTCGCGGTGGTCTTTCCCGCGTCGATGTGCGCAGAGATACCGATGTTCCGATATCTTTCGATGGGCGTCGTACGTGCCATATATGCGCTTCGCGCAACCTTCACAGGCCGAAGCCGGCCCGACCGATAGCTGCCCGCTACGCGGGCTGAAATCAACCGATGAGCGGCCCGATGGCCACTGACCCATCTATATAGGGCCTGCGCGGCGAATTACCAGCGCTGGGCTGCCGCTTCCGGGGAAGCCGCCGCGCCCGCGGCGCCTACCAGCGGTAGTGCGCGAACGCCTTGTTGGCTTCGGCCATGCGGTGCGTGTCCTCGCGTTTACGAACCGCGGCGCCGCGGTTCTCGGCGGCCTCCATCAATTCGGCGGCAAGCCGATGCGCCATGGACTTCTCGCTCCGCGCGGTGGCCGCCTCGATGACCCAACGCATCGCCAGGGTCTGACGGCGATTGGCGCGCACTTCGACCGGCACCTGGTAGGTGGCACCGCCGACGCGGCGGGATTTCACCTCGACCACCGGCTTCACGTTATCGAGCGCCTGCTGCAGCACTGCGATGGCTTCGCTACCAACGGCCCCACTCTTCTTCTCTCCGATCCGATCGATGGCGCCGTAGACGATCTTCTCGGCCGCGGACTTCTTGCCGCGCTCCATGACCATGTTGATGAATTTGGCCAACATATCGTTTCCGAACTTCGGATCGGGAAGAATGGTGCGGTGGGGGGCTGCTGCTCTGCGGGACATGGAGACCTACTTTATGAATACGGAAGCGGAGGCGTGCTATTTCTTGGGACGTTTGGCGCCGTACTTGGAACGGCCCTGCCGACGATCGCTGACACCGGCGCAATCGAGCGCACCGCGGACGGTGTGATACCGGACCCCGGGCAGATCCTTGACGCGGCCGCCCCGGATCAATACCACCGAGTGTTCCTGCAAGTTATGCCCTTCGCCGCCGATGTAGCTCGAGACTTCGTAGCCATTGGTCAAGCGCACACGGCACACCTTGCGCAGCGCCGAGTTCGGCTTCTTCGGCGTGGTGGTGTAGACACGCGTGCAGACGCCGCGTTTCTGCGGCGAGGCCGCCAATGCCGGAACCTTGGACTTCCAAGCGGGTTCATCGCGGCCGGTACGAATGAGTTGGGTCGTCGTCGCCATAACTACCTTTGAGGCCGATCTCGCGAGTCGGCCGGTTGATGCTAGAAACCTTAGAAGTGGCCGGGCGGCAAAGAAGCTATGCCCAGCGACAAAGGCCGGCGATTGTAGGAACCGAATGCCTGGGTGTCAAGGTATCGCTGCGATGCAGCACGACTTTCGTCGGCGGGAAGGCCACGGGCGGTCGCGGTCACACCTCGCGGCGATGCGATTCCTCGCGGAACTGGGGATGCTCGGCTATCGCGTCGCGCCACGAATCATCGTTCGCAGGGGCGCCCAGGGGCACTTGGGCATCGCTGCGGCGCCACTTGTCCAGCCATTCCTTTCCGAGCAGCTCTCGCTCGTGCCGCAGGGCAGCCGCGCGCGGCGATAGCGCGATGGTCGTCTCCGCTTTCGGCCCGGTACCGCGGCCCTTCGCCACGTAAAAGCCGGCCGCCAGCATCGCGGCGCGGACACCGGTCGAACAGGAATAGGTAAACAGTTCCACCGCCTTGGGTCGCAGCAGCTTCGCCAGTTCCCGAAATGCATGCAGGGTCCACAGTGCATCGTCGGTCTTGAAAGAGAACGGATCGAAGAACACGATGTCCGGCAGTGGCGCGCCGGATTGGGTCACGTTGAAATCCCCGCGCAGCAAAAGCCACTCGATCCCGGCCGCAGCATTCGTCCATCGGTTCTGCGCGAGCAATCCTCGCGGTGCCGCATGCCTCAAGTGCGTGAACCAGGCGGGATGCCGCAGCGCCAGTAGCAACGAATCGAGGTCGTTCTCGAAGCTCACCAAGGTCAGGGGCCTGCCCGGAGGCTGCGACCCGTCCCCCGGCCCCTCTTGCCCCGCCATGCCGGGGACACCGGCGCGATCGGGCCGCTCGATGGCGCCTGGCAGCTGCCGCGCCGCCGCCTGCGCGCGCAGCGCTTCGACGGCGTGAATGGCCGCCATGGCATTGGTGGCGGCGCCCAATCCCACGTCCCACACCACCAGCGGTGTCACACCCGGTTCGGTTACCCGCTCGGCCAGGCGCGACTGCTCCACGTATAGCGAGCGAGCCTCTTGCGCCGGATCGTTGATGGAGTGCATGACCTCGCCGGAAAGCGTGTCGCGGATGCGCCCGACCGCCACGCCCGCACTCGGACCCGCAGCCCCGCCCATGCCCTCAGCCGCACCCGGAACCGCACCCATACCCGGCCCCGGACCCGAGCCTGCGGCCCCGCCCGCACCCGCGCCCGGACCGAAAACCACCTCGTACCGCCCCAGTTTGAGCTTGAGCTTCTGGCGCTGCGCCTTGGTAACGTGAGCGGCCGGCCGGCCGTAGCTGTCGCGTGCATCGAGCACCTCGCGCTGGGACCGATAAAACGCGGTCCAGGTGCCCGCCAGGATGTGTTCGCGCATCCGGCTCATCAGCTGCATGTAGAAATGGATGTTGTGCAGGCCGAGCAGCTGCCAACCCTGCGCTTCCCGCACGCGATTGAGATGAAATAGGTACGCGATCGAGTAGGTCTTGCAGGTGTGGCAGCCGCAGTCCGGGTCGATGGGTCCCTCCATTTCGCGGTAGGCGGCGCGCCGCAGATCCCGCCGCCCGACGCTGGTGAATGCCAGCCCTTGCTTGGCGAGCGCCGTGGGCAGAATGCAGTCGAACATATCGACCCCGCGATGCACCGCCTCGAGGACATCCCGGGTCGTGCCCACACCCATCAGGTATCGCGGCCGATCGGGCGGCAGCAGCTCGGTGACGATGTCGGTACAGTCCTCGCGCTGGTCCGCGCCCTCTCCGACCGCCAAACCGCCGATGGCGAATCCATCGAACGGCATCTGCGTGATCGCGCGCGCGCTGTCGGCACGCAAGTCGGCATAACGCGCGCCTTGCACGATGCCGAACAGCGCTTGTGGCGAATCGCCGCGCGCGGCCAGGCTGCGCAGCGCCCAACGGTGCGTCAACTCCATCGCCCGTTGCGCAACCGCGTGCTCGACGGTCGACGGCACGCATTGATCGAGTACCATCATGATGTCGCTGCCGATGGCCCGCTGGGCCGCAATACTGGTCTCGGGGCTCAGGCGAACGAGCGTTTGATCCACATAGCTCTTGAATTGAGCGCCCTCCTCGTTGACCGACCGGCTGCCCGGCAGCGAGAAGATCTGGAATCCCCCCGAGTCGGTGAGCACCGAGCGCGGCCAACTCATGAATCGATGGATGCCGCCGACTTTCTCGAACAGCGAGGTCCCGGGCCGCAGCATCAGATGGTAGGTGTTCGCGAGCAGCACCTGCGCCCCGCTCTGCAGCAAGTCCTCGCGGCGCTGTGCGCGAACGGCGGCGTGCGTACCCACCGGCATGAAGGTCGGGGTGAGGACCTCGTTATGCAGGGTTGTGAAGCGCCCGGCGCGGGCTCGGGAACCCGAAGCCGTGGCTTCCAGCTTGAAATTCAGTCGTGTCATCTCGGGCTACCGGGTCGCGGGGCCGGATTGTCCCACAACCGCCGCAAAACGGCCCCGCCGCCGGCGAGTGCCGTTTCAAAACTACGTCACACTCCAAGCCCGGGGAAGGCCCGCGGATTCGCGACCGGTGCACACCAGCTCAAGAAATGGGGGATCGAGCCGCCAACCTTCGGACAGCGGACGTTTCTCGTCACGTCACCTCGTATCAGGATTCGGAACCACCGCGGTGTTCGCCTAATGACATTCAAGCAGAAGATCTGGTCGATTCCGGTCACGGCGGTCCTCGTCTTTGGCCTGAGCCTCGCCGTGACCTTTCTTCTAAGTACGCGGACCGCAAGGACCATAGCGGATTTGGGCAGCGTTCGCTATCCGAGCGTGGACATCACGCAACGACTCGGACCCGAGCTCAAATTGGTCTCGGATGCCTTGCAGTCGGCAGTTGCGGAGGGCGATGCCGGTAAATTGTCCGAGGTCGGTGCCATGGCGGAACAATTCCGCCACTTGACGCGCACGCTATCCGCGCTGCCGGGCCAGCGCGAGTCAGGCGATGCGCTGCGGGCGAGCTTCGATTCCTATTTCGAGGCGGCCTTGCACACATCGAAGATGATGCTGGACGCGAAGGGCGGCGACGCGGCGAGCGCCATCGCCGACATGCAGGTGAAACGGAAGGCCATCGATGGCGCGGTGGCCGCCGCCACCACCGCGGCCCGAGACGCCATCAACGCCTCCCTCGATGCGGGCAATAGGGGGTTGCGCAGCATCGTCTGGGCGACCGTGCTCGCCGCCGTGCTGGTGGTGGTCGGATTGATACTGCTGTCGCACTACATCGTGGGCAGCCTCTGGCGCGAACTCGGCGGCGATCCGAGCGAGGCGCGGGATTTCGCCGAGAAGATCGCCGCAGGCGACCTGTCGGCGAACATCGAACTCGCGCCCGACGACACCCGCAGTTTGATGGCGGCGCTGAAGGCGGTCAGCGGCCGCATCACCGCGGTCATCGCCGCTCAAACGGAAATGTCCCGGGAACATGAACGGGGCAACAGCGAATACCGAATCGACGCCGCCGAGTTGCCGGGGTCCTACCGCGAATTGGCGCACATGAGCAACGAACTGGTCGATGCTCATCTCAAGGTGACGGCATTGCTGGTCGATGTGCTGCAGGACTACGGACGCGGCAACTTCACGGTCGACATGCCGCAGCTGCCGGGAAAGAAGGGCGATTTGACGCGGGCCGCGGCCGAGGCCAAGAAAAATCTCCTGGCGATCAATCTCGAACTCAAGCGCCTGGTGGATGCGGCCACCAGCGGCGACTTCACCGCCCGCGGCGACAGCAGCGCGTTTTCGCATGTATACAGCGAAATGATCGACGGCATGAACCAGCTCATGGGCGCGTGCGAAACCGGGATTACCGATGCGGGTCATGTGCTCGAGGCGCTCGCGCGCGGCGACTTGCGCGATGGCATGGGCGGCACGCACCGCGGCCAATTCGCACAGCTGCAGAACGACGCGAATACCACGGTGCGCCGGCTGAATGAGATCATCACCACGCTCAAGGAATCGTCCGAGTCGATCGATACCGCGGCGCGCGAGATCAGCAGCGGCAACAGCGATCTGAGCAAGCGCACCGAACTGCAAGCGGCGAGTCTCGAGCAGACCGCGAGCGCGATGGAGGAAATGACGGCCGCGGTGAACCAAAACGCCGAGAACGCGAATCGCGCCAACCAATTGGCTATCGGCGCCTCGAGCGTCGCGACCAAGGGCGGCGCGGTCGTGGAACAGGTGGTCGACACCATGACCTCGATCGAAAGCAGCTCGAGAAAGATCGTCGCCATCATCAGCGTCATAGATGGCATCGCGTTTCAAACGAATATCCTTGCCTTGAATGCGGCCGTCGAAGCGGCACGGGCCGGCGAGCAGGGCCGCGGATTCGCGGTCGTGGCCAGTGAAGTGCGCACTCTGGCGCAACGTACCGTAGCGGCGGCCAAGGAGATCAAGGGGCTGATAGGGGAGTCCGTCGAGAAGATCGGCGCGGGCACGGTGCTGGTGGATGCGGCCGGCCAGACCATGAAGGAAATCGTGGACGCCGTGAAGCGCGTCACCGACATCATGGCCGATATTACCTCCGCCAGCGCGGAGCAACGGTCGGGCATCGAGTCGGTCAGCGCCGTCATCACCCAGATGGACGAAGCCACTCAGCAGAATTCAGCGCTGGTGGAGCAGGCCGCCGCCGCCGCCCAGAGCCTGCAAGAACAGGCGGCCAGCCTGTTTCAGGCGGTTGCGGTATTCGAACTCGCGGGCGACAGGGGAACGCGGCCAGCGTCCGACCGGACCCACCCCGTTGCAAATCAGGCGGCGGCCCCTCGGGGCGCGCGCCCGAGGCGGGCCGCAGGATCCGTCTGAGAACATCCGCGGGGCAGGCGGCGGGCGCGGCTCGCAGCCCGCGGCTAGGCAGGCCGCCGGGCCCCGCCGTGCACCACGCCCACGCAAGGATTGGCGCCCAGGGCGTAACACAACTCAGCCGGTCTCTCGATCCGATACAACGCGAAGTCGGCACGCTTACCCACCTCGAGCGTACCGATACTGGCCTGCATCCCGAGGGCCTGGGCGGCGTGGCGTGTCACACCGGCCAGGGCTTGCGCCGGGGTCAGGCCGAACAGGGTGCAGGCCATATTCAGCGCGAGCAATAAGGAGGTGCACGGTGAACTGCCGGGATTGCAGTCGGTCGCCACCGCCATCGCGACGCCCCTCTCGCGCAGCAGCGGAACGGGCGGAGGCGTGGTTTGACGCAACGTGAAATACGCTCCCGGCAGCAGCACGGCCACGGTGCCCGCGGCTGCCAGGGCGTCGGCGCCCGCCGCGCTCAAGTATTCCACGTGATCCGCCGAAAGCGCCCCGTAAGCGGCGGCCAGTTCCGCCGCACCCATATCGCTCAATTGGCCGGCATGCACGTGGGCGGGCAGACCCAAGCGCTGCGCGGCGCGTAGCAGAGTTTCCGTCTCGGCGAGCGTAAAGGCGATGTTCTCGCAGAACGCATCGACCGCATCCACCAGGCCGGCTTCGGCCAGAGTTTCGAGCCATGGGCCGCTCGCCCGCTCGACGAAGGCCGCGCGGTCCGCGCTACATTCCGGCGGCAGCGCGTGCAGGCCGAGATACGTGGTCCTTAGCGATACCGGGAGCCGCCGTCCCAGCTCCCGGGCAACTTGCAACAGGCGCCGCTCGGTGTTCAACTCGAGCCCATAGCCCGATTTCACCTCGAGGGTGGTGACTCCCTCGGCCATCAGGCGCGTGGCGCGCACGGTCGCCGAGGCCAACAGCGAATCGTAGCCGGCGGCACGTGTGGCGTTGACGGTGGCCTGAATGCCGCCCCCGGCCCGCGCGATCTGTTCGTAAGACATGCCGCAAAGCCGCTTCTCGAACTCCTCCACCCGGGTGCCGCCGTACACCAAATGGGTATGACAGTCGATCAGGCCCGGCAGCATCCATAGGCCGCGGCAATCCTCGACCGGGATGTGATCGGACGCGGCCTTGCGCGTCGCGGCCGCCGCGGAACCCAGCCACGCGATCCGCTCGCCCTTGACCGCCAGTGCGCCATTGGCCAGAGGCTCAGGCTCGCTGGCCATCGTCGCGATGTTCGCACCGATCCAGACGCGGTCCCATTCGCGCTCGGCCGAGGTCTGAACCTCACCATGCGCCGGTGCCGATCCGAGGATTGCCGTTCCAGCCGTTTGCACTTCGACACCCTTGACGATCCCGAGCCATTTGCCGTCCCGGCATTGATACGGCAAGCTTAAGCTCCCTATACAGGTATAGGCAACATGGCTCGACAGTACTCTTTGGAATCGGTCCTGCTGCCGCAGGGATGGGCTCGCGACGTGGTCGTGAGCGTGCTGGAAAATGGCCATATCGGAGCCATCGGGACAGCGGGCGTCGGCGCGCATGACGGGGACGGCCCGCCGCACCCCATCGAAAAGATCCACGGCATCGTGATCCCCGGTATGGCGAACGCGCACAGCCACGCGTTCCAACGCGGCATGGCGGGCGATACGGAGTACCGCCTCTCCCTCTCGGCAGGCGATAGTTTCTGGACCTGGCGGGAGGCCATGTACCGCCTCGCCAATCGCATCGAGCCCGAGGATCTGCAGGTCCTCGCGACGCAGTTGTTCATAGAAATGCTCAAATCGGGCTACACGTCGGTGGCCGAATTCCATTACCTGCACCGGCAATCCGATGGCCGCCTCTACGCCGGCAGCAATGCGCTCTGGGATGCCATCGCCAACGCCGCGGCGGCCAGCGGCATTGCGCTGTCGTTTCTGCCGACGCTATATCAAACCAGCGACTTCGGTGCCCAGCCGCTGAAACGCGAACAAGCGCGATTTGCCTTGGAGACCGAGCGATTCCTGCGTGCCATCCAGGATCGAGTCATCGCCGAGCGGGCCCGGTGGGGCGTGCTGCGCACCGGCGCCGCGTTTCACAGCCTGCGCGCCGTGCCGATCGAGACGCTGCGCGAAGCCGCGCAGGCGCTGCGCGGCATGCAGCCGACGCTGCCGCTGCACATCCATGTCGCCGAGCAAGTAAAGGAAGTGGAGGCCTGCAAAGCTCACACCGGGCGGCGGCCGATCGAGCTGCTGCTCGATACCGGTTTGATCGATCAGCACTGGTGTCTCGTGCACGCAACCCATGCAACGGCCGCCGAATTGAAAGGGATCGCGGCAGCTGGCGCCACCGTCTGCTTGTCCATCAGCACCGAGGCCAATTTAGGCGATGGATTGTTCGACACGGCGCGTTTTCTGCGATTCGGCGGCCGAGTATGCGTCGGCTCCGACAGCCAAGCCACCGTCTGCCCCGCCGAAGAGCTGCGCTGGATGGAATATCAACAGCGCCTGCGCAAGAGGCGGCGCGGCGTGCTGGCGGATGCGGGCGAGTCTCACGCCGGCACTCGTTTATGGCGAGATGCTGCGATGCATGGCGCACAGGCGATTGGCCAACCTGCCGGTGCCATTGCCGTCGGCCTGCGAGCGGATTGGCTGGTGCTCGATACCGCGCATTCCAGCATGGCCGGCGCACCGCTCGAAAATGCGCTCGATCACCTGGTCTTCGCGGGCGGCAACGCCGCGATTCGCGACGTCATGGTCGGCGGGCGGTGGGTCGTGAAACAGCGGCATCACGCGGCGGAGCCGCCGCTGCACCGCCGCTTCTGCGAACTGATGGCGCGGCTCGCCGCCCGCCTCTAGAGACGGTCGGATACCCCGAATCCCGCCGCAACGGCCGTCCCCGACGCTGCGCTCTTCCACAAGCTGACGAGCATTTGCGCCCCCCAATTTCTCACGCCCACGATGCTCGGTGCGCTTGCGCAAAGACGCGGCCCGCGACAACCGGCTCTCATCAAGTATGTGGAAAAGCAGCCGATAAGCCCGCCAGGACCATGCGGTGGGCTGCGTGGATGTTCAGCTGGATTTTCGTACAAGAACTAAGAGGAGCTAGAGTATGCAGCGAGTACACTCGTACTGCGCCTGGGCAGCCATGGCCCTGCTGGTGTCGCTCGGCGCAGTGTCGTTTAGCCGGGCAGATACCAGCACCACCATCACTGGCTTCGGCACTGTCGGCGGCTCGATCAGCAGCAACAGCGACTACGCCTATCGCCACGATCCGACGGAAGCCAACGGGGCCACGAACCAATTCGACATCGGTCTGGAATCGCGACTCGGCGTGCAGGCCATGGTCGACTTCGGGTCAGGTATCACGGTTACGGCCCAGGAAATCGCCAGGCAACGCGGCGCTGAGGCGTTCTCGCTTGGCACGGAATGGCTGTACCTGCAGTACCAGCCGAGTTCCGACTGGAAACTGCGCATGGGACGGGTGGCATTGGCTACCTTCCTGATGTCCGATTCGCGCGAAGTCGGCTATGCGGCCCCTTGGTTTCACGCGCCCAATGAACTCTACGGCAGCAACGCCTTCCAATATGTGGATGGGGGGGAGGTGCGGTGGCACCACAGCCTCGGCCCGGTCGGGATCCTGCTCGAAGGCAGCCTCGGTAGCAGCACGTCACGTTATTTCTTCGGAGGCCAAACGATCAATATCGCCATCAAAGACGAAAGCAACGTCGCGGCCACGCTCGACTATGGCGATTTGCGGTTACGCGTGGCGCGCACGCGCGCCAACTCGGCGACGACGCTGCCGCTGGGTCCGACCCTGGTGATCAACTACATTCTGCGCGATGTGTTCACCTCGGTAGGAATGCAATACGACAATGGCAAGGCGTTGGTGCTGAGCGAGTGGGCCCAACGAAGTGAGAACGACGTGCCCTCATTCAGTGAGCCGTTGGCCCGCTCGCATGAGTGGTATGTCGCGGGCGGTTGGCGCTTCGGCAAACTCACGCCGTTGCTGAGCTACGGGGACTTCAGCCCGGGCAAGTCGTTCCTCATGCCGGCCGGGAAGTTCGGCACCTGGTCCGGCAGCTTGCGCTATGACGTTGTCCGCAACGTCGCCCTGAAGGCGCAGATTTTACGCGCTCAGGCGGCCAACAGTACCTACTGGACGTCGTTCAATGCCGCTTCCGACAAGCGGATCAACGTGTACAGCGTCGGCGCGGACTTCGTGTTTTAAGGGATAACCATGGACAAAAAACCTACAGCCATTCTGTGCCTGACCCTGGTCGCGGCACTAACCGCCTCCCTCGCCGCTGCCGCGGATGTCGTCGTCATCATGGCGCCGGCCGCCGCCGCCATGAGCAAAACTCAGGTCGCCAATGTTTATCTGGGACGCAGCACCGATTTCACGCCCGTGGATCTTCCGGAATCGAACGCCGTCCGCGACGCCTTCTACAAAAAGGTGGCGGATCGAGACGCCGCCCAGGTCAAAGCAGTCTGGACGCGAATCGTCTTTACCGGCCAAGGAAAGCCTCCCAAAGAGCTGCCGGACGCTGCCGCGGTCAAGAAGGCGGTCGCTGCCGATCCCAAGGCAATCGGCTATATCGACAAATCAGAGGTCGACGCCTCGGTGAAGATCGTACTGGCGCTGCCCTAGGTCTTCGCTTCTCTCGCTTTTCACCCCGGGCAGATTGTTCCGCCGCAGCCCGAGCATCTCGCGGCTGTCTGGTCCGGGGGCGCGATTACTCAGCGGGCCGCGAGTTCTCAGCCGGCCGCGAATGCACATGCGACTGGGCGGATAGGGGATGGGCCCGACATAGGATCGCGGCCGAATGGTTGACCGTACCTGTCTATACAGCCTACCATTCGACGTATGGGCAAATCGTCGGCGCAGCTGCAACCTCTCTACCTCAAAGTGAAGCGCCACATCCTGGATAATATCGGCTCGGGTAAATGGGCCGCATCGGCCCGTGTGCCCTCCGAGAACGACATCGTGAAGTCCTTTGGTGTATCGCGGATGACGGCGAACCGTGCGCTGCGTGAATTGCGCGACGAGGGTGTTCTGGTGCGCATCGCCGGGGTCGGCAGCTTCGTGGCGGAGCGGCAGGCGCATGCGCATCCGCTCGAGATTCGCAGTATTGCTGAGGAAATTCGCGAGCGCGGCCACGTACACCGTGCCGAGATCGTATCGCTGGAACGCATTCGCGCGGTTGCCGAACTGGCGGAAGATTTCGGCGTCGCGCCGCGCAGCGAGTTGTTCTGTTCCGTCATCGTTCATTTCGAGAACGATCGTCCGGTGCAGCTGGAAGACCGCTATGTGCTGCCGAAGCTGGCGCCGGACTATCTGAAAATGGATTTCGGCCGCATCACCCCGCACGATTACCTCACCGAGGTCGCGCCGCTGCAGGAGGCCGAGCATGTGCTGCGCGCCGTCATGCCGGATGAGCGCACGCGCAAGTTGTTGGCCATGAAGCGCGACGAGCCCTGTCTCCTGATGCTCCGCCGCACCTGGACCGCCGACCGGATCGCCTCCGTCGCTCGCCTCTACTACGCCGGTTCGCGTTACGAATTATCCGGGCGATTTCGCCCGTAAGGAATTTTCATGCCCGCCTCCTCTCACTCCAGGGTCATCCGCGCCGCTCGCGGCAACGTATTGAGCGCGCGCTCGTGGCTGACCGAAGCGCCGCTGCGCATGCTGATGAACAACCTCGATCCGGAGGTGGCCGAGAATCCCGGGGATCTCGTCGTATACGGCGGCATCGGCCGTGCCGCGCGCGATTGGAACTGCTACGACCGCATCGTCGAGACGTTGCGAACCCTGGGGGACGAAGAGACCTTATTGGTGCAATCCGGAAAGCCCGTCGGCGTGTTCCCGACGCACGCGGACGCGCCGCGCGTTCTGATCGCCAATTCCAATCTCGTGCCGCATTGGGCGACCTGGGAACACTTCAACGAACTCGACCGCAAGGGGCTCGCCATGTACGGCCAGATGACGGCCGGTTCTTGGATCTACATCGGCAGCCAAGGCATCGTGCAAGGCACTTACGAGACCTTCGCGGAAATGGGCCGCAAGCACTTCGGCGGCAAGCTCGCCGGCAAGTGGATTTTGACAGCCGGCCTCGGCGGCATGGGGGGCGCGCAGCCGCTGGCCGCCACCATGGCGGGCGCGAACATGCTGGCCGTGGAGTGCCGGCCCAGCCGAATCGCGAAACGCTTGGAAACGGGCTATGTGGATGTACAAGCTCGGTCGCTGGAGGAGGCATTGCTCATGCTCGATGCGGCCAAGAACGAGGGCAAGCCGCTGTCGGTGGCTTTGCTCGCCAACATCGTCGATGTATTGCACACCTTGATCGAGCGCGGTATCAAGCCCGACGCGCTGACCGATCAAACCTCGGCGCACGACCCCGTCAACGGCTATCTGCCCCAGGGATGGAGCCTCGAGCAATGGGACGAGCGGCGGGTCAGCGATCCGGCCGGCACCGCCGCCGCCGCGAAATCGTCCATGGCGAAACATGTGGATTACATGCTGCGCTTCAAGGCCATGGGTTTGCCGGTATTCGACTACGGCAACAATATCCGGCAGGTTGCGCTCGACGCCGGCGTCAAGAATGCCTTCGACTTTGCCGGTTTCGTCCCGGAATACATCCGCCCGCTGTTCTGCCGCGGCATCGGTCCGTTTCGCTGGGCCGCCTTATCCGGAGACCCCGAAGATATCCACAAGACCGACGCGAAGGTCAAGGAGCTGATACCGGACGATCCGCATTTGCACCATTGGCTCGATATGGCACGCACGCGGATTCGGTTTCAAGGACTGCCGGCGCGTATTTGCTGGGTGGGACTGGGCCAGCGGCACCGACTCGGGTTGGCGTTCAACGACATGGTGGCGAGCGGCGAGCTGTCCGCGCCGGTGGTCATCGGCCGCGACCATCTGGATTCGGGTTCGGTGGCGAGCCCAAATCGAGAAACCGAAGCCATGCAGGACGGCTCCGATGCCGTATCCGATTGGCCGATGCTCAATGCGCTGCTGAACACCGCCAGCGGCGCCACCTGGGTGTCGATCCATCATGGCGGGGGGGTGGGCATGGGCTACTCGCAGCACGCCGGGGTCGTCATCGTGTGCGATGGCTCGCCGGCCGCCGGCCGGCGCCTGCGCCGCGTGCTGTGGAACGATCCCGGCACCGGGGTGATGCGGCACGCCGATGCCGGGTATCAGCTCGCCATCGATTGCGCGCGACAGCAAGGATTGAACCTGCCGATGATCGAGCGCGCATAGATGGCCGCGGCTCTGCAAGTATGCGCCGGTGAGCTGAGCTTGCCTGTGCTTAGGCAGGTGTACGAGCAGCCCGTCCTATTCAGGCTTGCCGAGCACGATCGTGCGCGCATCACCGCGGCCGCCGGCCTGGTCGAGAAGATCGTGGCCGCCGGCGATGCGGCGTATGGCATCAACACCGGTTTCGGGTTGCTCGCGCAGACGCGGATACCGGGCGAGCAGCTCGAGCGGCTGCAGAGAAACCTGTTGCTCTCGCATGCAGCGGGCGTGGGCGATGCCCTGCCGGATCCGGTGGTACGGCTGACCCTCGTCATGAAGATCAATGCACTCGCCCGCGGCCACTCCGGGGTCACCCTGCGGTTGATCGAGGCGCTCTCGGCCTTGCTGGAGCACGAGGTCTATCCGGTCATTCCGGCGCAAGGGTCGGTGGGCGCGTCCGGCGACCTCGCGCCGCTCGCCCATATGAGTGCGGCGCTCCTGGGCATCGGGCGGGTACGCGTGCGCGGCGAGAACCTGCCGGCGAGCGAGGGGCTGCGTCTGGCGGGTCTCGCGCCCATCAAGCTGCGCGCCAAGGAAGGTCTCGCATTGATCAATGGCACCCAGGTATCGAGCGCGCTGGCATTGGCCGGGTTGTTCGGCGCGGAACAAGTATTCGCCGCGGCGGTGGTGGCGGGTGCCATGTCGGTCGATGCGTTGAAAGGCAGCGATTCGCCGTTCGATGCCCGCATTCACCGGCTGCGTGGCCAGCCCGGCCAGATCGCCGTGGCGCGCGAGTACCGCGACCTGCTCGCCGGCAGCGCCATCCGCGCCTCGCATCTCGAGTGCAGCCGGGTGCAGGATCCCTACTCGTTTCGCTGCCAGCCGCAAGTCATGGGCGCGTGTCTGGACCTCATCCGCAATTGCAGCGTGACGCTGCGACTCGAGGCCAATGCCGTGACCGACAACCCGCTGCTGTTCGTGGAGCAGGGCGAGGTCTTGTCGGGCGGCAACTTTCATGCCGAGCCGGTGGCCCTCGCGGCCGATACGTTGGCGCTCGCCATCGCCGAGATCGGCAGCCTCGCGGAGCGCAGGATTGCCGTCCTCGTGGACCCGAAAATGAGCGGCCTGCCGCCCTTCTTGGTCGCGAACAGCGGCCTGAATTCGGGTTTCATGATCGCTCAGGTCACCGCCGCCGCGCTGGTAGCGGAGAACAAGACCATCGCGACGCCTTGCAGCATCGATTCCCTGCCCACCTCGGCGAACCAGGAAGACCACGTCAGCATGGCCACGCATGCCGCCCGCCGATTGGGGCCGATGGTCGATAATGCCGCCGGCGTGGTCGGCATCGAATTGCTGGCGGCGGCGCAGGGCATCGATTTTCACCGCCCCGCCCGGTCCTCGGCCAGCCTCGAAGAGGTTCACGCAGCCATTCGCGGCCGCGTGCCTGTCTATGGCGAGGACCGCTACTTCGCGCCCGACATCGAGGCCGCCAAGGCCCTGGTCCAATCCGGCTGTTTCGCGGGCTTGGTCGAGCGGCTGCTCCCCTCGCGCAGCGGCGCCTGATCGGCCGCGCTCGTCTCGGCGTAACCCCCCAGTCGCTTTTGCTCTCATCGCATTCACGACTGCATCTACCCGCGTCCAATTCAACCCAGCAATATCGTCGTCGAATTGCCGCTGAAAATCGAAATGCCGCCCGCTGTCAGCATCGACCGACAGGGGATTGCGCGATGCGCCTGACGGAGCGACGGTATATTGCCGTTATGTTGCCGGGCCAGTCGCCCGAAGCGGGGAACCCAAATGACCATCCTGTGCGTACGCCA
Source organism: Pseudomonadota bacterium (assembly GCA_030799355.1). Taxonomy (GTDB): domain Bacteria; phylum Pseudomonadota; class Gammaproteobacteria; order Steroidobacterales; family Steroidobacteraceae; genus Bog-1198. The sequence continues at coordinate 18,429 of JALYHP010000004.1, forward strand.
CCGGACTGAATACCAGTATCGGCAGCCGGTCCTGCTCGGCGAACACCGGTTAATGTCGCGTCCGCGCGATAGCCACGACCTGCGCTTGCTGGATACCGCCTTGATGGTTGCCCCCCAGCCGAGCGAACTGCGTTGGATGCACGATGTGTTCGGCAATTCAATCGTCGTCACGTCATTCGCGGACAAGGCCGATGCCCTGGTCTTCGAGTCGAAGTTTCGCGCGGAACATTTTCCGGTCCCCGAGCAGACCATCTTGGTCGAACCCTACGCGCAGCAACTACCCTTCAGTTACAGCGCCGAGGACAGTGCGGATCTGGGCCGCACCAAGGAGCGGCAATTTTCCGATCCCGAACACGCCATAGATCACTGGGCGAAGACTCACGTCGATGCAACGGCGGATCGCAATACCTTGAATGTATTGATTGCGATGGCCAAAGCCATCAAGAGCGACTTCGCCTATCTGCGGCGCGAGGAAATGGGCGTGCAGCAGCCCACCGAGACCCTGCGCCTCAAGTCCGGCAGTTGTCGCGACTTCGCCGTGTTCATGATGGAAGCGGTCCGCAGCATCGGCTTGGCCGCGCGCTTCGTCTCGGGCTATCTGTACGACGAAAACCTGGTGGGCGCTGGCGGCGGGCTGGTGGGGGGCGGAGCAACCCATGCGTGGCTGCAGGTTTATTTGCCGGGCGCCGGCTGGGTGGAGTTCGATCCGACGAACGCGCTGGTTGGCGGGCGAAATCTCATCCGTGTCGCCGTGGCGCGTAATGCCTCGCAAGCGGCGCCGCTGGCGGGAGCCTTCACCGGCGCCCCGGGCGATTTTCTCTCCATGAACGTCACCGTCGAAGTGACGGCCGAATAGCGGATGCGACGAGGACCTTCGGTGAATCAACCAGGACTACCCGACCTATACGAGGCTGCTGCGCGCGCCATCATCAACCAGCGATGCGCACCGGCGTACCTGCACGACATCCGCGGCAGCATGCAGGCGTTGTTCAGCGCGCTCGAACTGCTCGGACGATCCGCCAAATCCGGCGCCGACAACCCGGAGCGAGTCGAGAAAGCGTGCGAGCTCGCCAAGCGCGCCATCAGCAACCATGAGAAATCGACGTTGGGAGTCGTTCAGGCTCTCACGCTGCAGCACACCGAAGCGGTGGCGATGGACGTATTCAGGCTGGTCAGCGAAGTGGTCCATTTCCTGCGCAACGAGGCCGCCGGCAGGGAGGTGGCCTTGAAAGTCATCGGCCCCGTTGGAGTGAGCATATCGGCCGAACGCGCCCGGCTGCAAACCGTACTCGTCGGGTTACTGATGGCCGCCATCGATGCGGTGCCGCCGGGCGCTTCATTGCTCCTCTGCGTCGAGAGCGCTGACGGTGAGGCACTGGTGTCGGTCGACTCGGATGCCGGATACGAAGAAATTCCCCCGATCGACCCGCTGAGGCGCGATCAGAATGGACCGCTCCTTCTTCCCAAGGACCTCACGCTGCTTTTTGCACGGCAGTTTCTGGCGGCCAACGGCGGTCGGTTGGAAATTCATGGCGCATCAGCCGCGATGCCGCGCGGGGTCCTGCGTCTTCGGTATCCGATCGCGGTGGCGCCGGTCGCTCCCGACGTGGACGCTGCGGGAAGTTGTCCCCGCGGTCCGGCCAACTCGCCTGCCCTACCGTGACGTTGGACCTGCCGCGGTGACGCCGTCCGCGAGGGCCTTCGAGCCTTCGCGCGCCTGTTCGGAACGCCGCGCGCCGTCGGGCGACCGCGCGGCGCCGCCGCGCTGCTTCCACGGAACGGCGTGTGCTTCGGAACGCTAACGCCGCGCTCGTCCGAGAACGCGGTGCGAGTGAGGTGCTATCGATCGATGTCGTTTGCCGCCATGCGGGCGTCGGAGACGCAGAAGTAGTACTCCAAGAGATCGTGTCCCTTGAGGTACACAAACATCGTGAACGAGGAATTGAACAACTCGGTCATTTGCGGCTCCCCAAAGCCCTAAGCCGCCTTGAGCGCTCAGGCGCCCGGCCGTCTACCAGGTCACGATGCCCGTGAGCTTTCGGGCGTGCGACAGGCGACTGTCGACCTCGGCCTCGGCGGCAACCCAATCCTCCAGCTCATGTCCAGGCATAAAATTGCGCCGTTCGGCGCGTAAGTACGCAGCTTGCTCGATCAATCTTCGACGCTCACTTTCCGACACGATCATGGGAGGACTGAATCGCAGCGGAAAGAAATTATGCGTGGGTTTCGGCGGTAGGGCGGTCATGGGTGCTCCAAGCAGATCGCGCGTGGGACGGTGAGGCTTCGTGCACGCCGCAGATCTCAGCGCCCGCGAATTCTGGGATGCGCACATGCGAGCGGGTATAAGGCAGCCGCTTAGGTTCATGCCAGAATTCTCTGACACGTCCCCTAACACCTTGCTGTTCGTGACCCCCGGGTAACTGAAGTGGCCAGCTAGGCCTGCCTAAATCTCGCCCCCATCGCCCATGATCCGGGAGTGTCGTCACGAGAGCCCTGCAAACCGTGCTTACAAGAGAGCCGCAAGCACGGCCGCAAGCGCTTCGAAACGCGAAAGGCTACGTGTTCTCCTACCGGGTTCGCCGCGCAGCGCCTACAGCGGCGCAGGCCCCGATACCGCACAGTGGCGGCGTTTCACAACAGAGGACAATAACAATGCAATCGCGAATCTATTGGCTGGCAGGCATGAGCATGTTGATGTTGGGCGCCTGCAACAAGGCGAAATCCCCGGATACGGCTGCGAACGACATTGCCGCAGCGCACCAGGTGGCTGCGAAGGAAGTGGCCGAGGCCCGGCAAGATCTGCAAAAGGACATCAACAGCGATGCGTACGCGGTGGCGGTGGCCCGCGCCGACGGCGAACATAAGGTGGCCACTCAGAAATGCGACGTACTCCAGGGCCACGATCAAAAAACCTGCAAGGACCAAGCCGATGCCGACTACGAAGCGGCGAAGGCCAACGCGAAGGCAGCCAAGGCCGCTCAGCAGCCTTGACGCGGCGCCGCGCGGTCGTGGCCCGCGCCGATTGCTCAGGTGCCTTGATTCAGCAAGGCGGCATTACCTCCCGTCGCGGTGGTGTTGACGGTGAGCGTGCGTTCGCTCGCAAAGCGGCTCAGGTAATGGGGACCGCCGGCCTTGGGGCCTGTCCCCGATAGCCCCGTGCCGCCGAAGGGCTGCACGCCGACAACCGCGCCGATCATAGTGCGATTGACATAAGTGTTGCCGATCGCGGTGTTCTCGAATACCTCGCGCCAGCACGACTCCAAACGCGTTTGAACGCCGAGCGTCAGTCCGTAGTTGCTGGCGCGAATCGATGCCAACACGTTGCCCATATCGCGCGCTCGATAGCGCACGACATGTAGAAGCGGACCGAACTGTTCGCGGGTCAGCTGCGCCGGATCGGCCAATTCTATGAGGTGCGGCGCGACGAAGCTGCCGTGAGAGTGCGCCTCGTCGAGGCGACACGCTTTGATGATGCGCGCATCAGCGCTGAGCTTCGCGACATGCCGCATCAGCTCCTCGGCCGCGGCGCAGCTGATGACCGGACCCACGTCGGTTCGCAGGTCGGCGGGGTTGCCGATGATCAGCTCGTCCATCGCTCCGGCCAACATCTCGAGGACGGCATCGGCAACATCTTCCTGCAGGAACAACAACCGAAGGGCCGAGCATCGTTGCCCCGCGCTCATGAACGCGGAGGCGATCACATCGTCGACCACCTGTTCCGGCAAGGCCGTCGAATCGACGATCATGGCATTCAGGCCGCCGGTCTCCGCGATCAGCGGTACGATGGCGCCATTGCGCGCCGCCAATGCGCGATTGATGGTCAGAGCGGTGGCGGTCGATCCCGTCATGGCGACGCCGGCAAGCGCGGGATGCGTGAACGCAACTTCGCCGAACTCCCGGCCGCGCGCAGGCATTAGCTGCACGTTAGCCTGCGGCACGCCGGCCTCGTGCAGCAACCGCACGAAATGCGCCGCGATCAAAGGCGTGGGTTCCGCCGGTTTCGCGACCACGGAATTTCCCGCCGCCAATGCCGCCACGATCTGCCCTGCGAAGATCGCCAGCGGAAAATTCCACGGACTGATGCACGCGAACACTCCACGGCCATGCAACGACAGTTCGTTGAGCTCGCCGGTGGGTCCCGCAAGCCGTGTCGCATCGCCGAATTGGCTGCGCGCATGTACCGCATAGTAGCGGCAAAAATCCACCGCCTCGCGCACTTCGCCTATGGCGTCCGGCAGGGTCTTGCCGGCTTCGCGAACCAACAGTCGATGAAATTCCGGGCGGCGCTGCTCGAGCAGATTCGATGCGTGCTCCAGGATGTCCGCCCGTGCCGGACCACCCCGACGATCCCAATCATGCTGGGCCGCAGCGCAGGTATCGAATGCCTCCGCAATGTCCGACCCCGTCGCATCCCGCGAGTGCCCCACCACCTCCCGGCGATCGGCCGGGTTGGAGATGACCCGCGTTTCGCCCGACCCGCTCGGCCCTTCGGCCCGCGATCCTAAGATGTAGGGAGCGGCGGGACGCGAGACCAGCTCTTCGCGCAGCGCATCGAGCACCGTCGGATCGCCCATGTCGAGCCCGAGCGAATTGCGCCGGTCCGGATACAAGTGCACGGGGTCGGGCAGGTGCGGCGGATCGAACGTGGGCGCTGTCTCGAGCTTGGCGATGGGATCGCGCACGATATCGGCCACGGGTACTTGCTCGTCCATGAAGCGATTCACGAACGAGGTGTTGGCGCCGTTTTCCAGGAGCCGCCGCACCAGATAGGCGAGCAAATCCTTGTGCTCGCCGACCGGCGCGTACACCCGCACGCGCGGAAAATCGGCGATCTGGCGTGCGGCTTCGGCGTAGAGAAGCCTGCCCATCCCATGCAGCCGCTGAAACTCGAAGTCCGCGCCCCCGGGCGCCAGTTCCAGGATCGATGCGATGCTGTGCGCATTGTGGGTCGCGAATTGCGGCAAGAGGACATCGACATGACCGAACAAGCGCCCCGCGCAGGCCAGATACGACACATCCGTGGTGTATTTGCGGGTGTATACCGGATAGCCCTCGAGTCCGCGTTCTTGGCTGCGCTTGATCTCGCTGTCCCAGTACGCGCCCTTGACCAAGCGAACCGTCATCCGACGCCGGTGCCGGCGCGCGGCGGCGGCGGCCCAGTCGATCACGTCCAATGCCCGCTTGCCGTAGGCCTGCACGGCGAGTCCCAAACCCGGCCATTGCCGCGTCGCGCCGTCGCTCGCCAGCGCTTCGATGATGTCCAAGGACAGGTCCAACCGGTCGGCTTCCTCGGCATCAATGGTGAGCTGTATGCCCCACTTCGCCGCGCGGCGTGCGAGTTCCGCGGCCGCAGGGGCCAGTCGAGCCATGACTCGATCGTGTTGCAGCAGCGAGTATCGCGGCTCCAGCGCCGACAACTTGATCGAAATGCTCGACACCTCGTGGGGAGCACGTCCTGCGCAGGCGGCCCCGATCACATCGATGGCGTGTTCATAGGCCCGCAGATAGCGCTGGGCATCGCCGCGCGTTCTTGCGCCTTCTCCCAACATATCGAAGGAGCACAGCGCGACCTCCGGGTCGTGGACGCTGCGCGCCAGCGCCTCCTCGATGCTGCGTCCGACGACGAATTCACCGCCGATGATGCGCATCGCTCGGCGCACGGCGAGCCGTACCAGGGGTTCGCCGGCTTTGCGGGTGAGTCTCTTCAGCCAGCCGGAAGCATCGTTTCTGATGGCCGGATCGAGCTCGAGAATGCCTCCCGTCAACATGAGACCCCAGGCCGAGGCATTGACGAACAACGACTCGGACCTGCCCGAATGGGCCGACCAATCGCCGGTCGCCAGTTGTTCGGCGATCAGCCGATCGGCGGTCGCATCGTCCGGAATGCGCAGCAAGGCTTCGGCGATGCACATGAGCGCTATGCCTTCCTGGTTGGAGAGGCCGAACTCCTGCAGGAAGGCATCCAAGAACGGCCGCTCGTCGCGGCGCGCGCGAGCCCCCTCCACCAGCGCCACCGCGATGGCAACGGCGCGGTGACGCGCCCCTCCGGTGAGTTCCAGCGCCTGCAACAGACGCGCAGCGGCACGATCTTCGGGCCACAGCGCATGGGCGCGCATGGAGCGGCGAAACGATTCCATCTCCGCGACCGCGGCCTGCGTGTCCGATTCGGTGACCATCGTGAAGGTTTCCGGCGAAAGACTACTGGGAATTATCGGCCAGGACCGCGAAGAACACCAAAGGGGGCGCAAGCTCGCCGAGCATCGTCGGGGCCATGGTCCCGCAATCTTGTGCCGTCAGCACGGCAAGGTCGCCGGTATCGAGGTGAATGGATTCGCGGCCGTCCCGGTGAATGGACATCGTTCCGCGCACGGCGAATGCCAGCAAGGTGCCCCGCGGCGGCGGTTGCAGCGCGCGTGGCCCGCGGAGGCGCTCGACCGTCGCCGCCACGCGCGTCATGGATTTCGAAACCATCACGTTGAGGTCCACGCAGGGCCCGCCGAGCAAATCGCATTGCGTCGCGAGCGCACCATCGAACTCGGCAAAATCGCCCACTTCGCGCAGCTCGGCTAGGGGAGCGCCGCCGAACGTCAATCGAACGCCCGCCCCACGAAGCAGCACCATCGTGCGGTGATAGCCTGAGAACTCGGAGAATGGCCCGGAAGCCTCGATTTGCGCGACACTGACGCGCCAATGGAAAGCACTCTCGTTCGGCGGAACACGTATGGCTTCGTGCGTCACACCGCCGCCGTTTTTCCAGCGGGTCGGTTTGAACGATGATTTACGGATGACTTGCATCGCGGCGTCTCCAGTATGCCTGAGCGACGCGAACCGCGGCGAGGGCCCGGAGCCGATGCCGCGCGGGCGACCCCCACGCCGTTTGCCGGCCCGCCTGGCCGCTCATGCCGACGATGGGGGCCGGCGACATCCCACGCGGTAGGGGACCGCGGCGCCCACGGCCGTGGGCGCATCGACCGTCGCAGGGATTATCCTGGGGGCGGGCACGGTCGCCACGAAGCCGGTGCGCTGGTGTCGCGGAGCATGGCCGCACGCGGTATCCGGCCGTGCGGTCGGGCCGCCCCGACTTGGGTTTCGCTGGTAGCCGCGGGGGAAATGCTAGTTCTTCGGCACGTCGGTGGCCGGCGGTTGCGGCAGCTCACCGGTGGCTTTCTGGTCCTTGAGCTTCTGTTTACAGAACTGCTTCATCTGGCTCTTGGACATGCTGATGTTGCCGGTCTTCTGCTGTTCGATGCAGTCCTTCATGGCCTGACGCTTGGTCATGCTCGACGCGGGCGTGTCCTCCCCGGCCAGGGCAGCACCGCTGCCAAATGCCAGCCCCACCAAGGCAACCACGGTAACCAAGCGATTCATATTCATGAGCATCTCCTGACAAGGAAGGCATCAGTGTGCCCGTGGGTATGAAGCCTGCAAGAGCGAACGGGCCATGGCGGGTGTGAGCGCGCGCCTACGATGGCGCGAAAGGCTAGCGCGACCCAACGTCGGCTCCGCCTTGCCTGAGGAAACTGCCACGGCGCGGCCACGTGAAATACTCAGACAGGCTCCCAGTGTTGCCGGCCAGGAGCGAGCCTAGTGTTGCCAGAATGTGACGAGAATGAATACCAATGCGATGACCGTCAATCCCATATGCCCGATCCTCAGGCGGGTTTGGGCCAGCAGGTCGTTTGGTTCCGGCTCGCGCGGCGTCCAAACACGAAGGATTGCGGTGAGAAACAACATGAAGATCGACCTTATGGGTTCGCGCGGTGCGCGGACCCGATGACTGGAGAGCGGCAGCAACTGCATTCCGGCCCTACAATAAAGGCGTCTCAGAACAAAAGCGTGATCGGATTCACGTCTTTCGGATTTCCTGCCGGGTTGCGAACGGACGCGGCAGCCGTGCCGGGCGCTCAAGTGGGTGCGCCCTGCCGGCGCAATAAAAAAGGCCTCGAACCGTTGCCGGTGCGAGGCCATATCTTTAAATACTTATTATTCTATTATTCGGCAGCTTCGGTATCCCCCGCCGGTACAGTGTCATCCGAGTCGCCTATGCTGCCGCTTACATCCATGAAGCTGCGGCGACGGCTATCGTCGAACGCACGTCGACGGCGGGCATGATACGCGAATCCGGTGCCCGCGGGTATCAGGCGGCCAACGATCACGTTCTCCTTCAAACCCCTCAAGTCGTCCTTGAGCCCTCGCACCGCTGCCTCGGTGAGGACGCGGGTGGTCTCTTGGAAGGACGCCGCGGAAATGAACGACTCGGTGGCCAGCGACGCCTTGGTGATCCCCAACAGCATGGGTTCCCAGGTGGACTGATGCTTGCCCTCGGCCTTCTGTTTCGCAATGACATCGAGCAGCCGGCCGCGATCCATCTGTTCGCCGCGAAGCAGCGCCGAATCGCCGGTATCCAGTACCTCGATTTTACGTAACATCTGCCGCACGATGACTTCGATGTGCTTGTCGTTGATCTTCACGCCCTGCAACCGATAGACGTCCTGGATTTCACGCACCAGGTAATTGGCCAATGCCTCGACGCCCTGGAGCCGCAATATGTCATGCGGATTCGGTTCGCCGTCGGCGATGACTTCGCCCTTCTCGACCTGTTCGCCTTCGAACACGTTCAGATGGCGCCACTTGGGGATCAGCTCCTCGTACTTGTCGGTGGCTTCGTTGGTGATGATCAGGCGACGCTTGCCCTTGGTTTCCTTGCCGAAGCTGACCGTGCCGCTGCGTTCCGCCAGAATCGCGGAATCCTTCGGCTTGCGGGCCTCGAACAAGTCGGCAACACGCGGCAGACCGCCGGTGATGTCGCGGGTCTTCGATGATTCCTGCGGGATGCGCGCGATGACGTCGCCCACCGATACCTTCGAGCCGTCTTCCAGGCTGACGATGGCGCCCGCCGGCAATGCATAAACAGCCGGAATATCCGTGTTGGCGAAGGTCACTTCCTTGCCCTTGGCGTTGGTCAAACGCACCACCGGCCGCAGATCCTTGCCTCCCGAACCACGCTGCTTCGGATCCAGTACGACGGTGCTCGACAGACCGGTGACATCGTCCACCTGGGTCGCCACGGTGATGCCATCGACGAAATCCGAAAATTTGATCATGCCGGCCACTTCCGTGACCACCGGATGAGTGTGCGGATCCCAATTCGCCACCGATTGGCCCGCCGCGACCATGTCGGCGTCGTTCACCGTGATGGTGGCGCCGTACGGGATCTTGTAACGCTCGCGTTCGCGTCCGAACTCATCCACCACACCCAACTCGCCGGAGCGCGATACCGCGACCAGGTGACCCTTCTCGTGACGAACGGTCTTGATGTTGTGCAGACGGATCGTGCCCTTCGACTTGACCTCGACGCCGTTGGCCGCCGCCGCTCTCGAAGCCGCGCCGCCGACGTGGAAGGTACGCATCGTGAGCTGGGTTCCCGGCTCGCCAATGGACTGCGCCGCGATGACGCCCACCGCCTCGCCGATGTTGATGCGGTGCCCACGCCCGAGGTCTCGCCCGTAGCACTGCGCGCAAACGCCATACCGAGTTTCACAAGTGATGGGCGAGCGCACCATGACCTGATCGATGCCCATTTTCTCCAGAAGCTTGACGAGTTTTTCGTCGATCAACGTACCGGCCTCGACCAGCACTTCGCCGCTGGACGCCACGGCCACGTCTTCCGAGGCCACGCGGCCGAGAACACGCTCCCCCAAGCCTTCGACCACGTCGCCGCCTTCGACGATGGGCGTGATCGACAGTCCGAAGCTCGTGCCGCAGTCGATCTCGGTCACCACCAGATCCTGCGCCACATCGACCAAGCGCCGCGTGAGGTAGCCGGAGTTCGCCGTCTTCAGCGCGGTATCGGCCAAGCCCTTACGCGCGCCGTGAGTGGAGATGAAGTATTGCAGTACGTTCAAGCCTTCGCGGAAATTCGCCGTGATCGGCGTTTCGATGATGGAACCATCCGGTTTCGCCATCAGACCGCGCATGCCGGCCAGCTGGCGAATCTGCGCGGCGGAACCGCGAGCGCCCGAGTCGGCCATCATGAAAATCGAATTGAACGATTTTTGGCGGACCTTGTTGCCCTTGCTGTCCGTGACTTCGTCGGTGCCCAGCTTCTCCATCATGGCCTTGGCGACCTGGTCATTGGTGCGCGACCAGATGTCCACCACCTTGTTATACCGCTCGCCGTTGGTGACCAGACCCGAGGAATACTGTTCCTGGATCTCCTTCACCTCGCGCTCGGCGGTCGCCAGAATCTTGATCTTCTGCTGCGGCACCACCATGTCATCCACACCGATCGAAACGCCGGCGCGCGTGGCGTATTGGAAGCCGGTGTACATCAACTGGTCGGCGAACACGACCGTTTCCTTCAAACCAACGGTGCGGTAGCACAGGTTGATGGTCGCGGAGATGATCTTCTTGGTCATGTCCTGGTTGATGGCATCGAACGACAGCCCGTGCGGCAGGATCTCCGACAGCAATGCCCGGCCGACCGTGGTATTGACCACCCGAACGTTCTGCACCAGATGCCCCTTGGCATCGCGGATGTATTCGGCCAGGCGAACTTTGACTTTCGCCTGTAGATCGATGTTGCGGCTCTCGTAGGCACGATGCACTTCGGGCACGTCGCTGAAGGCCATGCCCTCACCCTTCGCGCCCACCCTTTCGCGGGTCATGTAATACAACCCGAGCACCACGTCCTGCGAGGGCACGATGATCGGCTCGCCGTTCGCCGGCGAGAGAATGTTGTTGGAGGACATCATCAATGCCCGCGCCTCGAGCTGAGCTTCGATCGAGAGCGGCACGTGAACGGCCATCTGGTCGCCGTCGAAGTCGGCGTTGAACGCGGTGCAAACCAGCGGATGCAGCTGAATCGCCTTGCCCTCGATCAATACCGGCTCGAACGCCTGGATGCCCAGGCGGTGCAAGGTGGGCGCGCGATTGAGCAGCACCGGATGTTCGCGGATCACCTCTTCGAGGATGTCCCACACTTCCGGCCCTTCACGCTCCACCAGGCGCTTGGCCGCCTTGATGGTCGAGGCTTCGCCACGCAGCTGCAGCTTCGAGAAAATGAACGGCTTGAACAATTCGAGCGCCATCTTCTTCGGCAAGCCGCACTGGTGCAGCCGCAGAGTCGGACCGACGACGATGACCGAACGACCCGAGTAATCGACGCGCTTGCCGAGCAGGTTCTGGCGGAACCGGCCTTGCTTGCCCTTGATCATGTCCGCCAAGGACTTGAGCGGCCGCTTGTTCGTGCCGGTGATGGCGCGCCCGCGACGGCCGTTGTCGAGGAGCGCGTCCACCGCCTCCTGCAACATGCGCTTTTCGTTGCGCACGATGATGTCCGGCGCGTTCAGCTCCAACAGCCGGCGCAGCCGGTTGTTGCGGTTGATCACCCGCCGATACAGATCGTTCAGGTCCGAGGTCGCGAAGCGGCCGCCGTCGAGCGGCACCAAAGGACGCAGGTCCGGCGGCAACACCGGCAGTACGGTGAGCACCATCCACTCCGGCTTGTTGCCGGATTCCATGAACGCCTCGATCAGCTTCAGCCGTTTCGACAGGCGCTTGATCTTCGTCTCGGAGTTCGTATTCGCCATGTCCTCGCGAACCTTGACGATCTCCGAGGGCAAGTCCATGGACTTGAGCAGCTCGTGCACCGCCTCGGCGCCCATACGCGCGTCGAACTCATCGCCGTGTTCCTCGATCGACTCGAGGTACATCTCGTCGGTCAAGAGCTGGCCGCGCTGCAACGGTGTCATGCCGGGATCGACGACGACGAAGGCCTCGAAATACAGCACCCGCTCGATTTCCCGCAGCGTCATGTCGAGCATCAAGCCGATGCGCGAGGGCAGCGACTTCAAGAACCAAATGTGCGCCGTCGGGCTCGCGAGCTCGATGTGGCCCATGCGCTCGCGGCGCACCTTGGATTGGGTCACTTCGACGCCGCATTTCTCGCACACCACGCCGCGATGCTTGAGCCGCTTGTATTTGCCGCACAGACACTCGTAGTCCTTCACCGGCCCGAATATCTTCGCGCAGAACAGCCCGTCGCGTTCCGGTTTGAACGTGCGATAGTTGATGGTCTCCGGCTTCTTCACTTCGCCGTATGACCATGAGCGGATCATATCCGGCGACGCCAAGCCGATCTTGATCGAGTCGAAATTCTCGACCGGCACTTGTTGCTTGAACAGCTTCAGTAAATCTTTCATGGATTAGGCCTCGCTCTCGAGTTCGATGTTGATGGCCAGGGAGCGTATTTCCTTGACCAAGACATTGAACGACTCCGGCATGCCGGCTTTCATTTCGTGGTTGCCGTCGACGATCGCCTTGTACATCTGGGTGCGACCGTTGACGTCGTCGGACTTGACGGTGAGCATTTCCTGCAAGGTGTACGCGGCGCCATACGCCTCGAGCGCCCACACCTCCATTTCACCGAAGCGTTGACCGCCGAATTGCGCCTTGCCGCCCAGCGGCTGCTGAGTGACCAAGCTGTAGGGTCCGGTGGACCGGGCATGCATCTTGTCGTCGACCAGGTGATTGAGCTTCAACATATACATGTAGCCCACGGTTACCGGCCGGTCGAACTGCTCTCCTGTACGCCCGTCGTGCAACGTGGTCTGGCCCGAGGTGGGAAGATCCGCCAGCGTCAGCAGATTCTTGATCTCCTCTTCGCTCGCGCCGTCGAACACCGGCGTCGCCATCGGTACGCCCTTCTTCAAGTTGCTTGCAAGCTCGATGACTTCGGCATCGCTCATCGACTTGATGTCTTCCTTCTGGCCGCCCGTCTCGTTGTACACCTGGCCTAAGAATTTACGCAGTTCCACGACGGCCTGCTGGGCTTCCAGCATCTTGCCGATCTTGGCACCCAGACCTTTGGCGGCCCAACCGAGGTGGGTCTCCAGGATCTGACCGATGTTCATACGCGAGGGCACACCCAGCGGGTTCAGTACGATGTCGACCGGCGTCCCGTCAGCCATGTACGGCATGTCCTCGACCGGCACGATGGACGAGATCACGCCCTTGTTGCCGTGACGGCCCGCCATCTTGTCGCCCGGCTGCACGCGCCGCTTCACGG
>JALYHP010000016.1 GCA_030799355.1 Pseudomonadota bacterium
ACACGATGAGGCCCACCACCAAACCCGGAACCCCGAGCGCGAGGAACGCGTGCCGCCAATCGTAAAGGCGCGCGACTTCCCCGGCGATATCGAGTGCGATCCACGCGCCGATGGGAGCGCCGAGGGCGAGCACGGTCATCGCCATCGGCCGCCGGTGGGGAGGAAAGCAGTCGGAGACGATGGCGGTCGAGGGCGGCGTGCCGCCCGCCTCGCCGATGCCCGCCCCGATGCGCGCGAGGGCGAACTGCAGCCAACCGCGCGACAATCCGCACAGCGCCGTGAATCCGGACCAGACGACCAACGAGATCGAGAGGATATTGCGCCGATTCGAGCGGTCGGCGATCCACGAGATGGGGATGCCGCAGGTGACGTAGAACAGCGCCAGCGGCCAGCTGGTCAGCATGCCGACGCTGTCATCGTCGAGATGCAGATCGAGACGTATGGGCTCGAGTACCGTGGAGACGACGTAGCGATCGGCGATGTTGATCGCGTAGATCAGGCACATCAGGATGAGGACGTACCAACGTTCCGCCGATGAGGGGGCTGTGGTGCGCGGAACGGCGATCGCGGTGGTGCTCAATGTCGACCTCGGTTTGCCCGGGAGCCTTCTCTGCATCCCAAAGCCACCATACAGGGTTTGCAACCGGTTCCGATACTGTCCTGAATTGGGAATTCGCGCAATCGAGCGTGGGATCGGGTCGCACGGCAAATGCACCGGGCGTTACGCAACAGCGAGCACAGCCGCATCGCGGCGTACCGAGCAACCATCCACGCAGGATTTCGGTTTCGGGACATCAGGCACGATGGTTGCAGACAAACCGGCGCTCGGCCTTCGAGAAATGACATGGGCCTATCGTGAAATGGCATGAGAAAGGGCATGGCCCGTGGGGGCGATGAGGCTAAGCTCGCGGCTTGGACCACTACGACTACATCATCGTCGGCGCCGGCACCGCGGGCTGCGTGCTCGCCGACCGCTTGTCCGCGGACGGACGGCACCGGGTGCTCATCCTCGAGGCGGGCGGCTCGGATTCACGTTTTTGGATCAAGACGCCCATCGGGTATGGCCGCACCTTCGCGGATGCTTCGGTGAACTGGAAGTACCAGACCCAGCCGAGCGCCGGACTCGATGGCCGCAGCATGTACTGGCCGCGCGGCCGGGTGGTCGGCGGCTCGAGCTCCATCAACGCATTGGTGTACTGCCGCGGCATGCCCGCGGACTTCGACGATTGGCGCGCCCTCGGTAACGTGGGGTGGGGGTGGGACGAGGTTCGCCCGTATTTCGAAATGTCCGAGCGTCGCGTGGACCCGGCCGGCCACGCGACCACCGAGGGTGCGCTCGACGTCAAGGATGTCACGCCTTTCCTGCATCCGATCCGGGCGAATTGGTTCGACGCCGCCCGAGAACTGGGATTTCCCATCACCGATGATTTCAACGGCCCGCGGCCGGAAGGTCTCGGCTGCTATCAAGTGACCATCCGCAACGGCCGCCGCCGCTCGGCCGCCGATGCGTTTCTGCGCCCCGCACTGCGCCGCGACACGGTGAAGCTCGAGATGCATGCCTGGGCGAGCAAGATCCGTTTCAGCGGCGGTCGTGCCATCGGCGTGGAGTGGTCGCGCCACGGACAGCAGCATTATTCCGCCGCCGCGAAAGAAGTCATCGTGTGCGGCGGAGCCGTCAATTCGCCGCAGTTGTTGCAACTGTCGGGCATCGGTCCGGGCGCGCTGTTAGCCGCACACGGCATCGAACCGCGGGTGGACAATCCGGCCGTGGGCGGACATCTTCAGGACCATCTGGCCGTGGTCTATTCCTTCAAGGCGAGGCGCCCCACGCTGAACGATGAGCTGCATTCGACCTGGGGAAAATTGCGCTCCGGTGTGCGTTACTTGCTGGCGAGGAGCGGGCCGCTGGCGCTCAGTGTCAATCAATTCGGCGGCTTTCTGCGCGCGGATCCGGCCGCAGTGCGACCCGACGTACAGCTGTATTGCAACCCGGTGACCTATGGCGCGGGCGATGCGACACGCACTCGCATCGCGCTCGACCCGTTTCCCGGTTTTTATTTGTGTTTTCAGCCGACGCGGCCCACCAGCGTCGGCCGCATCGACATCGCGAGCGGTGACCATCGGCGCGCGCCGCTGATTGCGCCCAATTATCTATCCACCGACAAAGACGTGCGCGACGTGGTGCACGGCGGGCGCCTGCTGCAGGCCATCGCGCGCACGCGGGCCATGCAGTCCTTGATTCTCGAGCCCCTCGCCCCCGACCTGCGCGCCCTGGCGGACGCCGACCTGGTGGCCGATTTTCGGCAACGCGCAGCCACCGTGTATCACCCGGTCGGCACCTGCCGAATGGGGAACAATCCCGGGGATTCGGTGGTGGATGGCGCGCTGCGAGTGCACGGCGTCGCGGGTCTGCGGGTGGTCGATGCCTCGGTGTTTCCGACGGTGACCTCGGCCAATACCCATGCTCCGACTCTCATGGTGGCGCAGAAAGCCGCCGAGCTCATCATCGGCGGACGCAAACCCGCCACCGGGGGAGTGCAATGAAACTCGACAGCGTGACGGTGTTCGTGGTCGGCAACCCGCCGCCCGGCTTCGGCGGCCGCTACTTCGTCTTCTTGAAACTGAGAACCGCCTGCGGAATCGAGGGTGTGGGCGAGGTGTATGCCGCCACCTTCGGGCCGCATGTCATCGCCGCCATGATCGAGGATGTGTTCTCGCGCCGCTGCTACGGCCGTGACCCCTTCCAAATCGAATCGATGTGGCGCGAGGTGTATGGCTCGGGCTTCAGCCTGCGGCCCGATCTATCGCTGATGGCCGTCATGAGCGGCCTGGAGATGGCCTGCTGGGACATCGTCGGCAAGGCGGTGGAACAGCCGGTGTACAACTTGCTCGGCGGCAAGGTGCATGAACGGCTGAGAAGTTACACCTATCTGTACCCGGCCGACGGCGAGGGCGATGACTTCTACCACGATGCGGATCGCTCGGCCGAGCGCGCCGCCGAGTACGTCGCGCAGGGCTTCACCGGGCTCAAGTTCGACCCCACCGGCGGTTTCTCGGCCTACGATCCGCGCCAACCCACGCAAGAAGCATTGGAACGTACCGTTCGTCTCACCCGCCGGGTGCGCGAGGCGGTGGGTCACAAGGCGGATTTGTTGCTCGGCACGCACGGGCAATTCACCACCTCCGGCGCGATCCGCCTCGCATCGCAGCTCGAGCCCTACGATCCTCTCTGGTTCGAAGAGCCCGTGCCGCCCGAGATGCCCGAACAGATGGCGCTGGTCGCGCGCGGCACGCGAATTCCCATCGCGACCGGCGAGCGGCTCACCACCAAATACGAGTTCGCGCGCGTGCTGGCGGCCGGCGCCGCCCATATCCTGCAATTGAACCTGGGCCGTGTCGGCGGCTTGCTCGAGGCGAAGAAAGTGGCCGCCTTGGCGGAGGTTCACTATGCGCAGATCGCGCCGCACTTGTATTGTGGCCCGGTCGTGGGCGCCGCCAACATCCAGATCGCGGCGTGCTCGCCCAACTTCCTCATCCTCGAGGGCATTCAGCAATGGGGCGGATTCCATGCCGATCTCCTCAAGACCCCGATTCAGTGGCAGGATGGCTTCGTGATACCGCCGACGGCGCCGGGGCTGGGGGTGGAACTGAACGAGGCGGTGGCACTCGCCCATCCGTATCCGGCGCACGGTGCGCTGCACCTGGAAATGATCAACCGGCCGCTGGGGTAGCGCGCGGGGGGCGGCGGCCATTGCATTGTCGCCGCACGCCGTCTGCGACCGTGACCTGCGTGCCAACCGGGCACGCCACGGCGCACTGCGCGCACCACGGCGTACCTCCGCGCATCAGGCCGTCGCCGGAATCCGAGGCGGAGTGCAACGCGCGGGCGCCACGGCGCATCAGGCCGCGCGCAGGAATCCGAGGCGGAGTGCAACGCGCGGGCGCCACGGTACATCAGGCCGCGCGCAGGCCAACACCTGCCGCGACTGTCTCGTGCACGCAACGCGGGCAGCGGCAGCCGAGCGAACCGGTGGTCGAGTCGCCCCAACTTGTCGCGTTTTGGCATGGGGGCATCGCTTAATAGCATAACAATCCGCAAACGATCGGCTATGCTCGGACCAAAGGCATTGCGGTTGGAGCGGGCGGCTCTGACGTATCCAAGCAACAATGCGCTCGGCAAACATAATTCAGAAGGGATGAACATATGAATTCAAATCCGAAGCTGTCCTATGCTATTGCCGCCATCTTGAGCGGCTCAGCCATGGGAGCCGCGCACGCCGCGCCGGCGGCCGACACCAACGACTCGGAAGGGATTCAGGAAATCACGGTCACGGCGCAGCGACGCACGGAGAACATGCAGGATGTGCCTATCTCCATCCAGGCACTTACCGCGGAAACGCTGACCCAGCTGAACGTCACCACCTTCGACGATTTCGTCAAATTCGTGCCCAACGTGAGCACGGCCGGCTCGGGTCCCGGTCAGGACTCGATTTTCATGCGCGGCCTGTCCGTCGGCGTCACCGGCCAGCAAGGCACGGGCACCACCGGCCCCATTCCCAACGTCGCGGTCTACCTCGATGAAATCTCGGGCGCCCTGCCCGGCCGAAATATGGACGTATATGCCGCGGACATCGAGCGCATCGAAGTCCTCGAAGGGCCCCAGGGCACTTTGTTCGGCTCCGGGGCTCAGGCGGGCGTGCTGCGCTACATCACCAACAAGCCCAAGCTCGACAAGACCGAAGGCACGGTGAACGCCGGCTATAGTTATACGGCGCACGGCGATCCCAACGGCAACGTCGATGCGGCGCTGAACCTGCCGCTGATCGCCGACACCTTGGCGGTGCGCGGCGTGGTCTACAGCGACAGCCGCGGCGGCTACATCAACAACGTGCCGGCGACGTTCACGCGCTCGCAGAGCGACGAGGGCTTCTACGATTACGTCAAGGGCACCAACAAGTACGTCCTGCCCACCGACAGCGTGTCCATCAACAACGCCAATTTCGTCGGCAACGCCATCAACCCGGTGACGTATTCGGGTTTTCGCCTGTCGGGGCTGTACAAGATCAACGACGATTGGGATGCCTTGCTCACGCAGAGCTACCAGAACATGAACGCCCAGGGCGTGTTCTACCAGATGCCCAACGGCCCGGAAGGCACTTATTTCAACGCCGTGGGCGAGCCGCAGGGCGGCCGTCCGCTGCCGGCCCTGTCGGTGGCGGTGTTCAACAACAACTATGACAAGGACAAGTTCGAGAACACCTCGCTGGTCATCGACGGCAAGGTCGGTGATTTGAAATTGGTGTACGCTGGCGGTTACCTGGTGCGCAACATCGAACAGCAACAGGACTACACCAATTATTCCCGCGGCGTCTACGGCTATTATTATCAGTGCGCCGGCTATTCGACGACCACCGCCACCGGCAAGTGCTATTCCCCGAGCGCGACTTGGCAGGAAACGGAAAAGAACACGCATCAGAGCCACGAACTGCGGGTGAGCACCCCGGATGATTGGCGCATCCGCGGCATCGGCGGCGTGTATTACGAGCAATTCAAGATTTACGATGTCACCGACTGGACTTACAAGTCGGTGCCCACCTGCTCGGCGACCTATGACGTGAACTGCTTCAACAATACCGGGGACAGGCCGGGCGAAACGACCAACAACCCGAACGTGGTCAACGACAATGTCGGATTCGTCGATGACACGCAGCGCACCATCAAGCAGAAGGCGGTGTTCGGCTCATTCGACATCGACCTCATTCCCAAGACGTTGATATTCACGGCCGGTACGCGGTACTACAAGTTCGACGAGAGCATCGTCGGCGGCGACTACGGCAGCTTCTATTGCAAGGTGTTCTCCCCGACGACGTACTACGGAACCTGCACCCCGGCGACCAACCAGGGCGCCAAGTCTCCGTACGGGACCGACTTCAACA
Source organism: Pseudomonadota bacterium (assembly GCA_030799355.1). Lineage (GTDB taxonomy): Bacteria > Pseudomonadota > Gammaproteobacteria > Steroidobacterales > Steroidobacteraceae > Bog-1198. The sequence goes on from JALYHP010000016.1 coordinate 5,937, forward strand.
CGGCGAGCTACAATCATTCGAGCTATCACGGCTTCAAGAGCCGCGCCAACCTGAGCTGGCATGCCACCGACGAGATCCTGCTGTATTACACGTGGTCACAGGGCTTCCGTCCCGGCGGGTTCAATCGCGGTTCGAGTGACAAACAGTACGATGCGACGGGTGCCTATCAATATCGAACTCCCACGAATTACGCTCCCGATCAACTGACCAACAACGAGTTGGGCTGGAAGACGGAGTTCCTCAACCATCATCTGCAAATCAACGGCGCCATCTATCAGGAAGATTGGAAGAACACCATCGTGGAGTTCTTCGATCCGCAGCAGGGCTTCGGCAACTTGACGTTCGTCACCAACGGTCCGAATTACCGGGTGAGGGGCGGCGAGTTACAGGTGATCGCGCGAGCGAGCGGCGGGCTGACGGTTCAAGGCTCGGGGTCCTACAACAAAAGTTCGCAGACCAACTCTCCGTTCCTGCTCAACAACAATCCGGCCAGCCCGAATTACGGCCAGCCCATCACCAGCATCCCCAATGTATATGGACTGCAAGGCAGCCCCTTGGGTCAGTCGCCGCTGTTCCAAGGCAATATGCGGGCGCGCTACGAGTTCAACGTCGGGCCCTACAAGGCCTTCAGCCAGGTGGGCGGCCAGTACTACGGGCCCTCGAATTCGGCGGTGGGCACCGTCAAGAATTATCGAATGCCCGGATACTCCACCTTCGACGCCTCGGCCGGCTTTGCCCAGGATGCCTGGAACGTGCAGTTCTTCGTGCAGAACCTCGGCAACAAGAATGCCAGTACCTTTACGAATTCGTACCAGTTCATCGTCACCGAAACGGTGCTGCGTCCGAGAGTCGCGGGCGTGAAGTTTGGTTATAAGTTCTGAGCTGACGAACGCATCGCGGGCGGCGGCGGGCGGCGGCCCGCCGCCCTAGCATCGAGGGCGGGCAGCGGTGCCCGCCTGTTCTCGAGGTACCCATGGAAGCTGCGGTTTTTGATCCTGCGCCGCCTCGAATCGACAGTGAGCTGCGCGGCGTGCGCACGCTCCTCGACCGCAGCGAGTTCGACGCGGCGCTGCAGCTGGCGCTGCGGCTTCAACAGGAGGCCCCGCATGACCGCGACCTGTTGTACATGACCGCGGTGGCGCAGCGCTATCTGCATCGCGTGGCGGATGCGCTGGCCACCTTGCGCCGCTTGGAAGAGCTGCACCCCGATTACCCCCGCCTCTACCAGGAGCGAGGACATTGTTACGTGGCGCTGCGCAGCGCTGCGCCCGCGATCGCGGCCTTCGAACAGGCCGTGAAGATGAGTCCGGCGCTGCCCGCGAGCTGGAAGGCACTGCAGGTGCTGTATCGGATGACGGGGCAGCTCGACGCGGCGAACAAGGCGGCAGCCGAGGTGGACAACTTGGCCAAGCTGCCGCCGGAGGTCGTGACCGCGTTCGGCATGTTCGCGGACAACGAGATCACCGACGCCGAGGGGGTGTTGCGCCGCTACCTGCTCACCCACGGGAATCATGTGGAAGCCATGCGGCTGCTGGCGCAGATCGGCGTCAAGATGGATGTGTACGACGATGCCGAAATCCTGCTCGAGAGCGCATTGGTGCTCGCTCCGGAATACGACGCTCTACGCTACGACTATGCGTTGATCCTGCTGCGCCGCCATAAGCATGTGCGGGCGCGGGAAGAGATGGAGAAACTGCTCCAGAAAGATCCCGACAACCGCGACTACCGAACCACGCATGCCACCATCTGCACGGGATTCGGTGATTACGAAAAGGCCTTGCCCCTGTACCGCGAGATACTGGCCGAAGCGCCCGACCGGCCTGAGTTGCACTTGTCGATCGCGCACGCGTTGAAGACCGTCGGCCGCACCGCCGAGGCCGTGCAGTCTTACCGTGCGGCGGCCGCGGTCCGGCCGGGCTATGGCGATGCGTACTGGAGTCTCGCCAACTTGAAGACCTACCGGTTCACGGCCGTGGAAATCGCACAGATGCGTGCCTACGAAGCCGCGCCGCGAATCGGCTTGGAAGACCGGTACCATCTGTGCTTTGCCCTCGGCAAGGCGCTGGAGGACCGCGGTGAATATGCCGACTCCTTCGCCTACTACGAGCGCGGCAACGCCCTGAAGAAAGGCGAATGCCGCTATCGGCCCGAGCCGCTCGAGCGCAATGCCCGCTTGCAGCAGGAGATATGTACCCGAGAATTTTTCGCGGCGAGGCCCGGGGTGGGCTGCGACAGCCCGGCGCCCCTATTCATCGTCGGTCTGCCGCGGTCGGGCTCGACGCTGCTCGAACAGATTCTCGCTTCTCACTCGCAGGTGGAAGGCACCATGGAGCTGGCGGATATCTTGCGCATGGTGCAGCAGTTGCAGGGGCGCGAAACGCAGGATTCCGCCCCGCGCTATCCGGCCATCCTCGCCGACCTCGAGCCCGCGGAGCTCGCCCGACTGGGTGAGAAGTACCTCGCCGACACGCGCGTCTATCGCACGGGAAAGCCGTTCTTCATCGACAAGATGCCGAACAACTTCCGTCACCTCGGCCTCATCCATCTGATCTTGCCTAACGCCAAGATCATCGATGCGCGCCGCGATGCGCTCGCCTGCTGCTTCAGCAATTACAAACAGTTGTTCGCCTCCGGGCAACAGTTCACCTACAGCGTCGAGGACATCACCCGCTATTACAAGATGTATGTGACCCTCATGGCGCACTGGGACCAGGCCCTCCCGGGCAAGGTGCTGCGTGTGCAGCACGAAGAGGTCGTCGCGGATCTCGAGACCAACGTTCGCCGCATCCTCGAGTTCTGTGGGCTGGACTTCGAACCGGCGTGCGTCGAGTTCCACAAGACCGAGCGCCGCGTCCATACCGCGAGTTCCGAACAGGTGCGCCAGCCCATCAATCGCGCGGGGATCGACCAATGGCGCAACTTCGAGCCGTGGCTCGGGCCCATGAAAGCGGCGTTGGGCCTGTGAGCGGCCCTGACCGAAGTGGCCTTGGGCCTGCGAACGCCCTGGAGCTGCGAACGCCCCAGGACTTGCGCACGCCCCAGGACTTGCGCACGCCCTGAGGCCTGTCTGAACTCGTTACAAGAGGGATGAACCCGTGAATGCAAAATTATCCTATGCGATAGCCGTCATTCTCGGCGGTTCATCCGCTGGAGCCGCGCAGGCCGCCGCGCCCGCGGCCGGCACCGAATCGAGTTCCGACTCCATTCAGGAAATCACCGTCACCGCGCAGCGCCGCTCGGAAAACATGCAGGACGTGCCCATCCAGATACAGGCGCTCACCGGCGAGACGTTGACGCAGTTGAACGCCGTCACCTTCGATGATTTCGTGAAATATCTTCCCAATGTGTCCTCGGCCAGCAACGGCCCCGGCCAAGGGGTGATTTTCATGCGCGGCCTGGCCACCTCCACCCTCGCCACCCAAGGTTCGAGCGGCATCGGCAGCTTCCCCAACGTTGCGGTATACCTCGATGATCAGTCCGGCCAACTGCCGGGCCGCAATCTGGACGTCTACGCGGCGGACATCGAGCGCATCGAGGTGCTCGAAGGTCCGCAGGGCACGCTGTTCGGCGCCGGCGCGCAGGCCGGTGTGCTGCGTTATATCACCAACAAGCCGAAGCTCGACGTCACCGAAGGCAACGCCGATGCCGGCTATGCCTACACCAGCGGCGGCGATCCGAGCAGCAATCTCGATGCCATGATCAACCTGCCGCTGATTCCCGAGACCTTGGCGGTGCGCGGCGTGATTTACAGCGATACGCGCGGCGGCTACATCAACAATGTCCCCGGCACGTTCAGCCGTCTGGCGAGCGATGTCGGCATTTCCTTTGCGGGTTACGCCACGGGCTGCTCCTCCGGCACGCCGACCGCGGGAGCCTGCCCGAGCGGCAGCACCGTCACCGCCTATGGCGTGCCGCCCGGCAGTCCCTCGATCAACAATGCGTCGTTGGTCGCCAATGCCATCAATCCCGTCACCTACACGGGCATCCGTGGGTCCGCCGCGTACCGGGTGAACGATGACTGGAATGCGTTGCTCAGCCAGTCCTACCAGAACATGCGCGCGGAAGGCGTGTTCTACGTGACCCCGCAAAGCTCGGCGGGCGAGGCGTTGCCGGACCTCGCCGTGCAGCTGTACAACCCGTCGCACGACCATGACAGATTCGAAAACACCGCGTTGACCGTCAATGGCAAAATTGGCGACCTGCGACTCGTTTATTCCGGCAGCTACATGGTGCGTAACATCGACCAGGTCGGTGACTACACCAACTATTCGCGCGGCGTCTATGCCGACTACTATCAGTGCACCAACCCGGCGACCGAGCCGGGGACTACATCGCAGTGTTATTCGCCGAGCGCGAGCTGGCACGAGACCGATACCGCCACCCACGACAGCCAAGAACTTCGCCTGAGCACCCCGGATGACTGGCGCACGCGCGGCATCGTCGGCCTGTTCTGGGAGGACTACCAGATCGCCGAGAATATCGACTGGATGTACAAAAGCCTGCCGGCCTGTACGGCCGCCGGCCAGATCGGTTGTTTGACGAACGTGGGTCCCGCCGCCGATGCCGCCGTACGCAACCCGAACATCCGCCCCGACACCGTCTCGTTCTTCGACGACGTCACTCGCGGCTATACCCAGAAAGCGGCGTTCGGCTCGGTGGACTTCGACATCATTCCCAAGGTACTGACGGTGACCGCCGGAACTCGCTATTACTCCATCGACACGACGGCGGTGGGCAGCTCCGTGAGCAGCTTCGGGTGCTACGCCGGTGGGCCGCCGCCGTGTACGGGCAATGCCCCCTACAACAACGATCTGAGCGCGCAGCACCTGGACATCACCTACAAGGGATTCAAGAGCCGCGCCAACGTGAGCTGGAAGCCCATGGAGGATGTGCTGCTCTACTACACGTGGTCGCAAGGGTTCAGGCCGGGCGGCTTCAACCGCGGCGCGCATCTGGCGGACCATTCGGTGGGATCGCTCAGCGGACCGGTCAACGGCGCAGCCTATGTCTATAGGACACCGTCGGCGTACGCGCCCGACACCCTGGTGAACAACGAGCTCGGCTGGAAGACGCAATGGTTCGACCGGCGGCTCGAATTCAACGGCGCCGTCTATCAAGAGGACTGGAAGGACGTGCAGGTGCAGATCTTCCAATCCTGCTGTTATGGCAATTTGAGCTTCGTCACCAACGGGCCCAACTATCGAGTGCGCGGGGCCGAAATCGAATCCATCGGGCGCGTGACTCACGGGCTGACGCTGATCGGCTCGGCGTCCTGGAACAGCAGCAATCTCACCAACGCACCGTTCTTGCTGTCGACCACGGGCCAGCCCATCGTCATCCCGCAAGTCGGTTCGATCGGCGGCAGCGCGTTCGGCAAGACCGGCAGTCCGCTGGCGCAATCGCCGCCGTTTCAGGCCAGCTTGCGCGCGCGCTACGAGTTCGAGTTCGGTACCTATCGCGCCTTTTGGCAGATCGGCGGCACGCACCAGGCGCATTCCTACTCGGCCACCGGCAATATCACCACTTACGATCAAGCCGGATTTTCGACATACGATGCGTCGCTGGGTATCGGCAGGGACGCGTGGGGTGCGCAGCTCTACGCACAGAACCTCACCAACACGCGCGCCAATCTGTTCGAGAACGGCAATCAATTCATCACCGCGGAAACCATCAATCGGCCGCGCACCGCGGGTGTGAAATTCAATTACAAATTCTGATGTCCGGTAAGGTCAAGCGAATTCACCGTCTTTTCTCGCACGAGCGCTCTGAACCCCCCGGGATGCGACCGTTCGCACAGGAGGCGCGAGCGCATGCGACCGTGGCCCACTCTCGCGGCGGTCGCCGGTGATCGCCAATGCGCGCATGTATTCCGTGAGTCCGCTGGTGGCCGGGCTGTGGCGCACGTTGCTGTCCGCGGTCATCGCCGAGGCCGGCGTGGCCGTGACCTTGATCGAGCATGCCGCACCGGCGCCGCTGGAAGCGTTGTGGAGCCGCACCGATCAGGGTGCGGTGTTCATGTGCGGGTTGCCGTTCTCTCGCGCGCAGCCCCAGCCCACGCTGATCGCGGCGCCGGTGCCCTCGCCCGCCGAGTTTGGCGGCCAGGCGCAGTACTGGAGCGATTTCGTGGTGCGCGCCGACAGCGCCTTCGGCACGGTCGAAGAGACCTTCGGCAAACGGATCGCGTTGACGGTGCGCGAGTCACAATCGGGCTACGCCGCGGCGCTCAGCTATTTCATGTCCGCCAAGCGCGCGTCTCGGTCCGCGCCGACTCAGCCCTTGTTCGCCGAAGTCATCGCCCCCACGATCACGCCGCTCGGCGCCTTGAGTGCCGTCATCGAAGGTGCGGCGGACATCGCACCCCTCGATTCGTATGCCTTCAGGCTGCTGCGGGTGCATCGGCCGGATCTGACGTCGCGAGTGCGCGTGGTCGGGCGCACGGTCCCCACCCCCATTCCGCCGCTGGTGGCCTCCCCGCACGAACCGCCGCCGGTGGCATCTGCGATCCTTCAATCGCAAATTCTGCAGAGGCAAAGAGACCTGGACGCCTTGCAATCGGCCTTTCTCGACGCCCATCGCACCGTCGCCGCGCGGAGCAGCATGAAAGCGTTGCTGCTGGACCGGTTCGTTCGGCCGGAGGCGGCCGCCTATGCGGTGCTGCGGGAGCGTTTCGCGGCCGCCACCCGGTACTGGAGTGAGCATCCGTTTGCGGCGGTGACGCATCCGGGGTTTGCGTTGGGGTGATGGGGGTATCGCTCTACGCAGTCGGGCTGCACTACCTCTTTGGCGGGACCTATGATCTGCGGATGGCGCGTGCACAAGCATGAATATTCGGAGAGCAAACCAATGGAGACGGGCCTCAGTTATCTGCTGGTGTCCATCACTGTTGCCATCATTCTTGGCCCAGCTAGCCGACAAATCGGGGCGTCTCTCTAGCAATGGATGGCCCGAAGAAAGCCGGCAGGTCACAATTCGTGAGTGGGGGAATTGTGTGAACACCCGTGCTATCTGTCGCTGTAATTGTGCAGGGATCGGAACTTTGCGGAAGGGCCGCAAGATCCCAAATAAGATTGTATGTTCCTGGCGGTACATTTGCGCGAGGAAGGCCCATCGTTGATTGGTTCAATGGGTCGTACAAACTTACGGTCGCCGGAGTAGTGGTACTTGTGTGAGCGACTTCTACGTCATAAGACATGGTTTGCCTCCGGACATTTCGGTTTTTTGACATTGATTCACGCTCGCGCAATCCGATTGAGCTCTCCTTGGACTACCGAATACTCGCGAAACAGAGTCATTCTTGGGGATCTGCGTGCAAGTCGGATCGTGTAATGCTTGGAACAGCTGCGGCATACCCCATTTAAATCAGTTTCGAAGAGACGGGGGATCGCAGAAGCGGTCCGCGCACCCTTTTGCTCAGCAGGGGAATCGGCGGATGTTGCTCAATATGACGTTTGGGGTTTGCGGGATTAACTGGCCCGCATGATTTGGCGACGTGAATATTCTGCATTTCATCCCTGAATCGAACGATTGCAAATATCGTTTCTTAAAGAGACGATATCTCTAAGGGATTTGCGGAGTCAATACGCGCCGAGGGTGTAGGGTCGGTTTTTTTGAATTCTGCTTTCATTTAACTACCGAACTAGCGGTTAGCCGAGTCTGCTTCTCAATTGTCACGATCTGAAGTGCGCGAGCACTGTCATCAGACCGAATTGCCACTGAAGTCGGTGTGCGCTTTATGCTGAACGTATTGGTGCGCGCCGAGGGGAATCTGTCGCGCTTCATGTCAAGCCGGACAAAATGCCTTGGCCAGAAAGAGAGACTTTCACTGCTTAGGCTGCCTCGGTAAATCGCTGCTGGTTGGTGATTCTACGATGCGCACGGGCCGCAGCTATTCG
>JALYHP010000045.1 GCA_030799355.1 Pseudomonadota bacterium
GCGGAACTGTTCGGCTACTCCCATGGCCGGGAGTGGCTGGTCGCGCATTACCGATTTGGGAAGTAACATGAACCTGACTGGAACTCTCCTTTTGGGCTGCGCTTTCGCAATGGCCACGGTAAGTGCCAACGGCGGCACTCTGGAGCCGATCAAGCCGGTTGCCCAGGTCGACCTTGCGCGCTTCATGGGCGACTGGTACGTGATCGCCACGATACCCACCGTGTTCGAGAGAAGCGCCTGCAACGCCGTCGAGACCTACCGTCTAAAGCCCGACGGCAGCGTGGCTACCTCGTTCCGCTTTCGTAACGGTTCGGATAGTCCAGTGAAGGTCATTCACTCCACCGGTTTCGTCAAAGACACTACCGGAAATGCGGTTTGGGGCGTACAGCTGTTCTGGCCAATCAAGGCGCAGTACATCGTGGCTTATCTAAAGGAGGACTATAGTCAGACCATCGTCGCGCGCGATGATCGGGACTACACCTGGATCATGGCCCGAACCCCGACCATTTCGCAGGGAGATTATGACGCCCTCCTGGCACGGGTGGCCGCCATGGGCTACCCGCCATCGAAAATCCGCAAGGTGCCCCAGGTCTGGCCGGAGGCAAATCCCGTCGGCAGGTAGGTGACTCCCGCGGCTTGATACGCCCAGGCCTTCCGCCTCCAGATCACTGACTTCCTCGAACCGCTCGGGCTCACAGCCTATCGCTTGGCCGAGCAACTCGGCGTATCGCGGCCAACGATCACGCAGATCGTGGCACGTCTTTCCAGGAATACCACAGTAGGAACTACCATGGTAAGAATGCGCGTGGTAAAATAAAGCATGAAAGTAGACAAAATCAGCATTTCGTTTGACGCAGAGCTAGGAGACCACGTACGCAATGCCGCCCGCAAAGCCGGTACAGGGTTGTCGTCCTGGCTGGCTGGAGCGGCGGCGGCGAAACTCCGGGCGGAGGCGCTGGAAGAATTCCTTGGTGCCTGGGAAAAGAAGCACGGCGCCCTGACTGCCGCTGAATTGAGCCACGCGGAAAGTGACCTCGGAGTCACTGCGTGTCGCACAACTACACGGCCACGAACTGCGCACCAGCGCGATCGTAATCGCACAAGTATGGCGTAGCCCGGGAGGCAAGCAGGCCGGAGTTGCCAGACTCCTGCGCGCGGTAGATGTGCGTCCCGTCGACGAGAAGATGGGCCGCGACGCGGGGGCGCTCCTCGCCAAATCACGCACAGATGACCCTATCGATGCGACTGTTGTCCTCGTCGCTCGCTCGGGACTCCGACCGGGACCAATCCACAAGCAGTCTGCTTACTGGTAACCATCCAACCCTTCAACCTGCCCTGCATGCTACGGAGTTCCCTCATATTTGGCGCAATCAGGGGGTACAATAAACGTCCAGATGTTTCTTAAGTAACCCTGCAACGCAATGATTCTAGAGGGTTTCCCTTGTCGCATACACTCCCCCCGGGTCGGGTACTGATGATCGGACTGCGTAATAGCGGTCACCATTATTGCAGCAGCCGCCGAATCTATGTTATATAACCGTTATATAGTTCTTAGCACAATGGAGAGATCCTAACATGGCAGCCAATACCACGAGTTTTGTAGTGGATGCGAAAAGCCGCAAGGCGCTGGACACCTTACGCGACACGATCAATGCGACCTCTAACGCCGAAGTGCTGCGTCGCGCATTAGCGTTGTTGGTGATGGCGTCGGAAACTACTGCGAAGGGCGGGCAGGTGGTGTTGCGTGATAAGAGCGGCAAGGAACGGGAAGTAGTGCTTACCTGATGTCCGTCGGCGGGAGCGACCCGGGCACGGAGCAAATCAACAGTGAGGGCCACCAGCCCAGCGTGGTTCAGCTTTCGCAGGCGGCCCTTCCCTACGGCCTGCACGCTCAACGCTCCCTCATTCGTCAACGATGGACGATGCTGCTCACGATTGGCGCTGTGTTTGTATTATTGAATGCGGCGGTGTTTGCTTTCATCTGGCGCACGGCCGCAACGGATCTAAGTTTTGTCACCGCGCACCCAGACTTAGCAGATAAACGAATTGTCACTTCGCACGTCATCATGACCTTGATCGCTGCCACCGTCGCGCAGACCGGCGCGATCACCTTGGCTATGGCGCGCTTTCTATTCCCGGCGCAGCTCGCCGACGACGACGCGGATGAATAGCAAAGGACGATCGCGCGCATGGACCACAGCGGCGTGATTGTGACGGCGCCCGGCGGCGGCAACTAAGACTTCGTCAGTCGTTGTTGCTTCGCTCCGGCCAAGGGAATTCCCGAAGAGATCCCGTGACCTGCGGTGGCGAATTGCGCTTTGGCGCCCTCTGGGGCAAAGCGTTTGATAAGACGACGTTTCGCGCATTGCAAGCGTCGCGGCGCGGAAATCCTTTTGCTAAGGCGCCGGATGTGCCGGCGCGATCATTCCAATAGGAATTTGATTCGCGGTTAGGCCGTCCGCGGTGACCACAAATTAACGCACCCAATGGATGTCGAGACGAACGCCCATAGGACTTCCGGGGCTGATCGGTCGCGTCGCGCCCACATAGATCTCCTTACCGGCACGTTTAGCACCGTCAAGCAAGGGATGCCAATGTAGTACTTCTATTCTGTGGTTCCATCCAGAGAGCGGACAATCGTCAGTGTCGTCAAAGCCCTCACTGGTAAAGCCCTGTGGTAGAATCCCATTGGATGGTAGACGGATGTCGGGCGGATGGTATACGGATGATGTTATGTGTTTTTGGAGGTTCCGGTGTCTGAAGTTGAACTCAAGAATCGTGGCGGTGACACCGAGAAAATGACGATCAACCTCGGCGTCGTCGATCTGGGGCAAATTGATTTGTTGGTTCAGGAGGGGTTTTATTCAAACCGGTCTGACCTGATCCGAACCGCAATCCGCAATCAACTCGCAAGCCACGCTGACACGGTCAAGCAATCCGTCGCGCGTCGCACGTTGGCGATGGGACTGCAGCATTATGGAGTTGCCGATTTGAAGCGGATTCAAGCGAGCGGTCAGACTTTGCGTATCCGAGCATTGGGACTGGTTCGCATCGCAACCGACGTGAGTCCCGCACTTGCTCGCGCCACCATCGAATCCGTCTCGGTTTTAGGCGCCTTCCAGTGCAGCGAAGCAGTCCGCAAGGCGCTTGCCGATCGAACCGGCTAGCTTTTAGCACAATCAACACGGGAGGACTACGTAGTGAAACTCAAAGCTGCCTCACGGGCGGTCGATGGCGAAAAGATCGCCGAGACGATTCGGCGCGCACTAGCTTCCGCCGGGCTGGATAGGACTTCCAGTCCGATGCGCGATATTAATGACAACATCCGGCGCGCACTTTCAAGCGCGGGAATGTGGAACCACGATGCTGCTGCGCCGACGGCACCCGGCGCGACGGCCGGCGCAAACCTGCGACTCGTTCGGTCGCTCCCTGCGGTGGGAGAAGTGGCCTCGGACTCATCCTGCGCCGACACCCGGGCGCTACCGGGGCAGTTCGTCAACCGCTCATATTCGAACGCGGCCGGATCGCGAGCCTATAAGCTCTACATTCCAAGGGTCTACTCGGAAAGGTGCTTGCCACTAATCGTCATGTTGCATGGCTGCACTCAGAACCCGGATGACTTCGCTGCGGGCACTCGAATGAACGAGCTGGCTGATAAGCACGCCTTCTTAGTGGCCTACCCGGCGCAATCGGCGAACGCCAATGGTTCAAATTGCTGGAACTGGTTCAATGTCAAAGACCAAACGCGCGATCGGGGTGAGCCTTCCTTGCTCGCCGGCATTACGCGGGAGGTCGCATCGAGTTATCGTATTGATGAACAGCGAATCTTCGTGGCGGGCCTCTCGGCCGGTGCAGCAATGGCTGTCATTCTCGGCGCGACCTACCCAGAGCTTTTCGCCGGGGTTGGTGCACACTCCGGCTTGGCCTATGGCGCCGCCGATGACGTGGTATCAGCATTCGCGGCCATGCGCGGCGGCCCGGGACCAATTGTTCGCAGACGGGGTTTGGGGAGCCGAACGTCAACGCTACGCGTTGCACCGACGCGCGCGCCACCGACGATCGTTTTTCACGGTGATCACGACAAGACTGTCCACGCTGACAATGGATCTGAAATCGTTTCCCAGGCGATCACACTCGCGCAAGCGCAGACCGGTTGTTTAAACAAATCCGTTCAGGGGCGAGTGTCCGCCAACGGGCGTGAGTGCACGATTACCACCTACCGCGACTCGATGATGCGCCCATGCATCGAACAGTGGGTTTTGCACGGCGCGGGACACGCCTGGTCCGGTGGATGCTCCAACGGATCTTACATTGATGAAAGAGGACCCGATTCATCAGCAGAGATGGTGCGGTTCTTCTTGGCTCAGGGGTGACAAAGAAGGCGGTAACACATCCTGCCCCACTCCACCAGCAATTGCGCCCGCCCCCCTCTGTGTTGGTCGTGTGCAAACTCACGCCGATTGCTGTTATTGCATTGCATACCACAGTAGGAACTACCGAGGTAAGAATACACTTGGTAAGATAAAGCCATGAAAGTTGATAAGATCAGCATTTCGTTTGACGCCGCGCTAGGAGACCAAGTACGCAATGCCGCCCGCAAAGCAGGTACAGGGTTGTCGTCCTGGCTGGCCGGAGCGGCGGCGGCGAAACTCCGGGCGGAGGCGCTGGAAGAATTCATCGGTGCCTGGCAAAAAAAGCACGGCATCCTGACGGCTGCCGAATTGAGCCAGGCGGAAAGTGATCTCGGAGTTCGAACTCCAAAGAAGTCACGCCGGTGAGCACCCTTGTGCTGGATGCGGGAGCCTTCATCGCGGTAGACAGGAATGATCGATCAATGATCGCCCGGCTGCGTGTCGCACAACTACACGGCCACGAACTGCGCACCAGCGCGATCGTAATCGCGCAAGTATGGCGCAGCCCGGGAGGCAAGCAGGCCGGAGTTGCCAAACTCCTGCGCGCGGTAGATGTACGTCCCGTCGATGAGAAGATGGCCCGCGACGCGGGCGCGCTCCTCGCCAAGTCGCGCACAGATGACCCTATTGATGCCACTGTTGTCCTCGTCGCCCGCTCGGGAGACAGGATTCTCACCAGCGATCCGGACGACATCGGCCGCCTGGCATCGAGCAGCGGCAAGAAGCTAGCTATTGTTCCTTGTTGAAACCGAGCTCGCGTAACCATTTGCGCATGTCGGTGACGTCAGGCACTGCATCGGTAGGTGCGCCCGCAATTGCCGATAAACGCCGACCCTTTGGTGCTGCTGGAGGGGCGCGCACCAAAGGTTCGTACGTTCGTACCGACCAACCTTGCCATCTTGCCATGACCGATCTGGCGTACAAGTACTACTCGAGACCGGGCTATATATCCATATATTGGCCCACTGCCGGTGTGGACCGATGAATGGGAGCATCCAGAAGCCTGGTCCAAGCCGGCTTTGCTACGTAACATTGCGCGGGCGGGTTCGGCCTGCGCTATTTTTTCAAAACATGAGCACGATGATGCGCAAGATAGGCACGTTGCGCCAATCGAAACGGTCCCACATTGGCCGCCTCGTTAATTCCCCACATCTCCAACAGCTCTGCAGGACACCTCACGGACACCAACAAATCCCCGATATCCGCGAAACCGATGTATCCCTGATCAAACAAATGGTCCACATGCGGTGCGAGTAGCAGTCCGTTATTGCCATCCAGCTTTTCGAAATCCGACGAGTCCTTCCACGGCTTGATATGGCTAGCGCGCAAGTGATTAATTGAATCGACACCGGTCACGCGACACCTGCATTCCAACTCGATCACCCGCTCCCGAAACAACCCCTGCCCTCGCCGCGCATTGACTAAAGTCTGCTTCTCAGTTGCTCCGATGTCGGTCCGTTCACATAAGACTTGTTCTGCGCAGTCGTCAGAAGCGCCAGAATCGAGCCGGCCAATTGCACCAAGAACGTCGTCGCCCGTAATTCCATCCGGAATGCCGCCGTCTCGATCGTCCGGGACTACTCCGCCAACCTCTGCATACGCATACGCCACCAAGTCCTCGCTGTGGCTGTCGCGATGTCGCGACCCTGCAATTGGCTCGCCAGACTTGTTTCTGGCGGCCTGACGCACAAAATCAAGATGGGCGCGTTCTAGTATCGACCGCTTCGCTGCAAACTCCACCGGCGTGCCAACGAATGCGCAATGGTTGACTCGCATGGAACGATAATGACCCTCTACGAATGACGGTCCGATAAAAAGTGGTCCACCGAGCTTCCCAACGAGATTTAACCGAATGCTGTCGCCACTTAAGACGAACACCTCAACCTGCCCTACATTGAGACGAAAACCGTCATTGAATAGAGTGGCGCCCCAAGCGGACGGCGCGGTCCGCTCGGCACTTTCCGCGGAAACGATCAACTGCTCAAGTACTGCTCTACGCACGGGGGCGTCTGGAAGCAACGCCGAGATGGAGGCTCTCGCCTCCTCGACTTGATCTTGCAGAGTTGATTGATTGGCGAACAAAAAAACGTTCAATCGTTCCGCGTCCTCTTTGGACGCGATCCGGACCGTCCACTCTTCGCGCGAGTTTTGGTTAGCAGAACCGAATTGGGCCGCGAGCCCGCCAAATCCCCCAGGTACGCACGTCAGACCAGCCGACCGCACATAGAACAGCAAATCGTTCCGGTTAACGATAAACGCGAATGGTCGCTCGCCAGACGCCATATCGTCATAGCTGAAATCGCGAGTTTCGCCATGCCAGCCTGGCGCGGCTTCGTAGCCCATCAATTCGATTGCAGTAGCCACCATCGCATCAAACGCAGCTATCGCTGAATCCCCGCCCAGGTAGGCGCGGTGCTCTGCAAGAATCGCCTCATCCCAAGTGCTGCCTTTCACGATAAGAGCATTCCCTATCCCGGCCCGGTGTCAATTTACTTCGATTGGCGTACCCAGCTACAAGGATTGTAACCCGCATTCCAATGTGCAAGGATTTTAAACATTTACCCCACAGACCAGGGCTTGATCTTGGCGAGCTTTCTGGCGAGCGCTGCCCGAGCGAGGCGCATGTCATAGTCGCCCTGAAGCCGCAGCCACCAGCCATCGGTGAGTCCAAAGAACCGGCACAGCCGCAGATCCGTATCCGCCGTGATGCCGCGCTTGCCCGCGATGATGTCGCCGATGCGCTGTGCCGGCACATCGATCTCCTTGGCCAACCGATAATTGGTGAGACCCATCGGCTTCAAGAATTCCTCGCGCAGCATCTGTCCAGGCGAGGTCGGCGCAATTCGCTTGCCACCGGCGACTGTTACGGAGCGGAAATCCGTCTTTGCCAAATCCTCAATCTGAATGCTCATCGGCCGCCCTCCTTACTCATAGTGCTTGGAAATTTCCACATCCTCGGCGCCGTCTTTGCCGAACACGAAGCAGAGCCTCCACTGCTTGTTGATGCGGATGCTGTGCTGTCCTTCGCGGTCTCCCGCAAGCGCCTCGAGCCGGTTGCTCGGCGGAGCACGCAAATCCTCTAGGCTCATCGCCGCATCAAGCTGCTGCAGTTTCCCGAGCGCACGCTTTCGAATGTCCGGCGGGTGGGAGCGGACCGGCAGTTCGGCGAACGCCGCGGCGGTCGCTTTGTCCTTGAACGATTTTATCGCCACGGCCAATAGTAACGAAGATCATTATTAATGGCAATTTGCGGTCTCTAAAAAAAAGCACTGCGACACCACCACAACTAAATATTGGGGTCTGGACACAGTTCTGCGACGGCCGCCATCGATTTGACGGAGGCCGGCAATTCGTCGCAAGACTTGCTACTTCACCACGGGATCGTTTCGTTCTCCCAGCGCGTGAACGTGCCCGTCGGGCCATCCGGGCCGAGCAATGCAACGCGCACGATCTCGCGGGAGCCATCTTCCACAGACTCTGTCCCCGCATATCCATTTAGGTTCGTCTTGGTGAAGGCTGGGGAGACGAGGTTGACCTTGATGCCGGTCGTCTCCAACTCGATCATCATGGCGAGCGTTATCGCGTTGAGCGCCGCCTTGGAGGCGGGGTAAACGGGGCCGAACATCGCGTGATACGGATAGGCTGGGTCTGCGTTCATCGTAAGCGAACCGACGCCGCTCGACACGTTGACGATGCGGGCATCCGATGATTCGCGCAAAAGCGGCAGCATTGCCTGGTAAACGGCCAGGGCACCGAACACGTTCGTGTCCCACACCGCGCGGAGTTCATCGAGAGACACGTTGCTTGGACGGGTTGTCTTCGCGTACTCTGCAATGGACTGGCCGGGCTTCTTACTCGTATTCGAGATGGCCGCGTTCTGAACAAGCAAATCGAGGCGACCAAATTCGTCGCGAATGCGTTTCGCGGCGCCCGCGATTGAAGCTTGATCCGTCACGTCGAGCTGGAGCGCAGTGGCCCCCTTCCCGATCGCTTTGGCAGCGGCCTCGCCGCGCTCGAAATTGCGCGATCCGACCAGCACCGTCAGGCCGTGTGCCACGAGCTCCTTTGCGACCTGAAGACCGATTCCTTGATTGGCCCCGGTGACCAGGGCAAGGCGATTTGTTTGCATGGTGCACTCCTTATGTGGATTCAATCTGTTGTGAGCGCAGCGTTACTGCGTTAATCTGACCTAATCGGAACGTTGCTCCATATTTATACGGAACGATGTTCCGTTTGTCAATCGGGGGCATAGTGACGGATAGGCGGGAAGACCATGGTGATTCTGGCATCGAGCCTCGCGGCCACCCGGGCCGGCGCGTGCGCGCGGACGCCCAGCGCAACATCGATACGTTGCTCCAGACGGCCATGGCTGTATTTGCAACCTCCGGAGTGGACGCCCCGGTCCGAGAGATCGCCGAAAAGGCGGGCGTCGGCGTCGGGACGATATACCGCCACTTTCCGCAGCGCTCCGACCTGATCGCGGCCGTCTTCCGGCGTGAAATCGATGCCTGCGCCGACGCTGCACCGGTTTTGGCTGCCGAGCACGAACCAGGCGAAGCGCTGGCTCGATGGGTACAGCGTTACGTGGATTTCATCGCGGCGAAGCGCGGGCTCGCCAAGGCGCTCCACTCCGGAGACCCGGCTTTCGACACCTTGCCCGCGTACTTCAAGAAGCGACTGGAACCCGCACTGAGGACACTTCTAATGTCTGCTGCATCCGCTGGCGAGGTTCGCCCCGATGTCGCAGCCGAGGAGCTTTTGGGTGCGGTCGCGAGCTTGTGCATGCACGCTTTTACGCAAGGACCCGAACAAGCTCGGCGTATGGCTTCTCTGCTGGTCGACGGGTTACGTTACGGCGCGAGCTCTCATCCAGAAAGCGGCTCGTCGCAAAACTGAATCTTTGTGCCCAAAAGCTAATATAGCTACTAATCGCAACCCTTCGAGAAATTCTCCCACCTTGCCGGGTGAAATGGCTCGCGTCGCGTGAGTCTCCGCGACCGCGGTGGCCGCACATACCGGCGCCCAACGCCCTATGTAACCCATTTCCTCGTTCAGCACCGCGGCCGGTAGCCGAAACGCCAGCTTTGGCGCTAGGCTCCCAGGCGGCGAATTCGCCCCCTACCGCAACGCTCCATTGAGCAACAACGCCAAGCGCACGCCCGCCTTGCTCAACTGTTCGGCCGTGACCGTGGTCGCCTCCGTGACGTAGCCGGCCGACAGCTGATAGTGGTTCGGCGGCTGCGGCGCCGGCAGCAGACCATAGGCATACGATTTCGCCACCGAATAGGATCCCATCGCCCAGTCGGCGGGTGTACCGCCCGACCACCGGGCACGCGCCGCAGGGGTTATCTGCGCGATGAGCCGCTGCGCGATCTCGGTGTCGCTCGCGCCCAGCCGCGCCACGAATTCGGTGTCCCAATCGTGATGCAGGTTATTCGCCGGGATTCCCGCGGCGGTTGCGAACTTGCCATTCCCGCCCTGATCGTGATCATCGCCGGCGTGCAGCGGTTGGTGCAGATCGCCGACGAAGT
Source organism: Pseudomonadota bacterium (assembly GCA_030799355.1). Classification (GTDB taxonomy): domain Bacteria; phylum Pseudomonadota; class Gammaproteobacteria; order Steroidobacterales; family Steroidobacteraceae; genus Bog-1198. Next base: position 9,944 of record JALYHP010000045.1, read on the forward strand.
GCAGCACGAACTGCAGGGCGACCCGGCGCTCGTCCGCGTCGGTCGCGGGGTCCTTGAGTTCGGCAACGAATTGATCGATCTTATCGACCACACAATCGTTCGCGGGTCCGAGCGACGCACTCACCCCGGGCACCAGCGGCGGTCGGCCGAAACAGGCGGCATTGATATCGGCCCCGTCGAGCTCGAGATCCACGAAATGCCAGTTACGCGTGTGGTTGTACCGGACTGCCGTCCCGTTGCGGTCGGAGTCGCGATACTTATCCGCCCAGGTCGCCTCATGCGCAATATCCAGGGCCGTGAGCTGCGTGGTATCGCCCGCCAGAATGGCTTGCACCCGCGCGCGCACGGCAGGATCGAGATAATGATCCGCTATCAAACCAATCACCTCATGCCCCTCGTCCCCCCATGCGAATGCCGGCCCGGATGCGAAGCACATCGACGCCAAGCACGCCCAGCGGCACAGAACCTTCGTACTTTTCATGGATGGTTACCGGTAGCGACAACGGAGATACTATGGAAACACACGCTCGCATCAAGCGAGTCCATTACTCTGCCGGCCAGGCCGGCGCACAAGGCCCTTACAGTCCACGCGGATGCGCCCTTGCGCAAGCGCCATCATTGGAGCAAGTATGACAATGGTAACCTACGCCGCATGGGCGCTCGCCGCCGGCGCATTGATCCCGCTGATGGCGATTTTGAATGCCGGACTCGCCCGTGCGACCGGAGGACCCATTCAGGCGACCATACTGTTGTTCGCCACCGGACTGGCCGCGTCGCTGCTGCTCGCGGTAGCGACGAAAGCCCCGATGCCGACTGTTCAGACATTGACTCGCATCGCGCCTTCTCACTATGCGGGTGGGCTGATCGTCGCGTTTTATATCTTGAGCATCACCTTCATTGCACCACGTTTCGGGGTCGGCAACGCGATCCTGTTTGCCGTGACGGCTCAGTTACTTACGTCCGCATTCATAGACCATTTCGCACTGGCCGAGGCCGCCCGAAGACCCCTGACCGCGCTGCGAGCAACGGGCCTGTTCGTCGTGATTGCCGGCGTGGTCATCACGCAGGTCAGCGACCGCATCGGTACCGCGATTCGAGTACCCTGACGTCATACTCGGTCGCGCGTCAAAATCGTGTGTGAAATCCGATCGATAGCCCTCGCGGTAAGATTTGCACCGAGACCGGCGTCGAACGCGTGCTTGCCCAATACCCAAAGCCGACACCGAGCAGTCCACCGGCGATGACGTCCGTTTGCCAATGTGCTCGGCTTTTCAGGCGGGCGATTCCATCATAGACGGGCAATGCCCCGAGCGCCCAGATCCAAGGATCTTCTAGTCGGTAGTTGACGATTAACGGCGTGACAAAAGCCGCCTGCAGCGTGACCTCGCCACTCGGAAAACTTTGATAGCGGCTACCTTTGAAAAAGGCGTTTGGGCCCTCGCCTTGATAGGGGCGCGGTCGGCCCACGGCATGCTTGAGCAACTGCACCGCGACCCCCGAGAGTGCCGTCGAGTCGATGGTTTGCCAAAAAGTGTGACCCAGCTTATCGTCGTTGCCGAACCACAGCGCGCCCGCCACTTCGACCGCGATGAGACCGCTTTCCAAACCAGTTTGATATTTTCGCGCCCAGATTCCATGGGTATCCAGATTCAATTCCGAATCGATACCAAGCGGACCACTCGCGGCCATGGCGTCCGCGCACCGGAGCCACAGCGTAACCACGAAGCAAACGCAGCCGAGGGTGGGTGGACGGAGTCGAGAGGTTTCACCCGGGCTACGCACCAACTCAAACGCCAGCCCCCGCGTCAATGTTGCTCGCACGTCGTTCTCCTGAGGCATGTCATCCGAGACGATAAATTATGATTCATGCTGGCAGAAAGCCGTAACTTTGCGCTGCAAAGTACCTCAGCAAGGAGGACTTCGCAATGCCCGGCGAGTCATACTAGGCGTCGGCGGTCGTCGGACGGCGGAGTGACGTCTCTGCGGACGCGTGGCCTGCGGATAGCGTGGCCTGCGGACAAGCCGGCCGCAATCTGTCAGGTCTCCCCAGCTCCACGAGTTCGGCGGCCAACCATGGCCATGGCGTTTCTATACATATTTGTATACCTGTGAGGTCGCCGAGTTTGGCAATATGCTGCCGATGAATGACCGCGGTGGACATCCCACGGTGTCGCCGGCATGGCACGCTACAGTACAGCCTTAGGAGAGAGCAGCCGATGTGGAATCGAAGATTCTGGATGACGGGGATTTTGTCTGTAACCGGCATGGCCGTCGGCGTGGTCTGCGCCGCCGACATGAAGATCCGTGATCAATGGCTCCTTCCAGGCCCGGTCGGCTGGGACTACCTGACGCTAGACTCGTCCGGCTCTCATCTGTTCGTGGCTCGCAGCACGCAGGTCGATGTACTGGACACGCATAGCGGCAAAGTAATCGCGACCATACCCAATACCCGTGGGGTTCATGGGATCGCACTCGCCGAGGGACTCAAACGCGGCTATGCGAGTAACGGCAAAAGCGACAGCGTCACGATGTTCGATTTGGAGTCCTTCAAGGTCATTCAGGAAGCGCCGGTTTCCGGGCACAACCCGGATGCGATCCTCTTCGACGGAGACGGCCAGCACCTCTTCACCTTCAACGGACGCAGCAGCGATGTGTCGGTCCTTGCCGCGGGCGACTTGAAAGTCGTCGCGACACTGAAGGTCCCGGGCAAACCGGAGTTTGCCGTCGCGGACGGTCACGGCCAGATTTTCGTAAACATCGAAACCGCACCGGGGCAAATGGTGGTCATCGATGCAAAAACGCTTGCCGTCAAGTCGGTGTGGGAGCTGCCGGGTTGCGCTGGCCCCTCGGGCCTTGCCATCGACAAAGCTCACCGGCGCCTCTTTTCGGTCTGCGACGACAAGGTGATGGTCGTGACCGACGCCGTCAGCGGTAGGCAGGTCGCGAAAGTAGCCATCGGTGATGGACCGGATGCGGTAGCTTACGACGCCAAGCGCTCGCTCGTTCTGAGCTCGAACGGCGAGGGTAACCTGAGCATCGTTCATCAAGATTCTCCGGATGAGTACACGGTCGTACAAACCCTGGCTACAAAACAAGGTGCGCGAACGATGGCGCTCGATTCAGCGAATGGCACGGTGTACTTAGCGAGCGCGGCTTTCCCGACGGGACCTGTTTCCGAACATACCCGGCCTCAGGCGATACCCAATTCGTTCGTCGTGCTGAAGGCATCACCTTGACGCTGGCGAGTGTGCTGGCGCTGCTTGCCGCTTTTCAAGCCGGCGGGCAAACACCGCCGGGGCCGCCCCCTGGAATGCCCGCGCCGACCGCCGGGATGCCGGCCCAACCACCCGGCGTGCCGCTTCCACCCGCCGATGAATTATCATTGGCCGCCGCCACCGAGTGGGCCGAAGCGGCAATCGCTGCCTGCGCAGCCAATGGCTACCATGTCACGGCGAGCTACATGAACACCGAGCTCGACACGAAATTGGTGATGCGGGCAGATGCCGCGATGGAGCGGACCGTGGACGTGGCTCGTCGCAAGGCCTATACCGTGATCAAGACCGGCATGACTTCCGGCCAATACGGGCTTTCGGTGGGATTCAAACCCGGCATGCGCCCCACGATGGTTCCCGGTCAACCCTGGGGTCTTCCCCCGGGCCCCAATGCCGATCAGAATATGATCGTCCTGGCCGGGGGCCTGCCGGTCAAGGTTCGCGGCAAAATCATTGGGGCCGTGAGCGTCTCGGGCGCGCCCGGCGGCGAGAAAGATGAAGCCTGCGCCGAGGCGGGTCTCGCCAAGATCGCCGACAAGCTCCGATAACCGCTGCCGCGGCCCGACGTCGGCTATGAGGACCTGGGAACCTTCGGCGTCGCCCTGAGCGCTCATCTGTAACCGACGTCAGCGCTACCGCCGTTCTCCACACGGGCCGCTGCGGGATCTTGCGCTCGTTCCGCCTTGGAGACCTCACGCGCGAAGAGGCTCACGCCAGGCGCGCCCTTCGCTCTGACCAATCAGCCGCTGCTCCGCTGCGACCAACACCTCGGCGCTCGGCGCTCGAGGGTGAGCGTGCCGAAAAAACTACCGCATCGATGCACTACATCCGGGCGCACGACCACGCAGTGTGAACCGTTACGGCGCCGCGCCGCGTCTATGAGGTTGACATACAGAATCCGGCGACGAACGGTTTACCCTTGTTTCCCGGCATTTCCCCGCTTTTAGAACTCCCCGACCTCTCTTGGCATGTCGCTTGCAATCTCCCGCTGCAAACGAGCGTGAAAACGCTCCACGCGATCCCTAGTCGGATCAAGGCAACGCCGCCGTTCAGTGTGCATGTCCCTTAGACAAGGATATGCCTACCGAACCGCGGCGTTTTTTTTTGCGCGCGAATGTCGCGCAAGCAGGCATGCGATTTGAAGACCGGAGTGAACATGACGACATCTCGAGCTGACGTTTCGACGAATCCTCTCTCACCACGCGCCAGCGAGCGGCGCAAGATGGTCAAGGCGCTCGCCGCATTGGCGGCCGGCGCGGCGCTGTGCGTCGGCGGCGAGGTGCGCGCGAAACCGCTCAAGCTCGAAAAGGAACAGATCAAGCTCGGCTTCATCAAGCTCACCGACATGGTGCCGCTCGCGATCGCCTACGAAAAAGGTTACTTCGAAGACGAGGGACTCTACGTCACCCTCGAAGCGCAATCGAATTGGAAAGTAGTCCTCGACCGCGTCATCAGCGGCGAACTCGACGGCTCGCACATGTTGATGGGTCAACCCTTGGGGGCCACCATCGGCATCGGCACCAAGGCCGACATGTACACCGTCTACAGCATGGCCATCAACGGCAAGGGCATCACGATCTCCAATGACGCGTACGACAAGATCAAGGCCACCCTGCCCAAGGATGCCGCCGGCAAGGTGATGCATCCGGTCAGCGCCAAAGTGCTGATGCCGGTGGTCGAGGACCTGAAGAAGCAAGGCAAGCCGTTCAAGATGGGCATCGTGTTCCCGGTTTCCAGTCACAACTATTCGCTGCGTTATTGGTTGGCGGCGGGCGGCCTGAGCCCGGGCTACTACTCCGCCAGCGATGTGTCGGGCCAGATCAATGCGGACGTGCTGCTGTCGGTGACCCCGCCACCGCAAATGCCGGCCACCATGGAAGCCGGCACCATCAGCGGCTACTGCGTCGGCGAACCCTGGAATCAGCAGGCAATCTTCAAGAACGTCGGTGTGCCGATCGCGACCGACGATGAATTCTTCGACGCCATCCCCGACAAGGTGTTCGGCGTCACCAAAGCTTGGGCCGAGAAGAACCCCAATACCCTTCTCGCCATTACCAAAGCGTTGATCCGCGCCGGATTATGGCTGGACGCGAACAACGGTGCCAACCGCAAGGAAGCCGCCGCGATATTGTCCCGCCCCGAATACGTGGGCGCCGACGTGCGGGTGATCAGCAAGAGCCTGCTGAACAGCTTCGAATACGGCAAGGGCGATGTGCGCCAGGCGCCTAACTTCAACGTGTTCTCCCGCGGCTACGCGAGCTATCCGTTCGTCGGCGACGGCGTATGGACGCTCACGCAGATGCGCCGCTGGGGACAAATTGAACAGAAGCCCGATGGCTGGTACGCGGACACCGCGAAAAAGGTGAACCGCGTCGATATCTATATGCAGGCTGCGCAGATGCTGATCGACGAGGGCAAGGCCAAGAAGCAAGACTTCCCGTTCGACGGCGATGGGTATCGCGCACCCTGGAAATCGAAGCTGGACGGCGTCGAATTCGACGGCCAGCACCCCAATGCCTACGTCGATAAATTCGCCATCGGTCTGAAGGGCAGCCAGCAGATCCAGGGTGGAGTCGCCAAGTAGCGAGCCCGTTCCACCGACTCCTAGTCACACGCCACCGCTCGAAAACATCATGTCATCCCACCAGGAACCTTCCATGCTCGCACCGGCCTCCGCCGACACCAACGGCACCCCAAAGCTCTCTGCCGCTCAGGAGGCTTCATCCAAGACGCGCGATCATGCGCGCGAATCCAAGCGAGCACATGCGTTCGAGCGGGTATTCGGCGTGCTCACCGTCGCGGGCCTAGGGTTCCTGGTGCCGATGATACGTCTGGCGCGCGGCGAGAATCCGCAAGCCCAGTTCACGGACCTGTGGCGCCTGCTGGGTGCGCCGATCGTTGCGGTATTGGTGTTCCTGTTCCTGTGGAGCCAGACGTCATCGCATATCGTCACCAGCCTCGGCGAGATTCCGGGTCCCACCGCCGTATGGCACCAGGTCGGCGCGTTGTGGGCCGACCACAATGCCGAGCGCGACAAACGTGTGGTCTTTTACGAACGTCAAGTGAAACGCAACGCCGAGCGGCTGGCCGCGGATCCCGGCGCTCACCTGAGCACCGCGACGTACACCGGTAAGCCCACTTTTATCGATCAAATCATCACCAGTCTCAAGACGGTTTTTACCGGTTTCGTGCTGGCGAGCTTGGTCGCCATTCCCGCCGGCATCCTGTGCGGTTTGAGTCCGAGCATCAATGCCGCCATCAATCCGTTCATTCAAATTTTCAAACCCATCTCGCCCCTCGCCTGGCTGCCCATCGTGACGATGGTCGTGAGCGCGCTGTATGTTACCCATGATCCGCTGTTCGAGAAATCGTTCATCACCTCGGCGGTGACCGTCGCGCTGTGTTCCATGTGGCCGACGCTGATCAACACTGCTCTGGGGGTATCGTCGATCGATCAGGATCTCCTCAATGTGGCCAAGGTACTGCAGCTCAAATGGAGTACCAAGCTATTCATGCTCGTCATTCCCTCCTCCTTGCCGCTGATTTTCACGGGGCTTCGCCTGTCGCTCGGCGTGGGCTGGATGGTGCTGATCGCCGCGGAGATGTTGGCGCAAAACCCCGGTCTCGGTAAATTCGTTTGGGACGAATTCCAGAACGGTAGCACGGAATCCTTGAGCCGCTTGCTCGTTGCCGTATTCACGATCGGCATCATCGGCTTTCTGCTGGATCGGGTGATGTTCACGATCCAGACGCTGGTCAGCTTCAATGGCAGGAGATAAGCCATGCCGATCCTGACTCTGCGCAACATGTGTCGAGGCTATGTCTCGGGTGGCAAACGCACCGACGTATTGCACAATGTCAATCTGGACATCGAGGAGGGCGAGTTCGTCGCCATCGTCGGATTTTCCGGAAGCGGCAAGACGACTTTGATCTCGACGATCGCCGGCCTGATCCCGCCCGACAGCGGCGAAGTGCGCCTCAGGGGAAGACCTGTCAACGGCGCCGGCCACGAGCGCGGCGTCGTGTTTCAGAATTATTCGTTGATGCCCTGGCTCACCGTACGCGGCAACGTGGCGCTCGCCGTCGATGCGGTCTTCGCCGAACGGTCGAAACGCGAACGCGGCGCGCTGGTCGATGAATACATCGTCATGGTGGGGCTGGCGCATGCCGCGGACCGCCGCCCGGCCGAACTTTCTGGCGGCATGCGCCAGCGCGTGGCGGTGGCACGCGCGCTCGCCATGAACCCCGAGATTCTGCTGCTCGATGAGCCGTTGTCCGCGCTTGATGCGCTGACACGAGCCAAGCTTCAAGACGAGATCGAGTCGATCTGGGAACAGCATCGTAAGACCGTGGTGCTGGTCACCAATGACGTCGACGAGGCGTTGTTGCTGGCTGACCGGATCATACCGCTGACGGTGGGCCCCCGTGCGACGCTGGGCCGCGAGTTCAAGAACACCCTGCCGCGGCCGCGCAACCGCACCGTTGTGAATCACGATGCCGCGTACAAGCACTTGCGCGCCGACATCACGCAATACCTGATCGACATGGGCATGGCGCGCAACACCGAAACCGGGGGGCTCGGTGCGCCAAGCGTCACACCCGTTTCCACCACCGGCACGTCCAGAGCCGTCGCCGGCGCTCCCAAAGCGAAACCGGCGGAAAACGCCGCCAAATATGTGGAGTTCTACGAAGTCACGAAAGTGTATCCCTCGCGAAGCGGCCCGCTGCCCGTGGTCGAACACTTCAATCTCGATATGAAAAGGGGCGAGTTCGTTTCACTGATCGGTCATTCCGGTTGCGGCAAGTCCACGGTGTTATCCATGGTGGCCGGCCTCACCGACATCAGCGGCGGTTCCATCGTGCTCGACGGCCGCGAAATCGTGTCGGCCGGTCCGGACCGCGGCGTCGTGTTTCAATCGCCGAATCTGCTGCCGTGGCTGACGGCTCGCCAAAACGTCGAGCTCGGCGTGAATCGCGTATACCCGCATGTGGGTGCCGCGGAGCGCCATGACGTCACCGAATACTACCTTTCGCGAGTGGGCTTGAGCGGCGCATTCGACAGGAAGGCCAGCGAACTGTCCAACGGCATGAAACAGCGGGTCGGATTGGCGCGCGCGTTCGCGCTTTCTCCCAAGCTGCTGCTGCTCGACGAGCCCTTCGGCATGCTCGACGCGCTGACGCGCTGGGAACTGCAGGAAGTGCTGATGGAGGTGTGGACTCGCAGCCAAGTCACCGCGATTTGCGTCACGCACGACGTCGATGAGGCCATCTTGCTGGGCGACCGAGTGGTCATGATGACCAACGGACCGCGAGCGCGCATCGGCAACGTCATGGCCGTGGACTTGCCGCGTCCGCGCACCCGCAAGGCGTTGCTGGCGCATCCCCAATACTGGAATTACCGGGAGGAGCTACTGAGCTTCTTGCAGGACCAGGAAGTACACGGGGCCACCCATGCGGCGTGACGCACGCCTTTTCATCCCCTTTCGAAACAATTTTTCGCACACACGGAGTATTTTTCAATGATTCGACCGCCGGTAACCAGGAGTATTCAACTGATTTTAGCGCTCGCCGCCGGCGCATCGTACGGCACCGCATGGGCCAGTCCCATCGGCGGCGCATTGGGCGAAACCAAGCCCATCATCGATGCCCGCTGGCGTTACGAATGGGTGGACCAAACCGGTGTCAAAAATACAGCCAACGCGGACGTCATGCGCCTTCGGCTCGGCGCCGAAACGGGTAAGGCCTGGAGCACCGCGCTATTGGTGGAGGGCGAATTCGTGACGCCGCTCAGCACCCGTTATCGCGCCGACAATTCCGTGCCGCGAAACACGGTATATCCCGTCGTGGCCGACCCCGAGGCATACGAGTTGAATCGCTTGCAGCTCACCAATACCGGCATCGACAACACGACGATTACGCTGGGCCGTCAGCGCATCAATCTCGACGATCAACGCTTCATCGGCAATGTCGGCTGGCGCATGAACGAGCAGACTTTCGATGCTCTGCGCGTGGTCAGCAAGCCGGGCGGCAGCCCTTTGACGCTGGATTTCACCTACGCGGATCGCGTCAATCGGGTCTATGGCCCGGACTCCCCGCAGGGCCACTGGAAAGGCGACATTGGCCTCGGCAACGTCGCGTATCAGTTCGGACTCGGCAAGCTCACCGGGTTCGCCTACCTGCTGCACTTCGGTGCGCTGCCGAACCGTGATTTTCCGGGCCTTACCGCCGCACAAGCCACCCCGCTCAACCCGGCACGGCTGTCGACGCAGACGCTCGGCGGACGCTTTGCGGGCGGCAAGAGCGTCGGCAAGATCAAGCTGGCCTACGCGGCCTCGTACGCGAAACAAAAAGACTACGGCGACAACCCGACCGGCGGTTTCACCAACGACTATTATCTCGGCGACATCGGCGCCACCTTCCGCCAATGGACCGTGGGTGGCGGCATCGAAACGTTGGGAGGCGACGGCAAGCGCGGCTTTTCGACGCCGCTCGCCACCTTGCACAAGTTCCAAGGCTGGGTCGACAAATTCCTGACTACGCCGGCAAACGGCATCGAGGATAAGTACGGCAGCCTCGCGTTCACGACCAAGGCCCTGACGCCGTTCGAGACGGTATCGTTGGCGTATGTCTATCATGACTACAAGAGCGCGCGCCTCGACTTCGATTATGGCCACGAAAGCAACGTGCAGTTGTCTGCGAAATGGTCGCGCGTCACCTTTCTGGTCAAGTACGGCGATTACAAAATTCATACGCCCATCCAGGCGATCGCCGGTAACGCCGCCAGCTTGTTGAACAACACGAAAAAATTCTGGACCGAGGTCGATTTCCTCTGGTGATGTCGTGCCGTGAGGTGCCGGGGCTGGCTTGGCACCTTACGGATCCACCGATGAGCCGCCCTCGCTACCCTGGACGTGCGAGGGCGGATGTTTCGAACGCATCAGACCACGCAGTTGAATGTCCGACGCCGTAGCGCGAGCGGAACTCGATCGGTAACGGGCGCTTCCGGCCGTGGCCGCTCGGCCGGTTACGCCTGCCCGAAGATGACTTCATAGGTCGCCGGCAGGCGGCCGTCGCGCCGGAACGTCTCATAAGCCTCCTGCATTGCCGCGAATTTTCGCGGTCCGGTCAGGCCCTTCGGACGCCCGGTGACCGTATGGGCGCCGATGGCCTTGAGATCCGCCGCGAGGTCGCGTACTTCGGCGTAGGCCAAGGTGCAGTACACGACCTCCAGCAGCGGCGCCGCGAAGCCCGCGCGCACCAGGGCGGCGCTCCAGTCGTGACTGTCGAAAAAACGGTTGACGTGGCGGTCCGAATCCACGCTGGCCCAAGCGGTGCGCAGCTCGCGCAGCGTGTCGGGTCCCAGCGTGGTGAATCGCAAGCATCCTCCAGGTGCGAGTACGCGGCGAAATTCCGCGAACGCGGCATCGCGGTCGCACCACTGCAGCATGAGATTGCTGAGGATCAAATCGACGCTGGCATTCGCCAGAGGCAAGTGCTGCGCATCCGCACACACGCGGTGAAAGTGCCCCCGCCACGGCTCGCGCCCGGCCGCACGCAGCATACCGAAGGCCGAGTCCACGGCAATCACCCGACTTTGCGGATAACGGCGCTTCAGCGCGTAGCTTGCATGCCCGGTGCCTGCCCCCGCATCCAGAATGACTCGCGGCGCCTCGGTGGCCGAATCGAGGCGTTGCAACAGCCTCTCTCGCATGTCGCTCTGCAATACGGCCACGGCGTCATAGCCGGCACCGGCACGGTCGAAGGACCTTCGGACCGAGAGCGCACCGAGCGCAACATCTTCGGCAGCATCGACGCCGCCGTGTTGGATGGCTGCGCCGCGATTCATGCTGCGGCCAGGGTTTCCATGAACGGTAGAACCTGCGCCAGGAATTCATCCGGATGCGATAAAAACGGTGCGTGGGCCGCACGGCGAATCACGACGGCGTGCGCGCTGGGGAGCGCTGATGCCAGTGCCCGCGCCGCCTGCGGGGAAGTCACTCGGTCGTACTGGCCGCTCACCACCAGCACGGGCTGGCGGATATGACCGAGCGTCGCCGTCAAATCCGTCGAGCGCAGCACCCCGAGACCGGCCTCGAGCGCTTCCGGATGAGGTGCCGCGCATGCCAACACGCTGCGTTTCAAAGCCGCCAGCGTCAGATCCGCATGCGCGGCGCCGCGCACCTGCAACTCCAAGAAATCCTCGAGCATTTGACCCGGGTTCTCGCGTGATTGACGTGCAAAGGTCTCGAGAACGGCGGGAGCGACGCCGTACGGCCAATGAGCGGCGGCAACGAAGCGGGGCGTGGCGCCGACCAGGACCAACGCGGATACGCGGCCGGCTTGAGTACGGGCAAGTTCGAGTGCGACCATGGCGCCCAAAGACCAACCGAGCAGCATCGTGCGGGGCGGCAAGGCCTCGCCGACCAATGATGCGAGCGAGGCGAGATCGCAGAACCGCGGCGGCCAGGGACTCGCACCATGCCCAGGCAAATCGATGGTACGAACCGAATACTGCCCTTTCATGCGCTCCATCATCGGCTCGAATACACGCGAGTTCAGAGCCCAGCCATGAAGCAGAGCGAGTGGCGGCCCCGAGCCCGCCCGGATGATCGCAAGACCCATTGCTATACGATACCGTGGCGGTTCAAATCGGCCCGCGCTTCGCACAGGCGCGCACTCGCGCATCCCTTAACTGCGGCGCGCGACCCCGCGTTGCGTATCCTCACTGACACCTCGTTGCTTCGGAACTTCACCGGGCCGCCAGTATTCGAGTGGATGCGGCCGCAGTCAACCTGGCGCGCCGGGCCCTGCTGCGACCGCGGCGTACCTTGCAATCGATTGCGACGCTCGCACGATGCGCACAGCTTTGGCGACGCTCCCCGCCTGTCTTCCTGGGCGCCGCCGCGGCGCATGGCGCACGAGCTGCCGCACACTCGCGAGCGGCGTCCCGGGTAGGGCATGCACCCGTTTAAACGATGACGCTCACCGGGCGCCGCCGGCGGCTTGCGGGGGGGCCGATGTGAACATTACCCTTTGAACGGTCGCGTCGGCCGAGTAGCTCAGTTCATACTCGGCGGTCGCCAGCTGAACCTGGAGTTCCGCGAACTGCTCGCCGAGTATCCAGCGCATGGCGATGACGCCGGCGGGCGAGTCCAGCATAGAGAATTTGCCGCCGAAGGCGGGGTGATCGTTGCGCAAACGGATGAGACGGATCAGATCCTTGACCACCGGCCGCATCAGTTCGATCACGATCTCGGTTCTATCGTAGTGGTGCCGATTGATGTCTCGTCCGACCCCTGTGCTCTCGAGCAGCCGCAGGTCGTTATGCCCCGCCAGTAGGCCGACGTAATAGACTTGCGGTATGCCGGGCAGAAAAAATTGAATCGAGCGGGCCAGAAGGTAGCGTCGCTCATCCCGTGCCATGGCATCGAAAAAAGTGCAATTGACCTGATACAGGTCGAGGTTCGAGGCTGCCGCTCCGGTCGCCCGCTTGCTTTGTCCGCCGCTGGCGGCATGAATGTGTTCGACCAATGCCTCAATCTGGTCGGGCGGCACCAACCCGGGATGGCCGGCGCGATCCGCGGGGTCCGCGCCGATGTCGATGATCCCGATTCCATCGTGGGTGTCGAGCACGGTCACGGCGTTGTCCGGCCTGATCCGAATCCAATGCTTCAGATATTCGGCCGTGCCAAAGGCAAAAGCGTGCAGTACCAGCGGCGGCAAGGCGAAGTCGTAGACCCAGTCGACGTGGCGAGCGATCTCGATTTGCCGCCTGAAATGCGCATGCACCTCCACCAGCACTTCGATACCCAAAGCGCCGGCGCTCGCCGCGATTTCATCGATGAACTCGAACGTCTCCGGGATCATGAAGCAGCTGGTGCCGGGCTTCTTGATGGCGTAGCCGACCGCATCCAGCCGAACCATGGTCACCCCGCTCTCGGCGATCCTCGATAGGACGCGCTGCAGATAGTCCCTGCCCAAGGGGTGCCGCACGTCGATATCGATCTGGTGCGGCGTGAATGTCACCCACAGCGTGACACGCTGGCCCGATTGCAAGGTGAGCTCGATGAAGGGCTCACCGCGGCGCGGCCGATAGATGGCCGCCAGCTCCGCCGCGCTTGCGCCGCGCGGAAATATGGTTTCACGAGTCAAGAATAGACCGCTGAACCGCGACGCCGCGCCATGCCGCAGATAATCCAGGAATTGAGGCGAGCGGTCGGAGACATGATTGACGATGACATCCGCCATCACGCCGAAGTCGAGCGATAGCCGCTTGATGTCATCCCAATCGCCGATGCGTGGATCGACCTGACAATGATCGATGGGATCGAACCCGGCATCGGCGCCGTCGATCGGATTATAGAAGGGCAATAAATGCACCGCGCCGAATACGTCCCGCAGCGCACCCGTCATCAAGGCGTGCACATCGGCAATGCGGCCGCCGCCGAAGCGATCTACATAGGCGATCAGATGGACCTTATTTTTCATGCCCGCTCGGATATTTCTGTAGCGCGAAGATACTCCATTTTGCAATCGATTGCTATTGGACGCGACCAGGCCAATCGGAAGGCCTGAAAGCGCTCGTGACCGGCAAGTTCGGGGGATAAACCGGGGTGACCGGCGCGCCTGGCTTCCCTGCTCCGCGGGCATCGCGCCGTTGCGCGGCGATGATCCGCCGCCTTGGGCCTGCGGACCGCGCGGGCGGCGCAGCGGTAACCTAGCGCGACGCTTACCGGCCCAGTTCGATTACTATGACAAGATTGCGCGTTACCCTGCGAAAGGACCGAATGAAGAAATCCGAGCTAGCCTCGCCGAAGCCGGCCGCCCACCATAAGCTGGCTCCGCTGGAGGGTAAGGGACGCAAGTCGACCGCTCCTCTGCGGGATAAAGCGCGCGCGCCCGCTCCCCTCGAAGATAACGTGCGCGAGCCGGCTATCGCCCACGAGCGTAAGGCACGCAAACCGGCCTCTCCTCTCGGCAAAGTACGCAAACCCGCCCCTCCCCTCCAGAAAAAAATACGCAAGCCTGCCGCCGCGCTCGACGGTAAGGTGCAGATGGAGGACATCGCGCAGCTGGCCGGCGTTTCGAGGTCCACCGTATCGCGAGCCCTCAGCAACAGTCCGGTGGTCAATTTACAGACTCGGGAGCGAATCGAGAGACTTGCCCGTTCCCTCAAGTACTCGATCAATGTGGGCGCGAGGAATCTGCGCTTGCAGCAGAATCGCACCGTCGCCGTCGTATTGCCCTTCGATGCCAACACTCACCAGAACGTATCCGACCCTTTTTTCGTCAGTCTGATGGGCAGCCTGGCCGATGCCCTGACCGCGCGGGGCTACGATATGTTGGTGTCCCGGATCGATGCGGAGCGGTTGGATCTTGCGGGCGACCTCGCGGCGTCCGGGCGGGCTCTCGGGGTCATCTTGGTAGGCCAATGGCATCAGCATGATCAGATCAACGAACTCGCGGCGCGCCGCTCGCCCATCGTCGTGTGGGGCGCCCATCTCCCGCAACAGATCTATTGCACGATCGGCGGCGACAACATCGCCGGCGGCATGCTCGCTACCGAGCATCTGCTGTCCATGGGCAATCGCAGGATCGCATTTTTCGGCGACATCGAGTTGCCGGAGGTCGGACATCGATTCGCCGGCTATCAGCAAGCACTATCGCGCAACCATGTCGCGTCGGCCGCGGAGCTGGTCTGCCACACACCCTTCGTTCCCGGCAGTGCCCGCGAAGCCGTTGCCAGACTCCTCGATGAGGAGATCGGATTCGACGCTATTTTCGCAAGCAGTGATTTGCTCGCGATGGAGTCGATCAGCGCGTTGCGCGAACGCGGGCGGCGGGTTCCCGACGACGTCGCGGTGGTCGGCTACGATGACATCGCGGTGGCCCGCTATTACCATCCTTCCCTGACCACCATCAGACAGCCCGTTACGAGCGGCGGCGAGGCCTTGGTGGAGGCCCTGTTGAAACTTCTCGATGGGAAGCGCGTCGCACCGCAGATCTTGCCCACCGAACTGATCGTTCGTGAAAGCAGCGTCAAAGCCCAAGCGGCACGGTGACTCCGTATTCGCGCGCATCCTGCCGCAGCAGGACACCGCGTGTCGGTTGGCGCAGACAGTTATAGAGCGAGCCCATCAGCAACAACGCGGCGAACGCAGTGGCCATCCAGAATGCGTACTTCGGTGACTCGAGCGCGTCGATCAGCGCGGCCATCGCGAGGGGCCCGAGCACGGCACCGCCGCACGTAAAAAACAACAGGACGCCGGCGACGGCGCCGTGCTCCGATTTCTGAAAGCAGCTGATCCCCTTGGAATTGAGGGTTGGATAGATCACCGACATGAACAAGCCGGACAATGGCAACAGCACCACCCCCGCGCGCACGCCGCCGAACGCGCTGCCGGCCAGGCACACCAATATGGCGAAGCTCATGAACGCGAGCACCCAGCTCCAATCATATTTCGCGAGCATCCAGCCGCCCAGGAAGCGCCCTGCCGCCCGCAACAGGAAGAATACCGATATGGCGTACGCCGCCAACAAGGCCCACGGCCCACGATAGCCCGCCAGATACAGCGGTCCCCAGACGTAGACGGACGCCTCGATCGCCACGTACAACAACACGGCGCAGCCAAAGGCGAGCGCGTACGGATCGCGCATCATTCGCAGCGTGCGGCGCAGGTCCGCCGGCTCGCTAGACACCTGCATGGTGCGCGGATAGCGAACCGCCAGGGCCATCAGGATCAATATCACGCACAACGTGCCCGCTATGGAATACAGCCACTTCCACGACACATCGTTGTCGATGAGCGAGGTGACGATCGTCGGTCCGATGATCGCGCCGATGCCGAAAAATCCCTCCACCAGGTTCATGGTCGAGGTGTGCTCGGTGGTCGATGAGGAGATATCGCCGATGAGCGCCAGCGCACCGGTTTTGAATATTCCGATCGAGGCGCCGGAAATGGCCAATAGGCACAGAAAATAGGCGAAGGAGTTGCCGATGACGAAGAGGTACGAGTTGGCCGCAAAGAGAGTCAAACCGAGGACGATCGTCTGTTTCCGGCCGAACCGATCGGCGAGAAACCCGAGCAGAACCGCGGCGATGGCAATGGCAGCCATCGTTGCATAGTGAAACGCCCCCGCAGCCGTGAGACTGAGGCCGTATTCCTTGACGATCTGCGGGATGATGAGGCCGACCGAATCCGTCGTCATGGCGAACATCATGAACATCAAGTAGGTCAGCCAGCGAATGTAGGCCATGTTTTGGCGACCGGACTGGTTCATGAGCGCCTCCCCCGTGTTCGCGTCCCCGTGTTCGCGTCCTCATCTTTTGGCTCGCGTGCCGGACACGGTCGGCTCGCATGTCGTACGCAGACGGATGCCGCGATCAAAAGCGAGTCGGTATCGTCCGGCATTCCGCGACATCCCGCCTAGCGCGGTCGAAGCTTTGTGACGGTCAAGCCTTGCAGGCCCAAGCCGTCCACCCAAGCCTTGCCATGCCATGGGTGCAAGCGCAAGACGACGACTGCGACCGCAAGCAATTTATGCTACATTGCAATCGATTGCAACTCAGAGATGGCAGCAGAAACGCGCGAACCGGCACGCCGCAACGGGGGGCAATCACCGTGGGCAAAAAAAGCGCCGAAATTCGCCGGCAATCCATCGGAAATGCGCTATAAATTTGCGGCCGTGCCGACTCTCGCCTCGTAGGCCGTGGCGTGCCGGCAGGTCGCGGTGCGCCTCGCAAGTCGCGTTGGATTTAGTGGCGGTTCGGCCGATGCCTAGGGGCGGCCGGACGACTCGACGTTTGGAGACGACATGTATCTAATTTGCGGCGAAGCTCTCTATGACGTGTTCGTCGACCCGCCACCGGCCGATGCGCGCGGCAAAGTCAGCCTGTTTGCGAAGGCGGGCGGGTCGCCGTTCAACGTGGCGATTGGACTCGCGCGGTTGGGGTGCGCAGCATCGTTGGCCACCGATATTGCTTGCGATGCGCTGGGACGCAACCTGGAGACGCGCTTGCACACCGAAGGCGTGGATTGCCGGTTTTTGCGACGAACCGCCCCGGCAACCGCGCTTGCCATGGTGGACATCGATGGGCACGGCGCGCCACGATACAGTTTTTACGGCCTCGATCAGGCGCTTTTCCACCCAGACCTCGCCGCCGTGAAGCAGAGGTGGGACTTCCTGCATGGCGTTCACGTGGGCTCGATTCCCATCGTGTCGTCGCAATCGGCGCACCACCTCCTCGAGCTCGTGGCCGCCGCGCCGGAAAACATCCTCATCAGCCTGGACCCCAATGTGCGCCTGGCGATCGAGCCCAGCATAGCGCGCTGGCGCGACGCCGTTGAACGATTCCGCCAATACGCCCACTTGATCAAAGCCAGCGAAGAAGACCTCGCCAATCTGTACGGCGCGGCCGTCGATGTAGGCGCGGTCGCCAAGAGCTGGCTTGCCCATCGCTGCTCCACGGTCCTCATCACGCGCGGGGAACGCGGAGCGACTCTTTATTCCAAATCTCTGGGTGCATTCGATATCGCCCCCGTACATGTGATCGTCGCCGATACGGTTGGCGCGGGCGACAGTTTCCAATCGGCCGTGTTGGCCTGGCTGGCGGACAATCATCGGCGCTCGCCATTGGCACTCGCGAAATCGTCCGCGGAGGAACTGCTCGCGATGGGACGATTCGCCGCACGCGCGGCGGCCGCCACGTGCCGTCACCGCGGGCCGGAGTTTCCTTCCCGCAAGGCGCTGGAACTTCGCGATGATCGATCATGACGTGCTGCGGGTCGGCGACGTCCGACCATCGGGACGCAGACGGCGCCACATCAGCCTGCGCTGGCTGCTGGACCGTGGATATTCTGGAGCACTTGCCGCGCGGGCCATCCAGGGCGGTGTCCGCCGTCTTCTCGATGCGGCGGCCCTCCCTTCGGTACCCCGCCGTCTCTGGTACCATGGCAGCGACCGATTGCATGCCATCCGTTGCACAGTACCCATTAGCATGGCGACCATTGCATACAGCACCCGGTGCATTACGCCGCGCGGCGGCGGGTACCGATCGAAATATCCGGCGAGCAAGTTCAATGCCAAGTTCAGTGAAACGACAATCGCGCTTTTGGATGATCGTATGCCTGGTGCTAGTGAGCATGCCATTGACCGCCACCGAGGCCGATAAGCGCTCCGTCGTGGTGTTCGCCGCGGCATCGCTGACCAACGTACTGCAAGAAGTGGGCGATGGCTTCACTCGGCAATCGTCGATTCCGGTCAAATTCTCGTTTGCGGGCAGCTCGGCGCTCGCCCGACAAATCGAAAACGGCGCGCCCGCGGACGTGTTTTTTTCGGCGGATATCGAATGGATGGATTATCTCCAGGCTCGGGACATGATTCAGCGTGCAACGAGACACGACGTGTTGGGCAATCGGCTGGTGTTGGTGGCGCCGGCCGACAGCAAGATCGAGCTCAAGATACGCCGCCTGTTTCCGCTCGCCGCCACGCTGGGCCGTGGCCGTTTGGCCACCGGTGATCCGGATTCCGTGCCCGTGGGCCGCTATGCACGCGAGGCGCTCGTGAGCCTCGGGGTCTGGCATGCCGTGGAGGACCGGCTGGTGCGTGCCGAGAACGTGCGCTCGGCGCTGGCGCTGGTCGATCGCGGCGAGGTGCCGCTCGGCATCGTGTACGAAACCGATGCGCTCATCGATCCGCAAGTGCGTGTGATCGACGTGTTTCCCGCCGATAGTCACGCAGCCATTACCTACCCCATCGCGCTGACGGCGGTGGCCAAGGCGGATGCGGCGAAGTTCCTGGATTACGTCCGCGGGCCGGCCGCCGATGCCACGTTCAGGACATATGGCTTCGTACCGCTGCACTGAACGTTGGCGTTTCGCGCCGACGGAACTATCGAACGGGAGACCTTTGCGCTAACCTTGCTCCATGGCTCGATCGCTGCCCCATCCCGACATGGGCACCGTAACCGTCGCGGGGATTTTGCATGCGCTGGCGGATCCGGTCCGCTTGGCGATCGTCAGCGAGCTGCTGCATAGCGGACGCAGCATGAACTGCACCGAGACGCGGGGCAAGTTGCTGCAGCCCATGCCCAAGTCAACGTGCTCTCAGCACTATCGGATCCTACGCGAAGCCGGTCTCATCGAGAGCGAGCGTAAGGGGACCGAGCTTGCCAGCCGCGTGCGGGATGATGAGCTGCGGGCTCGCTTTCCGGGGCTGCTGCAGTCGATACTCGCATCCTACGATACGGAAGTGTTCGGTGCGTCCCCCGCAGTGAAAACGCGATCGCCGGAAGCCCGAAGCTCCCGGTCCCCTCGATGACACGCCGCCCGGCGGAAGCTCAGGCGCCGCTGGCCTAAGCCGCTCATGAAAATCGCCACCTACAATGTGAACAGCATCGGCGTGCGCCTACCGAGCCTGCTGCGTTGGCTGCGGGAAGCCGAGCCGGACGTCGTGTGCCTGCAGGAATTGAAGGCGCCGCAGGACCGGTTTCCCGAGGCCGCCATTCGGGATGCCGGTTACGGCGCCATCTGGCACGGACAGAAGAGTTGGAACGGGGTCGCGATACTTGCCCGGGGCTGCGAACCGCATGAGCTGCGGCGCGTACTGCCCGGCGATCCCGACGACACGCATAGCCGATACATCGAGGCGACGGTCGGCGGCATCGTCATCGGCTGCCTGTATCTGCCCAACGGCAACCCCGCGCCGGGACCGAAGTTCGAATACAAGCTGCGTTGGCTCAATCGGCTGCAAGCGCATAGCGCCGAGCTGCTCTTGTCCGGCGCCCCGGTGGTACTTGCCGGCGATTACAATGTGATACCCGCCGAAGCGGACGTATACAAGCCCGAGCGCTGGCTGGAGGATGCCCTGTTTCGGGTCGAGGTTCGCGAGGCCTTCGCCCATCTCATCAAGCACGGTTGGGTGGATTCATTGCGGGCCATTCATCCCGCCGAGACCATCTACACGTTCTGGGATTATTTTCGCAATGCCTATGCGCGAAATGCGGGCCTGCGAATCGATCACCTGCTGCTCAGCCCGAGCATTGCAAAACGGCTGCTCGATGCCGGCGTGGATCGCGAAGTGCGCGGCTGGGAAAGAGCGAGCGACCATGCGCCCGTCTGGATGACACTGCGAGATCCGGAGACTCGTTGAGGCCGCTGAGGCCGCGCCCGGAGCCTCGCCGCCCTGCCCGCTCAGCCCGGCTTCCCCGCGACACGCGCTCCAGCCCAAACCGCTCCGCTGCCGTGAGCCCATTCCCACAAGGCCCAGGGTGCATTCGCACCCGATGACGGCGCCCGGAGCCGATCCCGAGAAGGGCCTTCTGCCGCTCACACTTCGTCGGTCTGCAGCCACCCGCGGTGAGCGAATCGTGCGCACGAGAAAAGACCGCCTTCCCCAGTTCGGCGCGCGGCTGCCGGGAATCTCGCGGCTGCCGGGCACACGGATAGCCGCCCTTCTCGGTGCCGCCGCATCGCTCGCCGCGGTCGGCGGGGTCGTGCCCGCTCACGCGGCGGGAGTGCTCGATCCGCACGGTCCCGTGGCATCGGCTGAGCGGCTGATCCTAATCGATGCCACCGCGATCATGTTGGTCGTCGTGCTGCCCGTCATCATCGCAACTCCCGTAATGGCCTGGTGGTTCCGGGAGTCCAATCCACGCGCGCGCCGCTTGCCCGACTGGGCATATTCCGGACAGCTCGAACTGCTGGTCTGGTCGGTTCCGGCGCTGGTCATTCTGTTCCTCGGCGGCGTCGCTTGGATCGGCGCGCATGACCTGGATCCGGGCCGTCCACTCGACTCGGGCGTACGGCCGATGCAAATCGAGGTGGTATCGCTCGATTGGAAATGGCTGTTCATCTACCCGGACCAAGGAGTCGCGAGCATCAATCGGCTGGTCATCCCGGTCGGCGTGCCGGTGCGCTTCCGGATGACCTCCGCGACGGTGTGGAACGTGTTCTGGGTTCCGCAACTCGGCAGCATGCTCTATTGCATGAACGGCATGGCATCGACGCTGCACTTGCAGGCCGACCACGCGGGCGTCTATCCGGGCCTCTCCGCCATGTTCAGCGGCGATGGTTTTGCCACCATGCATTTCGATGCCGAGGCGGTGCCGATGGCGGCGTTCAGCGCCTGGAACCGGGCGGCCCAGGCCGAAGGGCGCGTTCTGGATGAACGATCCTACCGCGATCTTCTGGTCCAGCAGGCAGGCGTCAAACCCTACACTTACCGTTCGGTCTCGCCCGGACTGTTCGAAGCCATCGTCATGCAACATCTGCCGCCGGGCGACGGTCCGCCCAAAGAGCCGCCACGATCCCAGGTGCGGCCGGAATCGGCGCGCTGACGTGTTCGGCAAACTCGACTGGCAGGCGATTCCCTGGGATCAACCCGTTCCGCTGATGGCGGGGGCGATGGTGGTCCTCGGCCTTCTGGGCCTCTGGGTATGGGTGGCCGCGAAAGGTTACTTCCCCTATCTGTGGCGCGAGTGGCTCACCAGCGTGGACCACAAGCGGATCGGTATCATGTATTGCACGCTCGCCGCGGTGATGCTGCTGCGCGGCTTCATCGATGCCATCATGATGCGCACCCAGCAAGCGCTGGCCTTTCACGCTCCCGGCTATTTGCCGCCCGAGCATTTCGACCAAATCTTCTCCGCGCACGGCACCGTCATGATTTTTTTCGTCGCCATGCCGTTCGTCATCGGCCTCATGAATTTCGTCGTCCCGCTGCAACTCGGCGTGCGCGACGTCGCGTTCCCCACGCTCAACTCGGTGAGCTTCTGGCTCACGTGCGCGGGAGCGCTGCTCATCAATATGTCGCTGGTGGTCGGCGAGTTCGCGCGCACCGGATGGCTGCCTTACCCGCCGCTCTCCGAGCTCGCCTACTCTCCCGGGGTGGGCGTCGACTACTATTGTTGGGCCCTGCAAATATCGGGCATCGGCACGCTCATGACGGGCATCAACTTCGTCACGACCATTCTCAAGATGCGCGCCCCGGGCATGAGTTACACCCGCATGCCGATGTTCTGCTGGACCGCCCTCGCCTCGAATCTGCTCATCGTCGCGGCGTTCCCGATACTCACCGCGACGCTCGCCATGCTGCTGCTCGACCGGTACGCCGGCTTTCATTTCTTCACCAACGTGGCCGGCGGCAACTCCATGCTGTTCATGAACCTGATCTGGGCCTGGGGCCATCCGGAGGTCTACATCCTCATCCTGCCGGCCTTCGGCGTGTACTCGGAGGTCGTATCCACCTTCTCCGGCAAGCCGCTGTTCGGCTATCGCTCGATGGTGATCGCAACGATGGCGATTTGCCTGATTTCCTTCATGGTGTGGCTGCACCACTTCTTCACCATGGGCGCGGGCGGCGACGTGAACGGCTTTTTTGGGATAGCGACCATGATCATCGCCGTGCCGACCGGCGTGAAGATTTTCAACTGGCTGTTCACCATGTACGGCGGGCGCGTGCGGCTCACCAGCCACATGCTGTGGACCATCGGTTTCATGGTGAGCTTCGTGGTCGGCGGCATGACCGGTGTGCTGCTCGCCGTTCCCCCAGCGGATTTCCAACTGCACAACAGCCTGTTCCTGGTAGCGCACTTTCACAACGTCATCATCCCCGGAGTGCTGTTCGCGGCGTTTGCCGGCTACACCTACTGGTTCCCCAAGGCCTTCGGTTTCGTGCTCGACGAGCGGCTCGGAAAGTGGGCCTTTTGGCTGTGGCTCATCGGCTTCTGGGTCGCCTGGGCTCCCGGCTACGTGGTGGGGCTCGAAGGCATGACGCGCCGGCTGCAGCATTACGATCAAGCGCAGTGGCGTCCCTGGCTGCTGGTGGCGGCGGCGGGCGTTTTGATCCTCCTCTGCGGGATCGCGGTGCAGATCGCTCAGCTGGTCATTTCCATCCGCAGCCGCGACGCACGGCGCGAACCGACCGGCGATCCCTGGAACGGGCGCAACCTGGAGTGGTCGATGGCCTCCCCGCCTCCACCCTTCAATTTCGCGGTGCTGCCCGATGTGAACGCACAGGAACCGTACTGGGATATGAAAGCCACAGCCCACGAAGCCGGCAACGCGCAGAGGCCCGCGCCCACCTATGAGTCCATCGAAATGCCACGAAATTCCGCCACGGGATTCGTCTGCGCGTTCTTTGCCGTGGTGACCGGCTTTGCCGTGATCTGGCATATCTGGTGGCTGGTCGGCCTGGGGCTTGCCGGGGCCTACGCCACCTTCGTGGTCTTCGCGTGGCGCGATCAAGTCGAAACCGTCATCCCCGCCGACGAGGTGGCGCGGCTGGATCGCGCAAATCGCGCGGCCCGGTCCGATGCCGTGCACGGAGCCGCGCGCCCATGAACGGCGCGGCGCCCGCGACGGTCCGCGACCCCTACCGAATCGGGCATCGCAGCGACGGCTCGAGCGAAGCCACATCGGGACGGGGCACGGGCGGCCCGGCGCCCAAGCGCATCGTGGTCGGCTACGGATTCTGGATTTTCATTCTGTCGGACGTGATCATGTTCTCGGTATTCTTCGCCACCTATGCGGTACTTGCCACCGGTCGGGCGGGCGGGCCCGGGGCGCGCGATATCTTCGAGCTGCGCAACACGGCGCTGGAGACCGCCTGCCTGCTGCTGTCGAGCTTCGCATGCGCAATGGCGAGCCTCGCGGTAGGCCTGCGCAGCCAGAAATGGACGCAGCTCGCGCTCCTGGTCACCGGAGTGCTAGGCGCCGCGTTTCTCGTCCTCGAGATCCGCGAGTTTGCGGGCTTGATCGGCCGCGGCGACGGTCCGACGCGCAGCGCCTTCCTGTCGGCCTTCTTCGCGCTGGTCGGATGTCACGGGCTGCACGTCACCGCCGGGCTGCTGTGGCTCGGCACCATGATGGCGCAGTTCCTGGCCAAGGGTTTTCGCGAGAACATCCGCCATCGCTTCCTCTGTTTCAGCCTGTTCTGGCATGCGCTCGACATTGTCTGGGTGGGCATTTTCAGTCTCGTGTATCTGATCGGCGTCATCCTGCCATGAGCGGGGACGCGGATTTCGGCGCCGGGCACAGCGGCGACATCAGCGGCAGCGGCGGCGCCGGCGGCGCCGGCGGGCCTGAATCATCGCCGAACATCAGCCTCGGCGCGCAGGTGCGCGGCTATCTGATCGGGCTCGCATTATCCGCCGCGCTCACCGTGGCCGCGTTCTGGGCCGTGGGCACCCATCTCATCTACGGCCCAGGCATCATGATGGCCATCGTGGCGCTCGCCGTGGCCCAGATGGGCATCCATTTGGTGTTTTTCCTGCACCTGACCACCGATCCGGACAATACCAATACGGTGCTGGTGCTGGCGTTCGGCGTGCTCATCGTCGGACTGGTCGTGTTCGGCTCGGTGTGGGTGATGTACCACCTCAATCAACACATGGTACCCATGGAGGAACTGCTGCGGATGCAGCGGTGACGGGGCCGGCTTTGCAAAGCCGACCGCCCCCGGCATACTGCTCTCGCGGCGCAAAGTAGGAGGCTGTCTGAGCCTTCTATGCCTCCTCCTCGCGCCTTGCCTCGTACCCTTCCCGCGATTTATTGCGCGAAATCTGATTCAGGACCCCAGGAGTTAACACCATGAATATCCGAACCCTGCTTCAGGTGATCGAATCGACGCCGACATCCGACGGCGCCGGGGTCCGGCTGCGCCGCAGCCTGGGCAGCCAGCGCGGCGCGCATGTCGATCCGTTCCTGATGCTGGATGAATTCTATTCCGACGATCCGGATGACTATATCGCAGGCTTCCCCGCGCATCCGCATCGCGGCTTCGAAACCATCACCTACATGCTCGATGGGCACATGCGCCACGAGGATCACCTCGGCAATCGAGGCGATCTCGGTCCCGGCGACGTGCAATGGATGACGGCGGCGCGCGGCATCATCCATTCCGAGATGCCGCAGCAAAGCGCAGGCCGCATGCGCGGCTTCCAACTGTGGCTCAACCTGCCGTCGACGGAAAAAATGAAACCGGCCGGCTATCGAGACATTCCCGCCGCCGAGATTCCCGTGGTGAAGTTGCGCCACGGCGGCGAGGTCAAAGTAATTGCCGGAACCGTGGTGCTCGACGGCGATGCGACCAGCGGTCCGGTCAACGGCAAGGGCCCCAAGCTCACCACCGATCCCTTGTATCTCGACGTGCGGCTGCCGGCGGGTGCGCAGTTCGAGGCAGCGGTCGCAGTGGGTCGCAATGCCGTGCTCTACGTCTATGAGGGCAGCGCCACCATCGGTCCGCAGAACGCGGCCAAGCCGCTGCCGCATCGAGCGGCCGGGGTTCTATCGGAGGGCGACGGGGTCCGCGCGCAGGCGGGAGCCGACGGTGTGCGCTTTCTGTTGCTCGCGGCCAAACCGCTGCGCGAGCCGATCGTGCAATACGGTCCGTTCGTGATGAATACCAGCGAGGAGATCGAACGAGCGATCGCCGACTACCGCGACGGGCGCCTGGGCACTGCCGATTGAGCGCCGATACGCTCAGGGCGCCGGACCGGCATCGAACCGTTCCGCGCCGACGTAGCAGGTGAAACGGCGATTCGCGGCGCGGCCGAACAGAGTCATGCCCAGCTTCGCAGCAAGGTCGTGGCCCATGGCGGTCACGCCGTTGCGTGACACCATGATGGGAATGCCGTTGTGCGCCGCTTTCATGACCATCTCGCCGGTCAGCCGGCCGGTCGTGAAGAGAATCTTGTCGCCGCCGCGGATGCCGTGCAGCGCCATCCAACCCGCGATGGTGTCCATGCCGTTGTGCCGGCTCACATCCTCGATACTCGCCCACAGGCGTGCCCCGCGGAACAACGCGCAGCTGTGCACCGACCCCGCGGCGCGATGAATGGCATCGTATCGGCGCATGGTCTCGAGCACATCGAACAGCATGTCCCGCGAAATGCGCGCCGCGGCGGATTCGGCCAGGCTCGCCGCATCGCCCTGCCGCATGACATCGCCGAATGCCGTCCCGAGCGCGCACGCCATGCCTGCGACGTCGCCCCGCCGCGAGGCCGTGTGCCCCGCGCCGGCGCCGCGCAAGGCGGAGCGCATCGTCACCGCGGCCGTACCCACGGCCCAATCCACCGTAACGGACTCGATCGCGGTCACATCCGCGATGAGCCGTTGATCGAGCAGATAGCCGAGGACCAGCAGTTCGGGGGCAGCCCCCAGAGTCATCAACGTGACGAGTTCACGACCCTCGATGCATAGCGTGAGCGGCCGTTCGACGGGCACCTGCAGCAAGCGGCGCTCGCCCTGCTCATCGAGGGCGGCAATCTCGCGCAGCGGCTCGCAGGAGGCCGTGCTGAGGCGCGGCGCCGACGGCACCGCCCGCAGCGCACCGGCATCGGGCTGTACCACCCACGCCCTGGCATCGTTGGTCGCCATGGCATCCGCCTCGCCGTGCCGGGGTGGTCCGCTCACGGCTTGGGGATGCGGAACCGGCTGATCATCAGCGAACCGGACAGGCCGAAGATCAGCACCAGCGGGTGGAACACGTGGCCGGCGATCAACATCCTGCCGAACCATAACCGCTCATCGATCGCGCCGAGGTAGGCTGCGATGGTCAGGAGACAGACCACGACGAAAGAAGTCGGTATGGGTGTTCCTTGAAAATATTCGACCTTGCCCGATCCGGCCGACATCTCCTCGGCGGTCACATTGTAGCGTGCGAGACGCGAGACGCCGCAAGCCACGAAGTAAGCGAGCACGATCCGATCGTACAAGCCCTGCATGCCGCAGGCATAGCCGATCATCGCCGGCGCGATGCCAAACGAGATGACATCGGCCAGCGAGTCCAATTCGCGGCCCATGGCCGAACTCTTGCGCCGCCATCTGGCGATGCGTCCATCGAGCACATCGAACACCAGGGCGGCCAACACCAGCGCGCCCGCAAAATAGAGGTGCCTCACCTGCACCGTCTGCACGTAGGTGAGGGTCGAAAACAGCGCGGCCGTGCCGCCGATGGCGTTACCCAGCGTAAACCAATCGGCGAGATGGAATTCGCGAATCAGGGCGAAGGGTTTGCGCTGCGTATCGATGCTCATACAGGATCCCGGACCACTGAGATGCCCATCATAGGCTCAATCCGGTACGCCAGAAACCGCTCCGGCCCCGACCGTGCGGGACGCGAGTCGGGCCCCCTGGGGGTACCTCGCCGTGAAGCCGAGGATTTGCATTTAGCTTCGACTGCCCCGTGCATTTAGTCCATACTTTGGGAACGGGCACGGACATGGGGGGCGATCCAATCATGTGGGCTATATTGATGTTTCTCCTCATTGTCGCAGCCTTGTTCGGCTTGCTGCTCATAGCCGGAAGCATCGGGCTGCTGTTCTTCCGCAAATCCCGCCCCTGGGCACTGGCCGCCATTTCCGGAGGGCTTCTCGGGGCCGCAGCGGCGTTCGCCCTGTTCGCACTAACGATTCTCTTGAGAGACCAGGATCGCGGCCAGCTGTTCGGTCATGCGGCCGCCACGATCGTCTCGGCCGGTTTTGGCCCGGGGGCCGTTTGCGGAGCGGCTGCGTTGCTGCTGTCTCGCTTCATGCGGACCTCCAATCGCTGGGCGGATCGGTACAAGGGCGGCCGCCCCCTGACATAGCTCTTTCGGGTGCGCGGCGAGACGCGCAAGGGATGCCGAACATATCCGCCAGGGCCTGCCGATTGCCGCGATTGCGCATAAATTGGTGCTCGGCGGAGCGTGAGAGCTTGGATGTGCGCCGGACGCCCTGGCCTCAGGATAAGGCGGGCGCTCGCTCACCGCTCGCGCCGATGTCGGCCGCGGCGAAACGTTGCGCCAGCTTCACCAGTATGGCCGAGCGCAGCGCATCGCGGCCGGCCGCGTCCGGCGCCGACAGGCGCAGCTCCAGGGTCGCGCCGGCGGCATCCAGCTTGGTCAAGTAACATCCGCCAACCGCTTTTTCCGCGGCATTTTCCTTCGCCACCTCGAGCGCCAGCCGCTGCGCGGCTTGCACATCGGCCTCTCGGCCCAGGCGGATCGTGACGACAATCGGCGCGGGCGCGAACGTCGTGTTGAGATTGATGACGACCTGGCTGGCCGCAACGCTGTTGGGCAATACGACCATGTGTCCGTCCGGTGCGCGCAGCGTGGTGTATCCCAGGGAAATCAGTTCGACGACGCCGACCTCGGTTCCGGTGGGTGCGGCAACCTGCAGCGTATCGCCCAGGCGGAACGGTTTATAGATGGTGATCGAGATGCCGGCGATCAAATTGCCGAGCGTACTCTGCGCGGCGAGACCGATGACCACGGACGCCACGCTGGCCCCGGCCAGCAAAGCCGTACCCATGGAGCGCAACACCGGTACCAGGTGTGCATAAAGAATGAGCATGCTGACCCATATCATGGCGCTGCCCATCTGTTGCAGGAAGCTGATGGTGGTGCGATCGATATGCCCCTGACGGGTCATCGCCCCGTGAACCGCCGCGCGTAGAGCCCGCGACAGCAGCCGCGCCGCAACGACGAAAATGATGAGGTAGGCGATGGCGCCGATGAAGCTGTCGGGCTTCACGTGCGACAGCACGCCCTGCACGGCCGCTTCCACCTCGCTCACAGCGCTGCCACCTCGACCAGACAGTCGTAAAACGTCGGCCCTCGCCCCATGTCGGTGAGCGTGTCGCTGCTCGTCAACTCGTTGGCGTTCTTGCCGTCCGTGCTCAGCTTCTTCCACCATAGGGACAGCGCCACCACCACACCGGGCCGCGCCCGCTCGGTGACGCGGGCCCGTAACCGCAGGCTGCCGCGGTCGTTGAACACGTTGACGTAGCTGCCATCGTGGATGCCGCGGGGCCCGGCGTCATCCGGATGCAGATCGAGCCAGGGTTCGCCCTCGATCGCCCGCAGGCTTGCGACATTGACGAACGTGCTGTTGAGGAAGTTACGCGCCGGCGGCGATATCATCGCCAGGGGGTAACGCCGCGCGAGTTCGCTGCGCGTGTCCTCGTGCGGAGCGATGTAATCGGGCAGCGCATCCATCCCCACGGCCCGCGCCCTCGCCGAGAAGAACTCCACCTTCCCCGAAGGCGTGTCGAAACCGCCGTTCGCGAACCGCGCCGCCCCCTTCGGCGGCCCGATGCGCTTCCAACCTCGCCGCAGAACGGCGTCCAAATCCCAATCGCGAGCGACCGCAGCTTGCGCAATGGCCGCGTCCGAATCGCCGAAACAGGCATCCGTGAATCCCATGGCCTTCGCCATCAGCCGAAATATCTCGGTGTTCGGCTTGGCCTCGCCCAGCGGCTCTATGGCCGGGTTGTTCGCCACCAGGTAGTAGTGACCATAAGGCGCAACCACATCCATATGTTCGAGCTGGGTGGTGGCCGGCAGCACGATATCGGCCATGTCCGCCGTGTCCGTCTGGAAATGTTCCAGGACCACGGTGAACAAATCCTCGCGCGCGAAGCCTCGCGCAACCCGTGCGGAATCCGGTGCCACCGCCACCGGATTGGAGTTGTAAACGATCACCGCGCGGATGGGTGCGGTCTCATCGAGCAGCGCGTGGCCGATGGTCGACATGTTGATGGTCCGCGGCCGACGCTGCCCGAGAAGGTCGGGCCGCGACAGCGCCGCCTGATCCACCGAGAAGCTGCCGCTGGTCGACAGCATGATGCCGCCGGCCGCATCGCGGAAGGCGCCGACCAGCGCCGGGAGGCACGCCACATTGCGTATGGCCATGCCGCCACCGCGTACCCGTTGCATCCCGTAATTGGCGCGGATCAACGAGGGCCGCACGGTGCCGTAGAGGCGCGCCAGCGTTTCGATTTCTTGCGCCGTGATGCCGCAAATGGCGGCCACGCGTGCCGGAGGATACTGAGCGGCGCGGCCGCGCAATTCCTCGAAGCCCAACGTATGCCGCCGCACATAGTCGGCATCGATGAGTTGATCGCGAATGAGCACGTGCATGAGGCCGAGCGCCAACGCGGCATCGGTCCCCGGCAGCGGTGCGATGTGGATCTGGCATTTCTCGGCGGTGAGGGATCGGTACGGATCGATGGCCACGAGCGTTGCGCCACGGCGTTTGGCTTGCTGCGCGCGCGCCCAGAAGTGCACGCTGGAGGTGATGGCGTTCGAACCCCAGAAGACGATGAGCTTGGCCTCATCGGCGAGCTCCATGTCCATGCCGATCTTCGAGCCCAGCGTGAGTTCATGGCCGGCGGAGCCCGCCGATGCGCAGATCGTCCGGTCCA
The DNA here is from genome assembly GCA_030799355.1 of Pseudomonadota bacterium. Taxonomy (GTDB): domain Bacteria; phylum Pseudomonadota; class Gammaproteobacteria; order Steroidobacterales; family Steroidobacteraceae; genus Bog-1198. The sequence goes on from JALYHP010000045.1 coordinate 40,404, forward strand.
GCAAGCTTGCGCCGAGCTTGTGAAAGAACCGCTGGGCCATCGATTCGCCTTGGACCAGTCCCATGGTTCCGGCGTAGCTGTAGGGCACGATCTGCTGCGCATCCTGCGCGGCAATGGGCATGAGCTTCTCGGCGATACACCCGATCGCCTCATCCCAGCCGATGCGCTCGAAACGCCCCTCGCCCTTTCTGCCCACTCGGCGCAGTGGATGCAGCAGCCGGTCGGGGTGATAGGTGCGCTCCGCATACCGCGCCACCTTGGTGCACAGAACACCCGCCGTGGGAGCATGCTCAGCGGAGCCGGTGACCTTGAACGCGACGCCGTCCCGCACGTGCACATCGAGTGCGCAGGTATCCGGGCAGTCGTGCGGGCAGGCGCCCTTGACCAAAGTCACGCCGGCGGCATCGGCACCGCCGCTCGAGGCGCCGGTTTGCGCGGCATCCGCGCTCACGCCGCGGCGTAGCCGGTCTCGAGGATCCGGTCCATGAAGGTCTCACATTGCGCCAATTGCGCGAGTGCCACGAATTCGTTGGGGCGATGCGCTTCGGCGATATCGCCGGGACCGCAGATCACCGTCGGCACGCCCATTTTCTGGAACAGCCCGGCCTCGGTGCCGTACGACACCTTGCCCACGCTCGAATGGTTCGAAAGGCGCATGGCCCAGCGGACGATGGCATCCGTTTCCGACGCCGCGAGGCCCACCGTTTGACTGGCGCATACCAGATCGATGCCGGATTCCGGGTCGATGGCCTGCATTTCACGCGCCAGCGCTTCGGCGTGGCTGCGAATCTCTCGATGAAGTGCATCGGGCGATGCCTGCGGCAGCGTCCGCATGTCGAATTGGAACTCGCAGTCCTTGGGTATCACGTTGGCGGCGATGCCGCCGCGGATGAGTCCGGTCGATAGGGTCGAGTACGGCACGGTAAATCCATAGTCCCGCGTTTCGATTTGCGCGAGGCGGTCGGCGATATGACGGATGTACACGACCAGCCGCGCCGCGTACTCGATGGCGTTGACCCCGTGGGTGACATAACTGGAGTGCGCCTCGCGCCCGCGTACCGAGCAACGGAACCGGTGCATCCCTTTGTGCGCAATGATGGGCTGCATGGACGTCGGCTCGCCGACCACGCAGCCGGCGGCGCGGATGCCGTTGTCCTGCAAATCGCGGATCAAACCGCGCACCCCCAGACAGCCCACCTCTTCGTCGTAGCTCAGGGCGTAATGCAAGGGGGCATCCAGACGATTGCTATTGAGCGCGGCGATGAATTTCGGCGCTTGTGCCAGGGCGATGCCGATGAAGCCCTTCATGTCGGCGGAGCCGCGCGCGAACAGCTTGCCATCCCGCTCGGTGAGCTTGAACGGATTGGTGTCCCAGTTCTGGCCATCGACGGGCACCACGTCCGTGTGGCCGGAAAGAATCAAACCGGGTTTCGCGCAATCCCCGAGCGTCGCGAACAGATTGGCCTTGTTGCCCGTGGCGTCGTGGGTGAGCCGAACCTTCGCGCCTTGTTTGACGAGAAGATCGCGGACCCATTCGATGAGTCCTAAATTCGAATCGCGCGAGACGGTCTCGAACTCGACGAGACGCTCGATCAGGGCGCGGGCCGCCACGCTGGGAGCGAGGGTGGGAGCCGCTTCGGAAAGCGCGTTCATGGCACACTCTGGGCAAAACCGTACTTTACCAGTTGCCGCTCCCCAAAGGACACCGCCCCAAAATTCGGATGCGAGGCTGCACCACGCCGATGCCGCCACTGCTGTCGAGATCCCACGATAGCGTCCCGATCGAGCCCTCGATTGGCGCGGGGGAACCCGCCTCATTCCGCTTGAGCCTCCCGTCTCCGCGGCATGGCCGCATGGCGTGCTTTTCCCTGCAGCCGCTTGCCGGGCTCAGTCGACGGCCGACGTCACTCGCGGGCTCACCGGGTAGGCGTGCATCCGGCCGGCCTCGTAGGATTGCAATGCCGTTCTCGCCTCGACCGGGGTACCTTGCAGCCAGAGTTCGTATTGCTTGCGCCGTAAGATGGCCGGCATTGCGCCGGTGGAGCCGGAGATCTGCGACACGAGTTCGTTCGCCGGCACGCAGATTACCGAACAGCTCTCGATGACGTCATCGTCCTCGCTCACCCAGCGATCCCACAGAGCGGCAACGCCGAATACCGCTCGATCGGTCAAGCGCACGAAGAACGGCTGCCGATATTTTTGCGCGGTGAGCTGCCAGGCGTAGAAGCCCGCGACCGGCACAATGCAGCGCTGGCTGCCGAGCCATGGCATCCGGTACACCGGCGAGTCCTCGATGCGCTGGCTGTGCACGGCGGGCTCGGGGCGCCGCGTGGGCTGGCCCTCGATCCGCGCGGGGATCAAACCCCAGTGCAGCATGACGCCCTCGGTGCGCTGCGCGTACAGGCGGATCGCCGGCACGTACTGGCCCGGCAGCGCGTTGAATCGGGGGGCAAACGTCCACCACGTCGTGACCGGCAGGAACTCCCGTTCGGCAGCGAGTTGGTCGGGCAAGGAAAAGCGCTGGCACATCGGCCGCAGAATACGGCCGAACAGCGCGCGAAAACCGTGACCAAGCGCCCCTCTCGCGGATCTCGCTACGACAGCGGCTCTGCTGCACCGCGCTCTGTGCGCTCTCGCTTGTTGGACGGCGCGTGCCCGCGACTCGCGCGACCATGCTGGCGAGCCACTGGGTGTGGGACCGGGCTGCTGCTGCCCGCGGCACCGGCGCCCGTCCTCAAGCGACCATGGTGCGAGCCGGCCGTTCCGTATTATGGGCGGGGCTGTCGCTGCCGGCGGCACCGCTGCCTGCGCCGCCGCCGAGCACCGCCGTGAGATCCTCGAGCAGATTGGCGAGTTCGCCACCCATCACCGCGAAGTCGATGTCGAATTGCTCGGCCGGGTCCACCTCATCGCCGGCATCGCCATCCTTGCCCATCTCGAGAAATTCGAGCCGTTTCACCTGAAGCTTGTCCGTGAGCACGAACGAGACGCGATCGTTCCAGGTCAATCCGAGTCGAGTCGGATATTTACCGGCGGCAAGATGGCCGCGAATTTCCCTGCCATCGAGCGGATGACGCGTATAGCGAACGATGGCCCGCAATTTGTCCGCGCTCTGCAGTTCCAAATCGTCATCGATCGAGAAGCGCGCCGGCGCTTCACCGCGCGCCAGCCACGAGGCCATCGCGGCATGCGGTGAGCGCTCGGTTTCGACCGCCTTCGGCGCGAAGCTTCCGAGCGTGTCGCTCAGCGTTTCGACCACCATCTCGGCACGCGGGATGCCGGACGCGTCGACCGCAAACCATCCCCCGCGCGGATCGAGCCACGCGCGCGTCACGCGGCGCCGCGTGAGCGCCCGCGCGCGCAGCTCATCGGCCACCCGCGCGCGCAGGTCGCGCATCTGTTTACGCCCGACCGGGAAGCCCTGTTCCTCGGCCTGAACGGCGGCGCGCTCCTCCGCGACCTGGCGCACGATGGATCCCGGCAGCAACTTCTCATCGACACCGAGTGCGATCATGTGCTGTTGATTGACGGTATGAACGAGCCGTCCGCCGCGCGTAACCGCGACCCATCCGCGGCTTGACATGTCGAACGGACCGCAAGGCCTCAAGCTGCGACGGCCGAGGTGCTCCTCCAGATCGGCGGCTGACATGGCCCAATTCGCAGGCAGACGATGGAAGACCAGATTCTTGAACAACATGAACACGACCCGCCGCCAAAGAAGCGCGGCAGTATATAGGAGCCTGTCTGGGTATTCTGCGTGAGCCGCGTCGGCAGGGACGTATCCGTGCGACGCGGTCGAACTTGGCCCCGCCATTCGATAGTGCGAGGGAGCGGATGCAAGGCGCACGGCGCTGGCCGTGGTAGGCTCTACGGACAAGCCGCGCAACGCCGCAGACGTGAGACGCGCGGCGATGTTCGGACGGTGAAGGGGCGGGTCGCTGCTCCTCACCGCCGATGGGTCGAGCGCGCAGCCAGGAGCGCCGACAGGCTCAGCGCTTGCGCGATGGGGCCAAGGCCGCTTCGCAGGCCGCTTCGTCGGCGACATATGTCAGTCCCGCCGCCGCCAAGCCATCGCGCATGCCGTAGATGTCGAGGCCCAACTCGCCCGCCGCCAAACGTTGGCGGTTAACGGCTTCCTTGGCCTCGCGCGCGGCCGCGGCGGCGGCCACCTCGGCGGCACGCGCTCTCGGCACGACCACCACGCCGTCGTCGTCCGCGACGATGACATCGCCGGGATGCACCAACGCACCGGCGCAGATGAGCGGCGTGTTGACCGAACCCACGGTGGCCTTCACCGTGCCCTTGGCATGAATGGCTTTCGCCCAGACGGGAAATTCCATGTCGCGCAACTGCGCGGTGTCGCGGCAGCCCGCATCACTCACCAGACCGGCGGCGCCTCGGGCGCGAAAGGAGGTGGCGAGTAGATCGCCGAACATGCCGTCGGTGTTGTCCGAGGACGTGCCGAGCACGGCGATATCGCCTTTCTGCAACAGTTCCGCGGCGACATGCAACATCCAGTTATCGCCGGGGTGCGCGAAAATCGTGACGGCGGTGCCGCAGGCTTTGGCTCCCGGATAGATCGGCCGCAGGTAGCCGGCCATCAGCCCTACCCGACCCATCGCCTCGTGAATCGTCGCGACACCGTATTTCGCAAGTTCCGCCACGCTGTCCGGAGCGGCGCGCACGATGCTTCTGACCGCGATTCCCGATTGACCGACCATACGAGTCCCCTTCGATTCAGGCGCACCGCAGCGCCCGAGCTGCTGCGCCCGGGCCCGCAGTCGAGCGTCAAACTAGGCGGGTTTTTGTGCCCATACCTTGCACCATGCCTTGGCCGGAACGCTGTGGCCTGCGAAAATCGTACACGGTGCGCTGGGATCGGTTGCCTTGCCCTGGTACTGCGCGCAACTGCTGCATTTTTGGTTGGGCTTGAAGGTGGGATTGGCGCTCGGGTCTACCTTGCTCGCCTCGGTGGTATAGCCGAGCGCCTTGGCCGTCGGATCGTTGGGGTCGACAGGGGGCAAGGCGGCGGCACCGGCCCTGCCCATAACTCCGAAGGTGGGCACCAGCGCGCCGGCGATCAGCGCGCTCTTGACCATGGATCGACGTGTGATCTTGTTATGCATTGTGAATGTCCTTTCGGTGAACGAACGGGTATTTTCCCGCTTTTGGCGAGGGGCGTCCCATAAATAAATATTAATGGTTAGGCGGTGCGTTACGAAACGGTTCGCCGCCGCGCGCCGTCTCGCGCCCCGCTGCCGCGCGCAGGGCCCCGGCCGGGTTCGCTACTTCGGGTGAGGCCTGCGGCTTGTTGCCGCCCCGTACCGCCTTTTTGGTTTCGCAACACCGTTTTTTGCGATGGCAGCCACTGCGGGCACCTTCCGGGCCGCATCGGGAACCCGCGAGCGCCACTGCCTTGGCCGCGACGCCCACGTGTCGTGCGCCATCCTTCGGACCCAAATCCAGCACCTCCGTCACGTCGCCGCCGCGGCCGCGGGCCGTTCGCCGCGCTCGCTCGCGCTCGCCAGGGCGTGCACCGGCAGCGCCGCCAGCCGGGCCGTATTGACCAAGGCCATGTGGGTGAGCGCTTGCGGGAAATTGCCGAGCATGCGGCGCGCGCGCGGGTCATATTCTTCGGCCATCAGGCCCACATCGTTGCACAGGCCGAGGAGGCGCTCCAGCATCGCCTCACCGTCGGCGCGACGTCCGGTGAGCAGATAGGCATCGGCCAACCAGAAGGAACACGGCAGAAAAGCGCCTTCGCCCGACGGCAAGGCATCGATCCCGGTCGCGGTCGAATAGCGCAACACCAAGCCGCCGAGCAGCAGGTCGCGTTCGATGGCGGCAATGGTGCCGAGCACACGCGGGTCATCGGGGGGTAGGAAGCCCACCTGCGGCATCAACAAGAGGCTTGCGTCGAGGTGCGTCGACTCATAGGACTGCACGAAGGCATTGCGTGCGCGGTCGAAGCCCTTGCTGCAGACCTCGGCGTGGATTGCCGCGCGCGTTCGCCGCCAGCGCTCGAGCGGAGCATCCAGTGCATCCCGTTCGGCGTCCTTGATGCCGCGGTCGAATGCCACCCAAGCCATCATTTTCGAATGAGTAAAATGCAGGCGCGGGCCGCGTATTTCCCAGATACCTTCGTCCGGCCGTTCCCAAGCGGACTCGAGGAATTCCAGCAGTTTCAGCTGGAAAGCCCAGGCGGCCGGCTCGGGAGGCAGGCCGCTCACCCGTGCGAGGTGCAGGGTATCCATGACTTCGCCATAGACATCCAGCTGAAACTGCCTGGAGGCCGCGTTACCGATGCGCACCGGCGCCGCTCCCTGGTAGCCCGGCAGCCAGGGCAGCTCGATTTCGTCGAGACGGCGAACGCCATTGACGCCATAGAGGATCTGAAGATCCTTGGGCGAGCCGGCCACCGCACGCAACAGCCATTCGCGCCAGTCGGTAGCCTCCTTGACGTAGCCGGTCTGCAGCAGTGCATTCAAGGTGAACGTGGCATCGCGCAGCCAACAGTACCGATAGTCCCAGTTCCGCACCCCACCCGGCTGCTCCGGCAGGGAGGTGGTGGGAGCGGCCACGATGCCGCCCGTGGGCTTGAAGGTGAGCGCCTTCAAGGTGATCAGCGAACGCATCACGACGCCACGAAAGCGGCCGCCGCTCTTGCACAGGCCGGACCACTCGTGCCAGCGGCGCTGCGTCTCCTCCAAGGCATGTTCCGCGTCGCGCGGCGCCCGGGTGGCGTGGTGCGAAGGGCGGTAATTGAGGACGAAGGATTCGCGCTGCCCGGCGCCCACGCTGAATTGCGCCACGGTTTTCATATTCTCGCCGGCGACGTCCACCGATCCGGTGAGTTCCAAGGTATCGGGCCCCGCGGTCATCAATAACACGTCCTCGGCACGGCGTACCCACGGCACGATGGACCCATAATCGAAGCGCACGATGAGTTCCATGCGCAGCGTGACACGACCACTCACCCCCTCGATGATCCGCGCCACATCCCAACGCTCGTCGGAAAGCGGCATGAAGTCGATCAAACGTACGCGTCCCTCGTCGGTCTCGAACTCGGTCTGCAGCACCAGCGTTTCGTCGCGGTAGCAGCGCGACACCGCACGGACGGGCGCGGTGGGCGCAATGAGCCAGCGGCCATGCTCCGGGCCGCCCAGCAATGCCGCAAAGCAGGCGCCTGAATCGAAGCGCGGGAAGCACAGCCAATCGATCGACCCGTCCTTGCCCACCAGCGCCGCGGTGTGGCAATCGCCGATCAATGCGTAGTCTTCAATGGGTAATGGCACGGTATCTCCGAGCGTACGCCGCGGTGGGCGTCGCGGTGTGGCAATCGCCGATCAATGCGTAGTCTTCATGGGTAATGGCACGGTGTCTCCGAGCGTACGCCACGGTGGGCGTCGCGGTGTGCAGCGCAGTACACGCCACCCAGCGGTGGCCAACTTCATGTCATTTCTCATGTCATAATTTTATATATTAATTTTAACTACTTATACACATTTTTTAATGTAATTAATTACACGTTTGTAACGTAGTTAATCGAGCGTGTCCCTTGCCGCGCGCGGCCGGCCCGCGCTTGGCGCAACTCGCTCGCTGGCGGCGTGGCCACGATTTCTCAGGACAGGCGGTGCGAGCGAGAGCCCTGGCGATAGGCATAGACCCGGGTGAATTCCGCGCCCAGCAGAAAAATCTGTGCCGAATAGTAGATCCACAGCAGCAGCACGATGAACGAGCCGGCCGCGCCGTAAGCCGAGCTGAACGAACTCTTGCCAAGGTAGATGCCGATGAGCATTTTGCCGACGGTGAACAGCAACGCGGTCACGGTGGCCCCTACCCATACGTCACCCCACGGGACCGATTCGCGCGGGATGTACCGGTAGATCAGCGCGAACAGCAATACCGTCATACAGAAGCTGAAGGACAGATCCACCAACGGCAGCAAAATTTCCAGCCGCGGCACGAAGGCACCCAGCCAGCCGCCGAATGCCGCCAGAGCTGCGCTCACCACCAGCGACACCAGCAGCAAGAACCCCACGCCGAGCACCATACCGATCGATGACACCCGCCCGCGGATGAGATGCCACCAGCCGCGCTCCTTGGGTGGCGGCGAGGTCTGCCAGATGCGTTCCAGCGCGGTCTGCAGCTCACCGAATACGCTGGTCGCGCCCACCACCAGGGTAATGATCCCGACGGCGGCGGCAAAGCCCTTCTTGTCGCTGTAGTGAGCGCTCGCCAGCAGCTCGCGGATGGCGGCGGCGCCCGCATCACCGATGAGCGCCTGGAGCTGCAATAGTACTTCGCTCTGGGCCGTCGCCGTCCCGAACACGTAGCCGGCGATGGCCACGGCGATGATGAGAATGGGCGCCACGGAAAACAACGTGTAGAAAGCCAGAGCGGCGCCCATGCTCGCGGCGTTGTGCTCGAAAAAGCCGGTTACCGACAGGGTGACGATCTCGAGGACATCGTCCAAGCGCCGCCGGCGCACGCTCCGTCCGGAGTTGGCGAGCGAGTGCCACACGGCTACGGCTGCGGCTTGCGCCGGGCGGGATGCGTTGCGCGCCTCTCAGAATCCTCCGGTCGACCCCGGGCCATGCAACTATCATCTGGCATTGAGTCGCAACCTAGCGAGGCCCCCGCGGCGCGCCTAGAAGCGAAGTTCGCGATGTGCGGTAGGCATCGGCTGACGGCGCTCCTCGCGATGCTCATGGCCCGGCCGGCCTGTTATCATCGGCGGGTGAAACGCGAAAGCCGCTGGCTGTCCGTAGCAACTTTTCCCGGCACGACCGGGCGTTTCTTCTTCAACCGGATCATCATTCTCGTGTCGCTGTCGGCCGTCGCCGTGGTGACGCTCGGCGTATTCGGCTCACGCAGCCTGGCCACGCTCAACCAGGGCACCGAGTGGGTGATTCACACTCAAATGGTTCGCTATCAGCTTGCGCACGTTTTGCAACTGCTGGCCGATATGGGTGGCGACGTGCGCCGCTTTGAAGCCACGCGTGACGAGCAATTGCTCCAAGACTCGCAGCGCGCGGTGGCGCAACTGTCCGCGGAACTGGACGCGCTGCATCGGGTCCTGCGCGCCGATCCGACGGTGCTGGCGAACGAGGCCGACCTCAGGGCCGCCATCGAGCACCGGGTGCGGACCACCCAGACCCTCATCGATATGGCGCGCACCGGTGGTAGTGCCTCGCTGGCAGCGCGTGCCGAGAACATCGCTGCCCTCGTGAGGTGCCGTGCCCTCGTCGCCAAGATGCAGGACGAAGAGAAGAGGATCTTCGACCTGCACCGGCGCATCAGCGCCGCGGCTCGCGATTCGGTGGCCTTTGCCATCCTCGCCACCACGGGCCTGGCGGTAGTCCTGCTCGTGCTGGTGGCGTACGTCAGCATGCGGCACAGCGCACGGCTGCAACACGTGCAGAACGATCTGGCGACGACCCTGCGCAGCATCGGCGATGCCGTGATCGCGACCGATGCCGAAGGCGCTGTTCGGCTGATGAATCCGGTTGCCGAACAGCTCACCGGCTGGACGCATCGAGAGGCGCATGGAAGACCGCTCCATCATGTATTTCAAATCATCGACGAGCAAACTCGCGTGCCCTTGCGCAGCCCGGTCGAGCGCGTGGCCGCGGAACGCAAAACGGTCGGTCTGACCGATCGGGCGCTGCTCATCAGTCGCGACGCGGACGAGCGCCCCATCGAGGATTCGGCCGCGCCCATCCATGACACCGACGGCACGCTGGTCGGCGTCGTGCTGGTGTTCCGCGACGCGACGGTGCAGCGGGCGGCGAGCAGGGCGCTCATGGCGAGCGAGGCGGCGTCGCGCGAAGCCGATCGGCGCAAGGATGTTTTTCTCGCCACGCTGTCGCATGAATTGCGCAACCCGCTGGCGCCGATTCGCAATGCGGCGCGACTGCTGGAATCCTCGACGCTCACGGAGCCTGAGTCCCAGCGCGCTCGGCTGATCATCTCTCGGCAGGTACGCCAGATGGCCTCGCTGCTCGATGACCTCCTCGACGTCTCGCGCATCACTCGCGGCGCCCTCACGCTGAAAAAGGAAATCGTGAGTCTGAAGGAGATTTTCGAGGCTGCGGTCGAAACCGCGCGCCCCGCTATCGATGCCAAGCGGCACGCGCTCAGCGTCGAATGGCCCGACGAGCGCATTCGGCTGGAGGTGGACCCGCTGCGCCTCACCCAGGTGGTGACCAACCTGTTGACCAACGCGGCGAAATATACCGACCCGGAGGGACGCATCGTCCTCGAATCGCGCATCGAAGCGCGAACCATCGTCATCCGCGTTCGCGATACCGGGATCGGCATCGCCCCGGAGATGCTGAGCGGCATATTCGAGATGTTTTCCCAAGTAGCGCCCGGCAAAGGCCATGCCGAGGGAGGACTGGGCATCGGCTTGGCGCTCGCCAAGGGGCTGGTCGAATTACACGGCGGAAGAATCGAAGCGCGCAGCAACGGGCTGGAACAGGGCAGCGAATTCCTGGTATCTTTTCCGGATGCATGGATCGAGGCGGCCGCGCCGGCGGTAACGGCCGGCGGCGCCGAACCCGCGCCCTCGCGAGCGCGGCCGTTGCGGGTGCTGATCGCGGATGACAATCGCGACAGCGCGGAAAGTCTAGGCCTGCTGCTGGAGCTTTCCGGACATGACGTGCTGCTCGCGCACGACGGCGTCAGCGCCTTGGCGCTCGCCGCGGCAAAGCTGCCCGACGTCGCGCTGCTCGACATCGGCATGCCGGGCATGGATGGCTACGAGGTGGCGGCCCACATACGGCGCGAATCGTGGGGATCGGCTCTCACGCTCATCGCCATCACCGGATGGGGCCAGGACGTCAATAAGCGCATGGCGCGCAGCGCCGGATTCGACCATCATCTCACCAAGCCCATGGACAGCAAGGTGTTGGAATCCCTCCTCGCCGCCGTCCCCACGGCCTCGTGATCGGATCCGACCGACGCTCCGGCGCGCGCCGTGTTCTCCGGAAACCCTCGAGCGGTGCTCAATTTCTTGTTAGGCCCTCGGTCAGGCCCGAAGAGCCGCGTGACACCCAGTCAACTTCACGCTACCGTCGCGCCATGTCTGTCGAGAATCTCGAGCTGAGCCGATCAATCGTCAAGCTGCGCGCGGTGGTACCGGAGAGCGCCTTCACCGCGGCCATCTTGGGGTCGGAGCGCATCGGCAACGGCGTCGTCATCAATTCGAACGGGTTGATTTTGACGGTCGGCTACCTCATCACCGAAGCCACGGACGTTTGGTTGACGTTGGCCGACGGCCAGGAATTGCCCGGCCATGCGCTGGCTCACGACCAGGTAACCGGGTTCGGCCTGGTACTGCCATTGGAAAAGCCCGATGTCTGCCCGTTGCCGATAGGCTCGTCGGCAGCTTTGCGGACGGGAGACACCGCGCTTGTGGCGAGCCATGCCGAACCCGAGCAGCAGCCGGTGCAAGTCGTTGCGCGCCGTGAATTCGCCGGAGCCTGGGAATACCTGTTGGAGGGAGCCATTTTCACGGCACCCGCGCATCCTCACTGGTCCGGCGCCGCATTGATCGATGAGGGCGGCTCGTTGGTGGGGGTGGGCTCGCTGCTGGTCCGCGAGAGGGTGGCCGGTCAGGATACCGATGCCAACCTGTTCGTTCCCATCGACTTGCTCAAACCCCTATTGGATGACTTGGTGACTCGGGGCCGCGCGAACCGGCCACCTCGACCCTGGCTCGGCGTGTACGGCGTGGAGGTGGCGGGCCGGATCTATGTCACCGGTGTGGCGGAGGGCGGTCCCGCGCGGCTGGCGGACATTCGCGAAGGCGATATCATCAGCCACATAGACGATCGAGATGTCACCTCGCTGGCCGATTTTTACCGCCGATTATGGTCCGTGGGCCCCGCGGGCGTCGGCGTGGCCTTGACGATCGTGCGCGGCGGCACGTCCCTGCGGGTGAATGTGCGATCGATCGACCGCGCGGACCTGCTCAAGCGGCCCCCTGCGCACTGAGGCACGCGGACGTCGCTTGAGGGAAAGCCCGCAGACTCGCTGAGCTACGCCCTACGCCGCTGAGCTACGCCCTACGCCGCCAAAACGCGTCGCGCACGGCGCCCACCGATTAAGTTCGGGTTGCGGCCGCCGATTCAAAGACGTCCGGTAACCACGAGTACCAGCAGGATGATCAGAACCAAGCCCAGCCCACCGCTCGGATAGTAACCCCAGCCGCTGCTGTACGGCCAAGCCGGAAGCGCGCCCACCAATAGAAGAACCAAGACTATCAGGAGTATTGTGCTTATCGACATTTTTCAGTCTCCAGTCGTCACGCGCATTTCGACACCCACGGTTCCAATCGAACCCTTACACGCCCCGGAGTGTAGGCAGACAGCCGAGCCTCGGGCAGTCGGGGTCCCGGCTGAGCGACCGTAGGGCGGGTCCTACCCCCCGGCGCCCGGGGCTCGACAAGCATCGACACGTCAAACATGCGGCGCTGTCTGACATACAAAGGCGCGCGCAGCGTCCATAGTACGGCCAGAAAAGAGAAGGAGCGCGCGGCCGGGATGGCCTAGCCTGGGAAACAGTCGCCCTATGGTCGCCTATGAATGACACGCCGGTCCCCTTTCGCCGCACCTCTCAGCCCGGCTTCGAGTCGAAGAGCACACCCGCGGACCCGTTGGTTGCACTAGAAACCCGCCGCGGCGTGCCGGATGCGCGCGCCCTCGCCGCGGTCGACGCCCTCCCCTTCGCCTCGCTGGCACCCGGGCAAGTGCTGCGCAATCGGTACGTGCTGGTAGAGCGGCTGGAAACCGGGCGCAGGGGCACCGTGTTCAAGGCTCGGGATAGCTACCGCTGCGATCTTCCCGAAGCCGAGCAATACGTAGCGGTCAAGATCCTCCACCAGGGAATCGACAACCGCTCCGAATCGAGGCGCGAGTTTTACCGCGCACAGCGGCTTTCGCACCAAAATATCATGAAGGTGTTCGAGCTGGACCGGGAGGGCGATACCGATTTTTTTACCATGGAGTTGCTCGAAGGAGAAACCCTGGGCAGCGTGATCCAGCGACTGCGGCCCCGGCCGATGTCCCCGCCGCAAGCCTGGGCCATCATACGAGAGATTGGTTTGGCGCTGGCACACGCCCATGCGCGCAACGTGATCCACGGAAATTTGAGTCCGTACAACATCTTGCTAACCCACGCCGGGGACGTCCGGCTGCGGGGTTTTGGCGGGCCGAGCACGGCTTTCGAACACAGGGCGGCGCCACCAGGGTCGGGTCATGGGCTTTCCACGGCGGCTTCTGCCTATGCGAGCTGCGAACTTCAGGAAGGTCGGTCCGCGGACCCTCGTGACGATATCTACGCGCTTGCCTGCATCGCGTACGAATTGCTCGCGGGAACACATCCCTTTCAGCGCCGATGCTCCACGGATGCGCGCGACCTCGGAATAGTCCCGTGCCGGCTGCCGCAACTCAATCGCCGGCAATGGCAGACACTGGCGATGGGCTTGTCCTGGCATCGAGCGGGCCGCTCGATGCCGGTGGGCGCGTGGCTCGATAGGATGGACGCCGAGCGCAGAGCGGTCAGGCAATTGCCGCGCAGTCATGAGCTGAAACCGGGGCCTGCGAACGACGCGCCGGCATCGGCCTCCTTCAGGGCCACCGCGCTGTTCGCGGTACTGCTCATGGGTGTGACCGTCTGGGTTTCGGTGGCTCGCGTGGCGCCGCGCCGGCAATCAGGCACGGGCGGACTCGGACCGTCCGCCACGGCGAGCGAGCTGCGGGGTACGGACGCCGCAACCCAGGGGCCGGCCAGCCGGCACGCTGAGGCCGCGCCCACGGCGCACCCCACTTCGGGAGCGGCGCTGCCGATCGCCAGCAACCCCGGACTTGAAGTAGGCCGCTCGAAGGCCGCCGCGGGGGCGAATCCGCTGATGGTGTCCGCGCGCAACTATCGGGTTCACTACGGCCAGCATTTTGCGGAAATACGCGTACACCGCCCGAACCGATCGGACAGAGACACTCCTTTCGAGTGGTGGACCGAGGCGGCAACGGCGAAACCCGGCATCGACTATGTGCACCAGGGCAAAGTGACCCTCTCGATCCCCAAGGGCAAGAACTCGACCAGCTTCTTCATCAAGCTCGTCCCCAAAGCGTCCCGCAGCCAGCCGGAGATGTTTTACATCGCCGTCGCGCGGCCGGGCCACGGCACCACGCCGCCCCAAGTCGAACGGGCGGCGGTCTGGCTGCCACCGAACGACAAACCCTCGTAGGGACCGGACCGCCACCGTCGCGGCGCCGGAGTTGGGGTCCACGCCTCAGCCGCCATCCCGTGTGGCCCGCCGCCTGCTCAATCGTGGGCGTCTCAATCGTGGGCGTCGCGGGCCGCGGTCGATGACCCGAGTCCCGCGGCGGCCGGGCGCCGCGACCACCACGCATAAAACGGCAAACCCGTCAGCAGCACCGCGACGCCTTGCAGGGCTTGGCGCGGCGCGGCCACGAAGGTGTTGAGCAGGAGCGCCACGGTGACGAGGAGAAAGATCGAGGGCACCCAGGGGTAACCCCATGCGCGATACGGCCGGACGGCCTGCGGCAAAGTGCGCCGAAAGATGAAAAGGGATGCGATGCTGAGGCCATAGAATGCCCACGACACGAACACCACCGAATCGGTGAGGGTATCGTACGTACCGGAAACGGCCAGTACGCTGCTCCACGCTGCCTGGGCGAGGATGGCCCGGATCGGCACCTGAGACCGCGGTGACAACTCGGCGAGGCCGCGGAAGAACAGCCCGTCACGCGCCATCGCGAAGGGAATACGCGAATTCGCGAGAACGCTCGCGTGCAGCGAACCGAAGGATGAGACCATCAACGCGGCGGCCGTCAAGGACACCGCCACGGGACCCCAAAATCGCTTCAGTACTTCGGTGGCCACGGAGGAACTGGCCGGCACGCTGGCGATTTCCGCCGGCGTCAAAGCATAGTAATAGGCCACGTTGACGAACAGATACAGTGCCGCGACCACCAGCATGCCGCCGACGAACGCTCGCGGCAGGTTGCGCTGCGGATTGCGGATTTCACCGGCCAGCGGGGCTACATTGTTCCAACCGTCATACGCCCACAGCGCCCCCAGCATGGCCGCGCCGAAGCCCGCCATGCCGCCGCGAGCGCTCGCCGCCACCCCTTCGCAACTCGCTTGCAATCCCGATCCGGCCAGATGGGACCAGCTCCCGGGAGCGAACACGAACGCGGCAAGCCCGACCCCGAACACCAACACGACCTTGGCGATGGTCACGGCCAATGCCGTGCGGCCGCCGGCCGTGACCGAGGCGCAATTGATGAGGGCCACGGTCCAGACGGCTGCCAAAGTCACCGGCACCAAACCGCTGATGCGTGCATGCATACCGGCCATGGCGAAGTCCACGTGCCAATTCGCCAGAATGCCGCCGAGCGCGACGTTGGTGAAGATCGCGAATCCGACCGCCAGCGCCGCCTGCGAACCGGCGCGTGCCACGGCAAACACCATCCATCCGTAGAGAAAGCCCATCAAGCGCCCGTAAGCGCGCCGTAAATAGAGGTAATCCCCGCCCGCCTGCGGCATCATCGCGGCGATTTCGGAATAGGAGAACGTGCCGGCGAGGGACAACAGACCGGCAGCCGTCCAGGCGAGCAGGACCATCTTGGCGCTGCCTACGTTGCAGGTCATCACGCGAGTCTTCAAGAACACACCGGTCCCGATCATGTTGGCGACATTGACCGCAATGGCGCCCCACAGGCCCATGCCGCGAACCAATTCCCGCCGGGGGCTCGAAGCAACCGGGGCCGGAACCGCTGCGTCGTGAATACTCATGCGGTGGTCCTGTTCATCGGTTTGTCGAGTCATCCGGCATGTAGGATCGGTCGGCCAGGCGGGATTACGAGGCAAGGCGAAAGCAGGATACTCGGCGCGGACGAGGAGGAGCAATGCCGCGGGAGCCGAGAGTGGCGGGCGGCGCGTCGCCGGCGGCTCGTGCATCGGTAACGTGAATCGCCCTTGCAATGCCGAGCGGTGGCGACACGGGACAACGCATGACCGCTCGGTTGCACGCCGGGCCTGCGGCACCCCCCCGTCGCAATCAGCTCATCTCGTCCACGATCAATGGATAGTGACGATCATCAGCGTCCCCAAGGCATTGCCCACCGTTCATGCAACAACCATTTGCGTGTTTCCGGCACCTACCGTGCTCGTCGTCACTTGCCAAGTTGCTAGTCACGCAACGGTGCCCAAGCTTGCGGCTCTGGGCACCCGGCATCGCCCAGTAGTAAATTAATTTGCTCGTTGCACACGATGGTGGTACGAATGCTAAACGTGGGTCCGTGTCGTCGAACACGACCGCGTTCGAGGCTAGATGCGAGCGACCCAAGGAACGATCGGAGGCAGTCATGGAACATCGCTGGGGCCAACGCCGGCAGACCAACGTCACCGTGCGATTCGTCACCATGCCCTCGACCTGCGGCGTGGGACGGTTGAGCGACATCAGCTCGACCGGGGCATTCATGGAAACGAGCGTGAATCTGCGGCTTCTGTCGCTGCTGTATCTGGAACTGGCCGAGCAGCCGACCGGCGATGCCATCAACGGACGTCTCGCGGCAACCGTGGTTCGCCGCAGTGAAACCGGAGTCGGTCTCGAATGGTGCGAATTCGCCGCTGAAACCACGCAGGTCTATGCATGCCTGGCGCACGGCTGGCGCGACGCCGGTCAGTTACCGCTACCCTCGATACCGGCCCGCTAGGCGCGCAGCCGCGCGCCGACGGGATCGAACGCCGCCGCCGTCAGCCGCACCGCCGCATGCCGTTCACCGATGATTTCGATCTCGAATCCGCTCTCGGCCGCGGCCAGCACCGCCGGTACGTAGCCCAAGGCCAGCGAGTACCCGACGCGGTGGCCGAAGGCACCCGACGTCACACAGCCGACCACCCTACCCTCGTGCCAGATAGGCTCATCGCCCAGCGCATCCGCGTCCGTTGCCTCGACCTTGAAGCTCACCAGCCGCAGCGCGCCGCCGCTGTCCTTCTCCTCGGCCGCGGCCGACCGACCGATGAATTCGCCCTTCTTCAGGTCTACGAAGCGGCCGAGACCCGCCTCGAAGGGGCCGTAGATGGGGCGATATTCCCGCGCCCAGGTACCGAAGTTCTTCTCGATGCGCATCGCGTTGAGCGCGCGTCCCCCGAAACACCGCAGTCCCAGGTCGCGGCCGGCCTTGATCAACGAATCGTACAAGGCGCGCTGGTAATCGGTGGTCACCCAGATTTCATAGCCCAGCTCGCCGGTAAAAGAGACCCGGCCGACATAGGCGGGGACCATGCCCACCTCCATGCGCCGAAACGACATGAACGGGAAGGCGGCGGTCGCGAGATCTTCCCGAACCAACTGCTGCAATAGCGCGCGCGAGTTCGGCCCCGCGACCGATAAGCCCGCGTACTGCATCGCGCAAGGCCGCACCGTCACGCCGGCCGACGGCAGATGCCGTTCGAACCAGCGCATGTAAAACATTTCGGCCGCGTAAGTACCCACCAGGAAGAACTTATTCTCGGAAATGCGGCCGAGCGTGAAATCGCCGATCAGTTTACCGCGCTCATTCAGCATGGGACTTAAGGCGATCCGTCCCACGCTCGGGATGCGGTTGGCCATGAGGGTGGAGAGCCACTGCGCCGCCGCCGGCCCTTGGATCTCGAACTTTCCGTAATTGGATATTTCCAGCAGTCCCACTGCGTCGCGCACCGCCGCACACTCCGCCGCCACGTGCGGATGAGCGTTCGAGCGGCGAAAGCTCACGTGGTCCACGGCCTCCACCGCGCTCGGCGCAAACCACAGGGGGTGCTCGAGGCCGCAGTAGTCGCCGAACACCGCATGCTCAGCCGCAAGCTTCTCGTAAATAGGCGTCGTGCGCAGCGGACGGGCGGCGGTCAGTTCCTCATTGGGAAAGCGAATGCTGAAGCGGCGCGAGTAATTCTCTCGAACCTTGGCGTTGGTGTACGCGAGGGTGGCCCAGTCGCCGTAGCGGGCAACATCCATGCCCCAGATGTCGGCGCCGGGATCGCCATCGACCATCCAGCGCGACAGCGCCAAGCCGACCCCGCCGCCCTGGCTGAAACCGGCCATGACGCCGCATGCCACCCAGAAGTTGCGCAGGCCGCGCACGGGCCCGATCAAGGGATTGCCGTCCGGTGCGAACGTGAACGGGCCGTTGACCACTTTGCGAATACCCGCATCGCCCAGGGCGGGGAAGTGTGCGAAGCCCACTTCGAGGCTGGGTGCGATGCGCTCCAGATCGTTCGGCAACAGGTCCTGTCCGAAGTCCCACGGCGTCGTCGTTTCCGACCAGGGGACCCCGGCGCGTTCGTAAGTGCCCATGAGCATGCCGCCGCGTTCCTGACGCAGGTAGATCTCACCCTCGAAATCGATGACGTGAAGCTGTTCCTTCTTGCCGATCGCGCCGGGGCCTACCAACTCGGGCATGTCGCCGGTGATGAGATATTGATGCTCCATGGCAAGGATGGGTAGCTCGATGCCGACCATGCGCCCCACCTCCCGAGCCCAGAGACCGGCGGCATTGACGACATGTTCGGCATGCACGTTGCCGTGGTCGGTGATGACATCCCAGGACCCATCCGTACGCTGCCGCAGGTCGGTGACCCGTGTTTGACGCACGATTTCGGCGCCGCCGATCTGCGCGGATTTGGCATAGGCGTGAGTGACGCCGTAGGGATCGACGTGACCCTCGATGGGGTCGTAGAGCGCGCCCTTGAAATGCTGCTTGTCCATGAGCGGGAACAGCTTCGCCGCTTCGTCCACCGATATGAGTTCCAAGTCCATGCCGAGATAGCGGCCGCGAGCCTTGGCCATTTTCAGCCAGTCGAGACGCTCGCGGGTGCCGGCGAGCATGATCCCCCCGGTGATGTGCACACCGCAGGATTGTCCCGAGATGGCTTCGAGCTCCTGGTAGAGCTGGATGGTGTATTGCTGCAGTTTCGCGACGTTCGGGTCGCCATTCACGGTGTGCATGCCGCCGGCCGCATGCCAGGTGGAACCGGAGGTCAGTTCGGCGCGCTCGATCAGCAGCACGTCCTTCCAGCCCGCCTTGGTCAAGTGATATAGAACGCTGGCGCCGACCACGCCGCCGCCGATGACCACCGCTTTTGCGTGGCTCTTCATCAAAATGCTCCCATTGATCTAACCCTTAGCGCACTGCGTGCGGCAGCCGTCGCTGCTGA
>JALYHP010000081.1 GCA_030799355.1 Pseudomonadota bacterium
TCACGCCGTTGATGACGGTGAGCAGATTGGCGCTCGGCGCCACTTGGATCCCGATGAACACGCCGGGCTTGCCGTCGAAGGCCACCCGCGTGTCGTAAGAATCCGCCCCCAGTACCACGGTGGCGACGTCGCTCAAGCGGATGTTCGCGCCGTTGACCTGTTTGACCACCAAATTACGGAACTCGTTCAAACTGTGCAGGCTGGTGGTCGACGTGAGCGTCACCTGCACCATCTGGCCCTTGGTTTTCCCGACGGCGGAGATGTAGTCGTTGCTGGAGAGCGCCGTGGACACATCGGAGGCGGTGATTCCGTAGGCCGCAAGTTTCTTCGGATCGAGCCACGCCCGCAGCGAGAAGTACTGGCCGCCGATGATTTCGGCGGTCTGCACGCCCGCGACCGCCTGCAGCTTGGGTTGCACGACGCGCTGCAGGTAGTCGGTGACTTGGTTGGGTTCGAGCGTGGGGCTCGAAAAACCCATGTACAGCGCATCGGTGGAGCTGCCTACCTTGACCGTGATCGACGGTTGCTGCGAGCCCACCGGCAGCTGATTCAAGACCGAATTGACCTTGATGTTGATTTCGGCAGCGGCCTTGGACGAGTCGTAGTTCTGCCGCAGGTTGACCGTGATGGTGCTGGTACCGCTCTGACTGGTCGAGGTCATATAATCGATGCCGTTCGCTTGCGCGACAGCCGCTTCGATCGGTGCCGTGATGAACCCCGCGATGGAATCCGGATCGGCGCCGGGAAAGGCCGTGGCGATGGTGACGATGCCGTTCTCGGTCTTCGGATACGCGAGCACCTGCAGCGAACCGTACGAGCGCAGGCCGACCACCAGGATCACCAAGCTCACGACGCTTGCCAGCACCGGACGGCGAACGAATATATCGGTGAAGTTCATTGCTCGGTTACTCGTTCGGAGGTATCGGGTTCGGATCGTTGGCCGGGACGATCTTGTCGTTGATGACCACCGCTGAACCGTTGCGCAGCTTCATCTGGCCCGAGGTCACGACCTCTTCGCCGGCCTTGATGCCGCTCTTCACGGCAACCTGATCGCCGCGCGTGTCGCCGAGCTGCACGAAGCGCTGCTGCACAGTCAACCGTGCCTTGCCGTTCTCGCCGGCGCCGTTCCTTTGCACGACGTACACGGTGTCACCGTAGGGGTTATAGGTGATCGCCGCTTGCGGCAGCGTGATGTGCATGGTCGAATCGCCGTCGTCCACTTCGACGTTGGCGTACATGCCGGGAAGCAGCCGCCGGTCCGGATTCGAGAACGTGGCGCGCACCTGAATGTTGCGGCTCGACGCATCCACCTTCGAATTGATCGACGCCAGTTTACCGCTGAATTCGGTGCCCGGATATGCATCCACTCGCGCCGTCACGGCCTGACCGACCTTCAAGTGGCTGAGCGCTTGTTGCGGAACATAGAAGTCGATGAATACCGTATCGAGCGCCTGTAGAGTGACGACGGTCGTCCCGGCGGCGAGGTACTGTCCCTCATCGACCTCGCGCAGGCCGAGCCGGCCGGCAAACGGAGCGCGCAGCGTCTTTTCTTCGATCAGGGCTTTTTGCGCGGTTACTTGCGCCCTCCCGGATTCCAGGCTCGATGCGTCCGAGTCGACGGTTGCCTGACTGATCGCCTGCGCGGCCAATTGTTCCTGATCGCGCTTCAATGTGATCGACGCCAGGTCCGCCTGCGCTTGCAGCTGGGCGAGTTTCGCTGGGTCGTCGTTGGCTTTCAGGACCAGCAACACGGTGCCGGCCGCTACTTCGGTACCGGACTCGATATGGATTTTATCGACCACTCCCGACGCTTGCGCCGCCAGATCGGCGCCGCGCACCGCGCGCACGCTGCCGAGCGCCTGGGTTTGGGATTGCCAGCGGGTGGTAGCGGCCACGGCGGTGGACACCGTCTGCGGCACGGCCGCCATCGTCCCCATGTATTTTTGGGTGGCCTTGCTGATGAACCGCTGCCACGCGAAGATCCCGCCGATGATCACGGCCACCGCGACGAGCAATATCAAGAGCGGCTTCACCAACTCGCGCGGCCGGGCCGTCGTTCTGCCGTCGTCGGCGATTCCAGTTTCGATAGAGCTCACGGTTGTCCCTTGCATCAGTCGGATGAATTGGTGGCAAGATCGGTGCGGTTCCACCAGCCGCCGCCCAGCGCCTGGAACAGCGCCGCGGTATCGGCATAGCGCTGCGCCCGGGCTTTCACCAGGGCGACCGCCGCGTTCTGATAGGTCTGCTCGGCGGTCAATACCTGCAGATAGCTCGCGCCACCGCTCTTGAACTGGGCCTGTACCAAGCTCAGGCTTTCCGCGGCCGAGCGCTCGGCCGCGGTCTGGGCCGCGAGGGCTTGCGCATCGGATTGCAGCGCGTACAACGTATTCGAAACGTTTTGGAAAGCCGTGATGACCGTGCTCCGGTAATTGGCCGCTGCTTGCCGGGCGGCGGCGATGGCCGAGCGTCGCCGATGCTTGAGCTGGCCCCCCTTGAACAGGGGCTGGGTTACCCCGGCAACCGCGCTCCACACCGCCGAGGCGGGCGAGAACAGATCCGATAAGTGACTGGCCCCCGCACCGTAGCTGCCGCTCAGCGTGATCTGCGGCAGCATATTGGCGGTGGCCACGCCCACTTGCGCGGTGGCCTGGTGCAGCAAGGCCGAATATTCCTGGATGTCCGGCCGTTGCTCCACCAGCTTCGACGGCAAGCTCACCGGCAGCTCGACCGGCAGCGCCAAGGAGTCCAGGCTGATTTGCGCACCGTCGTAGTCGGCGGGCAAGACACCCACATACGCGGCCAGCTGATTGCGTTGCTGCGCGAGCTGGCTGCGCAATGAGGGCAGACTCGCCAGCGTGCCTTGCAAGGTGGCTTGCTGTTGCAGAACGTCGGCGCGGGCGGCGCCGCCGGCGGTCACGCGCCGCTGCGTGATGTCGAGTTGCGTCTGCTCGGCGCGCGCGATCTCCTCGGTCGCCGCCAGCTGGGCGCGCAGCGAGGCCTCGTTGACGGCCGCCGTGACGATGTTCGCGGTGAGGCTGAGATAAGCGGCTTCCAGCGCAAAGCGCTCATAGTCGGCCTCGGCTTGCAGCCCCTCGACCTGCCGTCGTACGCCGCCGAATGCGTCCAGCGTATAGGACACATTCACCGAGGCGCTGTTGAGCGTGTACAGATAGGAGCCGGCCGCGGGAAAAGCGGAGGCCTTCTGACGTTCGACTTGATAGCTGCCCGACACGCTGGGATAGTAACTGCCGCGCTCAGCCGCCACGTTTTCATTCGCTTCGCGCAACGCGGCCTGGGCCGCCTCCAGGGTCGGGTTATGGGCGATGCCTCGCTCGATGAGCGCGTTCAGTTCCGGCGAGCGGAACAGCGTCCACCATTGGCCGGGGATGTCGAGTCCGTCGACGAAGCGCTGCGCCTCGCCGCCGGGGAGCGGCGCCGACACCGTCGTCGACGGCAGGGCGCCGGGCGGAACGAAGCCCGCGCCGGGGGGCGCCGCGGGCGGCTTGTAATTGGGGCCCACCGCGCATGCGCAGAGTGCCAGCACCGTGAGGACGGCGAGCACCCGGGTCGATGGACGCATCATGGCGAACCGCCGGCCGCGGCATCGCGCGGCAGCGCGCCGTCCAGAAAAATCTCGATGACGTGGTCGAGATGTGCGGTGAAGTCGAGCTTGGCCATTTCCTCGGCCGATCCGAACCGCAGGGTTTCGCGCAGCTCGGCACACACCATTTGCATGAACAGCACCGCGGCACGATCCGGGTCCGACAACCGCAGGGTGCCGCGACGTATCTGTCCGCGGAAATAGTTGGCCACCGCGCCGTCGATCCGGGCTTTCGCGCTGTCGCGCATCTGTGCCGCGAGTTCGGGAAACCGGTGGGCCTCGGTCGCGAGAATTCTGAACAAGGCCACCGAGTCCGGATCACAGGCGCGCCCGGTGATCACCCGGCCGATGGCGGTCAGCGCCTGCTTGGGCGGCAGCAGATCCAGATCCTCGGTCGCGAGTACGCAGGCCATGTCGCGCGCGACCAGACGAGTCGTGATCGCAGCGAATAGGTCCGCCTTGTTCTTGAAGCGCTCGTAAATGGTCCGGGTGGAGACGCCCGCCTCGGTGGCCACTTTGTCGATACTGGCACCGCCATAGCCATCGCGCAAGAAAACGCGCGTGGCGACGGCCATCAAGGTGTCCTCGCGCGCAGATTCGGTACCCCGCCGTGGCCGTCCGACGCGATGTTGCGGTGCGCTTGCCGTCTCGTGATGAGCCACGGGCTCGTCAGGTGCTTTTGTCATGGGCGGAAAATGACAGGTGTCGTTTTCCAATGCAAGGACTATTTACGAAATTTATATTTCTTTACAAGAATATATGATACCTGATTGTTAGATGGCTAATTAAAGGCGATGCCAGTGAACCCTCCGGCGAGGAGGGTATTTGGGGTGAATCAACGAATCGTGGTTCCCGCGCTCGCCATGCGCGTATAGCCGACGGCCCGCTGCTGATCGTCAATTACGGTCTTGGTCGCCCGGTAGGCGTGCCACGTAGCCCAGAATCCGGTCGGCGCGAGGATGAGCAAGGCGAGGCGCAGCGACGCCGCGTCGGCGCCGCGGCCGCCCGCGAACCAGTCGCTCAACATGCCGATGGACTGCGGTGCGATGATGAGGTTGAACACATTGCCCACCAACAGCGACCAAGCGATGAACATGGAGCGCATATGGTGAGGCGCCAAGTTCTGTAGCAGTCCCATGCACGGTCCGATATAAAAATAAATGGCGGGGATGAAAATCCACAGCATGCACTTCGCTAACCAAAGGGTGTGCGTCCAATACGCCAGGAACGAGGGAATGGTGGTGAATCCCACTCCGGCTATCAGCACCCAGAGCACGCGGCGGGGATCGACCATGGTCGGACGGGACAATATCCAGGCGGTTCCCAGCGATGCCGCGATGCCGCCCAGCAAATGGATCGGACCGGTGACCGCGCCGGCTTGGCCGACGTCCAGGCCATAGCTGCGCATCAGGAAGGTGGGCGTCCACCAAATGAGTCCCCAACCCCACAAGGAGCATACGCCGGTGGTCATGAGCACATGGAACGCCGCGCGTTGACTCCATAGAAACCGCAGCGAATCCAGCATCGAGGGTTTAGGCGCGTCGCTGACGGCATCGAGCCGTCCGCGGACGGGTTCGCGTATGGTCAAGTACACCATGATTCCGGCAATCAGGCCGGGCGTGCCCAGCACGATGAATGCCGCGCGCCAGCCATAGGCGCGGGCAACAGCCCCCGCCATGTCCGCTCCCAGCCAGGCGCCGATGGGCGCACCCAGGGCGAGCACGGTGAATGCCATGGGCCGCCGCTGCGCCGGGAAGCAATCGGACAATATCGCGGAGGAGGGGGGTAGCCCTCCCGCCTCGCCGACCCCCACGCCGATGCGGCCCAGCAGAAATTGCCAATAGGTCCGCGACAGTCCGCACAGCACCGTGAACGCGGACCAGATCACGAGCGCCGCGGCAAGGATGTTGCGCCGGTTGGAGCGGTCGGCGAGCCAGGAGATCGGCAAACCGAATGTTACATAGAACAGTGCGAGCGGAATGCCGGTCAAAAACGCCACACCCGCATCGGTGAGGTGCAGCTCGAGGCGGATGGGCTCGAGCACGGTCGACACGACGTACCGGTCCGCGATATTGATGGCGTAGATCAGGCACGTCATGACCAGGACGTACCAGCGCTCGAGGGAGGACGGGGCCTGAGCGGGCGTCAGGTCGAGTGCCGTGCTGTTCAACGTGCGCAACCTCATCGTAACGTTTCCGGCACCATACAGGCTCGGCGCGCCTTGCGCGAGGCGACCCGCACCGCAGTGCCGCTTGGGCTAAGGGTTCCGCCACCCGCCGCCCAGCGCCTTCACCAGCAATACGCTGCCGTTCATCCGCCGAACCTGGATGTTCAGATTGGACAGCTGCGCCTGCAGGCTCGCGCCCTCGTTGGTCGCGACTTCCAGATACGTGACCAGGCCGGCCTGGTATCGGTATTGGGACTGCTGCAACGCCGTGCCGGTCGCTGCTACCGCCGCAGTCTGGCTTACGCTTTCCTGCTCGAGCTCGCGTAAGGTCGCCAGGCTGTCCTCCACTTCGCGGTAGGCCGTCAGCACGGTGCTGCGATAATCGGCTACCTGCTCATCGAAAGCCGCGTGAGCCTGCAGCGATTGGGCGCGGTGCCGGCCCGCATCGAGTACCGCCAGCACCCCGGACGGGCCTACCGACCAGGTCCGGCTCGGCGCGGTAAGCCAGTTCGAGGCATTGCGGCTGTCGTAGCCGAAGGATGCAGCCAGGCTGAACTGAGGGAAATAGGCGGCCCGTGCCACACCCACGTTGAAATTGGCGGCTGCGACCCGTCGTTCGGCCGCCGCCACGTCGGGACGGCGCTCGATCAGCGTGGAAGGCAGCCCGACGTCGAAGGCCGGCGGGATGGCGTCCGGCGCCAACGGGGCCGCATCCAGATGAAAAGCCGAGGGGTTCTCGCCGATCAATACCGCGATCGCGTGTTCGGCCCGCGCGCGCTGCAGATGCGTCTCGGCTGCTTGGGTGCGCGCGGATTCCAGCTGCGCCCGGGCCTGCTCCACATCGGCCACCGCGGCGGCGCCGCCGTTGTATAGATTCTGCGTGAGCCGCAAGGCTTTCCGGTAATCCTCGACGGTGCGGTCGATCAGCAGCTGCTGGGCGTCTTGGCCCCGCAACGTGAAGTAATCGGTCGCCAGTTCGGCATGCGTCGACAAATCGAGGGTCGCAAGGTCCGCCGCGCTCGCCTGTTGAGTCGCCAGGGCCGAACTCACCGAATTGCGCACGCGGCCCCACAGATCGAGCTCATAGGACAGATCCGCGGCCAGGTCGAAGTTGCCGTAGGTGGGTTCGGCACCCCGCGGGAACGTCGGTGAGTTCGGCGAGGCGCGATTGCGGGTCGCGGAGGATCCCACGCTCAGGGTGGGAAATGAACCGGCGTGCTGAATTCGGGTCTCCGCGCGCGCCTGCTCGAGCCGTGACAAGGCTGCCTTGATGTTCTGATTGGCAGTGCTTACCTTTGCCTCGAGCTCATCGAGCTGCGCGTCATGGAATATCGTCCACCAGGCGCCGCGCGGTGCGGCATCCCTGGGCTGAGCCACTTTCCAATCGGCCGCCTCCCGGTAGGTGCTCGGCGCGGGTGGGCTGCTCGGCGGCGCCCGGTACGCGGGTGTGAACGAACATGCCGCCAATGCACCGAGCGTCAGCAGCGCGGTCCATGCTGCGACTTTCATGTCGCTTTGCCTTGGCCCTGTGCGGGCGCGGGCGGGGCGGCGATGCGTACCGACAGGCCATCCGTGATGGAATCGGGCGGGTTGACCACCACCTTATCGTCTGCATCTATTCCCGACAGCACCTCGATGCTGCTGCCGAAATCGCGCCCCGGAACGATGGTCTTGAGCTTGATGTGCTGGGTGCCGTCGACGGTGGCCACTTGCAGTCCCTGCGCCCGAAACACGAGGGTGTTGGCCGGCAGGCGCAGCGCCTGCGCATCGGCCGGCAGCTGGAAATGCACCTCGGCATAAGCGCCGGGAAGAACCTCGCGATTCGCATTGTCCAGCTGCAGCTCCACTTGCAAGGTGCGCAGGGAAGGATCGAGCGCATGCGAGGTGCGCACGGTTTGCGCCACGTAGTGTTTGCCGGGCTGTTCGGCAAATTGCAGTTGCGCCTCGAGACCCGGCTGGGTGGCCGCGGCGTAGGCCTCGGGGACCTGTACATAGATGCGCAGCGTGCGGGTATCGGCGACCCTGAACAGTTCGCTGCCCGGGCTCTGGCCGCCGGCGTTGATCAGCGCCCCGATATCGGTGTTGCGTGCCGTGACCACACCGTCGAACGGTGCCACCACGTGCTTGAAGGATTCGAGGTCGCGCAGACGCGCGACGTTGGCGGCGGCCGAGGCCACCACCGCCTTCTTGGCGGCTGCATCTCCGGCCTTCTCGTCGGCGTCCTGCTTGGAGACCGATTCGGTGGACAGCAAACTCTGCCAGCGCCGGTTGGTACTGCTCGACAGATTTTCGTTGGCGCGCGCCGTCTCCAGATCGGCTCGCGCCTGCGAGAGCTGTTGATCCACCTCCGGACTTTCGATTTCCGCGAGCAGCTGGCCCTTCTTCACCGGGGTGCCAATGTCCGCGTGCCAGACTTTCAGATACCCGCTGGTGCGCGCATAGAGGGGCGCTTCGGCGACTGCCTGCACCGTTCCTGGCAGGACCAACTCCTCGCCCAATGCGGTGCGGTTCGCGCTGACCGTAACGACCGTGGGCAGGGCATCGCGGGCGCTCTCCTTGCCGAGGGCGTTGCGAGCCCGCCCGCGGCTGATTTCACCCCAGGCCACGAGCGCCAGTGCGATCACCAGCAGCAGCAGCGAGTAGCGGCGAATCGTGCGCGACAAGTGTTTGTCCGGCGCCGCCGAGGATGGCTCAGACATGGGTCGTCTCCGCAGGATGAAGGGGAGGCGCCGAGCCGCGTCCGTGAATGATGGAAAACAGCGTCGGTACGAAGAACAAGGTGGCAAAGGTCGCGAACACCAGGCCGCCGATGACGGCGCGGCCCAAGGGCGCATTCTGTTCGCCCCCCTCGCCGAGGCCCAGCGCCATGGGGACCATGCCGATGATCATGGCCAGCGCCGTCATCAGCACCGGACGCAGCCGCGTGAATCCCGCCTGCATGGCCGCTTCGAATGCATCGTCGCCCGCATTCATGCGCTCGCGCGCGAAGCTCACGACCAACACGCTGTTCGCGGTCGCCACGCCCATGCACATGATGGCCCCGGTGAGGGCCGGCACGCTCACCGTGGTATGCGTGAGGAACAGCATCCACACGATGCCGGCCAAGGCGGCGGGCAACGCCATGATGATGATGAACGGATCGAGCAGCGACTGGAAGTTCACCACGATGAGCATGTAGACGAGCACCACCGCGCCGACGAGGCCGATCAACAGGCCGTTGAAGGAGGCCCGCATGGTTTGCACCTGTCCGCGTACCGCCACGCTGGATCCGCGGGGCAGATCCTGCTTCCCTCGTGCGATGATGGTATCCATTTGGGCGGCCACGGAACCCAAGTCGGCACCTTGGACGGTGCCGTAGATGTCGAGTGTCGGCGTGGCGTTGTAGTGGCTCACCACGGCCGGCGCCACGCTGCGGTGGATGTTTGCCACGCTCGACAGAATTTGCGAAGTGCCATTGGGTCCGTTCAAGGGCGTATTGCCCAGATCATTCAAGTTCTGCAGCCGGTATTGGGGGGTCTGAGTCGCCACCTGATACTGGGTACCAGTGGCGGGGTCCACCCAGAAGGAGGGGGAGGTCTGGAAACTGCCCGACAGCGACACCAGCAGGTTGCTGGCGATGGCTTGCTCCGTCAACCCCAGCAGCTGCGCCTTGCTGCGGTCGACGTCCACGTTGAACTGCGGATAATCGCTGGTCTGGTGGATGTGCAAATCGACGGCGCCCGGAACCGCGCGCAATCGCTGCAGCAGCTTGTTGGCGAAGGCTCGGTTCCCCTCGACATTGAAGCCCGTTATCTGCACGTCGATCGGGGCAGGCAGGCCGAAGTTCAGTATCTGGCCGATCATGTCGGCGGGTAGGAACGAGAACGTCGCCGACGGATAGAGGGCGGCGAGTCTCGACCGCAGACTGCGCACGTACCCGGCGGTGGGTTCGTGGTCCTTCGAGAGGTTGATGTAGATATCGGCATCGCCCGGACCCACCGGTGCCGAGGTACTGTAGGCCAGATTGATGCCGCTGTAGGGCAGTCCGAGGTTATCGACGATGTTCACCACCTGGTCGGCCGGAATCATTTGCCGGATGGTGCCTTCGACCGCGTCGCACAGCGCCGCGGTTTCCTCGATGCGCGTACCCGTGCGCGCGCGCATATGCAGCTTGATCTGGCCCGCATCGACGCTCGGAAAGAAATCCTGGCCGAGCCCGGGCAGAGGCCCCAGCGGAAACGCGAGCAAAGCCGTCGCCGCCATCGCGCCCAGGAAGGTCACGGCGAACCGCGGACCGCTTTGCAGCGCCGCTCCCAGCAACGTGCGATAACCCGCGCGCATCGCCTCGAAAGCGCGTTCGAATCGTTCCTGAAAGCGGCTCAATGCATTGCCTTGCGTGTGCCGGTGGCCCTGGTGTCTCTTCAACCAGAATTTCGCCAAGGTCGGCACCAGGGTGCGCGACAGGACATAGGAAGCCAGCATGGCGAACACCACGGCTTCGGCGAGCGGAATGAACAGGAATTTCGCGATTCCCGCGAGCAGGAACATGGGCACGAACACGATGCAGATCGACAGCGTCGATACCAACGCCGGCAGGGCGATCTGCTGGGCGCCATCGAGTATCGCCATCTCCACCTCCTTGCCTTGCTCCAGATGATAATTGATGTTCTCGATGGTGACCGTCGCATCGTCGACCAAGATGCCGACCGCCAGCGCCAGACCGCCCAAGGTCATGATATTGATGGTTTCACCCAGCGCCGACAGGCAGAAGACCGAAGCCAGTATCGACAGCGGAATCGAGATGGTGATGATGAGGGTGCTGCGCCAGCTCCCCAGGAACAGCAGGATCAGCAGGCCCGTCAACGCGCCCGCGATGATGCCTTCGCGGATCACGCCGGAGATCGCCGCCCGCACGAATACCGATTGATCGCTGATCGGCTCGATCTTCAAATCGCTCGGCAGCGATGCGCGGATCTGCGGAAGTTTTCCATAGATGCCGTTGATGATGTCGATGGTCGAGGCATTGCCGGTTTTGAACACGCTCATCAGCACCGCCCGGCGACCCTCCAGGCGCACCATGTTGGTTTGCGGCGAATAGCCGTCGCGCACGTGCGCCACGTCCCGGATATAGGTCACGGCGCCGTTGCGCGCGCGAATCGGTAAGTTGTTCAACTCTTCGATCCGGGTGGGGCTCGCGTTCAGTTTGACGAAATATTCGAGCGCACCCATTTTCTGGGTGCCTGCGGGCAGGATCAGATTTTGTGCGCCGATCGACAGGACCACGTCGTTCGCCGACAAGCCATGCGCGCGCAGCGCCTGCGGGTCGAGATCGACTTGTACCTGGCGCTGCTTGCCGCCGAAGGGGTAGGGGACCGACGCGCCGGCAACCGTCGCCAGTTGCGTGCGCACGATGGTATTGGCCAGATCGTAGATCCGCGACTCCGGCAATGTGTCGCTCGACAACGCCAACTGCAGTATGGGTACGCTCGAGGCGCTGTACGCCAGCACGAAAGGCGCCGTCGTCCCCGGCGGCGAATTGGCCACTTGACTTTCCGATACCGCGGTGATCTGCGCGAAGGACAAGGCCTGGTTGACGTCGGGCTGGAAGAAGTACTTGACGATCGCGGTACCGGTGACCGACTGTGACTCGGTGTGCTCGACATCGTTCACCGTCGTTTGCGCGACGCGTTCCGAGAACAACACGATGCGATTGGCGATTTCCTCCGGCAAGATCCCGTTGTAGCGCCAGATCACCGCGGCGATCGGAATCTTGATGTTCGGAAAGATGTCCGTTGCCGTATTGATGATGGCGTAGCCGCCCATGAGCACGATCAGCAACGCCAACATGATGAACGTGTACGGGCGCTGTAATGCTACTTTAACGATCCACATGGTCTGCTCCGATCGAATGGGGCACAGCTTGGTGATTCGCCGACCGGCGCCCGCCGCGCCGCCGCCTCACCGCACCGGTGACGAATCCAGCTCCCGGTTGTTGGCGATGCTCAAGAGAACCGCGCGCAGTTGCGCTGCGGATTCCTTGCCGAATATCAGCTCGAACCGGCCCTCCGCCGCCCGCCACCGCCGGCGCGCTCGCTGCAGCACCCCCTTGCCTTTGCGGGTGATCTGCACATAGCGCTTGCGGCGGTCGTCCCGGCCCGGCCGCAAGGCCACGAGCTCATCGCGCACCAAGGGGCGCAGATTGTGGCCTAGCGTCGAGCGGTCCATCACCATCGTGGCGGCGAGTTCGCACATGGTGACCGCGCCCTCGGCATCGCCGCGCTCCACTTCGGACAGTATGGAGAACTGCGTGGATCGGATGCCGACGGGCGCCAAGGCCACGTCATAGAGCTGGGATATCCGACGCGACGCCTTGCGCAAGCTGCCGCAGGTGCAGGCACCGCGCGGCAGAGGCGGATCGACAGGGTTTCGGGGAGCGGAGCGGAGCATGGGGATATGCCCCTATCTTAGCGCAGTCGCGCCCGTGAAGGAATCGCAGAGTGGCCTTTGCCGTGGGGGATGCGACCGCCCAGCGCGGCCACCCGTTGCAGCAGGCCAAAGCCGCCCGGTCACGAGGGACGCAAACGAGCCGAACCCGCGCGATCTTGGCGCCGGTCCGCTGCGGGAGGCCGGACGCCGCGGTCCAGCGGCCCGTCCGACGCAGTCTCGTCGTGTTTTCCTACAGGCTGGCTCGCGACGCGATGCCATATTGTGCGGAAGCTGCGGCCATGGGGACGCAGCGTGGCGCGGGTCGGCCGCATTTTATCGACGCTTTTTATAGCAGGAGACCTTTTCATGGGAATCAACAAAGACCAGGTAGACGGACGCGTCAAGGAAGCCGCAGGCAAGGTGCAAGAAACCGCCGGCAGAGCCGTGGGCAGCACTAGTCAACAGGCGAAGGGCTTGGCCAAAGAAGTGGCCGGCAAGGCACAGGCGACCTATGGCGATGCCAAGGAAACTGTCAAGGACCACGCCAAGCAGAGCGACAAGGACGCGCAGCGCAAGCGCGACTGAGGCGGTCCACCGCGGTTCGAGCCGGGGCCAAACCCCGGCTGAGCGGGGCGAGGGCGTGGGCCGGAATGGTCCACGCCTCCGTTGACGAGTTGCTCTCGCCTCGACGCATCTTCCGTCCATTCTGTTCCAGGTATCGGTGCCGTCTCTGCAGCCGGCGCTCCCCCTGTACGATTTCCGCTACCACCCCCCATCTAGAACGCTGCGAAGCAGGTAAGTCAACCTCTTCCTCGTGAGATGTTCGTCACAAATAAATGAGCTGGCTCGATATTCGAGTGGGTCTCGCCCGTCAAACGTGCGGGAAATGTGACGTGAATTCCTTGCGCCGGTGCGCCATTCCTTAATCTTCCGTTCACTTATCCATCTGGCATGGAATTGCCGAGGACCCGGGGAATGACGACAAACATGACTGTGACAGTAAACGAAGCCGCCACCGGCGCCGCCACCTCGAGCGCGGCGCGCAGCAATCAACGGCTCACCGCGATGTTGGTGACCGGTGACGATGCGCTTTGGCCCCTGGTGGGCGCGGTACTGGGGCGCAACGTGGTGCTGAAGCAGATCGACTCCATCGACCAGCTGATCGGCGGCGAGGAGCCTGATCAAGGCGGGGTCGTGATCTGGGATGCGCGCGGCGCGAGCGACACGGCTGCGCCGCTTGCGCGCGTGCGACAGGCCTTGCCTTCCACCGCGGTGATGGTGCTGGATGATCCAGCCATGATGAGCCACTGGCAACGGCTGGTCGAACAGCGTCTGATCGCGTCCATGGCGGCGCTGCCGATTGCCGCGGACTCGTTCAACGGCGCGCTCGACCTCGCGTTCGACGAGGCGCAGATACGCCGCGGCGTGCTCGGTACGCCGGGCAAAACCACCGCCGCCGCCGAGGCGCCGCCATCGCAAGGCCGCTCCCGGGGCCTGATGGTGGGCGTGGCGGTCGGCATCGTCGTGTTGTGCGGCGCGGCCGCCTTTTTCCTGTTCGGTTCCAAGCCCGCCGGCGTGCCCTCCGCAGAGTAGCCGCCCGGCCCCCCCCCCCCCCCCCCCCCCCCC
>JALYHP010000091.1 GCA_030799355.1 Pseudomonadota bacterium
CGGTGGCCGTCATGAATTCCGCCCAGCGGTTGTAGAACATTCGCTGGGGCATCTCCCCCCAGAGGTTCTGCAGCACCTGCCCGGGAAATTGCGGGTCGCTGCCCTCGCGACCCAGACCCATGGTGTAGTTCAGATTGAGCTTGTGTATCTGGGGTCCGCGGCCGGCCAAGTTGCCCGCGATAAGACCCCAGTTCTCACCGTCATCCTGCTCGGCGAGTCCCGCGGGGCCGAATTGCATCTGCGTGACCCAGCGCGTCGCCTGTTTCACCTCCTCCGGAGCCTGCTTGTCGACGAAAACGAACGACCAACACTCCATGGAGTTGGGGCCCTTCGGGTGCCACACGCGCAACGTGCGCACGGGATTGAGCCACGAAAAGTTGGGGAAGACGTTGCAATGTAAGTTATTCATCTGCACCCGGTCCTTCCCCAGCCGTGCTTCGATCTCCGGACGGATGGATGCCTCGTACCGATCGATGATCGGATCGCCACCCGTCAATTCGAAACCGGCCAGGTTGGGCTCGTTGCGAAAGCCCGAGCCGTGGCCAAACGGCGATGTGAATTGGCGTCCCGCCTGGGTTTTTCCCTGGATGACGGTCGTGGTCCGGCCCTCCGCATCGGTGGGGGGCGGTGCGGCGGCGCGCATCTTGGCGAAGTGGGGCGCGGTGACCACCGAGAAATTGGAGATGTGCGTATAGTTCGCATGATAGGAGTCGCCCGCGAACTGCTCGGCGGCCATTTTCCAGTTGGCCGGCATCTTCGTCTTGGTGATCCCGCCGACGATCTCGACACCGCCTTCGCGGCGGTCGAAATAGAAGTCGAAGTAGTACTTCATGTCCTCGCCCAAGTACTCGAGAAGCGATGGGACGGACTCGTCGAAACAACCGAATATGAATCCCTTGTAGGTCTCCAAGCGCGGGACCTGCTTGAGTCCCCACTTCGAATACTCGAGTTCGTTGTGATAGGCCTCCTCCACGCTCGGTACGCTCACGAGGTTTCCGCCCGTGTCATACGACCATCCGTGATAGGTACAGGTGAAGGCTTTCGCATTGCCGGCGTCGGCGCGACACACCCGCATACCGCGATGGCGGCAAAAATTCAGGAACGCCTTGACCGAGCGATCTTTCTGACGCACCACAAGCACCGGGTCGGCGCCCATGTAGGTCGAGAAAAAGTCTCCCGGCTTCGGAATTTGGCTCTCATGCGCGAGAAATAGCCAGGTCCTGCCGAAGACGCGCTCGAGCTCGAGCTCGTAAATCTCCTGGCTCGAGAAAATATGCGGACTGATCAGGCCGTTCTTCGGGTCAACGTACGACTTCAGCAGTTCATTGGTGATCATCGGTCGTCCTCTAGATTGAAGTCATCT
Source organism: Pseudomonadota bacterium (assembly GCA_030799355.1). Taxonomy (GTDB): domain Bacteria; phylum Pseudomonadota; class Gammaproteobacteria; order Steroidobacterales; family Steroidobacteraceae; genus Bog-1198. The sequence continues at coordinate 1,364 of JALYHP010000091.1, forward strand.
GGCTAGAATAAAATCGACAGGTTCTTCGACAGCACGACGTTCTGATCGAGAATGATGGTCCGGCGCGCGATCTGCCACGCCAAGGGCTCGAGCCGGCGAAGCACATCCTGCCGCTCGCCCACCCAGATATCGACCTCGGTCTCCAGCCGATTGCGATAGACCAGAAAATTGGAGCGGACGGCGTATTCATTCGCAGCAGAGGTCGGTTCGATTCGAATGTTGGTGACCATGTGCCGCGTGCGGCTCGGAGGATCTTCCGCCCAGTGCTTGCGGGTGAGCAGCTGCTCGACGCGCCAGCTCAGCGATCGCTTGGTGTCGTCGAAGAGCCCGAGTTGTTTTTCTGTCGTGTTCTCTTTATCGACTTCATGCATGAGCCGATTCATACGGCTCGGCATCCAATAATGGATGTCGTCCGCCAACAGGCGAAACCAATCGGCGTATCTGCGCTCATCCAGCAGCACGGCTTCGAAGTACATGAATTGCTCGACTTCCGCTCTGATCTTGGCATCGACGAGCAAGCTTTCGGGTATCCGCAACAACTGCGTTTGCGGCTCGGTGGCAACGATACTCATTGGTACTCCTCGATCATGTTCATGTGGATCGTGTTCATCGAGCTCGCTACGCTTGGGCCGTTGCCCGTGCGAACGCAGCGGCTTTCGGCAATGGAGTCTGCGGCTCAATGGAAACCATGGTCATCACTACTCCTAATCATGCTACTGCGCCGACTACGCCTGGGGCCTATCCTCTAGACGCTTTGTCTCTTGCCGGTGCAAGCGAATCCCTCGATCGACTCAGGACTGTCCGAACGTTCCGCTCTTGGAGCGATCGGCTTCCGCGGTTCCGGCAGGGAGCGGCACTCGTCGATGACCCCAGATACTCGGACTGCGGAACCAGGTCGGCACCCACGAGTCATCGAGCACACGACCGCCGACTCCGTACTCCATGTCAAATCCGGATGGCGTACGAAAGTAGAACGATGTCATCAAGTCATTGGTGTGTTTCCCCAACGTGACCGTGATCGGCAGACCCAGCCTCGTTACCTCATCCAACGCGCGGCCTACCACGTCCAAACTATCGACTTCGAGCATGAAGTGCTCCAGCCCCCTTTTCATCGGGCCGCGCGCCGCGCCGAAGGCTAAACTGTGATGCCGCGGGTTGGTGTGCGTGAACGTTGCGCCCATGTATCCGCTGATGATCGAGTCGGAGTGCTCGAATCCCAACAGTCCCATGTAAAAGTCCGTTGTGGCCTTCGCGTCGTCGACGAACAGCACGACATGGCCGAGACCCAACGTTTTCCCGGCGCTGCTGGTGACGAATCGGGCACCGCTCGGCGATTGGAAGGGGATTCGACTCGTCTCGGCTCCGAAGAAGAACTCGAGGGGAAGGCCGGAAGGATCCGCACACTTGAACAGCTCGAGTACGCCGCGCACGCGGGCGAGTTCGGGATCGGTGGAGACGGAAATTCCCGCGGACTCGAGCTTGGCCCTCACCCGGTCGAATGCCACGCGACTGCCGAGTTCCCATCCGATATACCCGAGCCCCGGCGTACCGTCTTCTACCGCGATACGCCAGGCGCGTTCATCGATTCGGAAACGCCCTTCCGCGGGGGAGGCCGTTGCAGCCTCCTGCAGCCCGAGTACCTGAGCCAATTGCCGCCACTCCTCGAGGGGGCCTTGCAATCCGATGTAGCCAAGTCCCGCAATGTCGCCCATCGCCAACTCCTCACCCGTTGTCTTACCCGACCGTAGCCTCACCCGGTTTCCGGGTTGGTCCGTATTCGTTGGTTGATCGTTCTGTCAATTAAACTGCACCCGAACGCGGGTGTCAACAATCTCGCGCTCGGCCCCTCCCTCAACCCCTCGGCCCCTCAACACTCAGTCACTCAGTCACTCAGTCACTCAGTCACTCAACCTCTCGGTCCCCTCGGCCCTTCGGCCGCGCGGCAGGGCGACAATCCAACACACATTACTCCCCCTCCCCACCCGCCTCCGCGGGCAGGCGGCGTCCATCGATGCCGCGTGCTGCGCACGTCCCGGTTGACAAACGGCACGGACTTGGCTTATTAATTGACAGAACGATCAACCAATCAACGCACTCCATCTTGGGACGCGCAGACGAGGTTGGGCGACAAAGCGCAGGTACTTGCTCGTCGCGGGTACTGGCTCGATCAGAACAAAACGATGGCACCACGTGGGGGAAGAAACATGACTGCAAAGGCACATTCGCGGCTGAGTGGAATTACCAATCTTTTTTCGATTCGGCTCTGGGGCTGCATGGCGCTGGCCGCCTCGGCCTCCCAGACCTTGGCTCAGTCGGCCCAGCCTGCGCAGCCGGCTCCATCCGAGCAGCCGGCTCAGTCGGCGGGTACCGAACCTGGGCTCGACGCAATCATCGTCACGGCCGAGAAGCGCGCCGAAAACGTGCAACGCGTACCGCTATCCATCGTTGCGGTGTCAGGCGAAGCCTTGGAAAACGCCGGGGTCAAGGGTCCTTTGGATCTGCCCAAGCTCGTGCCTTCGCTCCAGATAAGCACCACGGCGTACGGCAGCGACCTCGAGGTTCGCATCCGCGGATTCGGCTCGCCGACCGGGGGCAATGCTCTCGATTCGGATGTGGCTTCCTATATCGATGGAGCCTTCATCCCGCGTCCGGGGGCGATCATGGGCTCGATGCTCGACGTGAAAGCGATCGAAGTGCTGAGCGGGCCCCAAGGAACCCTGTTCGGACGCAACGCCGCCATGGGTGCCATCTCCATCAACACCAATGCGCCGTCCGCGAAAAAGAGCTTCGACGTGACTGCCGAAGGCAGCAGCTACGGTACCTACAGGGCGACGGGCATCGGCAACATTCCCCTCAACGACCAGCTCGCAGTGCGCGTTGCCATGCAGGGGTCCCACACCGATGGCATATACCACAATGAATTGGATGGAAAGACCTACGGCGAGAGCACGGCCTATGTCGGGCGCGGCTCGGCCAAGTGGGAGCTAACCCCCGACGTTTCCTGGACTCTACGCATCGACGGAACCAAGAGCGACGGCGACGGCGCTGTCGGGGAAGGGGTGTATACGGCGACGGCGAGCGCCGCCCAGCTTGCGGCGATCAGCGGCTTCGTCGGTCGATTCGGCGGTACCGCTCCGGTCTACAGCAACCCACCTTCCTACACGGTCAACCAGTTCTTCGGGTCACCGTTTCTCCATGACAACCAAATCGGGACCACCAGCGATTTGAGCTGGAACCTTTCATCCGCGCTCACGCTGCGGCTGATCGACAGTTATCGCGACTGGCACGACGATCAGAAATCCGGCGACTCGGTCGCGACCTCGCTCGACTTGGTCGATGTGCGAATCACCACGGGCAGCATGGCTCAGAGCCATGAGCTGCAGCTCGTCTCGTCACGAGATGCTTATCTCGGCGGCAAGCTCGGGTTCACGTCCGGGCTGTATTATTTCCGCGAACATTATTCGCTCGACGAGAGTTTCAACCTGGGGTCGCAGTTTTGCGGCCTCTTATATGGGTTCCGTGCCCCGCTTCGGGTTGCACCTTGCCGCGCCGCGCCGCAAGTCAACGCGGGGTACGATATCTTCAATCAAGTGAGCACCAGCATTGCCGGCTATGTGCAGTTGAACTACGCAATTTTGCCGAATCTGGATTTCGATCTCGGCGCGCGCGAGACGTCGGACCGGAAAACCGCCGTGTTGGATCAGGTAGTGCCCAATCCGCTCGGGATGGCGCCGTTCATGACACCAGAGGGTCCGGATGGCTTGTCCTTGAGCGAGCGCAAACCCTCTTACCGCGCCTCCCTGTCCTGGCATGTCACGGACGGTTTCATGGCCTTCGCCACCTACTCGACCGGCTACAAGTCCGGCGGGTTCAATGCCGCGTTCTCCACGACGAACCTAGGCCCGGCGGCGCGCACGTTCAAATCCGAAACCATCGACGACTATGAACTCGGGCTCAAATCTCAAATGCTGGAGGGCAAGCTCGTGTTGAATGCGTCCCTGTTCGATACGGTTCTGCACAACTTTCAGGATCGCTCCTACAACGGCTTCGAATTCCTGATACGCAATGCCGGCGCGGTGCGGTCCCGAGGCCTCGACCTGGACGGACGGTGGCGGGCCCTGTCGAGCCTGACCTTCAACTACGGCTTGACGTATCTGGACTCGGTCTACACCAGCGATACCGGTGCGCCCGGTCTCGAAGGTTGCACCGGGATCACCACGACCGCCTCCGGAACGCAGACCGGTTGTCCCCTCGTCCAAGATCTCAGCGGTCGACCGCTCGATTACGCGCCGAAATTCCACGGCAACGCGGGCCTCACCTGGAACTTTGGAGACATTCACGGCTATACCGCCTCCTTCAACGCCAGCGAGAACTACACGTCGAGTTTCTTGACGGCGAATACCGACAACCCGCAGTCCCGCTTGCCGTCCTACCAGACCACCGATGTGCGCTTCGGCATCCATTCGCCCGATGCTCGGTGGGACTTCGATATCTACGGGACGAACGTGTTCGACAAGCATTATTACACCTCGACGCTGGCTCAGCCGCTGGCTGCCCAGATGGGAGCCACCAACACCCAGACCGGTGCCACCGTGTACCGCGGCTTCTTTGGCGATCCCGCAAGGTACGGAGCGCGCGTCGCGGTCCATTTCTAACGACGTGGGGCCTGCATGTTCGTCAAAGGCGCTTGGTACGTCGCCGCTTGGGCGAGCTCGCAGAGACGGGAAGGGCCCCGCGGCACAAGTCGCGGGTGAACCCTTGGTCATGATGCGCAAGACCGGCGGGGAAATCATCGCATTGGAGGATCGCTGCAGCCATCGCACGGCGCCGCTGTCGAAAGGCCGGCCAAGTAGGCCAGCCCGCAGGGTGTACAGGGCATGAAGCATATAGCCCTTGCTGCATTCGAAGAGGACAAGGCGATGATCACCGCCCAAAGCCGAAATACCGAGCGTTTTCCCGGCCGGAACATGGGGGCAATCCTGCATGACCGCGGGCCCACTCGCCTGCGCCAGCTAATCGATGACCGTAACAATGAATCGATGACCTCGACAGGGATCGCAGCGGGGAAGCGCGGGGTGCCCCCCCGCCCCGGGTCTGGAGCGGCTCGGGGGGCGTCTTAAGTCCCGTTTGTTTGGTCAGCTTGATGGCCTAGTCAGCGGCGAAGTCGTCGACCAAGCGGTTGAACTCGTCTGGGTGCTCGATAGGCCAGTGGCCGCAGCGGTTGATGAGCACCCTGCGTGAGGTCCGAAAGGCGTAGCGTCAACACCACCCTAGATATTATTATCGATAACGGTGCGGCGGCCGCGGATGCTCGGCCGCCACGGCGGTGCCGTTATCGATTTGACTGCCAAGGTAATATCACGGTCACCCGTACGCAGCGCACGGCATCCGGTACCTATCTAAATCTACAAAAAGGGATCTTCCAATGTCGAGTGAGTCGTCCAATGGCAAGGCCGATGCGATGCCGGTCCGGCGTCGTGAAATGGCCAAGTGGCGCCGGCAGCGGATCCTCGATGCCGCGCTGGCGGTGTTCGGCAGCAAGGGCGTGGATGGGGCAAGCATGAAGGAGGTCGCCGCCGAGGCCGGCGTCGCCCCCGGGTTGCTGTATCACTACTTCGCCGGCAAAGAGGCATTGTCGATGGCGGTGACCGTCGAGCGCGGGTTTCTGCCCGAACTGCGCGAACTTCTCAGCCGGGCAAAACAGCGCCCCGCTGCCGTCGTACTGCCCGAGGTGGCGGCGGGATTCGACCGGATGCTGAGCGAGCGCAGCGCTCTGTTGGGGCTATGGACCTCCGGAGCCGCCAACCCGAAAATCAGGCGCGGGTTGGAGGAGATCTTGCGCGAAACCCACCGCCTGCTCGGTAAATATCTCACCGATCGGGTTGCCGCCGGGGAGCTACGCCCACACGATTCACGCGCCGTCGTGCAGGCACTATTCGCCTCCTGCGCCTTTGGACACGGCATCGGCCAGCCGGTCGATCCCCTTGCCGTGGCCCACATCGTGCTCGAGGGCATCGCAGTCACCCGCGCGGCGCCGGCGGATGCTGCGCCCGTCCTCAGACGCCGAGTCAGATCCGCCAAGAAATCCTCTGCCCACCGATGATCTCGCCCGCGCCTAGCGAGGAAGCGAGTGCAACTCGTTCGGCGCGCGCATGGAACTCACTTGCGAAAGTAAAGCGGAGAAGATCGACCTTCGCGTCCCACGGTTGGTGATTCGCTCTGCGTCGGTTGGCTTCGCAACATGCTCACCACCCCCGCCGCCAACGCCAGCGCCGCCGCGACGCCGAGGCCGATTCGCGGCGCCGCATCGATGGGCACGAGCGCGAACAGCATGGTCATGACGAGGCCACCGCCGATTTGGCCCGCTAACCGCGCGGAGGCTTGCATGCCTCCGGCCGCGCCGCTGCGTTCGCGGGGCGCCGACAGGAACATGATGCGATTATTGGGCACCTGAAGAATGGCGCCACCCAGGCCGCACAGCATGGTGAGCGCCACCAGTGGCCGCAGATTCCCCTGCAGCGGCCACAGCGACGCGCCCGCCAGTCCGATCGAAAGACATATGCTTCCCGCAACGCAAAGCTTGGATGTCGAGAAATGGTTCACGAGACGGCCCGCGATCGGCGAGGCGACCCCGAGCG
>JALYHP010000109.1 GCA_030799355.1 Pseudomonadota bacterium
GCCAAGCCCACCGACGGGCACCGCGCCTTGGCCGCCGCGCTCATGAGCGGCACGCGCCGCGCCATCGTGCTCGGCACGCTCGCGCAGCGCCACCCCGCGTACTCCGAACTCAAGGCGCTCGCCGGCACGCTCGCGAGCTTGAGCGGCGCGAGCCTGGGCTGCCTCACCGAGGGGCCCAATTCGGCCGGGGCGTATCTGGCCGGTGCGGTTCCGCATCGGGGGGCCGGCGGCGCTGCGGCGCGTTCCGCGGGACTTGCGGCAGGGGCGATGTTTTCCGCCCCGCTCAAGGCCTATGTGTTGCTCGGCGGCATCGATCCCCTCAACGACTTCGCGGTCGCGGGCGAGGGTGCGCCCGGCGCCGCTGCACTGAGCGGCGCCGATTGGGTGGTGGCGGCGACCAGCCACCTCAGTGCCTCTTTGCGGGACATCGTCCACGTGGTGCTTCCCATCGGGTCGTTTGCCGAGTCGTCGGGGACGTACGTCAATGTGGAGGGGCGCTGGCAGAGTTGGACGGGTGCGGCCAAGCTGGTGGGAGAAAGCCGGCCGGGGTGGAAGGTGTTGCGGGTGCTGGCGAATCTGCTCGCCGTTCAGGGCATCGACTACATCAGCTCGGAAGAAATCCGCGATGCGCTGCGCGAGACCTGTGGCGACCGCGTTGCGTTGCCTTCGGCCGCGGCGCACGCGGGCGATGCGGACGGCGTTGCGGTGCTGAGCGGTGCAGCGGCGGCCGCGGCGGCGCCAGCCGGACGCTGGGTGGACATTCCACCGTATCAGGTCGATGTCCTGGTGCGCGGCTCCGAAGCACTGGCCAGGACCAAGGACGGGCACATGACCCGCGACGTGATCTAGCCATGTGGCAGTGGGATCCGATCCGCGAGTGGCTGTCGGGGCAAATCACGCCTTACTGGACGTTCCCGTTGCTCACCGCGGTGCAGGCGTTGATCGTCATGATCGGCATCATTCTCACCATGGCCTTCTACACGCTCGCCGAGCGCAAGATCATCGGCTGGATCCAGGCACGCAAGGGGCCGAACCGCGTCAACCTGTTGTGGATTCCCGGCGCGGGGCAGCCGTTCGCGGACGTGGTCAAGCTGTTGTTCAAGGAAATCATCATCCCGGCCGACGCCAGCGGCTTTTTGTTCCGGTTGGCGCCGTTCCTCGCCTTGATACCCTCGCTGGCCATCTGGGCGGTCATCCCCCTATCGCCGCAACATGCCTTTGCCAACATCGATGCGGGACTGCTCTATATTCTGGCGCTCACCTCCGTGGGCGTGTACGGCATCATCCTCGCCGGTTGGGCGGCCAATTCCAAATACGCCTTTCTGGGCGCGATGCGCTCCGCGGCGCAGATCGTCGCCTATGAAATTGCCATGGGCTTCGCCATGGTCGGGGTGCTCATGGCGGCGGGCAGCCTCAACATCGGCGACATCATCCAGGCGCAGCATGGCGGTGCCTTGAGCTGGAACTGGTTCTGGCTGTTCCCCATGCTGCTGGTGTACTTCATCTCGGGCGTCGCCGAGACCAATCGGGCGCCGTTCGACGTCGCCGAAGGCGAATCGGAGATCGTGGCGGGCTTCCACGTCGATTATTCGGGCATGGCCTTCGCGCTGTTCTTCATCGCCGAATACGTCAACATGATCCTGATCTCGGCGCTGACGGTGGTGTTCTTCTTCGGCGGCTGGCTGTCGCCGCTCGACGGTTACCTGTCCGAGGATTCGTGGCTTGCGGCGCCGAGTTTCTTCTGGTTCGGCCTGAAGACGCTGTTTCCGATGTTCTGTTTCCTGTGGTTGCGCGCGACCTTTCCGCGCTACCGGTACGACCAGATCATGCGGCTCGGCTGGAAGGCCTTGATCCCGGTGACGCTGGTGTGGCTGTTGGTCGAAGGTCTCATGGTGTACTGCCATGTCGGGCCGTGGCGAGGGCATCCGTGATGGAACGCATGCGTGATTTCTTCAAGACCTTTCTGTTGTGGGAACTGCTGCAGGGGCTCTGGGTGACCTTGAAAGGCATGTTCCAGCGCAAGGTCACGGTGAACTATCCGGAGGAGAAGACCCCGCAGAGCGTACGCTATCGCGGATTGCACGCGCTGCGCCGCTATGCGAACGGCGAGGAGCGCTGCATCGCGTGCAAGCTGTGCGAGGCGGTATGCCCGGCGGCCTGCATCACCATCGATTCCGACGTGAGCAACGATGGCACCCGCCGCACCACCCGCTACGACATCGACCTGTTCAAGTGCATCTATTGCGGCTTTTGCGAGGAGGCCTGTCCGGTGGATGCGATCGTGCTCACGCGGCTGCACGAGTTCCACATGGAGAATCGGGGCGAGAACATCATGAGCAAGGACAAGCTGCTCGGCGTCGGCGAACGCTACGAAGCCATGATCGCGGCCGACCGTGCCGCCGATGCGCGGTATCGGTGATGTTCCCGACGATCCTCTTTTTCGGTTTGGCGGCGGTGCTGGTGGGCGCCGCGCTGGGCGTGATCCTGGTCAAGAACCCGGTGCATTCCGCGCTGCTGCTGGTGCTGTGCTTCTTCAACAGCGCCGTCATCTGGCTGCTGCTCGATGCGGAATTCCTCGGGATCGTGCTGGTGCTGGTGTACGTCGGCGCCGTGATGGTGCTGTTCCTGTTCATCGTCATGATGCTCGACATCAACATCGAGGAGCTGCGCTCGCAGCTCGCGAGCTACTGGCCGTTGTCGGTCGCCGTGGCGGGCTTCGTCGTGTTCGCCATCATCAACGTGATCGTGGTGAAGCACCTCGGGGGCATCGCGCTCAAGACCGCACCGGCGCTGCCGGACGGTTATTCCAATACCCGCGCGCTCGGCAGCGTGCTGTTCACGCGCTACGCCTACCCGGCGCAGCTCGCCGCATGCATCTTGCTGGTGGCGAGCGTCGCGGCCATCGTGCTCACGCTGCGCCGGCGCGCCGGCGGCAAGCCCCAGGACATCGCCAAGCAAGTGGCGGTGCGCGCCAAGGACCGGGTCCGGCTCGTCAAAATGGCCACCGAGAAAAGACCGTGATCACGCTCACCCATGTCCTCGCGCTGTCCGGCATCCTGTTCGCCATCGCGGTGGCCGGGGTGTTCCTGAACCGCCGCAACATCATCGTCCTGCTGATGTGCATCGAATTGATGCTGCTCGCCGTCAACTTCAATTTCGTGGCCTTCTCGCGCTTCCTCGGCGACATCAGCGGCCAGGTGTTCGTGTTCTTCATCTTGACCGTGGCGGCGGCGGAGGCGGCGATCGGCCTGGCGATCCTGGTCGTGCTGTTCCGCGAACGCAGCAGTATCGATGTCGAAGATCTCGACACGCTCCAGGGATAGAGGATAACCAGAATAATGCAGTCGATTTACCTTGCGATTGCGCTCGCGCCCCTGATCGCGGCGATGGGCGCCGGCCTGTTCGGGCGCTCCATCGGACGCAGCGGCGCGCATGCCCTCACCATCGCCGGCGTGGCGCTGTCCTGCGGCTTGTCGATCTACGTCCTGTACCGGCTGGTCGCGGACGGCATGGCGCCCTTCAACGGGCCGGTGTACACCTGGCTGGTGAGCGATGGCCTGAAGATGGAAGTGGGCTTTCTCATCGACCGCCTGTCCGCCATGATGATGGTGGTGGTGACCTTCGTGTCCTTGATGGTGCACATCTACACCATCGGCTACATGCACGACGATGCGGGCTATCAGCGCTTCTTCAGCTATATCTCGCTGTTCACCTTCTCGATGCTGATGCTGGTGATGTCGAACAACTTCATGCAGTTGTTCTTCGGTTGGGAGGCGGTCGGGTTGGTGTCGTACCTGCTCATCGGCTTCTGGTACACGCGCGAGTCAGCCATCTTCGCCAACTTGAAGGCCTTCCTGGTCAATCGGGTGGGGGATTTCGGTTTCGTGCTCGGCATCGCCGCGGTGCTGCGCTACACGGGGTCGCTCGATTACGCGACGGTGTTCGCGCACAGCGATAAATTCGCGGGCGCGCAGATTCACATCGCCGGCGGCATGGCCTGGTCGGCCATCACCTTCACCTGCATCTGTCTTTTCATCGGCGCCATGGGCAAATCGGCCCAGGTGCCGCTGCACGTGTGGCTGCCCGATTCGATGGAGGGCCCGACGCCCATCTCGGCGCTGATCCATGCGGCCACCATGGTGACGGCGGGCATTTTCATGGTGGCGAGGATGTCGCCGCTGTTCGAGCTGTCCGAGACGGCACTGTCGTTCATTCTCATCATCGGCGCGACCACCGCGTTCTTCATGGGGCTGCTCGGCATCGTCAACAACGACATCAAGCGGGTGGTGGCCTATTCGACCCTATCGCAGCTCGGCTACATGACGGTGGGACTGGGCGTTTCGGCCTACGGCGCCGGCATTTTCCATTTGATGACGCATGCCTTCTTCAAGGCATTGCTGTTCCTGGCCGCGGGCTCCGTCATCATCGCCATGCATCATGAGCAGGACATGCGCAAGATGGGCGGCTTGAGGAAATACATGCCCATCACCTATTGGACCTGCCTGGTGGGCTGCCTGGCGCTGATCGGTTTCCCGGGCACGTCGGGGTTCTTTTCCAAGGACTCGCTGATCGATGCGGTGGCGCAATCGCATCGCTTTGGGTCCGGCTACGCCTACTTTTGCGTGCTCACCGGCGTGTTCATCACGGCGCTGTACACCTTCCGCATGTTCATCATGACCTTCCTCGGCAAGGAACGCATGGATCACCACACCCAGGAACACCTGCACGAGAGCCCCTGGGTGGTGACGCTGCCCTTGATCCTGCTGGCCATCCCCTCGGCGCTGGTCGGCTGGTTCACGGTCAAGCCCATGCTGTTCGGCGATTTCTTCGACGGCGCCATCCGGGTGCTGCCGGCCAATGACGTGCTCGGACACCTGGCGGAAGAGTTTCACGGGTCGGGCCTCTTCGTGGTGTCCGCGTTGACGGCGCTGCCGGTGTGGTTCGCCGCCGCGGGCGTGCTGAGCGCCTATGTGTTCTTCAAGTGGAGACCGCAATGGGCCGATGCGGCGCAGCGCTCGTTCCAGTGGCTGCACACGCTTCTGGTCGACAAGTACGGCTTCGACCGGTTCTATCAGAAGGGGATCGTCGCGTCCGCGCTGGCGCTCGGCGGCGGTCTGTGGCGGGCGGGCGACCAGGTGTTGATCGATGACGGCCTGGTCAACGGCAGCGCGCGCGTGGTCGGCTGGTTTAGCTCGGTGATGCGCTACGCACAGTCCGGGTACCTCTACCACTATGCGTTCGCCATGATCTTGGGGCTCGCGTCCCTGTTGCTGTGGCTGATATGGCGCCCATGATGCTCAACGATCACTTGCTCGAAATTCTCATCTGGCTGCCCATCGTCGGCGGCTTCGTGGTGCTCGGTTTGGGCGATCGTGTCGCTGCCGCGAAATGGGTATCGGTGGCCGTCTCCGCGGCGACGTTCTTGCTCAGCATCCCGCTGTGGACCTCGTTCAGAACCGGCACCGCGGCGATGCAATTCGTGGAGCGGGCACCATGGATCACGCCCATCCATTCGGACTTCTACATCGGGGTGGACGGCATTTCGATGCCGTTGATCCTGCTGACGACCTTCACCACCGTACTGATCGTGATCTCGAGCTGGCAGAACGTACACAAGCGCATCGCGCAGTACTTCGCTGCCTTCCTGATTCTCGAAGGCTTGATGATCGGGGTGTTCGCGGCCCTGGACGGCGTACTGTTCTATGTGTTCTGGGAAGCCATGCTGCTGCCCATGTTCATCATCATCGGGATCTGGGGCGGTCCGCGGCGCGTTTATGCCACCATCAAGTTCTTCTTGTATACGTTCATCGGCTCGCTGCTGATGTTGGTGGCATTGATCTATCTGTATCTCAAGTCGGGCACCTACGAGCTCGCGGTATTCCAGCGCTTGCCGCTCAGCCTCACCGAACAGACGTTCATATTCCTGGCATTCTTTGCGGCGTTCGCGGTGAAGGTGCCGATGTGGCCGGTGCATACCTGGCTGCCCGACGCGCACGTCGAAGCGCCCACGGGCGGCTCCGTGGTGCTGGCCGCCATCATGCTCAAGATGGGCGGCTACGGCTTCCTGAGATTCTCGCTGCCGATCGCACCCGATGCCAGCCGACAACTGGACTGGCTGGTCATCGCGCTGTCGCTGATTGCGGTGGTGTATATCGGCTTCGTGGCGCTGGCGCAGCGCGACATGAAGAAGCTGATTGCGTATTCGTCGATTGCGCACATGGGTTTCGTCACCTTGGGCACCTTCATCGGGTTCCAGGTCGTCGCCCACACGGGCAGGACCACCGGCATCCAAATGGGCCTCGACGGCGCCATGGTGCAGATGCTGTCGCACGGCTTGGTGTCGGGAGCCATGTTCCTGTGCGTGGGCGTCATGTACGACCGCGTGCACAGCCGCGAAATCTCCGCCTACGGGGGTGTCGTCAATACCATGCCGACATTCGCCGCGCTGACGGTGCTGTTCGCGATGGCCAACGCCGGGTTGCCGGGCACCTCGGGATTCGTCGGCGAGTTTCTGGTGATCCTGGCCTCGTTCAAGGCCAACGTCTGGTATGCGTTCCTCGCCGCGACCACGCTGGTGTTGGGGGCGGCCTACACGTTGTGGTTGGTGAAGCGCGTGATCTTCGGCCCGGTGGCGAACGACAACGTCGCGGCTCTGCAGGACCTGAACGCGCGCGAGTTCTCGGTGCTTGCCGTGCTCGCGGCCGCCGTGCTGCTGTTCGGCTTGTGGCCGGCGCCCTTGCTCGATGTGATGCGCGCCTCGACGCAGCACCTGGCCCAGCAGTTGCTGGTCTCGAAGATCGCCCCCTAAGGTCGCCATGAACTCTTTCAGCGTTGCCGAATACACTTCGACCCTGGGGCTGGCCGCACCGGAGATTTTCCTCGGCCTCGCGGCCTGCGTCATTCTCATGGCGGATTTGCTGCTGCCCGAGGAACGGCGCCAAACCACCGGCGTTCTTGCCGTGATCTCGCTGCTGGTGACCGCCGCGCTGACGCTGGCCGAGCCGGTATCGGCGCGGATGGTGGCGCTCGGCGGGTTGTTCGAGATGGACCGGATGGCGCAGGTGCTCAAGATCGTCACGCTGCTGACCGTGGCGGTGGTGTTCGTGTACTCGACCGACTATTTGCGGCGCCGCGCGATTCTCAAGGGCGAGTACTACGTCCTGGGTCTGTTCGCCACGTTGGGCGGCATGGTGCTGATATCGGCCGGCAGCCTGATCACGCTGTACCTCGGCCTCGAACTCATGTCGCTGTGTCTGTACGCCATGGTGGCCTTCGACCGTGATTCGGGGATCGCCGCCGAATCGGCGATCAAGTATTTCGTGCTCGGCTCGATGGCCTCCGGAACGCTGCTGTACGGCATGTCGATCCTGTATGGGGTGACGGGCAGCCTGGAACTCGCCGCCATCGCCGGCGCCGTGCAGCACGGCTTGTCCGATAATGTCGGGCTGATATTCGGCATTGCATTCCTGATCGTCGGCATCGCCTTCAAGCTCGGCGCGGTGCCATTCCATATGTGGATACCCGACGTGTACGAGGGTTCGCCCACGTGCGTGACCGTGTTCATCGGCACGGCGTCCAAGCTCGCGGCGTTCGCACTGGCCATGCGGCTGTTGCCCGAGGCGCTGGCGGGCTCGCAGGCGGATTGGAGCCAGATGCTGATCGTCCTGTCGGTGCTGTCGATCGCGATCGGCAACGTGGTGGCGGTGGCGCAGACCAATCTGAAACGCATGCTCGCCTATTCGACCATCTCGCACATCGGCTACATCCTGCTCGGGATACTCGCGGGCACGGCGCAGGGCTACCAGGCCGCGATGTTCTACATGATCAGCTACGTGGTGGTGGCGGCGGGCGCGTTCGGCATGATCCTGCTGCTTGGGCGGCAAGGCTTCGAGGCCGACCAGCTCGTCGATTTCAAGGGGCTGAACGCGCGCAGCCCCTGGTTCGCCGGCATGACGGCCATCCTCATGTTCAGCCTGGCGGGGCTGCCGCCGTTCATCGGATTCTGGGCCAAGCTCGGGGTGATCCAGGCCGTGCTCGATGTCAGCTATACCTGGCTCGCCGTGGTGGCGGTACTGTTCTCGGTGGTGGGCGCGTTCTTTTACCTGCGCCTCGTCAAGCTCATGTATTTCGACGAACCCACCGACTCCACCGCCCTCGGCGGTTCGGTGCTGATGCGCACGGTGCTGAGCGTGAATGCGCTGGTGGTGTTCGGCTTGGGCGTTGCGCCCGCGGCGCTGATCGCGCTGTGCCAACGGGCGCTGCCATAGTTCGCTGCGCGGAACCCCGCGCACTTCCATCAATGGCGGCGCCTGTGGCCCCCCGTGAAGGGCCGATGCCGTGCCCGGCGCCGCGCCCCCGCTCCGCCACGGGCGTCCATTAGCTGGAATCACTCCCGATTAGTATTAGCCACCGGTGACGACCGCGGCGGGTGGTATCTGCGCAGCGGTCGTGGCGCTCCTGCATAACCTTGGACGAAGCCCGAGGGCTTGCATTACCTCAACTAGCCGGTACAATGCACGGCTCTCCGGTGCGGGGTGGAGCAGTCTGGCAGCTCGTCGGGCTCATAACCCGAAGGTCGCAGGTTCAAATCCTGCCCCCGCTACCAATAATTCCGGCACCCGTAGGTGCTTTGAGTTTCTGTTTGGGCTCGTGGTCTTTCTGTATCGAGACCGCAGTCACGCGAGCGGATTCAGAAAACGTCAGATCGATGGCGGCTGGCATTTCAGTCACGACTGATTAAAAGAAAAACTCCACACCCGCCATGGCTCGATGATCGACGGCTGCATCACCGGCAGCCCTTGCCAGAGTCGCGGAGCCTGCGAACTTGCGGTCGTAGACGTACCCCACATAAGGCGCAAATCTTCGCGTGAACTCGTATCGCAGTCGCAATTCGAATTGCCCCTCGGCGAGTCCCGCGCCCAAGTCGCGTGCCCGGTCGGGCTTGCCGTAGGCGTTCAATTCGATTTCGGGTTTCAGTACCAGGCGCTGAGTGAGGTAGAGGTCATATTCTGTCTTGAGGCGCACCGCCGTGCGTCCCTCCTCTCCGAAGTAACCGGTGAGTTCGATGTCGAACCAATATGGTGATATTCCTTGAATGCCGAATGCCGCCCATTCCCTTGACGGCCCGCCACCGAAATCATGCCGAAGTCCGAGTTGGCTATCCCAGAATGGCAAAATGGCGTGCGCCCATAGCGCCTCGGTTTTTGCGTCCTGCGTGCGATCGCCGACACGCGATCCCTCACTCTTCACCCACAGCTTGCTGAGGTCACCGCCCAACCACGCTTGTCCATCCCAGGCAAAGCCACTTTTATTGCCAAGAACGCCTTCCAGGTTCTCGAGCCAAACGCGGTGCTTAATCGACGAATCATCCATGTCCATCCCTGGCATCATGGGCGGCATGAACTGCTCACTCGCCCCAGGACGTTCGAGTGCTGGGTCCGGGGCATGCGTGGTGTGCGTGGTGAGATCCGGCTCCTCCATCGGCCGGTCCACAGCATCCGAGTGCGCCGGCATCGAGGGCATCGGATTATCTTGGGCGAGCGCCATTTTCGTGCCGAGTAATGCGATGCAGCCAAGCACCGCGTTGATCCAAATCTTATGTGAGGGAGTAGTCATGCGACGACCACTTCCCGAAACATGCCGGCTTCCATGTGATACAGCAAGTGGCAGTGGTATGCCCATTGCCCCGGGTTGTCTGCCGTCACGAGATAACTCAGTTGCTTACCTGGTTGCACTACAAACGTGTGTTTGCGCACCAGCACGTCGCCGTCGGCCGCTTCCAGCTCGCCGAACATGCCGTGCAGATGAATCGGGTGCGCCATCATCGTGTCATTACTCAATACGATTCGAAGACGCTCCCCGTGATCGAAGTGTAGGCGCGGACTCTCGGAGTACTTCTTTCCGTCAAAGCCCCAGATGAATCGCTGCATGCTGCCGGTTAAGCGCAGCTGTAATTCCCGTGTTGCGCCGCGTTTATCCATGGCTCCTCCGATGGTGTGCAAATCCGCATATGTGAGCACGCGCCGGCCATTGCCCCGCAGCCGCGGCCCGGGATCGTTAAGATCGCGATCGGGATGCATGATGCGCATGTCGATGGAAGGATCCCGACTTTTCATATCCTTCGTTGACATGGTCATGCCTTTCATATCGCCCATGCCTAAGTGATCCATCGGCATTCCTTTGCTCATATCCATGGTTTTAGCCATATCCATTGCTTGCCCCATGCCCATGTCGGTCATGGTGAGCCAGGTCTTCGGATCAAGCTGCGGTACCTCAGCTTTCATACCAGCACGCGGCGCGAGCGTGCCTCGGGCATACCCTGATCGGTCCATCGATTGGGCGAAGAGGGTGTACGCACGGTCATCTTGGGGCGTAACGATGACATCGTAAGTTTCCGCATTGCCTATGCGGATCTCCTCCACCATCACAGGGTCCACCGCTTGACCATCGGCGCTCACCACCGTCATCTTGAGGCCGGGAATGCGCACATCGAAAAAGGTCGATGACGATCCGTTGATGAGGCGCAAGCGGACGCGCTCGCCAGCCTTCGCGATTCCGGTCCAATTCGCACTTGGCGAGGCGCCGTTGGCAAGATACGTATAGGTTGAGCCTGACACGTCCCCAAGATCGGTGGGGATCATGCGCATCTGATTCCACATGCGCCGCTTATTCAGCGCGGCGCTGAGGCCCATGGAGTTCAAGTCGCGCGCGAAGTCCTGCGCCGTCGGTAATTGATAATTATAGAAATCGCTCATTTGCTTGAGCGTCGTGTACACATGCTCGGGGTTCTCATCGGTCCAATCGCTTAGCAGTACCACGTGATCCCGGTCAACCTTGATCGGCTCCCCATCGGCGGGTTCAATGACAATCGCACCGTAGAGACCCGTTTGCTCCTGAAAGCGCGTGTGACTGTGGTACCAGTAGGTGCCGCTCTGGCGAACGGGAAAGCGATAGGTAAATGTCTCGCCCGGACCAATTGCAGAATTTCCTCTGTTGGGGACCACCCAGTTTCCTCGGTTGAAGACCACCTGATTTCCTGAGTTCGGGACCACCCGATTTCCTCAGTTGGGGACCACCTGCGGGGCGCATTTTAGGGCGCCCGGAGGGCACCAAAGGTCCGCCAATGGCTCGATTTCCATTGATTTGCTTGAGCGCC
>JALYHP010000121.1 GCA_030799355.1 Pseudomonadota bacterium
CGTCTTGACCATGCGCTGAGCCGTTAAGTTGACGGTGGTGACGGATTGAGCGGCGGCGTTCCCCACCACCAGCACCATCGTTACGGAGATCACTGCCGCGCCGAACGGCACACCTCGAAACTTTGAAAGCATGTCTATTTCTCCTCACCATGCTCGATCAAAGCGACTCATCAATTGTCGCCTTTGGCGGGTCGACGATCATCATCATCATCATGCCGCCGGGGAAAACGTCATTGGTCGTGATCTCGCGTTCATCGTGGGAATGCCACATGAAAGCGTAGCCCGCGCTCTGGTTCTGTTGCGCCGCCCCCGGGGGCAGCGGCGTGGAAATAAATACCGGGCTGCCGGAAGGCAACTCTTGGAGCCCGAGGTAGGGCGTGCCGCCGTACCACAGTCCGTTCGCCACGATTTGCGGGTCGGGAGGCGTAATGGGTATCGGCCGGTTGTGATCTGCGCACCATTCACCGTAGTTCGGCGTCAAGCCGGGAACTGGCGCGGCCGCTCCCGCCGGCAAAGGGCTGCTCGCCGTGTAATAGCCGCTGGCATCGGGGAAGCAAGGATGCGGATCCGCGACACCAGCGGCAGTCGGCCCTGGCGCCCCGGGAAAATTGTGGGCGTAGACGTCCCAGTTCAGTCCCTTGCCCGTCCATTGAAATATGGCGTCGACGGCCTGCCCGGAAACGGTCGGGAAAGTGAACACGAGGGGCCCGGCGAGACTGCGACCGTCGGTGGCCGATAACAGCAAGTTGCCATCGCGAGCGAGAACTCGCGCATGGTTCCCGTGGATGTGCAGCGGATGTTGAATACGCCCATGCGCCACCTCGCGGATCAGCATCGTTTCTCCGGGATGCAAATGCGGATTGCCGTTGTACGGCTGGTTTGGGTATTGCGGTGCGTAAGACGGATCCATGTCATCGGGCATCGAACGCCCGTTGATCAGAAAATAATTAGGGGTATATGGCTCGGTCTTGACCACGATGGGTGCGCAAGGAGAGCCAGGGCGAGCAACCTGCACGGCATCGCATGCCTGTACCTGCGCCAGCGCGGCCGCGTGGATGTTCGAGTCCATTTCCGTCATCTGAAACAGGTACTCGCGGTCGTAGCAGGTCTGCGCGTGGTCATACGCAGAAGCGGCCAAGCGGTAGTCGGGTTGACCGTTGTGCACGGCCGACGCAGAACCATCAAAGCTACCGCAGGCTGGAACCGCCTTTGGCAGTACGATGACGACACCATACAAACCCATCTCGACCTGCAGATCGGGCCGAGTGCCGCTGTGGTAAGTGTAAGTCCCCGGCTTCGCTGCATTGAAGGAATAAGTAACATTCGTGCCCCGCGCTGCCTCGCTCGTTAAAATACCGGCCACGCCGCCGGTGCTCGTAACATTCAAGCCCGAAAAAACGATCGACGTGCTGCCCGCTGCGATCGGCAACGCATTACTCAAATGGACCACCACTGCGTCGCCCTCATGGACAATCAGAGTGGGCCCGGGTATTTGCATCAAGGGACAATTTGCCGCGGTGAGTTTGGCGGGTGCGAAGCCCGCAGGTGCGGCGGACGTTGCGACACCGCTGGAGGCGCCGGTCCCGCAACCATAGCCCCACGTGTAAATCAGCGCGCCGTCGGGCTGAGTGGTGTAGGCCGCGCTCGCGACCAAGTTGAAGACCGGTGCGCTGCCGCCGCCCGTGATACCGGGTATCGCCGCTTGCGCCGGCGACTGCCACAGCGCAGCAACGCAGAGGGCGGCGCACATCAGCGGTTGGGCACCCGCCGAATGAGTCGGGATGAAGTGCTTCATGGCCGCGCTCCTAGAGAACCTGAATTTCGGTCATCATTCCGCCGAAGTTCTCGGCGTCATTTGATAGATGGTCGAGTTGAGGCGTGTAGAGGAAATATGTCCCCGTCGGAACAGTGGAAACATCGATGATTGCGTCGAGCGACTCGCCCCCACCTATGGTGACCGAGTTCGTCGTGTAGTAAAGATTGTTGCCGGACATATCCCGCAGCAAGCGCGCGTGAAAGCCGATCACCTGCAGCGGCACGCCGAAGGCCGCCAACGTGTGGTACTCGGTGACGCTCAGGTTCGAGATCCTCAGCAATACCCGAGTCTGCCCAGCCGTTTTGTTTATCTTGATGAGTGTCGGCTGCGGTTGTGAGATTCGCTTCACCCCGTCTGAGTCGAGCGTCGACACGGGACCCGGGGTTCCAGAATCTCCGCCGACCGTGTCGGGGTAGCCGCGGCCGCTCAACAGAAAGTACTTGTCTTTCATATCGAAGAACGGCTCCGGGTTGAAGGTCATACCGACGAAATGAAAGTTGGGATCAAAGCCCATCATTTGTATGGGATATTCCACGTCATAACGCGTCGATCCGTCACCATCGTCATAAGCGTATTTGGCGACCTTGCCGCTCGAGTCAACCGCCTGCACTTTCGTGTTAGCCGGCGGAATCGGGGTGGAGCAAAGGATGTCTTTGGTGCAGTCCTCCGGAGGAAAGGAAACATTGGGATAGCCCCTGGGCCGACCGGGAGCCGAATTGGGCAGAGCGGCGACGAGGCTCGGGTCCTCATAGGCAGCCAGCGCATCATGCAGATTGGCACCCAACGCAAGGCGATTCTGGCGGGGCCGCACATACAGCTGCCCTTCCATGCCCATTTGCAAGTGCTCGGGCGGCGTGATGTGGCAGTGCCAGAAGTACGTGCCCGCATCCGGCGCCGTGTAGTAGTAGGTGAAGCTGCCGGCAATATTGATCGCTACCGAGGCGTCGGGGACACCGTCGAAGTAGGACGACGCGTTGGGATAGCCGTGAAAGTGGACCGTATGCTGCTCGAACAGGTCCGGGCGCATGATCATGCCTACATTGGACAGCGTGAGGAAAAATTCGTCGTCCTCGTCGATTGCCATCATGGGCGCCGGGATGTTGCCGTTCATGATGCCGACATCCATGACCTGGCGCGCATCGACGTGGCC
>JALYHP010000126.1 GCA_030799355.1 Pseudomonadota bacterium
CAGTGATACCTTCAAGCGGTGGTTTTTCTTCTGCCATACAGTGATTTCCACCATTGCCCGACGGTCCATTTTGTCATTAGAACAGACTCGACAACCATTGGGCCGATCGCCCTGGTAATTGTTCGAAAATGCGCTACATTTGAACCGGGCCTAGGGGAGGTTGAAGGATGGTCGTCGCATTCTTTTCGTCGAAGAGTGCCGTCCCCGCTGGACATCATCCGCAAGTATCGAACGGAATCGGAGGGGCTCATGATCACAAGGATAGATGAAAAGTGGCCAGGATCGCCGATTTTGGCGCTGGTTTTGACGCTATCGATTCCGGTCGTAGGCGATGCACAAAGCGTGCTGACTTCCGATCATATCCGCCTGCTCATCGAGGGCCGGATTGCGGAGCGACTTGTGATCCTGGGCGCGGCGATTCTGTTGCTCACCTTTGGATTCTTGAGCTTACGGTCGCAAGCCGCCGAAAAAGGAATGCTGGAGGCCACTGCCCAGCACCTATTCTCGCTTAAGCTCCGTAATGTCGGTCCCGGCATCTTTTTCTCGCTGTTTGGCGCGGCGCTGCTCCTGTTGAGCGTGAATACCAAGCTCGACCTGCAATTTCCTCCGTCCGTGAATAAGCCACCTGGCGTAATGGAGCAGAAAGCTTCCACGGAGGCGGCGCCCGCTCAAGGCGTACACGTCTCCTATGGTGTGGGAATGCCGGCTTTGTCCGACACCAAGGAGCGGCGCCATTTTCTGGCGGCGTTGCTGACGGCGGAACGCCTTACCGCGACAAACCGGCAGCCGCTGAGCAAGACGGAGATGGCGGCATTAGCCAGGTCCATCCAGACGCTGGAACCGTTCAAGGCGGCGATCGTTGATTCGGAGGCGGGATCGTTGGGGGCATATCAATGGTGGCAAACGCTCAAGCGCGACCCAAGGTTCGGATCGTCCGCTTTTGAAGATCAGCTGAGTGATCAAGAGAAAAACACGCTGCATGGCATCGAACAAATTGAGAAAGACGCCTTGGGAGAAAGCCAATGACCGCCCTACGCCTGCCATTGTCGCTATCGCTGGTGCTCGCGTGCGCGCCGGGCGTCTTGCCGGCTCAAGAGGAGGCTACTCTTTATGAATATCAAAGACGTACGGAGGTGGTAACGCACAACATTATAAATCTCGTCGCACCGCATCTTCCGTCGCACGAAGCGGGTATTGTGGCTGCATCGAGTGTCCGCGTTGAGCCTACGTGGCTCACCAATGCGTACGCGAGGCGCAGATCCGACGGATCACGCCAGATCGTGTTCGGTGCAGGTCTCGCGGCTTATCTCGAACAAATTGCGGACGCGTATGTGACGGAGCACTCCGGAAGCCGGCCGGGATGCACCCAGGACTACTTGGCTTATCTGGCACCCCCGCTCGTTGAGAATACCCAGCGCGTACAACGCGGGCTCGCCCCGCAGGGCGTTGCGATGTTCTATATGTTTGCCCGCACGACGGGAGGCCGCTGCCGCGGTGCATCGCCGGAGTTGTTCCAGAATCCGGAGGTGGGCCGATTCTTTGCCGGCATTATGGATGCGAGCATCGCGTTTGTGGTGCTGCACGAACTGGGGCACGAAGTGAGGGGGCATGTCGATACACGCACAGACGACCCTGAGACGCATAGAAAGCAAGAGGCCGAAGCCGATTCCTGGGCTGTATCGACGGCGTTCCGCAGCGGATACGACCTGCGTTCCGCCATGCCTTGGTTTCTCCTAGAAGCGGCGATTGGAGGCGACACGATCGAAGATGAACGACACAGTGATCATCCGCTAGGAGGCAGACGGGTGCTGGATGCGCTCCGGCAGGCCAAAGATATCCTCAATACCACTGATCCTAGGTCCGCTGCTTTGTTTGATGAGACGATCCGGCAACTGGAGAAAGAGATTCCGAACAACTGATCGGGCGGATGTAATACTTCGAGCGAGAAAGGGTTTTGTGCGGGCGGTGATAGAACTGTGCCACGCAAGTGCCGAGGCGAGATTGGATGTGCCAGGATTGTGTCATGGATAGACTGGTTTTGGTTTTCTCGCCATTCGCGAACGCGGCTTATGGTGATGAAGATCCTGTCGTGAATGCGTTGGATAGAGATCATGCGGGCGCCTGGGAATTCGGAATTTTCTTCGGCCGCAGGTAAACTCTTCCCGTGGCTTCGAGCACTGCCTAGCGCTCCAACGCCACCGATGTCTTCGTCACCGTCGCCACCGGCAAGTGATCCAACGTCGTGTCTTTCTTCTGGCTGCGTTCCATGATCCGCGCAAGATCATTGGCGGTATTGCGTTCGGCGTAGAGGTGAACGGCTTCACGCGCCCGCGAGCCCGCAACGTAAGACCACTCTCGCGCCGACATGCTCTCATGCGCGAGCACGTAGGCCCGCTCGACGCTCGCGCCTTGCGCTTTATGGACCGTGAGCGCGTAGCCGTGTTCGACGTGTGGATGATCTCTCACACGCCAGGTACGCGTGCGCCCTTCGTTGAGCTGAGCCGTGATCTCGACTTCACCATGCCGCTCGGTGAGCGCAGTCACGGTGGCCAGGTCGCCGTTCATCATGCCAAGCAGCTTGGTGTTACGCGTGATGACGATTCGATCGCCCTCGGCGAGCACCAGCGGACCTTGCGCTGCCTCGATGACGCGCTCGCGCTGCAATTCGCCTTGTTCGCGCAGCGCCTCACGTGCCAGGCGATTCAATTCGCGGGCGTCAGCGCGAGTTGCGCCGAGCATCAAGTCATCGTTGGGATTGTGGGCATCGCGGGCCGCTACCCAGTCGCGTACGAGTTCGCGCATTGCATTGTCGAGATCCGCTGCCGTATGCACTCGGCCACGCGCTTGCAACGAGTCGAGCGCGGCGCGCATGTCGCCGCTCGCCAAGGCTCGCACCATCGAGCGATCGGCCGTGCCGCGTTGTCGGCGGATGTCGGTTAATCGCGCAACCCCGACCTCCTGACCGATGCGCTCAAAGAGCTGACCAGCCTCGATCGGTTGTAATTGATTGGCATCACCGACCAACACGATCTTCGCTTGAGCCTCATCGGTCGCTTCCAGCAAACGCGCGAATTGACGTGAGCCGATCATGCCGGCCTCGTCGATCACGAGAACCGTGCGATCGGTCAGCCGATCCCGCCCTGTTTTGAGTTGGTTCAACAGCGAGTGCAGCGTTTGCGCACGGATGCCGCTGCCTTCTTGCAGCCCTTTTGCCGCTTTGCCGGCGAGCGCAGCGGCCCGCACCTCATAGCCGTGGGCCTCCCATGCCTCGCGTGCCGCGCTCAGTAAATAACTCTTGCCGGTGCCGGCCAGGCCTTCGAGGACGCTCAAGCGGGGCGCCGCGGTCAAGTGCTCAAGCGCGGTGCGTTGTTCCTCGGACAACGAAAGGGCTCTAAGCGCCGCGGCGGTCGCGTTCGCATCGACTCGGTAGGCCGCATCATCCGCCAGCCCTTTCGCACGCGTGAGTGCACCGCGTTCGATCTGGAGCATTTCGCGGGTGGTATAACGATTCGCGGCGAGCGGCACGATTTCAGCGTCATTCGCGACCCGCGTCATCGTCTCGGCTGTGCGCGCAAGGCCCCCACCAGCCTGCTGGACATGCTCTGCCGCGGCGCGCGCCAGGTCGGCGCTCGTGAATGTGCTGTGCTCCCGGCCCAAGCGCTCGATCACGGCCTGCGTGGCAATGGGCTTGAGTTCCTGCGCCGGGTGCCGCACCAGCTCGGCGAGATGTTGGGCGGTGACACCGAACGCTAAGGAGTCGCGGCGCCACGTCGCGCGCAAGGTGGTGGGGTTCCTGCATTCCTTCGCTTTGCGGGTATTGAGTGCCGCTACCTCGGCTGCTTTCGCACTCGTCGTGCCCCGCTCATTCATCACCGCTTCGATCTGCGCACGGCGCTTGGAGAAGTGACGCTCGAGATCGCGCGGCACTTCGCTGATGCGGAAGTTACCTTTGCTGTCGGGTGCGGTCTCGTACCCGAGGGTGCGCAGCTCGTGCGCAAGTTCCGCACGATAGGTGGCCCCCAAGGCCATCTTCCACTCGTACAGCGGCTTGGTTTCCAGTGTTCCGTAACTGCCATCGTCCCGCGCGGCGACATTGAACACAAAGGCATGCGTGTGGAGCTGCGGATCGGCCTCGCGACTGGTGCCGTGCAGGTAAGTCGCGATGATCGGCCGCGCACTTTCGCGTTCGATCCCACCATGCCCACGTCGCGTGATAAAAAGCTGCTGTTGTTCGGCGAAAATCAGCGTCCGCTCCACCGCTTGCCTGTGGGCGCGCTCGATCGCATCGCGCTGCTCGCGCTCGGCAACGCCCCACACGATCGACACCGACTTCGGCGCCGAGAACGTCAGGTCCCAGCCCGGCCGGTGATGTTCGCCGGCGCGTTGCACGAGGGCATCATCGGTCTCGGGATGGAAGCCGGCCGCTAAGCGATCGAAGGCGTTTTCGTTCACGTCGCCGGCGAGATGTAATTCAGCGGCGCCGCTCCCCAGCCAGCGGCCTGGCGTGCGGCCGCTCTCGGTGTAGTAATCCTCGGCGCCACGATTCGCACCGTCGCGCTCGCCTTCAAGATAGGCGCGGATGTCGGACGGTGAGGCACTGCGGGAGCTGATCGAGAGCATGTCAGTTGCGCCGGCCGGCGCTCAAGATCGCATCGGCATCGAGAGGCGGCCGACGCGTACTTGGCGCGGTGGGTAATGGCGGCACCGGGACCGACGCCGGGGTACTCAGCTTGAGCGGCACGAACGCTTCCATGCGGGCTGCGCGTCGTATCAGGGGGATGTACACGCGCCGCACGGTGTCTTGACCAGCGAGGCGCAGGTAGCCCACGCGATTCGGCAGCCCTTGGATTTGCGAGGCGAGCACCAGGCGCTCGACGTGATGCTGCCGTGTGACGGTGCGGTGCTGACCGTGCGAGATCGATTCGCGCAACACTTCCGCATCGCCCAAGTGCCGGCTCGCATACTCCGCAGTTTCCGGGTCATTCGCTCGCAGCAATAGTTGTGAGGACAGACAGGAAAGCAAGGTTTGCGCGCCGTCGGCACCGTAGGCATCGCGCAACTGCGAGATCGATTGCAGACCCACGATGGCGCACAGACGGTACTTGCGGCCTTTGGTGAGCGCATCGCTCAGGCCCTGCACACGCCCCAGGCTTGCCACCTCATCGAGCAGCAGCCAGTGGCGGCGCACACGCTCCGCAGCCATCGAGAGCTTGGCATTCACCGCCTCGCCGATCCACGCGGCCAAGAGCGGTCGCAGCGCCGCGGCTTGATCTTCCCGATACGATAGCCACAGCCAGCCTTTACCCTCGCGCACGTAGCGGCGGATCGACCAGCTTTTGGGTCCCGCTTCGGGGGGTAAGTAACTGTACGGCGCCAAGTAACTGCCAATGATGCCGCGTACGCTCGCGAGCATCTTCTCGGCGCCCTCGTGGAAGAGGGCCTGCGCCGGCAAGCCCTGCACCAGGGTTTTAAGGTCGGCCGGCGAGGCCAGGGTAAGGGCGTTCAACAAGGATTCATTCGTCGCCGCGCCTTTCTCCCATAAACGTTTCAGCGCCGCGGCCACGAGCGCCTGGCTGTACACGAACCACTCCCGCTCGATCCCCTCATGATCCGGGATCATGCTCTTGGCCAACCGTTCGGCATCCGCGGGACCGTCCATTTCGGCGAACGGCGACCAGGCGACCGAACGGGCATCCAGGGGGTTCATGATCCAGTCAGCCGTCTGCCCGAAGCCGCGCAGCGCATCGCTGCCGATGTCGGTGATGATCGCCGCAGTGCCGCGCGCGCGTAAAATATCGAGTGTGCCGTGGATGGTTTGCGATTTACCTGCCCCGGTGGCGCCGCTGATAAGCAGGTGCAGCGATTCGAGCTCTCGCGGCACGGCCACCCCGCCGATCCGCAGCTTGTCGGGCGATAAGCGCTTGCGCAGCCCAACCCACCCGAAGGAGACCAACCGGCTGCCGCGCACCGGCTCACCCCGCGGCTGCGGCGGCGCCAGATAGATTCGATACACCAGGCGGAGCACATACCATCCGACGACGCACTTGAACAGCGCGGGTACCCACGGCCGCAACCACCCCCACATGCCTTCGCCGGTCCACAGCACATACAGTCCGTGCATCATGGCTTGCCGCCCAGGTGCTCGTTCAGCGCCGCGATCAGGGCGCGGATCACCTGCTCGTGGCGCTCGATCACGCGGTCGGCTTGGCTCTGCATCGTCGCCTTCAGCTCTTGCGCCAGGCGCTCCTGTTCCGCACGCGGATCCACTCCATCCAGATAGGCGATGATCGCTTCGCGCCCCAGGGCCGCGACATCCACACGCCGCTGCCGCGCCAGTTCCCGCAGCCGCTCAAGGTCCCGGCCGGGCAGGCGCAACGTCAGTCGATCGGCTTTGCCGTCATCCGTGGCAGACATGTGGCGTCACTCGCGGCGGGAACGTTCCTTCGATTCCAGTCAGTGGCAGCCAGCGGCAGCCATTGGCTGCCACCGTGACAGCCATCGTAGCGCGTTGTGCGGTAAGGGAAAACCATAAAATTAGGGCGCTCTTGGCTGCCATCGCAAGATGCGTCGGGTGTGCCTCTACCATGCCTCCCCAAAAGCCCTAGGAAACGGCTAAATAGGGAGATCGACCGACCCCAAGCGGCCACCCTCGACCCGCAGCCAGCGCCCTCGGCCACCCCCGCCGCGTACCCCTGGCCCTGTATCCAGAGGTACCATCACAACCCAAGACCGCCAAAGGATGGGATTGCGGTGAAGGACTACGGCCAGGAGTTTACGCAAGCGTGGGATCGCACCCTGCGACTCGGGCTCGCGCTGCCACCCGTTCGGCTCCTGGTGCGCAAGAACTGCATCGATCTGACCAAAGCCTTGCCGGTGATCGTCGACTATTTCAACTGGTACTCGGGCGATCA
>JALYHP010000010.1 GCA_030799355.1 Pseudomonadota bacterium
GGCGCGGTGCCCGTCGGTGGGCTTGGCGGCCCGCAGGCCCGCGGGCACCGGCTGGTTCGCCGCCGCCGCGGCCGCGTGCACGATGGCCGATAACTCGCCCACCATATCGCTGTCCGCGAGGCCATACGCCGCCACCGGGAAGAGGTACTCGAATACGCGCGGATTCAGGAACGCGACTTTCGCGCCGTTCTTCACGGCGGCCTTGCGGATCCTGTGCGCCAGCAGCGGCATTTCATGCCGTAGGTTCGAGCCGATGACGAGCACGCCCTCGAGCCGCTCGACGTCGGCTATCGCCAGTCCGAGGTTCGGATAGATCGGGTCGTGCTCCTGCGCGCGGAAATCCAGCTGCCGCAAGCGGTGGTCGATATTCCCGCTGCCCATGCCGCGGGCGATCCGCGCCAGGAGGTACAATTCCTCCACCGTCGCCAGAGGCGAGGCGAGAAAGCCGAGAGCCGACGCGCCGCGGGCGGCGATCACCTTTTGCAAGCCTTCGGCGGCTGCGGTCAGCGCCACTTCCCACTCCACCGCCTCCAGCACACCGTTGACCCGCAGCAGCGGCTGCGTGACGCGGTCTGCCGAGTAGATGCCTTCGAAGCCGAAGCGGTCGCGGTCCGCGATCCAGGTCTCGTTGAGCGCCTCGTTCTCCCGCGGGACGATGCGCATGATCTTGCCGCGCAGCACGTGCGCGTGCATGTTCGTGCCGAATGCATCGTGCGGCGAGATCAGCGCCTGCTGCTGCATTTCCCAAGCGCGCGCATGGTAGCGGAACGGCTTGTTGTTGAGCGCGCCCACCGGACACAAATCGATGATGTTCGCCGACAGTTCGTGATCGACGCTCTGCTCGATATACGTCCCCACTTCCATGTGTTCGCCGCGTCCGGTGGTGCCCATCTGCGGGTAGCCTTGAATCTCCTGGCCGAAGCGCACGCAGCGGGTGCAATGAATGCACCGCGTCATGTCGGTCGAGACCAGCGGCCCGAGATTCTTGTCCTTGATGACGCGCTTGCGTTCGGCGAAGCGCGAAATATCGCGGCCGAAACCCATCGCCAGATCCTGCAGTTCGCACTCGCCGCCCTGGTCGCAGATGGGGCAGTCGAGCGGATGGTTGATGAGCAGGAACTCCATCGTCGCGCGCTGCGCGGCCACGGCTTTGGGCGATTTCGTGAACACCTTCATGCCCTCCGCCACCGGCGTGGCGCACGCGGGCAGCGGCTTCGGCGCCTTCTCCACCTCGACCAGGCACATGCGGCAATTGGCGGCGATGGTGAGCTTGTCGTGATAGCAGAATCGCGGAATATAGATCTCGGCCGGATCCGTGACCTGCATGATCATTTGACCCTTGCGGGCCTTCAGCGGCACCCCGTTGACTTCGATATTGACCGTATCATCGCTCATCGTGTGCCCTTATGCCGCCGCGGCAGCGGCGGCCGCGTGATCGCCCGCCGCTCCGGCGACGAGGGAACGGCCGTGGTGCTCGATCATGTACTGGAATTCGTGACGATAATGCTTGATGAAACTCTGCACCGGCCAGGCCGCCGCATCGCCCAGGGCGCAGATGGTGTGCCCTTCGATTCGATTGGCCACATCCACCAGCAGCGTCAGATCTTCGCTGCGGCCCTGGCCCGCCATGATGCGTTTCAGCATGCGGTTGAGCCAGCCGGTGCCCTCCCGACACGGCGTGCACTGGCCGCAGGATTCGGACATGTAGAAGCGCGAGATGCGCTCCAGCGTGCTCACCATGCAGGTGGTCTCGTCCATTACGATGAGCGAGCCCGTGCCGAGCGAAGAGCCCGCTTTCTTGATCGAATCGTAGTCCATGGTCGCGGGCATGATGGCCTCGGCGGGCACCACCGGCACCGACACGCCGCCTGGAATCACCGCCTTGAGCTTGCGGCCCTGCCACACCCCGCCCGACAGTTCGAGCAGGTCCTTGAAAGGTATGCCGAGGGGTAATTCGTAATTGCCCGGCTTGCCCACGTGTCCGGACATGGAAAAAATCATGGTGCCGCCGGAATTGACGGGCCCCAACCCGGCAAACCACGCCGCTCCCTTGCGCAGGATGGTGGGCACGGACGCATAGCTTTGGGTGTTGTTGATGGTGGTCGGCTTACCGTACAGCCCGAAGTTGGCGGGAAACGGCGGCTTGAAGCGCGGCTTGCCGGGTTTGCCCTCGAGCGATTCCAGCAACGCGGTCTCCTCGCCGCAGATATAAGCACCCGCGCCGACGAATAGGTGGAGGTCGAAGTCCACGCCCGAACCCAGGATGTTCTTGCCGAGCAGCCCGGCCGCGTACGCCTCCTCGAGAGCGGCCTCGAAGCGCGGAATGGGCTCGCCCAGGAATTCGCCGCGGATGTAGTTGTAACCCACCGTGGCGGTCATCGCGTAGCCGCCGATGGCCATGCCCTCGATCACCGAGTGCGGGTTGTAGCGCAGAATATCGCGGTCATGGCAGGTGCCCGGCTCGGACTCGTCCGAGTTGCACACGGCGTATTTCTGCACCGGCGAGGTGCGCGGCATGAAGCCCCACTTCACGCCGGTGGGGAACGCGGCGCCGCCGCGCCCGCGCAGACCCGAAGCCTTCACCTCATCGATGATCTTCTCCCGCGGCGTGCCTTCACGCAGGATCTTCTCCCACGCCTGATAGCCGCCGAACTGGCGATACCCCTCCAGCGTCCACGGCTTCTCATAGTTGAGTGCCTCGAACAGCACCAGATTCTGTTCGTAAGCCATCAATGTTCCCCGGCCGAGGCGGTTAGGTTCATCAACGATGTCCCCCTATCGAGGCGGTCAGGCTCATGTCAACTCGTCCAGGATCTTGTCGATGGAGTCGCGGGTCAGATTCTCGTGAAACACATGATCGACCATCATCATCGGAGCGCCGGTGCAGGCGGCCAGGCACTCCTCTTCGCGCTTCAAGTAAATACGGCCATCCGCGGTGCTTTCGCCCGTCTTGATGCCGAGTTTCTTCTCGACGCACTCCACGATCTCGGCCGAGCCGCGCAGCATGCACGAGATGTTGGTGCATACCGAGACGTGGTGGCGGCCCACCGGCTTGGTCTCGAACATGGAATAGAACGTGGCCACTTCATAGACCTGGATGTTCGCCAGCCCCAGGTAGGCGGCCACCGCATCCATGATGGCCGGCGTCAAAAAGCCCTGGTTCTCGTGCTGCGCCGCATGCAGCGCGGAAATCACGGCGGACCGTTTGCGGTCGGGTGGGAACTTCGCGACCCAGCGATCGATCTCGGCGCGGACATGTTCGGACAACTGCACACTCATTTCGCCACCACCGCTCCGTTCATCGGTCGATCTCGCCGAACACGATGTCTTGCGTGCCGATCACGGCCACCACGTCCGCCAGCATATGGCCCCGCACCATCTCGTTGAGCGACGCGAGGTGCGCGAAGCCCGGCGCGCGCACCTTGAGGCGGTACGGCTTGTTGGCCCCGTCCGAAACCAAGTACACGCCGAGCTCGCCTTTCGGCGCCTCGACGGCGGCGTACACCTCGCCTTCCGGCACGCAATATCCTTCGGTCATGAGTTTGAAGTGATGGATCAAGGACTCCATGTCGCCCTTCATTTCCTCGCGGCGCGGCGGCCGCACCTTGCGGTCATCGATCATCACCGGGCCCGGATTTTCCTTCAGCCAGCGCACGCACTGATCGACGATGCGGGTCGACTGGCGCAACTCCTCGATGCGCACCAGATAGCGATCGTAGCAATCGCCGTTGACGCCCACCGGGATGTCGAAATCCATGCGATCGTAAACGTCATAAGGTTGTTTCTTGCGCAGGTCCCACTCGATACCCGAGCCCCGCAACATGGGTCCCGAAAAACCGAGCTGCAGGGCACGCTCCGGCGTGACCACTCCGATGTTCACGGTACGCTGCTTCCAGATGCGATTGTCGGTGAGCAGCGTTTCATACTCATCGATGCAGGCCGGGAAACGGCGCACGAAATCGGCGATGAAACCCAGCAGCCCGCCCGCGCGGCGCTCATTGAGCCGGTCGGCGTTCTTCTGGCTGCGCCACTGCGACGCCTGATACTTCGGCATGGATTCCGGCAGGTCGCGGTATACGCCGCCCGGACGATAGTAGGTGGCATGCATGCGCGTTCCGGAGACCGCCTCGTAGCAATCCATCAAGTCCTCGCGCTCGCGAAAGCAATAGAGGAACACCGTCATCGCGCCGATGTCGAGGCCATGCGCACCCAGCCACATCAGATGATTGAGGATGCGCGTGATCTCATCGAACATCACGCGGATGTATTGCGCGCGCAGCGGCGGCGCGATGCCCAGGAGCTTTTCGATGGCCATGACGTAGGCGTGCTCGTTGCACATCATCGAGACGTAGTCCAACCGGTCCATGTAGCCGATGGATTGGTTGAAGGGCTTGCTCTCGGCCAGCTTTTCCGTGCCACGGTGCAGCAAGCCGACGTGCGGGTCCGCCTTCTGGATCACCTCGCCGTCCATTTCCAGCACCAGGCGCAGCACGCCGTGCGCGGCCGGATGCTGCGGTCCGAAGTTCATGGTGTAGTTGCGGATCTCGGCCATCAGGGCGTTCCGGGGGGTTTGCCGGCCGGCGTCGCGCCGGGCGCATGAACGGCAACGGGCGCATTGGTCAGCGCGGGGTCATAGCGATTGTCGTGACGAATGACTTTCGGCACGAGAACCCGCGGCTCGATGGTCACGGGCTGGTACACCACCCGCCCCTTCTCCGGGTCGTAGCGCACTTCCACATGGCCGGCCAGCGGGAAATCCTTGCGGAACGGATGGCCGATGAAGCCGTAGTCGGTGAGCAAGCGACGCAGGTCCGGATGGCCGCGGAACAAGATGCCGAACAGGTCGAAGGCTTCGCGCTCGAACCAATCGGCCGCGGCCCAGATGCCCACCACCGAATCGACCATGGGCTGCGTATCGTCGGGGCAGAACACCCGCAGCCGCACGCGGTGATTGTGGGCGATCGACAGCAAATGATAGACCACCGCAAAGCGAGGCCGCGCGCCGCCCGGGCCGGTCACGGGGGGGTCGACCGTGAGCCCCCCGACGAAGGTATCCGCGCCGGGCCCCAGGGGGGTGGCGCGCGCCACGGCGCGGCTGAAGCCCGAGGAGGTCGCATCGGCCGTGTTCCATTCGGCCCGTCCGTGGTCGAGGTAATCGACGCCGCAGATATCCATGCACATCTCGAATTTGAGCTCGGCATGGTCGCGAAAGGCGGCGGCGACCTGCAACAGCAGTTCGGCGGGTGCTTCGTAGGTGAGCTCGCCGGTGGGGTTGGCGATGGGCGTCACGCGATCCGTGAAAATCCGCGCGATGGCCTCGCTCAAGGCTTGCAGCCGGGTCGGCGCAGCGACCACCGGGGTGTCCGCGGCGGCGCTCATCGGATAATGGCCTTGTTGCGCTTGATCTTGTTCTGCAGCTGAATGATGCCGTACAGCAGCGCCTCGGCGCTCGGCGGGCACCCCGGGACGTAGACATCGACCGGCACGATGCGATCACAGCCGCGAACCACGGCGTAGGAGTAATGGTAGTAGCCGCCGCCGTTCGCACACGATCCCATGGAGATCACCCAGCGCGGCTCGGCCATCTGGTCGTACACCTTGCGCAGCGCCGGCGCCATCTTGTTCACCAGCGTGCCGGCCACGATCATCACGTCGGATTGGCGCGGGCTCGGCCGGAACACCACACCGAACCGATCCAGATCGTAGCGCGCCGCGCCGGCATGCATCATTTCCACGGCACAGCAGGCGAGGCCGAACGTCATCGGCCACAGCGATCCCGTGCGGGCCCAATTGATGAGCTTGTCGACCGTGGTGACTTCGAAGCCGCGAACCAGGGGAGCGTCGGCCGACGCGGCTTCTAATCCCATTCGAGCGCTCCTTTCTTGTAGTCGTACAGCAGCGCGACCACCAGCACCAACGCGAATATGAACATCGCGACCAGCCCGAACGTACCGGTGACACCGAGCGATACCGCCCAGGGAAAGAAAAACGCGATTTCGAGATCGAACACGATGAACAGGATGGCAACCAGGTAGTAACGCACGTCGAAGCGCATGCGCGAATCTTCGAAAGCCTCGAATCCGCACTCGTACGGAGAGAGTTTTTCGGCATCCGGTCGCCGCGGCCCGGCTATCCAGCCCAACGTGAACAGCGCGAGACCCAACACCGTGGCCAAGCCCATGAAAATCAAGATCGGCAAATACTGTCGCAACATACGTCGTCTTGGCTAAGGTACGCAAATTATCATAACAGGCGCGACCCGTTGCGTCGCGTCGCGCCCCATGAACCCACAATTTCAAAAGATGGTGCCGACGGCCGGACTCGAACCGGCACAGGTTGCCCCACTAGCCCCTCAAACTAGCGCGTCTACCAATTTCGCCACGTCGGCTTGTCATGCGCTTCGCGCAACTTTCAACGGGGTTCGCCGAGCGAACCCCGAAAACTAGGCGGCGCTTCGCGCCGGTAAGAAACTCCCTTATCCACGGCCTGCGCCCCAACTCTTACGGGGTTCGCTGCGAACCCCGATAAACAGGCGGCGCTTCGCGCCGGTAAGAAAACTCGATCCACTTTTCACGTGCCCTTACTTCGGGGGCGGTGTCGCGGGAGCGGGCGCCGCGGGAGCGGGCGGCGCGGCGGGCGAGCTCAACACGGACCGCTCCAATACGCTGGTCGGTTCGCCCGGCGAGCGGGTCCCGAGGTAGGCAAGCGACAGGCTGGTTACGAAAAACAGCGCCGCGAACACCGCGGTCAATTTCGAGAACAGCGTGCTGGTGCCGCGCGCACCGAAGACGGTGCCCGATGCCCCCGAGCCGAAGCCGGCGCCCGCTTCGGCGCCCTTGCCCCGCTGCAGCAGGACCAGGCCGATGATCATCAGGGCGAGCAACACGTGCACAGCCAGAATAAACCCACGCAACATAGCAATCTCTCAGTGACGAACGGAACCGCGAAGGGACGCGGCCGCGCATATCTCGAGGAACTCATCGGCGCTCAACGAAGCGCCGCCCACCAATCCGCCATCGACATCGGGCATCACGAACAGCTCGGCGGCGTTGCCGCCCTTGACGCTGCCGCCGTACAGGATACGTAAATGGCGCGCTATATTAGCATCATGCGCGGCAATCCGGCTGCGCAGGTGCGCGTGAATCGCCTGCGCCTGCTGGGGCGAGGCGGTACGCCCCGTGCCGATGGCCCATACCGGTTCATAGGCGACGATGGCCCGCGCAAAATTCGCTATTCCATGCATGGCGATCACCGCGTCGATTTGCCGCGCCACCACCGCTTCGGCGTGGTGCGCCTCGTGTTCTTCCAGCGTCTCGCCGACGCACAATATCGGCGTGAGGCCTGCTTGCAAGGCGGCGGCGAACTTGCGCGCCACCAACGCATCGTCTTCGTGATGCAGGCGCCGCCGCTCGGAATGTCCGACGATCACGGTGCGACACCCCACGTCCCGCAGCATGCTCGCGCTGACCTGCCCCGTGAACGCCCCACCCGCCTCGGCGCACACATCCTGCGCCCCCACCTGGATGGGCCCGCCGTCCAGAACTCGCGCCGCGTCGGCCAGGTAGACATAAGGAGGACAGACGATGACGTCGATGGGCCATTCTTCCCGCACGCGTCGCTCGAGCTCGCTGAGCAACGCCTGGTTGGCGGACTGCGAGCCGTGCATTTTCCAATTACCCGCGACCACCGGACGACGCATACGCAGTACCTTCGGGCATCGGCCCGGCAGGAAAGGCGGCGAAGATTAGCTTCGCACGCCCGTAACTGCAAGCCCGGCATGGGGCGGCCCGGTCTCGGCGGCCGCGAGCGCCGCCCGCTCCACCGCCACCGCGAGTTCGCGCGCCCCCCGTTTGACCAAGGCCGCATCCGCTCCTTCCACCATCACGCGAATCACCGGCTCGGTGCCGGAGGCACGCAGCACGATGCGTCCGCGTCCCTCGAACTGGCGCTCCAGCGCCTCGGCCGCCGCCACCACGCTGGGCTCCGCCAGGGGATCGAAGCGCGTGGCCACGCGCACGTTCAGCAGGACCTGCGGGTACTTGCGCATGGGGGCCGCCAGTTCGGCGAGCCCCGCTCCCGTCGATTTCATCACGGCCAGCACCTGCAGCGCGCTCACCAGGCCATCGCCGGTGGTGGTCTTGTCCAGACAAAGAATATGGCCGGAGGTTTCGCCGCCCAGGGTGCCGCCGGTTTCGTTCAGGAGGGCTAGCACGTAGCGGTCGCCCACCGGTGCGCGGCGGAATTCGATCTGCCGCGAGGCGAGCGCATGCTCGAGGCCTAAGTTGCTCATCACCGTTCCCACCACGGGGCCCCGCAGGGTGCCGGCTGTCTGGCCGGCCACGGCCAGGATGTAGAGCAACTGGTCGCCGTCCACGCAACGCCCCAGCTCATCCACCATCACGACGCGGTCGCCGTCCCCATCGAGCGCCAGACCCACCTGGGCGCGCACGCCCGGCACCGTCAACTGCAGCAGCTCGGGCGCGGTGGAACCGCAGCCGTCGTTGATATTGCGTCCGTTCGGCGAGCAGCCGATGGGCACGATTTCGGCCCCGAGATCGGTAAGCACGCGCGGTCCCACCTTGTAGCCGGCGCCGTTGGCGCAATCGATGACGATCTTGAAGCCGCTCAGGTTCATGCCCGCCGGGAGGGTCGATGCGCAAAACTCCTGATACTGCGTCCTGCTGCGGTCGATGCGCACCGCCCGTCCGAGATGCTGTGATTCCTGGGTGATCACCGCCTCCTCGATGGAGCGCTCGATCAGCATCTCCACCTCGTCGGACAGTTTGCTGCCCGTGGCATCGAAGAATTTGATGCCGTTGTCCTCGTACGCATTGTGCGAGGCGCTGATGACCACGCCGAAGCTGCAGCCCAGGCGCTGCGTCATGTAGGCGATGCCGGGCGTGGGCAACGGCCCGATCAGCATGACATCGACGCCGGCGGCGACGAATCCCGCCTCCAGCGCCGACTCGAACATATAGCCTGACAAACGAGTATCTTTGCCGATGAGCACGCGGCCGCCTTGCGGGGCCAGCACGCGGGCCGCGGCACTCGCCAGCCGCAGCGCGAAATCCACGGTCATGGGCGCCTGACCGACGCGGCCGCGCACGCCATCGGTGCCGAAGTAACGAATCGTCACGGTTGCATCTCCCCACCCAAAACCGCACTGACCATGGTGATGGCGTCCCGCGTGGCAGCCACGTCATGGCTGCGCACGATCCGCGCACCGAGGCTCACCGCCAGCGCCGCCAGACCCAGGCTGCCGGCCAAGCGGTCGTTGGTGGGCCGACCGAGGATCCTGCCGATGAAGCTCTTGCGCGACACACCGACCAAGAGCGGCGATCCCAGAGCGGCCATTCGCGGCAGCGCCTTGAGCAGCGCCAAGTTGTGCTCCAGTCCCTTGCCGAAGCCCACCCCGGGATCGAGCGCGATGGCCTCCTGCGACACACCCGCGGCGATGCAGGCCTGCCGCTCGGCGTCCAGGAAGCCGCACACCTCGGCCACGACATCGTGGTACCGCGGTTGCTGCTGCATGGTACGCGGCTCGCCCTGCATGTGCATCAAGCAGACGCCGACTCCGGCCTGCGCCGCCCAGGCGCGCGCACCCGGCGCGCGCAAAGCGTACACGTCGTTGACGATGCAGGCGCCTGCCGCGGCGGCCGCCGCCATCACGCCGGGCTTGCTGGTATCGATGGAGATGGCCACATCCAGGGCCCGCGCGATGCGCTCGATGACCGGAAGCACGCGCTCCGCTTCCACCGACGCCTCCACCGCCGCGGCGCCGGGCCGAGTCGATTCTCCGCCCACATCGATGATGGCGGCTCCTTCATCGACCATGGCGGCGGCGCGATCGAAAGCGGCGTCCGGGCGGGCGTAACGGCCGCCGTCGGAGAACGAGTCCGGGGTCACGTTGAGAATGCCCATGACCACGGGCCGCCGCAAATCGATGACTCTATGCCGGCAACGCCACAGCATATCCGGACCGGTGCCCGGCGCGCGGGGTAGCAGGCTCCTAGTGCTGCCCTGCGGGGTTGACCAGCGGGGCCGCCGGCTTTTCGGCGGTGGGCGGACGCGGCGTCGGGGTCGGGGTGTCGTCCCAGTCGCGCGGCGGCCGCGGCACCTTGCCTTCCATGATGTCCTTGATCATTTCCTCATCGATGGTCTCGTACTTGATCAGCGCTTCGGACATGGTCTGTAGCTTGTCCATGTTGGTCTGGATGATCTTGTAGGCGCGCTGATAGTTGCTGTCGATCACGCGGCGCACTTCTTCATCGATGACATGGGCGGTGACGTCCGAGACCTGCTTGTGCTGCGTGACGCTGCGGCCCAGGAACACCTCGCCCGACTCCTCGCTGTAGGTCTGCGGACCCAAGCGGTCGGACAGGCCCCAGCGGGTCACCATGTTGCGTGCCAGCTCGGTCGCCCGCTCGATGTCATTGGAAGCCCCGGTGGTCACGGCGTCCGCGCCGAACACCAGTTCCTCCGCGACGCGGCCGCCGAACAGGGTGGCGATGCGGCTTTCCAGCTGCCGCTTGCTGGTGCTGTAGCGGTCCTGTTCTGGAAGGAACATGGTGACGCCCAAGGCGCGTCCGCGCGGAATGATGGTCACCTTGTAAACCGGGTCGTGCTCCGGAACGCTCAAGCCCACGATGGCGTGCCCCGACTCGTGATAGGCGGTATTGCGCTTTTCTTCCTCGGTCATGACCATGGAACGGCGTTCCGCGCCCATCATGATCTTGTCCTTGGCGCGTTCGAATTCCTCCATGGTGACCGAACGCTTGTTGCCGCGCGCCGCGAACAACGCGGCCTCGTTGACCAGGTTGGCAAGGTCCGCGCCGGAAAAGCCGGGCGTGCCGCGGGCGATGACCGACGGTTTGACATTGTCACCGAGAGGCACCTTGCGCATGTGTACCTTGAGGATCTGTTCGCGGCCGCGCACATCGGGCAGCGGCACGACCACCTGGCGGTCAAAGCGGCCGGGGCGCAGCAGCGCCGGATCGAGCACGTCGGGCCGGTTGGTGGCCGCGATCACGATGATGCCTTCGTTGCCCTCGAAACCGTCCATTTCCACCAACAACTGGTTCAGCGTCTGTTCGCGCTCATCGTGACCGCCGCCCAAGCCCGCGCCGCGATGCCGCCCCACCGCATCGATCTCGTCGATGAAGATGATGCACGGTGCGTGCTTCTTGGCTTGTTCGAACATGTCGCGCACCCGCGAGGCGCCCACGCCGACGAACATTTCCACGAAATCTGAGCCGGAGATGGTGAAGAAAGGCACCTTCGCCTCGCCCGCGATGGCCCGGGCGAGCAAGGTCTTGCCGGTTCCGGGCGACCCCACCATGAGTACGCCCTTGGGAATCTTGCCGCCAAGTTTCTGGAACTTGCCGGGATCTTTCAGGAAATCGACGATTTCGACCACTTCCTGCTTGGCTTCCTCCACCCCCGCCACGTCGGCAAAGGTGATGTTGACCTGATCTTCGCCGAGAAGCCTCGCGCGGCTTTTACCAAAGGACATGGCGCCCCGTCCGCCCGACGCACCCTGCATCTGGCGCATGAAGTAGGCCCAGAATCCGATGAGGATCAGGATCGGAAACGCGGAAATCAGCAACTGCAGGAACACCGATTGCTGTTTGGGCGGCTCGCCGCGGAATTTGACGCCCTGGGACTGCAGCAGGCCGATCAAGGCGCCATTGCCGGTTTCCGGGTTGTACGTCACGAACTGGTTCCCGTCGCGGCGCTTGCCCTCGATGATCTCCCCCTTCAGGGTGACCGAATCGATGCTGTTGCTTTTGACATCAGAGAGGAACTGGGAGTAATCGATGGTGGCCGGCTGGCCGGTGCGCATCCCGAACTGGCTGAATATCGCGAGCAAAATGACCGCTAATGCGACCCATAAGAGAATTTGCTTTGTCAGATCGTTCAAGTTTCACCTACAGTCGCAATATTCATTACGACACATTATCGCCACGGGCGTTCCCCTTACCGCGGGGTATCCCCCACAGAGGGATATTTTTTCCGGCTCGCCCGAACTTACACCATCCCAAACTGCCGCGCCAACAGATAGATCTCGGGGCTGCGAGTCCGTGACGCCTTCGGCTTTTTCGTCACGACCCGTCCGTAGCGGCTGCGAGCGCTCTTGACGATCTCTTCAAACCCGGCGCCCTGGAACAACTTGACCAGCAGATCGCCGCCGGGCGCCAATACGCGATCGGCGAATTCGAGCGCTAGTTCGGCCAAATACATCGATCGGGGTTGGTCCACGGCATCGATGCCTGCCATGTTGGGGGCCATATCCGACAAAACAAGGTCCACCTTGGCGGCGCCCACGGCGGCCAGCACCTGATTCAACACGGCCTCCTCGCGGAAGTCGCCGAGCACGAAGTCGGCGCCGACGATGGCGTCCATGGGCAGTATATCGGTCGCCACGAGACGACCAGTATCGCCGATGATCCGTGCGGCGTACTGGCTCCAGCCGCCGGGCGCGGCCCCGAGGTCCACGCAGCGAATGCCGGGGCGCAACAGCCG
Organism: Pseudomonadota bacterium; assembly: GCA_030799355.1. Taxonomy (GTDB): domain Bacteria; phylum Pseudomonadota; class Gammaproteobacteria; order Steroidobacterales; family Steroidobacteraceae; genus Bog-1198. Next base: position 12,523 of record JALYHP010000010.1, read on the forward strand.
CTCCGTCTGCTGGATCTGCGCCAGCTTGAATACGGCGCGCGAGCGCCATCCCTCGCGCTGGGCGCGTTTGACGAATTCATCGTTGGCATGTTCGGCCAGCCAACGGGCACTGCTCTTGGAACGCTTGGGCATGTGGGATTCCGGGGGTGCACTATAATGCGCGGATGAAACTCGTGGAAAAGCAAAAGAAATACCTGCGCCGCCTGGCGCATCCTCTGAATCCCATCGTCATGCTGGGCAATGCGGGGCTCACCGACGCGGTGGTCGCCGAACTGGATCGCGCGCTGCACGATCACGAACTGGTCAAGGTCAGCGCCCGGGTGGGGGAACGCGAGCAACGCAATGCCGCCCTGGACGCCCTCGCCACGCGCACCGCGAGTTCCCTGGTGCAGCGCGTGGGCCACGTCGGGGTTTTCTACCGCCCGCGCAAGGAGTTACCGAAAATCCTGGTTCCCGACTGAGCGGCACGCCCGGCGCGCTCAGCGAAAATCGTCCTTCCAGATCAACCGCAGGACGGCGATACACGCGAGGCCGTAAATGACCGTCGAGACGCCATGCCAGGCGCCGAAGCTCAGGCCCGCCATCGTGCCGCGCGCCCGGGCCATCGCCATCACCGGCCGCAGCGCCCATTCATTGGCCGCGAGCAACGCCGCGGCGACGTAGCCCCCGACGAACGGCCGGGGTAGCGGCTCGGTTCGGCCCGGCACCTTCGTCAGCAGGAACGCGAGCGCGGCCACCGCGACGCCGACATAGGCCTCGATGCTGAACAACTGGCCGGCCAGCAGCCCGGCCAGATGCCGATCATCCTGCGCATAGAACAAGACGGAGGTGACCCAACTCAACGACCAGAGGCTGCCGGCCCACAGCACCAGCAGCACGCGGAACAACCTCAGGATCGGCGGATCGCCCGCGGCGCCGCCGCGCGGCCGCCCGCCGCGCCGCTCAGACATAGCGTACGGACACGATCTCGTAGGTGCGGGTACCGCCGGGCACCGTCGCATCCACCACGTCGCCTTGCGACTTGCCGATGAGCGCCCGCGCGATCGGCGAGGACACCGACAGCAGCCCCTCCTTGATGTTCGCCTCATCGTCGCCCACCAGTTGGTAGGTAACCTTCGCGCCGCTGCCCTCGTCCTCCAGTTCCACGGTGGCACCGAACACCACGCGTCCCGTGGCGCTCAGCTTGGTGACGTCGATCACTTCGCAATTCGACAGGCGGTTCTCGATGTCGTTGATGCGGCCTTCTATGAAACTCTGCTGCTCGCGCGCCGCGTGATACTCCGCGTTCTCGGACAAATCGCCGTGGGCACGCGCCTCGGCGATCGCCTTGATGACGTTCGGCCGCGCCTCGCTCTTGAGCTGTTTCAACTCTTGGCGCAGCCGTTCCGCGCCGCGCAGAGTCATGGGAGTCCTTTTCACACCAGCTCCTTATGCAAGTCCTGCAGTCGATTGACTTCGATATCGCACAGATGGTCGAGCGCATCGCAGGTCGCGCGCGCGCCGGCCACCGTCGTGTAGTAAGTCACCTTTCTGGCGACCGCTTCACGACGAATCGACCGCGACTCGCGCACCGCCTGCTTGCCTTCGGTGGTGTTCACGATCAACGCCACCTCGTCGTTTTTTATCATATCGACGACGTGAGGGCGACCCTCGCGCACCTTGTTGACTCGCCGGCACGCGACGCCGGCCTGCTCGAGGACCAGTGCGGTGCCGCCGGTCGCCGCGATTTCGAAGCCGCGCGCGATCAGCATCTGCGCGAGCAGCACCGCCCCGGGCTTGTCCCGGTCGCGCACGCTCACGAAGCACAGGCCCCGCGTCGGCAGGATGACGCCCGAGGCCGCCTGCGCCTTGGCATAGGCTTCGCCGAAGGTATGGCCGGTGCCCATGACCTCGCCGGTGGATTTCATTTCCGGTCCCAGGATCGGATCCGCCTCGGGAAACTTGCCGAACGGGAACACCGCTTCCTTGACCGAATAGTAGGGCGGGATCCGCTCCGTGGTCTGCCCCTGAGCGGCCAGCGACGTGCCCGTCATCACCCGCGCCGCGACCTTGGCAAGCTGTATCCCGGTGGCTTTCGACACGAAGGGCACGGTGCGCGAGGCGCGGGGATTGACCTCCAATATGTAGATCACCCCGCTCTGGATGGCGAATTGGATGTTCATCAGGCCGACGACGTTCAATGCCTTGGCGAGCTTGCGCGTCTGCAGCCGCAGCTCGTCTTGAATTTCCTGCGAGAGGCCATTGGGCGGCAGCGAACAGCCGGAGTCCCCCGAATGCACGCCGGCCTGTTCTATGTGCTCCATGATGCCGCCGATCAATACATCCTGGCCGTCGCTCACCGCATCGACGTCCACTTCGATGGCCAGATCCAGAAACCGGTCGAGCAGCACCGGACTGTCGTTCGAGACCTTCACGGCATCCGTCATGTATTGCCGTAAGTCATCTTCGTTGAACACCACTTCCATCGCGCGGCCGCCGAGCACATAGCTCGGGCGCACCACCAGCGGAAAGCCCACCTCGCGCGCCATGAGAACGGCCTGTTCCTCGGTGCGCGCCGTGGCATTGGCCGGCTGTTTGAGCTTGAGAGCCGCCACCAGCTTCTGGAAGCGTTCGCGGTCCTCCGCCACATCGATGCTGTCGGGCGTGGTGCCGATGATGGGCGCACCGGCCGCGGCGAGCGCCCGCGACAGCTTGAGCGGCGTCTGGCCGCCGTACTGGACGATGACGCCCTCGGGCTTCTCCTTCTCGATGATTTCCATGACATCTTCGAAGGTCAAGGGCTCGAAGTAGAGCCGGTCGGAGGTGTCGTAGTCCGTCGATACGGTCTCGGGGTTGCAGTTCACCATGATGGTCTCGAAGCCATCCTCGCGCAGCGCCATCGAGGCATGCACGCAGCAATAATCGAATTCGATGCCCTGACCGATGCGATTCGGGCCGCCGCCCAGGATCATGATCTTGCGGCGCGAGGTGGGATTCGCTTCGCACTCATCCTCGTAAGTCGAATACAGGTAGGCGGTCGAAGTCGCGAATTCCGCCGCGCAGGTATCGACCCGCTTGTAGACCGGATGCAAGCCGAGCTTGCGCCGCCGGCTGCGGATGGTCGGCTCGTCGCGCGCCACCAAGGTCGCGATGCGTGAATCGGAGAAACCCTTGCGCTTCAGAGTGCGCAGTCGCGCCGCGTCCAGGCTTTCGAAGCCCTGATCCTGGAGCAGCGTTTCCTCGCGCAGCAGATCCTCGATCTGCGCCAGGAACCACGGGTCGATCTTGGTGGCCTCGAAGACCTGTTGCAGTGTCCAACTGGCGCGGAACGCGTCGGCCACGTACAGGATGCGGTCTGGCCCCGGCCAGCGCAGCTCGTAGGCCAGTTTTTCGGCGGCCGCATCGGTGAGCGGCAGCGTGATCTGCGGGTCGAATCCGTCGTAGCCCAGCTCCAGGCTGCGCAGGGCTTTTTGCACGGATTCTTGAAAGGTACGGCCGATGGCCATGGCCTCACCCACCGACTTCATCTGCGTGGTCAGGCGGCTGTTCGATCCCGGAAATTTCTCGAAGGTGAAGCGCGGGATCTTGGTGACCACATAATCGATGGTCGGCTCGAACGATGCCGGCGTGCCGCCGCCGGTGATCTCGTTCTTGAGCTCATCGAGCGTGTAGCCCACCGCCAGCTTGGCGGCGATCCTGGCGATCGGAAAACCGGTGGCTTTGGAGGCCAGGGCCGAGGAGCGCGACACCCGCGGATTCATTTCGATGACCAGAACCCGGCCATCCTCGGGGTCGATGGCGAACTGCACGTTGGAGCCGCCGGTATCGACGCCTATTTTGCGCAGCACCGCGATCGACGCATTGCGCAGACGCTGATATTCGCGGTCGGTCAAGGTCTGCGCGGGCGCCACGGTGATCGAATCCCCGGTATGCACCCCCATGGGATCGAAGTTCTCGATGGAGCACACGATGATGCAATTGTCGTTGCGGTCCCTGACCACTTCCATCTCGTATTCTTTCCAGCCGAGCACGGACTCTTCGAGCAGCACCTCGTTGGTCGGCGACGCGTCGAGGCCGCGCGCCACGATGGCCTCGAACTCCTCGCGGTTGTAGGCGATCCCGCCGCCGCTGCCGCCTAGCGTGAACGAGGGCCGGATGACGGTGGGAAAGCCGATTTCGGCTTGCACCGCCAAGGCTTCCTCCATGCTATGGGCGATGCGCGCGCGCGCGGTCTCGAGTCCGATGTCGGCCATGGCGCGGCGGAACAATTCGCGGTCCTCGGCCATATCGATGGCGCGCTGCGATGCGCCGATCATTTCGACGTTGTATTTCTCCAGCACGCCCTCGCGCGCGAGATCGAGCGCCGTGTTGAGCGCGGTCTGGCCGCCCATGGTCGGCAGCACGGCACTGGGGCGTTCCTTGTCGATGATGCGCTCGATGGTGCGCCAGTTGATGGGCTCGATGTAGACGCTGTCCGCGGTCTCGGGATCGGTCATGATCGTGGCCGGGTTCGAGTTCACGAGAATGACCCGATAGCCCTCCTCTTTCAGCGCCTTGCATGCCTGGGCGCCGGAGTAATCGAACTCGCAGGCCTGGCCGATGATGATGGGCCCCGCGCCGATGATGAGAATGCTTTGCAGGTCGGTTCGTTTCGGCATGCGGGCTCCTTAATCTCCGGCCGTTTTCTGTTTGGCGGAGCCGCGCTGGCGGGAATTCGCTTGGATGCGCTTGACCATCAGGTACATGAAGTGTTCGAACAGCAGCGACAGGTCGTGCGGGCCGGGGCTGGCTTCGGGATGCCCCTGGAAACTGAACGCCGGGCGGTCGGTGCGCGCAACGCCTTGCAGCGATCCGTCGAACAGCGACCGATGCGTGGCGCGCAAGGTGCTCGGCAGCGTCGATTCGTCGACCGCGAATCCATGGTTCTGGCTCGAAATGAGCACCCGGCCGGAGTCGAGCTCCAAGACCGGATGATTGCCGCCGTGATGGCCGAATTTCATTTTCATGGTTTTCGCGCCGCTCGCGAGACCGAGCAGCTGATGGCCCAAGCAAATCCCGAAAATCGGGATGTCGGTCTGCAGACACTGCGCGATGGCCGTGATGGCGTAGTCGCAGGGCTCGGGGTCGCCCGGGCCGTTGGCGAGGAAAATGCCGTCGGGATTCATGGCAATCACCTGATCGGCCGGCGTCTGCGCAGGCACCACCGTCATGCGGCACCCATACTCGGACAGGATGCGAAGGATATTGCGCTTGATCCCGTAGTCGTACGCCACCACGTGCACCCGGTTCTGAGGGCGCGGCGGTTTTTTCGCGGCCTTCCAGATCGCCCCGTCGTTCCATTGGTAGATTTTCTTGGTGGACACCGTCTTGGCGAGATCCATCCCTTTCAAGCCCGGAAACTTTCTGGCGGCGCGCACCGCCGCGTTCTCGTCGATGTTCTCGCCGGTCATGATGCAGCCGGCTTGGGCACCCTTCTCGCGCAGCAGCCGGGTCAACTTGCGCGTGTCGATGTCGGCGATGGCCACCACCTTGCAGCGCAATAGAAAACTGTTCAGGGACTCCGCGGCGCGCCAATTCGAGTGCAGCAGCGGCAAGTCGCGGATGACCAGTCCCGCCGCGTACACCGTCGGGGACTCGAGGTCTTCCGGGTTGGTGCCGGTATTACCGATATGGGGATACGTGAGAGTGACAATTTGGCGGCAGTACGACGGATCCGTGAGGATCTCCTGATAGCCGGTCATTGCCGTATTGAAAACTACTTCACCAGTCGTGTTGCCTTTTGCGCCCACTGAGACGCCACGGAACACGGTGCCATCTTCGAGAGCTAGCACTGCAGGTGTCGACACTCCGGTTCCTCACTTTGCGCCACGCGCGTTCCGCAGATGCGCAAAGCGGGAGGCGCTCGTTCAAGAACGTCCTCCCGCTTCATGGATTATTCGCACTTCGTTACCGGGCGCGAATATTAACTACACCTTCGATGGCTGTCCATGCCTGTTACGGATCGATGACATCGTCCATCGTATACAGGCCGGGCGGCCGCCCGGCCAGCCATTCTGCCGCCCGCAACGCCCCGCGCGCGAAAGTGATGCGGTCGGTGGCGCGGTGGGTGATTTCGACCCGCTCGCCCGCCAGCGCAAACGTCACGGTGTGTTCGCCGACGACGTCGCCGGCACGCACCACGGAAAAGCCGATATCCCCGGCTCTGCGCAGCGCAGCGCTGCCGTGCCGCTCGAACACCGCGACGTCCTCGAATCGCTGTCCCCGCGCCCGCGCCACGATCTGCCCGAGGGCCACCGCGGTCCCCGAGGGGGCGTCGCGCTTCATCCGATGGTGTGCCTCGCCGATTTCCACGTCGGCCGCGCCGAGCGCCCGCGCGGCGAGTTCCACCAAGCGCGCGACCACGCTCACGCCTGTGCTGGTATTGGGCGCGATCAAGACAGCGATGTCGGCTGCGGCCGCTTCGAGCACCGCTCTGGCCGCAGAATCGAAGCCCGTCGTGCCCACCAGCAGCGGCACCTTGCCGGCCACGCAGGCACGGGCATTGGCGGCGACGCACTGGGGCAGGCTGAAATCGATGGCCACCGACGCATTCATGAGTCCCGTGCGCGCATCCGCGGTCACCGTGACGCCCGTGGCAGCGCCCTCCCGGGCGGCGTCCTGTCCGATCCGGCTGCTGTTCGGCGACGCCACAGCGCCGCACAAGCGCAGGGTGGGCACCCCAGCCC
>JALYHP010000015.1 GCA_030799355.1 Pseudomonadota bacterium
TAGTCGCGGTAAGTGAACGTCAATCCAACGGTCCGCGGGCGGTAGGTGAACTGCCGCTGCAGGCGGCTGTTGCCGTCGCCCGGATCGATGGACCACTCGTAATTGGTCACCGTATGGGTATCGAACAGGTTGTCGCAAAACGCGGAAATCTGCATCTTGCCGAAGTTCACGCCGGCCCGTGCCGAGGCAAAATTGGTGGGTGACAAGATGTAGTACGCGGAATCGTATTGGAGGGAATTCGCGTCCTGGGACGGCGCCCGCCACTTGGGGCGACTCTGGTATTGATCGTCGAAACGCACGAAGGAGTCGTGATCGAGGAGGTTGAACTTGTATTCCAAACCGAGGCTCAACGTGAACGGTGCGTTTGGCTGGCCGCTCTGGCCGCCGCCGCTTTCCCCGGTGATGGCATCGCCCGACGACACGACGGGATTGACTTCGGTTGCCGAGAGCTTCGAATCACGGATGTAGCGCGCCTCGGTGTATCCCGCCGCCAATTCCGCCGTGAACGCGTCGGTGAGCGCGACTTCAGCCTGAACGTCGATGCCCTTTGCCACCGCCGTGCCGAGATTGGAGATGAAGGAAATCTGACAAACCGGCGGCACCACGGTCTGCTGAATGTTGTTCCACCGGATGTAGTAGATGCTGCTCGCAATCTTGATCCGGTTGTCGATGTTGTGCTTCGCGCCGATCTCGAGGCTGTTGACCGTGTCCGAATTGAAGGTGGGCGGCGCCTCGCTGATGCCGAAGGAGGCGAAGTCGCCCGAGCACGCGGCCTGCGGCACGGGATTGTTGGCGCCGCCGGGCCGAAACCCCTTGGCGTAGCTTGCGTAATACAGGTTCCGCGGGTCCATTTGATACGAGAAGCTCACCTTGGGCGTGAACGAATTCTCAGACTTCGATACGGCCAACGTCTGCGGCGACAAGAACAGCTGCGGGCCGCCGGTCAGCGTGTCATTCGTGAACTTCAGGTGCGAGTAGCGCGCTCCGGCGGTGAGCTTGTATTGGTCGGTGAACGCATAAGAGCCCTCGCCGAACCAGGCGATTTGCTGATCGAGCGCCTTGGTTTGCAGGAAATACGAATCGTTCGGAAAGCGCGGGTCGTACAGAACCGGTACGCAGGTGCCGGAAGTGCAGTCTTGGAAAAAATTGTCGTAGGTGAGCCCGGTGGCGGCGACCGACAGCTCATTCAACGAGGGGTCGTGGATCTGTTCCAGATACGTCTGGCGATTGTGGGTGAAGAAAACGCCGGTAGTCCAGACGAACGCCGAGGTCGGGTCGTTCGATTGCAGCCGGATCTCTTCGGTGATGTTCTGCTGCCCATTGTCGATGGAAGCGGGCGAGCGGTAGTCCGTGGCGCCGACGGGCAAATGCAAGCCGGTCCCGTCCAGCAGCGGATAAGGCGTGGATGCCGGGCTGGTGGACCCATCGGCGTTGTAGTTGAGAAATACGCCGGATTGGTAAAAACCGAGGTTGTACAAGGTGCCGTCATAGCCGGTTTCCTCCTTGCGGTGGAAATAGGCCGTGTTCGAGATCAATTTGGCGAAGCCCAGATCCCCTTCGATCTTGATTGCCGGCAACTGGAACCGGTCCGGATCGGAGCGCCGCGTCGGGTCTGCATTGACGAATTGATCATGCTGTGAGTTCGAGTACAGCGGCCAGTAGTCCTCGTTATTGTTGCGGTAGCGGTCCTGGTAGTAAAAACTCGGGGTGATCGTCAGTTTGTCGGTAGGCGCCCAGACCGCCGATAGCCGGATCATGGTGGTGTTGTCGAAATTGCTGTTCTTTTGAATCCTGGCGAGCGTCACGGGATCGATCTGATCGATGTAGCCGCCGTCGCGGCGGTACCAGACCGTGAGCCGTGCGCCCAGGACGCCGTCGACCAGCGGCATGCCGGCCGCGATGCCGGCCTCGTAGCTCGGCGCGCCGCCTTGGGTGTAAGCCCCCTCATCGCGGCTATAGAAGCTGGTCTTGGTGAGGCTCGGCTGGGTAGTGATATAGCGCACCGTGCCGCCCTCGGATCCGGCGCCGAACAGCGTGCCCTGTGGGCCGCGCAGCACTTCGATTCGATCCATGTCGAACGATTTCGGCAACGTATCGTCCGGATTGAAAGCCAATGCACGGATCTGGATGGGCGTGTCGTCGAGATAGATGCCGGTGGTGCCCGCGCCGCCGCTCGATGAGATGCCACGGATCGCGATGTTGTTCGTCCCTGAGTTGTCGATTCGCACACCCGGCGTGAAGCGCGCCACGTCCTGGATGTCCTTGACGCCGCGAATATCCATGGCCTCCTGGGTGAGCGCGGTGACGCTGATGGGAACCTTGCTGAGACTTTCCTCGTGACGGGTTGCGGTCACCACGATTTCCTGGAGGGGGCCCGTGCTCGCTTCGTCAGCTGGGGCATCGGCAGCCAGGCTGGCGCCCCCGCAGAACCCCGACGCCGTGAGGAGAGCCGCAAAGAGTACCGACGATCTACCCAGGCGGTCGTGGCTCATATGCAACGACGGAATTTCGCTATCTGTGCGCATCAAGCATCCCCGTTTATGTCGGTATGGATCTTGCCCATCATCATCGGGAAATCCGGTTACAGTTCCACGATAGCGGTCGGCGGTCCGAAAGGCAATCTGGGTAGATCCGGAGCTTATCGCGTGGCCGGTACGCAACAAAGGGGTGCGCGACCGGCGCCCCGCGGCGCCGCGATCGCTCGTACCGAGGTATCATTTCTGCGCGGGCCCAGCCCAGCCCCAGCCCTGCCGGCCGACGATCCCCGTCTGCCGCTTCGCGCATGGTCTCGCGTATGCGGTGAAACGGCGGCGCCCTGGCCTTGGGTTAGGGGGGGTGATATCACGACGCGCAAGCCGCCGTGGCCACCAGGACGGCTTGGTGCCGTGTTCCAGCGGATGCAGACGGTGAACAGTTCGGTAAATCCCGCCCGCCCGATGACAGGGGCGTGCTGGATTTGGTCAAAACGGGGCGGTCGCCCGAGAGCGGCGGTGCCGAGGATTCTCCGCGCGAGTGAATGGACTTGGGTTCCAGCACCGCGCCGGCAAGGTATATCGAATGCGTCGTACGTCTCCCGTCATCGCCTTTTCCACCGCAGTTCTCGGAATCTTTACTTTTTCATGCTTGGATGCCGTCATGAAGGTTTTGGTTTTGAGCCTCGGTACCGTCACCGCGCTTTTCTGGCGGAATCTGGCCGGCATTGCCGTGAGCGGCGCCATTTACGCCGTCAACAAACAGCCGCTGCCGTCGCGTGCGGCGTTGAAGCTGCACATCATCCGCGGCTCCGTCTCCACCGTCATGTCCATCGCCTTCTTCTGGGGTTTGGCGCGCGTGCCCCTGGCGCAAACCGTGGCGATGACATTCATCGCTCCGCTGCTATCGCTGTTTCTGTCGGCGCGTCTGCTGAAGGAGCGCATCACGGCGAAGACCATCTTGGCCTCCGTGATCGCCTTTACCGGCGTACTGGTCATTCTCTTGGGCCAATGGCATGCGGCTTTGGGCCGCGACGCCTTTCTCGGAACCCTCGCGATCCTCTTCTCCGCCGTATGTTATGCCTACAACATCGTGTTGATGCGCCAGCAGGCACTCATGTCGGGGCCTATCGAGGTCGCCTTCTGGCAGAGCGTGATCATTGCGGTGCTGATCGGCATGGGCGCGCCCTTTTTTGCCGGCCTGCCGGCGCTGATCCACGTTCCGATGATTCTGTTGGCCGCGGCGCTGGCGGTCTGTTCGTTGCTGCTGCTCGCGTGGGCATACGCACGCGGCGAAGCGAGCTATTTGTCGACCAGCGAGTACACGGCGTTCATTTGGGCGTCCGCGTTCGGCTGGTTGCTGTTCGGGGAACACGTGTCGCCGGCGACGGTGGCCGGTACGACGCTGATCGTCGGCGGTTGCATCGTCGCGGCACAGCGCGGCGCCGGGGCGTTGATCGATACCCAAGCGGCGCCCTAGGGTTCTCGGGCGGCCCGCGACGGCACGGGATCAGCGGCAGGGGCAGTCGCATATCACCGCCGTGCCGCCGCTCTGCCGCGGTCCGATGGAGCAGCGCCCATGGATGGCCGCGCACGCTGGCGCATGGTGTCGGCGCAAAGGCGCCACGCTTGTGGCTGAGGGGCCCGAGCGCGCTACCAATATCGGACGCGACCGGTGTCCACATGCACGAAATCGGAACTGGGATAAAATCCCACACCGCCGCGAGACAATGATCGAGCGTATTCGCTCAAAAGGCGCGTCGAATAGCCGCTCAGCCGGACATCGATTGCTTTGCCCAAGATGTGCTGACTGTGCTCGGCCACGCCGCTCGAACGCTGGTGCAACATGGCATTGGTCCGGGGCGAACGATACCCGGAGATGACTTCGAAGGGCGCGTCATGGTCCGCGAGCGCCTGCAGGTCATAGAGAATGTCTAGTAGAGGGGGGTCGATGCGATGGCTCTCGCCGGTGCGAAAGTCCCGCAGCAATGCGTTGACGTTGCGTAAGCACGCCTCGTCATAAACGCCACCGATACAATACGACGCCGTCAGCGTCTCGCCCGTGTGCGTGTGCACAAAGCGCAACGTACGTGGTCGGGCCGAAACGGTGGCCAACACCGGAGAGGCGATCGTGCAGGCAAGAACACCGCACAGCGCACCGACCCCCGCCAAGAATCCTCGCCGATTCGTGGGGGTGGCTTCCGTTCGGTCGTCGTGGGCAGGCAGCATCGGGGCACTCCAGTTGCGGAGCCGATCATAGCCTATCGTATACAGACGTGCTGTTAACCGGTCGAAGTTCGAGCAACCCCTCGAGTTTGCGGTCATGCCCGTAAATATCGTCGAAGAATTGTACCGGACCCGCTTCGGTCGCCATGGCCGTGCCGTACAAGATCATGACACGGATGGGCTTGCGCAACTCGACCCGCAGGGAATTGGTGGCGTGCATCGCAGCATCGATTTGCGCGCGATCCCATGGGGTGGTGGCATTGCGCAAGGCGTAGGCGGCCAGCGCAGCGGGATCGCTGAGACGGATGCAGCCGTGACTGAACGCGCGGCGCGGCGCTTCAAACAACTGGTGAGCGGGAGTGGAGTGCATGTACACGTTGTGCGTGTTCGGGAATAGGAATTTGATCAATCCCAACGCGTTGTCATCGCCCGGGCGTTGACGCAGGCGTAGCGCGCCCGCCGCCAGAGCCGCGACAATGTCGGGCGTGGGTTGCAGGACCGCGGCATCATCGCGTTCGCCGCGAACGATTTCCAGCTGATTTCGTAGCAGGTACTTCGAGTCAGCGCGGATCTTTGGGAGCATTTCCTGCACCGTGATGCTGCGCGGTATGTCCCAGTAGGGTCTGAATACCACGTATTTCAAATCACCGACGAATATCGGAGTCCGCTTGCTCGGATAGGTTTGTCCCACGATCACCGGCATTTGTAGGATGCTGGCGACACGGTCGGCCGTCGTGTCGAAGGCAAACAGCCGGTACTCCGGAATATTGACGATGATGGGCGGAGTGTCGAAGGCCGGCAGCCACCGCCAACGCTCGAGCGTCAACTCGATTTGGCGCACGCGCTGGGCCATCGGTGTGGTCAGCGCCGCGAAGGTGCCGGCTCCCAGATCCCCGTCGGGTCTCAGGCCATGCCGCTCTTGAAACTTCTTGAGTGCCGCCACGAGCGCAGCATCGAGAACCGGATTTGCGTCCGTCAGCTCGCCGTCGGCTGTCGAGAGATCAGCCTCCGCCATGAGCAATTTGCGCAAGGCCGGCGCGCCCGGATAGTAATCGCCCTCATGAAGCGTCCGCTTGCCGACGGCCGGCAATTGCGTCAGCGCAGGATTCGCGGCCAAGAAACGATAGTGCAACAGCGCGGTCTTGAGCAGCGAATAGTGATAGAAATGCGGCTCTACACGGGCTATGTCTTCACCTACGCTGAGGGTGGTGGCGAGCGTGGCAACCGCGGCGGCAATGTCCAGATCGTCGCGTGGTGCGGTGAGTTCGAAGCCGGCTGCCCGCGGGTCGATGCGGCCGTAGTGCAAATGGCTGATAAACCGGGCGGCCACTTGAGTGAGCCCCACGTCGAATCGGGCAACGTCTGTTTGCGCGGGCGTGCTGCCCATCTTGGCGGCGGTGGCCGTGAGCCGATCCACATCATAGTCGGTCGGCAAAAGCCCCCACGTGTCGGCACCGTGTAGGATTTCGAGCAGCTCACGCGCTTGTGGCGAGAGCTGCCCGCGGGTCCTCCATAGCAGTGTCGGTCCGACGCGCTGATAGACCGAGCGCACCAGCGCCGCTTCGCCTCGTGCGACGACGCCAGGCAATACGTTCGTATTCAGCGCCTGTAACGCGGCGCCGAGCGCGGCGGAGGGTGAACCGCTCTCCAATGTATCGGCACGCAATGGCTGGGCATGGCCAAGCATCAGTGCGGCCATCCCCATCATCCCGACTGTGACTCGCAAGCCCCGAAAACGCATTGCGCTAGCGACCCTCCTTT
>JALYHP010000030.1 GCA_030799355.1 Pseudomonadota bacterium
GGCGCGGGCTGCCGCCGCGCCGGGCTGCGCCGTCCGTGTCCGCTCGGCTTTGGCGGGTCGCGCCACGCTCACGCTGCGCTCGCTGCGCAGCACCCGCCAGCTCGCTTCGTTGAGGGAGAGCACCGCATAGCCGTCTTGCGACTGTTCCAATAACCGCTGATGGATCAATGTGCGTGCCAAGGAGCGCCAGTCCTCGACGGTACGGTTTCTCCCGATCCCGTACACGCTCAAGTCCTCATGCCCGCGGCTGAGCAGCCGCTCGGTACGCGCGCCGCGCAGTATCTCGATGAGATAGGCGGCGCCATAGCGTTCGCCGCGCTGCGCCAACCGCGCGACGCATGACAAGAACTGCCGCGCTTCGACGCCGGCATCCTGGGTGGCGCGCGGTTCACAGCAATTGTCACAGGCGCCGCACGGCCCGCTGAACACCTCATCGAAGTAGTGAAGCTGGATCGCGCGGCGGCAGTCGGTCGACTCCGCATAGCCGAGTACCTGGCGCAGCTGCTGCCGGGCTATCCGTTGTTCGTTCTCGAGCGGCTCGCCGGTCAGCGGATCGACCTTTTGCTGGATGAGGAATTCAGCGGTGCGAATGTCGGAAATACCGAAATACAAGGTACATTGGCCCGGGTCGCCGTCGCGGCCGGCGCGGCCCGATTCCTGATAATAGCTCTCCAGGCTCTTCGGCAGATCGTAGTGGATCACCCAGCGGACGTCCGGCTTGTTGATTCCCATGCCGAAAGCGATGGTGGCGATGACCACCTGCACGTCGTCGCGGATGAAGGCGTCCTGGTTGTCACGCCGCGTGGCGGCATCGAGGCCGGCATGATACGCGCGCGCACGGATGCCGTCCGCTTGCAGCCGCGAGGTGAGTTCGTCCACCCGCCGCCGTGACAGGCAATAGACGATTCCGGCGCCGCCGGCGCGCGCCTGTGCCAGCATCTCATCGTAGCTGCGCCGTGTTTTTGTACGGACGCGATAAAAAAGATTCGGGCGATTGAAACTCGACAGATGCACCGCCGGATCGCGCAGTGCCAACTGGGCGATGATGTCGCTGCGCACCCGAGGCGTGGCGGTCGCCGTGAACGCGAGGATGGGGACCTGCGGGTGATGCCGGCGCAGCGCGGACAACTGGCGATATTCGGGGCGAAAATCATGGCCCCATTCCGAGACGCAGTGGGCCTCGTCGATGACGAACGCATTGATTCCCGGTCCGGCGCTCAAGCGGGCCAAGGCGCCATTCAGGAATTCACCGAGCACCAACCGCTCCGGCGCGAGGTAGACCAATTTGTACTCGCCGCGCAGCAATCCGGTCATGCGCCGCGCGATCTGCGCGGGCTCGATGCTGGAGTTGATGAAGGTCGCCGCGATGTCGTTGTCCTGCAATTGCCGCACCTGGTCCTGCATGAGTGCGATTAGCGGCGAGACCACCAAGCTCACGCCCGCCTGCAAGATCGCCGGCAGCTGGTAACACAGCGATTTGCCGCCGCCCGTGGGCATGAGAGCCAGCACGTCGCGGCCGGCCAGCACGTCTCGGACCACCGCCTCCTGTCCGGGGCGAAACGCATCGAATCCGAATGTGCGCTTCAGCGCTTGGGTTATGTGAACTGTCATGCGCGCATTTTAGCGGTCCCCAACAGCCGATTGCATTCGGTATGATGAGGCCGTTGCAGCGACAGGGAGTCTTCCGGACACCGAATACCGAACACGAGTGGTTGCCATTGGCGCTATCAGCATTCGCACACGCCTTGCGCGCGTTTCAATCGGGGGAATTGGCCTACGATGACCTGACCTCGGAAATCGGCAGGCAGCTGACCGTCGAGCGCGCCTCACCGCAGGCATTGCTCGACATTCTCGATGAGCGTCGGGCAACGCAGCCGCTGCCCGCCGAGGTTCACGAGGCGATTGCGCTGCAGATCACGGGATGGCCCGAGGAGCCCACCGTCGCCACGGGCGTGCGCTGCGAGGGGCGTGGCGGGCGCGCCGCGGGCGTTGGCGTCGGCAATATCCTGCAAGGCCGATTCAGCCTCATCGCGCTGATCGGCGAGGGCGGCATGAGCCGGGTGTTCAAAGCCATCGATCTGCGCCGGGCTGAGGCGGGGGCGGCCGATCCCTACGTTGCGGTCAAGGTACTGACCGAACCTTTCGACCAGTATTTCGGCTCGGTGGTGGCCTTGCAGCGCGAAGCGCACAAGCTGCAGAGCATGACCCATCCCAACATCGTACGCGTCATCGATTGCGATCGCGACGGCCAGACCGTGTTCATGACCATGGAGTATCTCGCCGGCCGTTCGCTGCACGACATCCTTC
Source organism: Pseudomonadota bacterium (assembly GCA_030799355.1). Lineage (GTDB taxonomy): Bacteria > Pseudomonadota > Gammaproteobacteria > Steroidobacterales > Steroidobacteraceae > Bog-1198. Next base: position 2,308 of record JALYHP010000030.1, read on the forward strand.
GCTCGTCCCGCGCGGCCATGGAACCGGCTCGCGCGTTGTCGTTGGTGGCGGCCGTCGGCGATGCGGTGGCGTATGCCCATGCCAATCACATCGTGCATGGCGACCTGAAGCCCGGCAACGTGATCGTCACGGCGCAGGGGCCGGTCAAGGTCATCGATTTCGGCATGGCCAAGTTCATTGCACGAGCGGATCGGGGACCCTATGCCGACGCGGCGAACGATGCGGCTCCCAAAGCGATCACACCGCGCTACGCCAGTCCGCAGATGGCGGCGGGCAAAGATCCCGAACCGGCCGACGATGTGTACGCGCTCGCGTGTATGGCCTATACGGCGTTGACCGGCAGACATCCCTTCGGCCGCCAGCGCGATCCGCAGTACCGGCTACCGCGTCCGCCGCACATGCCCAAGCACCAATATCGCGCCTTGGCGAGAGCGCTGGCGTTCGAGCGGGAACAGCGTACGCCCACGGTGCGGCGATTCCTCGATGAGTTGCTGGCAACTCGGCGGCGCGGGCTGACCCAGCTGCGGGCCGGGTTGGCCACCGCAGCGGTCATGTTGCTGCTGGCCGCCACGTTCTGGATACACCCGAGCCAGACGCCTTCGGCGATCAGCGCCGCCGATCCGGTGGTTCGCGCCGCCGCCGCCGGCTCGGTGATCCGCGACTGTCCCACGTGTCCGGCGCTGACGGTGCTGCCGCCCGGGCGCTTCGCGCAAGGCGCGGATGCCACCGCGGGGCATGCCTCGGCGTTCGAGCTGCCACGGCACGCGGTGGTCATCGGCTATCCGTTGGCTCTGGGTTCGAATGAGATCACCGTGGCAGAGTTCGGCCAGTTCATTGCCGAGACGCATCGCCCGATGTCGGGCTGCGAGACCTACGATGGGCGCTGGCAATTCCGCTCCGACGCGACTTGGCAATGGCCGGGCTTCGAGCAGAGCGCGACCCATCCGGTCACCTGTGTCTCCTGGGACGATGCGGTGGCCTACACCCATTGGTTGAGCGACAAGAGCGGCTACGCGTACCGGTTGCCGAGTGCATCCGAATGGGAATATGCCGCGCGCGCCGGGACCGAAGCCCCGCTGCCGTGGAGTACGGCCGCCGCGGCATGTGGCGAGGCCAACGTGGCGGATCAAAGCGCACAGCAGCGGTTCCCCGGCTGGGATGTCTTTCCCTGCAACGATCGCCATGTGAACACCGCGCCCGTGGGCTCCTTCAAGGCGAATGCCTTCGGTCTCAACGACCTGTTCGGAAATGTGCTCGAATGGGTGCAAGATTGTTGGTACGACAGCTACCAAGGCGCGCCCACCGATGGTTCGGCGCGGGTGGAGGAGGGCTGCGGCGAGCGTGAATTGCGCGGCGGTTCGTGGTTCACCGCCCCGCGATACGTGAGCGCTTCGTATCGCACTCGCTTCGATCATGCCTACCGCAGCAGCAGCACGGGATTTCGGGTGGCGCGGGAGATGAGCCGCCCGGGCAACGAGTGACTGCGGTGCGTTAAGTTAACTGCGGCCCGCCGGAGGCGCCGTAGGAGCGCATCGGCCGATCGGATATGATGGCCGCAACAAGTCGCTCGAAACCGTACACCCGCGAGGTTCCAGTGAAGATACGCCTGCCGTCCGGCGTTTGGCCCCTGTTGATCACGCTCGCTTTGGCCGGAACCTCTGCGCTCGCGACGCCGGCACAGGTTCAAGTGCGCATCGTCACGGGCGCCGTCGAGCTGAGCGCGGGCAGCACGCTGGAATTGCGCATCTACGAAGTGGGCGATACCGTGCGCCGGTTGCCGTTGACGCACGGGGAGGCATGGCCGCGCGATTCGACGCGGGTGATACCGCTGACTCTGACCGAACCCTGGGATCCGCGCGCGGTGCTGCGCTTCGGCTTGTACTACCGGGCCGCGAATCCGCTCACCCCGCCCTGGGAAGTAGTGTCAGCCGACGTGGAACTCGCGGGGCGCGGAGCGCCGCAACGCCTGTTGAACGCAACACTGTCGGGGGTCATCGCGCGTCAGGGTGAACTCGCGAGCGAGGAGCGCGAGGCGCGCCCGGTGACCTGTGCGACCGATGCTGATTGCGATGACCACCGCACGTGCAACGGACACGAACGCTGCGCGCCGCGGAGCGCGAATGCCGATGCGCGCGGTTGCGTGAAGGGCTGGCCCGTGGTCTGCCCGGTCAACCAAGTGTGCACCGAGGAGCGCGGCTGCCGCGGTCCGGACACCGCCGCACCTCACCCGCCGGTGGCGCCCTCCGGCCCGCCCGCCGATACGGTGGCGCCCGCATCGCCTGTGGCTCGGCACGGCACTTAGGAGCAAATAAAAACGTTCTCAGGGCCGCACACGTTGGCTGTATTCGCACGGATCGTGTTGAATGCGCGCGCATCCGTGCGCGCGGCTTTCCGCAATGCGACACCCTGACGAACCTCCGTGCTGCCGGGTGTCCGTGTGGGATTATCAATAAATACTGGATTCTTCGCGTTGTCCTGGTGCACGATTCATTTTGTGATATGTCACGCAACCCGGGTGGGGTGCCGGTAAGGGCGCCCGGCTGGTCGAGCTGCATCTCGTATCGCCGGCAATGCCGGCTGGGGTGGCCGCGATGGGTGCGGTGCTCCGCGTGCTGGCCGTGACGACGCCCGCCGGGCGGGGCGCCGTGGAGGCGCCGGCCACGCTGGCGGCTGCCGGCTCAGCAGCCGAGCGAGCTTCGCAAGTTGCCGAGTTGGCTTTCGGCCTGGGTCAGGATGGCGGTGTAATTCTCGGCCGAGAGACCCATCGTCAGGAAGGCATTGATACCTTCGGTTTCGACCACCCGCGGGGCCGGCATTTTCAAGGCTTCGCCGAGGACGATGCTGACGATCAAGACATCGGAAAGGTCGGCCTCGTGCCGGCGCTTGCGCTCATAGTCGGTCTGGTTGGCGATGGCTTCGCACATTTGTTCGGCGAAGCCCCAATTCTCGAGCACCGCCTTGCCGATCGATGCCTGCCAACCTGAGACCAGCTCCATGAACAGTTCCGGATGGCTGGTTTCGCTCGCAACGCCGATCGCGCGCACCATGATGTACAGACGGCCGATGCCGTGCAGCAGTCCGGTCAGGAAGGCCTCATCCGGATTCACCTTGGTACGCTTCGCCACCAGCTGGCACAGCAACGCGACGGAGATGCTATCGGTCCACAGCATGCTCAGCGGCTTCGCGATGGAGCGCAACGAGGCTTCATCTTTCATGTGCTGCAAGGCGAAGGCCATGGCGGCGCTTTGCACCAATTGATGGCCGAGACGGGTGATCGCCGTGCGCAGGTCCGTGAGCGGCTTTCCCATGGGATTGAAGGCGGCGGAATTGGCGGTTTGCAGCAGACGGGCCGCCAGGCGCGGTTCGGCACCCACGATGATGACCGTCTTCTCGGGCGTGTTCTTCGGATCGGCCAATGCCTTGCGAATTCGGAGCACCACATCGGGAAAGCAGGGAAGATCGACGCTGCCCGAGGAGACTTCCGTCGCCAGCTGCGCCAGGAACTGCAACGCCGCCGCGCGCGCCTCCTCGGGTGAGGTGTTGGCCGCGGGCGATACCGATGAGGTGCCCGATTTGTAGGTGGGTGCAGCCGAGGCATTCAACATAACGCATTACTCCGAGACGGGCGAGGACGAGTGCCCCGGGTTGTCGGCAGCGGTGCCCGGACCTTGAGTCCGGCTTGGGCCCGCGGCACTCCCCGGCAGCGGTGCCAGGCAGCATCATCGGCGGGCGTTGCTCGGTTCGGTCCGGCGGTAGCGTGCGGGCGCGGACGGCATGTCGGGTTGCGGGCCTATCGCGATGGGTGTACTTTGTGATGCAGAGTAAAGGGGGTCGCTTGTACCGAGTCGGAAAATCGCCGAGAGCCCGCGGGCATGGTCCATGCGGCTAGGGTTTTTGTGGCCGAAGTACTGGGCGACATGGATGGGACTGGGGGTGCTGCGGGGCTTGGCGCTGCTGTCCTTTGGCTCGCAGCTGCGCTTCGCCAGGGTGTTGGGGTGGTTCATCGGTCAGCTGCCACTGGCCTATGTGCGCATCGCGGCGCGCAATATCGAGTTGTGTCTGCCGCAGCGCTCGGCGGCCGAGCGGGCGCAGCTTCTTCGGCAGCACTGCCGCAGTTTGGGGATGGCGCTGTGCGAGACGGCCACGACTTGGTGGAGTAGCGATGCGCGGGTGGGGCGGCTGGCCGAGGTACGGGGCCTGGAGCATTTGCAGGCTGCGTTCGCCAAGGGGCGGGGCGCCATTCTGATCGGCGGGCATTTCACCACCATCGAGATTGCCACTCGCATCTTGGGCACCGTGGTACCGATGAACGTGGTGTACCGGCCCACCAACAACGCGCTGCTCTCGCACATCATGCATACCAGCTTTTGCCGGCACGGCAAGCCGATCCGCCACGATGACATTCGCGCCATGCTGCGCGCGCTGAAGCACAACGAAGCGGTCTGGTACGCCCCGGATCAGAGCTATCGCAACAAAGGTGCGGCGATGGTGAATTTCTTCGGCATCCCGGCGGCCACCACCACCGCCACCTCGCGCCTGGCGCGCATCTCCGGCGCCGCGGTGCTGACGTATTTTCCCGAGCGGCTGCCGGGGCAGGCCGGTTACCGGGTAGTCATCGGACCGGCGCTGGAGAATTTCCCCGGCAGCGATGCGATCCGCGACGTGGAGCGCTTTCATGAGCTGCTGCAGGCACAAATTCTCAGAGTCCCCGAGCAGTATTTATGGATGCACCGCCGCTTCAAGGGTCTGAGCGCCGATTATCCCAACTACTATGGCCGCGATTCGCGCCGCACGGCGTCCGTGTCAGCCGCCAAATCCAGCGCTTGAAACAAGCCTCGCTTACGGTTCGCGTCGCCGTGCGGAGCTTGTATAGTGCCGGCGCCTCGGGCGCGTGGCGAGCGTCTCACCTCGGGAGCGGAACGGTTTGAAGCGGCCATCCGGATCAGCCTACTTGCGTCAGCTCAGCGGCGCGGCACCCCTCGGTGTGGACGTGCGTTGGCGCGCGCTCGCGATCGGCTTGGCCGGCTGTGCGGTGCTGCTGCGGCTGCTTTACAGCATACAAGTCGAACTGCTTCCCGAGGAGACGTACTACTGGAATTACGCCCGTCATTTGGACATCGCCTATCTCGACCATCCGCCCCTGGTCGCTTGGCTGATCCGCGCGGGAACCGCACTGTTCGGCGACACCGAGTTCGGCGTGCGCTGCGGCGCGCTGGGGTGCGGCGCCATCACGGCGTTTTTCGTCTTTCGACTGACACGCAATCTCTTCGACGAGCGCAGCGCGCTGCTGGCCCTGGCATTCGCCCACGCCTTGCCGTACTTTTTTCTGTCCGGGCTGCTCATGACGCCGGACGCGCCGCTGGTCGCCGCGTGGGCGGCCTCGCTGTACTTCCTGTGGTGCGCGTTGCTGGGGGGGCGGCCGCGGGCCTGGTTGTGGGCAGGCTTGTCGCTCGGCATCGGTCTGCTGTCGAAATATACCATCGGCCTGCTCGGTGTCGCGACCTTGGTTTTCATGCTGATCGATCCGCCGTCGCGGCACTGGTTTCGCCGCTGGGAGCCGTATGCCGGGGTGCTGATCGCCGCCGTCGTGTTCAGTCCCGTCATCGCGTGGAATGCCGAGCACGATTGGGCCTCCTTCGCATTTCAGACCTCGCGCCGCTTGGCCGAGCAGCCGCGCTTCTCGCTGCACAAACTCATCGGTGCCGTCGTGGTTCTGCTGACGCCGGTCGGTTTGGCGGCGGTCATCGCCGCTCTCGGCAGGCGCGCTCCGGCCCGCGTGGCAATCGCGCGCAGCTGGCGATTTTTGCAGGTCGCGGTACTCGTACCGCTCGCGGTGTTTGCGGCTTTCAGCCTGCGGCACGAAGTTAAATTGGATTGGACGGGCGCCCCGTGGGTGGCGGCCTTGCCGCTGATGGCATTCGGCCTCGCCGAGACGAACGGGACGGTTCCACGAATCCGGCGTTGGCTACTCGCCGCGTGGCCGCCCACCCTCGCCGTCATGCTCCTGGTCTACGGCGCGGGTCTGTATTACCTGGTGCTCGGCATTCGCGGGGTCGGCTACACGCAGCATACGGAACTGGCGCCGGTCGCATGGCGCGACTTCGCAGGACAGGTCGAAGGCATTGCCGATGCCTTGCGCGCCCGGTACGGTCCCGGATTATTGGTGGTCGGCATGGACCGGTATGCCATTGCCAGCGAACTGGCCTTCTACGCGCACGATCGGGTTCGATCGGTGGCGCAGACCTCCTCCGGCCATCTTTTCGATGATGTGGGATTGATGTACGAGCGATGGTTTCCGGCCGATCAACAGACCGGTCGCACGTTGCTGCTGGTGGCATGGGATCCGGACCAGCTTGCCGCGGCTCATTTGCAGCCGCATGTCGATCGCTTGGAGCCCATTCAACAGGGCCTTCTGTTACGAGACGGTAGAATGGTGCGCCGCTATTTCTACCGCGTGGCTCACGGGTACCACCCCGTCCGGCCCGATTCCCGAGAAGGTGCAGGGACTGGGGAGTAAGCTACCGAAGCCGCGCCCGTGTGCGCCGTCGACGAAGGAGGTTTGCATGACCGATCTGAGCCACGCCCTGGCCGAGATCAGCGCTATTCGCGCCCAGGTGGCGCGCGGTACGCAATTTCGCGGCTATGGCCCCGCATCGATCGGGGCGAGCGGAATTCTCGCGCTGGTGGTTGCCTCGGTGCAAGCCTTCTATACCCGGGGGGCGGCCCGCGATGTCGCCGCGTTCATTGCCGTCTGGGTGGGGACCGCTGCGATTTCCGTGGCATTGGCCACATGTGAAACCGTGGTCCGTGCACGGCGTGTTCATTCCGGGTTCGCGGGCGAAATGATCCGCTCGGCCGTCGAACAATTTCTCCCCGCCACGGTGGTGGGTGTGCTGTTGACCGGCGTATTGCTGCGCTCCGCGCCAAAAGATCTATGGATGCTGCCCGGATTGTGGGAATGCTTGTTCAGCCTCGGCGTGTTCGCCTCGTGCCGCTTCTTGCCCCGCCCGATGTTCGCGGTCGGGGTGTGGTACGTGGCCTCCGGCCTCACCTGTTTGATGGTGGGCAGCGGTCCGCGGGTACTCTCGCCCTGGGCAATGGGAATCCCGTTCGGCGTCGGCCAATTGCTCGTCGCAGCGGTGCTCAGGTACGGATTCGAGGAGTCACGTGAAGAGCGCTGATCCGAGCTCGAAGCAAGGCTCCCGATTCGCCTACGGGGGACTCGACCGCGTCATCCATGAACGAGCGCGCTTGAGCGTGCTCACCTCGCTCATCACGCATGCGAAGGGTTTGCCCTTCGGCGAACTGAAACAACTTTGCGGCCTGACCGACGGCAATCTGAACCGGCATTTGACGGTGCTGGAGGATGCGAAGCTGGTCGTTACCGTGAAGGGGGCCGAACGCGGCCGACCGCAGACCGTGTGCCGCATCACCGCACTCGGGCGCAGGCGCTACGTAGACTACCTGGCCGTGCTGGAACAGGTCGTTCTGGACGCTTCGTCAGCCATCAAGACGGACACTTCCGCAGGACCGCTTCAATGCTCACCGGCCAGACGATAAAGACTCAGCACGCCGATGTCTTCAAGTTTCTGCGCGGAAACTTGCAGGCGCCGGCCACCGAATGCAAAATCCCGGAACAGGCACGCGGTGTCAGTCTGGTCTATGCAAGCACTGCGGATCAAATTACCGAAGCGCTGCGCCGCCGGCCAGCGATACTCATTCTCAGTGCGCACTTGGACGGTACTGTCGACGCGGGCGACGGGGCCGAGATGGGCAATACGTGCTGTTTCTCGGTTACCTCCATCGCCATGGGAATGGCGCGATTGCTCAAGTACTTCGATGAAAAGCGCACTCGTTTCACCCAATGGGGGGAGCGTCATCCGACGGCCGTGGTGCATGCCGATGCCATCATCGGCAGCGGCGTTTTCCTCGGACCTTACTGCGTCATCGGTGCCGGCGCGAGCATCGGCGACGGGTGCCTGATCGGCGCCCATGCAGTGGTCGAGAATACTGCGCGAATCGGCGCGCGAACCATATTGCACCCTCAGGTGTTCATCGGCTTCGGTTGTGAGGTCGGCGAGGACTGCGAGATCCATCCGCACTCGACCGTCGGCAGCGATGGTTTCGGTTACGCCACGGATCCCGGCGGGCGGCCCCACAAGATCAGCCACCTCGGCAACGTGAAGATCGGCGATCAGGTGGAGATCGGCGGCAACTGCGCCATCGATCGCGCCACGCTGACCTCGACCTACATTCGGTCCGGCACCAAGCTGGACAATATCTGCCACATCGCGCACAACTGTGATCTCGGTGAGAATGGCTTCTACACCGCCGGCTTCATGACGGGTGGGTCCACCAAGATCGGTCGGCAGTTCGTCACCGGCGGCGGCACGGTGGTGACCGCGCACGTCACCCTGGCCGATAATGTGATCCTTGCCGGAAGATCCACGGTGACCAACGACATCCGCGAAGCGGGGCGTTACGGGGGTTATCCGCTGCAGCCGCTGACGCAGGCCATGAAGACCGTTGTGAGCATCGGGCATTTGAACGACTTGCGCCGCAATCTGAGCCGGGTCATGAAACATCTGCGCCTCGCGCCCGCACCGGCACGGTAGTGTCGCCGAGCCGGTCCACGCTCGCGAGCCGGGTACGGGTGCTGCGCCGCTGCGGGTGGCCGGTCTGAGGACGGTCACGGCGAGTCGGTACGTCACCTCTCTGCGCGAGGGAGGCTCGCTGCCGGCGATCATCGAGGCCGATGACGAGGGACTGTACGTGCTCAAGTTTCGCGGCGCCGGCCAGGGCCCGAAGGCGCTGATCGCCGAACTGCTGGCCGGTGAGATTGCGCGGCTCGCCGGGCTGCCGGTGCCCGAAATCGTGTTCATCGAACTTCCCGCCGACCTGGCGCGCACCGAACCGGACGCCGAAATCCAGAGTCTCATCCGTTCGAGCGCCGGCTTGAATCTCGGCCTCGATTATCTTCCGGGGTCCATCACCTTCGATCCGCTGATCTTTACGCCGGATCAGCACCTGGCCTCGGCCATCGTCTGGTTCGACGCCTTCGTGTGCAACGTGGATCGTACCGTGCGCAATGCGAACATGCTGATCTGGCATCGCCGGCTTTGGCTCATCGATCACGGCGCCGCGCTGTACTTTCATCACGCCTGGACCCGGCACGATGCGCACGCGATGAGTCCCTTCGGCTTGATCAAGGATCATCTATTGTTGCCTCTCGCGGGACGATTAGCGGAGGTCGACTCGGAAATGCGGTCCGCTTTGAGCGATGAGGGGTTCGCGAACCTCGTGCGGCTGCTCCCCGATGCGTGGCTGCCCGACGACCCGGGCTTTGACGGCAAGGCCGGCCAGCGGGATGCTTACCTGGAGTTCTTCAGAACGCGTTTGAGATCCACCGACCTATTCGTGGGGGAAGCGCTCCGCGCGCGCGATGCACACCTATGATTACGCCATAGTGCGAGTGGTCCCTCGCGTGGAACGCGGCGAATTCGTCAACGCCGGGATCATCGTGTCGTGCGATGTGGAACGGTATCTGCGAGCGGCCATCGACCTCGACGAAGACGCCTTGCTGGCGCTCGATGCGCGCGCAGACCTGAATATCATCAGGCTCACCCTGACCGCCGTTGCGAAGATTTGCGCGGGCGGGACGCAGGCCGGCGATATCGGACGGATGACTGCCCGGGAGCGCTTTCATTGGCTGGTTGCCCCGCGCAGCACGATGGTGCAGACCTCGCCCGTGCATACGGGACGGTGCCGCGACCTCGGAGCGGCACTGGATCATTTGATGTCGACCATGGTCCGGCGTCGCGGATAACGCTTGCCGAGGGGCGCGCGGCGCCCAGCCCTTGCAACTCCAATGCGTTGTCCCACGCGGCGAATGCGGCCGTATTGTCGAATATGCACCACACGCATCGACCCGCCGCCGCGTGCTCGCTCATGCGCGCATGGAGCACATGCAAGGAATGCGACTCGTAGCTGGAGTAATACATCCTAGGAGATCCATGCAGGCGGTAATACACCACCGCCAGATCGCCGCCCGGCGCCTGCGCGGTCGGTGCGGGCGGCGGATCCGCGGCCGCGCGCGATACCTGCCAACGCTCGAGGCTGCGCCCGACCCCGCATTCGAACCAGCCGGCATGGCGCGGCTCGCACACGATGTGCGCCTGGGTGCCGGCGCGCAGCTGCGCGAAGAAATTGCGGGCCGCACGCCGCTCGAATGCGAGACGGGGCGGCAGCTGCACCAAGAGTATCGAGAGTTTTGCCTCCAGGCCGCTCACCTCGTCGAGGAAGCGGGCCACGGGGGCCCGGCATCGACGCAGGCGCAATTCATGCGTGATGAGTTTCGGTACCTTCACCGAGAAGCGAAACTCGCGCGG
>JALYHP010000031.1 GCA_030799355.1 Pseudomonadota bacterium
GTCTGTTGGGCGAGAACCCATAGCAACCACGCCGCCGATGCATACATCGGGAAGGCGAACAGCTGCTTCAGCGTTTCCATCCACGCGCCGGGTTTGGGCAGCGCGCGACGAGTCCACGGCGCAAACGACAGCAAAAGATACGGCAGCGCGAGTCCCACCCCCACGCCCGCGAAGATGACGAGCGCCACGACCGGCGGCTGCGTCAGCGCCCATCCTACGGCGGCTGCCATGAACGGCGCCGTGCAGGGCGTGGCGACCAGAGTGGTCAACACGCCGGTAAAGAACGCAGCCCGATACCCCTCACCCTGCGTGAGTCCGTCACCCACCCCGGCGAGGGTCCCACCCACCTCGAAGACACCCGAGAGATTCAAGCCGACGGCGAGCAACAGATAAACCATCAAGGTCACGAAGAGCGGGGACTGCAGCTGAAATCCCCAACCGATCTGTTCGCCGCCCGCCCGCAGCGCCAGCAGCACCGCCGCCAGACCGAGCATCGAGCCGATCACGCCGGCCGCGAAAACCAGGCCCTTGGCCCGAACCGCGGCCGGATGCTGCTTCGCCTGCTCGACGAGCCCGATCGCCTTGATCGACAGCACCGGAAATACACAAGGCATCAAATTGAGGATCAGCCCCCCGAGAATGGCCAGCAGGATGAGCGAAGGCAACGCCGGCGTATCGCCCGCGTGTTGCGCGCTCGCCTTGGGCCCCGCCCCGCCGCCCGACGCCATGAACGTTGCGGAGATTTCCAGCGGGACCTCGAGAGTGTCGCTGCCGCTCCGTTCGGTGGCCAGCAGTACGCCGCCGATGGCCCCGCCCGCCGGCGGCCGATCCCCCACTTTGACGGCCAATTGCACCGTATCCTGGGACCGTGTCAGGGTTTGCGGCGCGCCGTATTCGATGACGCCTTCGGCGTACGGGAAAAACGTCAGCGATTCGATTTGCGACAGCGTCGCGCCCCACATCTTGCCGAGAGTGATCACCAATTGTCCGTTGTGAATCGTGGCGGCCGTCGGGGCGGGTTGCGGCATCGGCAAGTCGCTTCGTGCCGCCGTGAACAGCGCCACGTCCGCCCCATCGGGCGGCGCAACGCTCGCGGTGGCCGGCAATGCAAGCCGCAGCCCGGCATCCTCCGGAATGCATACATCCGCGCAGACCAGCCAGCTGGCTTTGGCCTCCAGGGCGATACGCCCCGGTTGCAGATCAGCGGGCGCGGTGATCCGCACCAGGTGCACGGCGTGCTTTGCGTAGCCGTAATTCACCAGCGGTGGCAGCTCGAAGCGATGCGGCGTGGTCCAGGCAATCTCGCCCGCCGTGAATCCGGGGGGCAGCTTCCATGCAAGCGTGGTGGCTTGCCCGGAATCCCCGGGGTTGCGCCAGTACGTATGCCAGCCGTCGCGGATATCGAGTTCGAGCGCCACCCAGATCGACTGGCCCGGTGCGATTCCCTCGGTTTCGCTCACCAATCGAGCCTTGACGTTCGCGGTCGCTACCGCTGCGCCCGACACCGCGTAGGCCGGCGCCGCGATCCAACAGGCCAAAATCCACCACGTAAATATGCGCATGAACGGCATGTTACTCATAAAGCGCCGCCGCGTCGGCCATAAAGGAGCGCAGGCCGCAGCAACGAGCAGGCCGGAATCCACCATTTGACTGTGCGCGTGAAGCCGCATGTTACTTATGTGCTCCACACCACCCATGGGTCCATAACGAGGCGCGGGCATTGCGCGGCGGCTCGGGATAGCTCGGATATCGAAGGAACATACCACCGCGCTTGCGCTTGAGATAATGTAGGCGCGCCCAATCAAAGCCAACCATGCAAGAAAACTACGTAGAACGAATCCTCAAGGCGAAAGTATACGATGTTGCCATCGAGACGGCGCTCGACGCGGCGCCGCGGCTGACGCGGCGCCTGAACAACAGCGTATTCTTCAAAAGAGAAGACCTACAGCCGATATTTTCGTTCAAAATACGCGGCGCCTACAACAAGATCGCGCAGCTTTCGCCGATCAGCGCTCAGCGCGGCGTCATTTGCGCATCCGCGGGCAACCATGCGCAAGGCGTGGCCCTCGCGGCACGCACCCGCGGTATCCCGGCCCTCATCGTCATGCCGCGCACCACGCCGGACATCAAGGTCCGCGCGGTCGCGGATTTCGGCGCGGAGATCGTGCTGCACGGCGACGATTATGACCAAGCCTATGAGCACGCCGTGATCCTGGGGCGCGAGCGGCAGATGGTGTTCGTGCATCCGTTCGATGACCCGGACGTGATCGCCGGCCAGGGCACCGTAGCCATGGAAATCCTGCGGCAACAGCACGGCGACGACATTGATGCGATCTTCGTGCCCATCGGCGGTGGCGGCCTCATCGCGGGCATCGCTGCGTACACGAAATCGCTGTATCCGCGCATCAAGATCATCGGCGTCGAACCGGAGGATTCGGCCGGGATGTACGAGTCCTTGCGCGCCGGCAAGCGCGTGACACTCGATCGTGTGGGGACGTTCGCGGATGGCGTGGCGGTACGGCGCGTCGGTGAGGAGACGTTCAGGCTCGCGCGTCAATACGTGGACGAGATCCTGCTGGTGACCACGGACCAGATCTGCGCCGCCATCCAGGATATCTTCGAAGACACCCGCTCGATCGCCGAGCCGGCGGGCGCCTTGGGGGTGGCGGGCATCAAGAAATACGTGGCTCGCGAGGCTTGCACCGGCCGCAGGTTCGTCTCGATCAACTGCGGCGCGAATATGAATTTCGACCGGCTGCGTTACGTGGCGGACCGTGCCGACATCGGCGCCCAGCGCGAATCGCTGCTAGCCGTGGAAATGCCGGAGGAGCCCGGATCTTTCTTGAGATTTTGCGAGCTGTTGGGCCAGCGCAGCGTCACCGAATTCAACTATCGATATGGCGGCCCGGGAGCCGCCCACGTTTTCATCAGCATCGCGCTCACGCAAGGCAGGCCGGAACGCGACGCGCTCATCAAGACCATCGACGCCGCCGGTTTTATCGCGCACGACATGACCGACAACGAAATGGCAAAGCTGCACGTGCGCTACATGGTGGGCGGAAAAGCGCACGAGCTCAGCGACGAGCGACTGTATCGGTTCGAATTTCCCGAGCGTCCGGGCGCATTGCTCAAGTTCCTGCGGGCCATCGGCTCGGCTTGGAACATCAGCCTGTTCCATTACCGCAATCATGGATCGGACTACGGACGCATTTTGACGGGCATCCAAGTCCCTCCTGCCACGCGCGAGGATTTCCTTCTGCATGTCAATGAATTGCAATATGCCTACACCGAAGAGACCGACAATCCAGCCTACAAGATATTCCTCGGTGGCTAGCCTCGCTGCGAGAGCCCCGTCGGCGGGGCGAGGGTCCTCGAAAGAACAGCGTGGTGAGTCATCCGCGCGTGCGTTCTGAGCTGTGCCGGATGCAACGCGCACGGCCTCGACTCAGATGCCGACATACCCTGTACGGCGAACGCCGCGGCGCGAATCACTGCGCTTACGCGGACTCGATATCAATCTGACCCGCTGGGGACCGGAACCGTCCGAGTCGAATACGCCCGTGTTTTTACTGCACGGCTGGCAGGACACCGGCGCCACGTTCCAATTCGTGGTCGACGCATTCCAATCCGATTGGCCGCTGGTGGCGCTCGACTGGCGCGGCTTCGGCCACAGCGAATGGCCGCTGCTGGGGTATTGGTATCCTGACTACATTGCCGATCTCGATGCGCTGCTCGATCAGCTCTCGCCGAGCGCGCCGGCCCGTCTCGTCGGGCACAGTATGGGCGGCAACATTGCCGGCCTCTATGCCGGCCTGCGGCCGGACCGGGTGCGTTGCCTGGTCAGCCTGGAAGGCTTCGGCCTACCTCGCTCCTCCCCCCAGGACGCGGCCGCGCAACTGCGCAAGTGGTTGGACCAAGTCAAATCCGTCCCCGTCCCGAAGCATTACGATTCCATCGAACGGCTGACCCTGGTGATTCGCGGCCGTTACCCCCGTTTCACCGACGCGCAGGCACGCTTCGTTGCCGAGGCGTGGAGCCGACCCGATGCGGGGCAAGTACGCCTCTTGGGAGACCCCCGGCATCGATGGATGAACCCGGTTCGCTTCAAACGCGAAGATGCGGAGGCCTGCTGGCGGCACATCACGGCGCCGATGCTGATGGTGTTGGGCGAGGAGTCCGAACATCTGGCCAGATTGGGAGCGGACGGGGAAGACGCCGCGTTTCGGAACGTGATTCCTCACATTCAACTGGCGCGTGTTGCGGATGCAGGACATCTGCTGCATATCGAACAGGCCGATCAAGTCGCACGGCTGATCGAGAACTTTTTGACGAGCCACTGAAAGCCGGTCGCTCGCGCTGTCGCGAGAACCGCGCGAATGACCGGACGGCATACGTAACCAACACGCGCCGCGCCGAAGCGGTGCCCACCCGCCACGCAGCGCTCCATGCTGGCCGAGTCGGTTCACGACGTAGCCAACACACGCGCCACGCCGAGCCGAAGCAGTCACATAGCCCCGGCAGCACTTAATGCTGGGCCCAGTCGGTCACGGTGGGATGGTACGAGGAGGTGGCTACGCCGGATCCCAATCGGTGCCCCGCGAAGCGGTTGCCGAGAGCGCGTGCACGCGAGGGTCGCACGAGGTGCAAGGGCCGCCAATAGGCGCCCTGACAATACGCACTTTCGTGCTGCCGGGCCCCCTTGGCGACGGGCCGTATCTTGGTTGAGGGTGCGTTGAGGGTCAAGAGGGCATTGCGAATTTTTACAATATTTTTCAACGCGAGTTGTCGGGAGACGCAGCCGGCCGAATTGGTTCTCCGGCAAACTTACGCGGCTATCGAAGCAGCGGGCAGACCCCTCGAGAACCGCGGTTGGTTCGGCGCGATTCCCTGACCGCTTCCCTCGGGAGCGAGCCTCCATTCAACTGTGCGGAGTCAACTGTGCCGAGGCGAAAAAATTCGCAGCTTTTGGGCGCGTTCCACTTGCCGAATGGTCCAGCTCCGTTGCCAACAAGGGCATGGAGCATGCGGACAGGGCGCATGCGGACAGGGAGCATGCGGAAGAAGTTGCCGGTGGCCGTGTGCGGGAATCCGTTTACGTCACGGAGGACGAACCGACTATGAAACCCAATTCTAATCGCGAGCCTCAAAGCAAGCCGGGGCCGCAAAGCAAACCCGAGACACCAAGCCGAAGCGGTGGAGGAGGCGTGGAGAAGGAAAGCCACCCCGAAAAAATCCTCGCCATTCATTTCCGAGCCTTGGGCGATGCGGTGATGACGATTCCCGCGCTCCATGCCATCCGACAGCGCTACCCGCGCAGCGCCCTGCATGTGCTCGTTCCCGAATCGGCGGGACCATTGCTGCAAAACGAACCTTCGTTAACGCGACTCTGGTTGCTGCCGAAGGCTCGCGGCCGCGCCTTCTTCAAGCAGGTCTGGCCCGTCATCCGGGCCTTGCGCGCCGAGCGTTTTGATCGTTCGGTGGATTTTGGCGGCAACGATCGCGGGGCCATCATGAGTCTCTTGTGTGGCGCGCGCGAACGGCTGGCCCCCCTTCGCAAGGGGGGCTTTTTGGGGCGTCGCCTTTGCTTCACGCGGCTCGTCGCGACACCGGGGCGCTTCGATAGCCATGTCACGATGCGGTTGCAGGGTGTCTTGTCGCCGTGGGGCATTACACCGGTACCTTCCTCGGCTATTCGACTGCAAACCGACCCCGCTTGGGATGCGGTCGCGCAGGAAATCCTGCCCGAAGGGCGCATCGTGTGTCACATCGGTTCGCGCATGGCGAAAAAAGAGTGGCCGGTCGAGCACTGGGCGGCATTGCACAAAATGTGCGCCTCCGCCGGATATGAAGTCACGTTCAATACCGGTACCGACCCGCGTGAGCTGGCGCTGTTGCGAGAGCTGAAAAATCTCGCTCCGGACATCGGAGTTTTGCCGGCCATGAGCCGCTCCACCCTCCTAGGGGTACTCAAACGCGCCAGCGTCTGCATATCCAACGATACCGGAGTGATGCATTTTGCCGCCGGCTTGAATGTGCCGACGATCGGGCTGTTTGGATTCACATCGCCGGTGCTATGGGGACCCGTCGGCCCGAAAAATTGCACCATCCGAGCTCCGGGATGCTCGTGCGATAGTTCATCCGATACGTGCACGAGCGCGCGTCATTGCATGGCCGGGATCCACCCGAATGAAGTATTCGGCCGTCTTCGGGAGCTCATCGAGCGCCAGTCCCTGGGACCTCGCCGTCACCTGGCACCGTCCGATTCGAGCGGCACGATGTGTGCGGCAACGACCTGAGCGCGCGAAGGTCGGTGCTCGAGCGATAGATGCCCACGCAGCCGAGCGCGCGCCTAGGCGGTAACAGATGCCGTCGCCGCGGCCGCCGGCGTCGCGTCGACCACGGCGGTGGCCGATATCTCGATCAGCAAGTCCGGCGAGATCAATGAGCTGACTTCGACCAGGGTCGTCGCGGGGCGGATATCGGCGAAGATCTCACCATGCACCCGGCCTACCGCTTCCCAGTGCGCGATGTCGCACACATAGATACGCGTCTCGACCACGTCCTTCAACGAGGCGCCGAGCTTGCCCAGCGCCGTTTCGATGCGTTCGAGAATCAGGCGCGTTTGCGGCCCCGGTTCGCCGGGGTGCAGCGCTTGGCCTTCGGGGCCCGTGGCCGTGGTGCCCGAGACGAAGATGAACTGCCCCACCCGTACTGCCCGCGAATAGCCAACGATGTCGCCCCAGGGATTGCCAGTCGGGACCGAATTACGCATCGCCTTCTCCGTATGCTCGATTGCACCGGTGCCATCGTAACAAGAGTGCATGCGGAAAAGGCAACGGACGGCTCCCTCGGGGAACGCCTGAGTCGTCTCGGGCCTGAGTCGCCCCCGAACGCCCGGGGCAATCCAGCGCAAGGCGGCCTCGCGTCAGGGCGGCCTGCGCCCGCGTCATCCTGATCGCGCCTCGAGCCGAGCCGTGCGGGTGGTGGTCGTTCAGCGCGCGACGCGTGGAATAGGGTGCAAGCCCGGTGCGTTACCGCCCCGAGCGGACTTGCGAGTAAAATACGCCCGCCTCGCCGATGTTCAAACACGAGCCATCGTATGGATCGACCGCCCTTACCGCCATTCACTCTGGAGAGTGCCGCTCAAAAAGTGCGCATGGCCGAGGACGCATGGAACACGCGTGATCCTGTACGCGTGGCGCTTGCCTACACCGCGGACAGTCGATGGCGCAACCGCGCGGAGTTTTTTCAGGGGCGCGAGGCCATCCAAGCGTTCCTCGTCCGCAAGTGGTCGCGCGAGTTGGACTATCGATTGATCAAGGAGTTGTGGACATTCGGCGGCAATCGCATCGCCGTCCGGTTCGCCTACGAATGGCATGACGACAGCGGCCATTGGTTCCGCAGCTACGGCAACGAGAATTGGGAGTTCGACGATCATGGCCTGATGCGATCACGCATGGCCAGCATCAACGATCTTCCCATCGCCGAAACCGAGCGCAACTATCGCTGGCCTTCGGGACGCCGGCCCGATGATCACCCCTCGCTGAGCGACCTCGGCCTTTGACGGCGCGCAGACGCGCACCGCGGTGCGGCGAGTCGCCGTCCGGTACGGCGCAGAGGCATTCCGGGTTTTGAAATCCATCGACGCCACGGGCGGATTCGCGGCGCTGAAGCATCGCGACTTCAGCTTATATGTCTCGGGGAGATTCTTTTCCTCGCTCGCCGCGCAAATGATCATCGTCGCGGTGGGGTGGCAGGTGTACCAGATCACCGGACGGGTACTCGACCTGGGGCTGATCGGGCTATCGCAGTTCCTGCCCTTCTTGTGTTTCTCGCTGCCGGCCGGGTACGTGGCGGACCGCTACGAGCGCGGCCTCGTGATTTCGCTGTGTCTGTCGGCGTTGTTGATCGCCGCCTTGCTGCTGCTGTACTTTGCGGTGAGCGGCATTCGCAGTACCCTACCGATTTTCGCGGTACTGGCATTACTCGGCATCGCCCGCGCTTTTCAGTCGCCGGCCGCGCAATCGTTCGTCCCCAATATGGTCCCGCCCGCCTCGCTCAGCAATGCGATCGCGTTGAATTCGTCGTTGTTCCAGGTGGCGACCATCGCCGGGCCCAGCATCGGCGGAATCATTTATGCCCTCGGCCGGTCTCCCGCGGGAATCAACGGCGGGGCGCAGCGGGTGTACGGCGCCTCGGTGGCGCTGTTGCTGCTCTCGGTAGCGCTGATGCTGTCGGTGAAGCGTCGCCCGGCGCCGCCCGCCCGCAGTGCGGTCTCCTGGACCAGCATGCTGGACGGGTTGCACTTCGTCTGGCGCCGAAAGGCCGTATTAGGTGCCATCTCGCTGGATCTTTTTGCCGTGCTGTTCGGCGGCGCGACCGCTTTGCTGCCGGCCTTCACGCACGAGGTATTGCATGCCGGCCCCGACGTGTTCGGCTATTTGCGGGCCGCCCCCGGCGTGGGGGCCGCGTTGTGCGCGCTCTGGTTGGCGTTCAGGCCCGTCACCCGGGGCGTCGGCGTCCATATGTTCGGTGGAGTCGCCATTTTTGGCGTCTCGGTCGTGGCGTTCGGCTTGACCCGCCATTTTTGGATGGCAATGATTGCCCTGGTATGTCTGGGCGCCGGCGATATGGTCAGTGTATTCATTCGTAACCTGCTGGTTCAGCTGGAAACACCGGACGCCATCCGCGGCCGGGTGAGTGCCGTGAATTCGGTGTTCATCGGTGCCTCGAATGAGTTGGGCGAGTTCGAATCCGGCTTCACGGCGGCGTGGTTTGGCCTGGTTCCGGCGATCGTGTCGGGCGGCGTAGTAACATTGGTGGTGGCGGGGCTCTGGGCCGGCGTCTTGTTCCCCCGGCTGTGGCGTTTACAGACATTCGACCAACTGAAGGACATCCACTCGAATGCAACCTGAAAATCCCGACCGCGGTCAAGATCACCACGGCCACCAAACTCACGGCCACGCTGACGACCACCGGCACGACCATCGGCATGGCCACGGTCAAGACCGCGATCACCCAGCTCGGCCCGGCCACGACGATGAACCTCATGACGAACACGGGAGCGCCCAGTCCCACGGCGAAGCGGCTCATTCCCATGCCCACGGCCATCACGGCCACGCGCATGTCGTGACCGCGGAGGGCCTGAATCTGCGCATGGGCATCGCGGTGGTGCTCAACGTGATCTTCCTCTGCGTCGAGGGAACATTCGGCTTCTTGTCCAACTCGGTGGCGTTGATCGCGGATGCCGGTCACAACTTGGGCGATGTGCTGGGGCTGCTGTGTGCCTTGACCGCCATCTGGCTCGCACGCCGCCCGCCCGGCGGCAAGTTCACGTACGGCTTGGGACGCTCATCGGTTTTGGCCGCCCTCACCAACGCCGTTCTGCTGCTGATGGCCTGCGGTGCCATTGCCTGGGAAGCGCTCGGACGCCTCGCCTCGCCGCCGCCGGTGGCGGGCACCACCGTCATGGGAGTCGCCGCGATCGGCATCGTGCTGAATGGCATCAGCGCGTGGTTGCTGCACGCCGGCAGCCACGACGATTTGAGCCGCCGAAGCGCATTCATCCACATGCTGGGCGATGCCGCCGTGTCCGTCGGGGTGTTGATGTCGGGCGGCCTGATCTTGCTAACGGGCTGGCGCTGGCTGGACCCGGCGGTGAGTTTGTTGATCGTCGCCGTGATTCTGGTGAGCACCTGGAGCTTGTTGCGCGATTCGGTGCATTTGTCGCTGGATGGCGTTCCTTCCGGCGTCAACTCGGGTGCGGTGATGTCGTTCCTGGCGGGGCAACGGGGCGTCACCGACGTGCATGATCTGCACATCTGGGCGCTGTCCACCACCAGCATCGCGCTGACGGCGCATCTGGTGGTGCCCGATCGGGATGCCGAGGACGCGCTGCTCGGCTCGCTCACGCCGTTTCTGAAAAAACGCTTTCGCATCGATCACGCGACCTTGCAGATCGAGCGCGACCGCTGCGATCACGGGTGTCGCGCTTGAGGTCCGGTCAGCACGAATGGAATCCCTGTGGGGCCCCCTCCATTGATTGCGGTAATCCCCGTATCGCCGACGTGCTAACCGGTTCGTTTCCACCGCGCTGGTACACCTCGACCCGTACATTTCAATTCGCCGGACTCTCTCATGTCGGCAAGCACGTTTCTGATCCACTCCGGCCAACGCCCGGACATGCCTGTTCGATGTCACTCAATCGAAAATCCCCTTGGCGTTTGCGAACGGCATCGCGCACCAATTCTGCTTTGGCTCCTTTAGGCTCGGCGGTCTGGCCTACCCGTTCTTCGAACTCCTGATAAGCAATCGACGAATAAGCGCAGTGTTTTCACAGGTGTACAGTAATACCCTTAGTAATACCCTTATATAAGCGGTCATACCCTTTGACGCATCCCTGCATGGCACGACCCACATCGTGTTGGAGCCGCTGGATCTCATGGCGCGCCTCGCGACGCTGGTGCCGAGGCCGCGGATGCACTTGAGGCGGTATCACGGCGTATTTGCCCCGCACAGCCAGTATCGGGCGGCGGTGACGCCGGCGCATCGGGGCCGGGGTGCGGTTGGGGCTCGGGCAGAGGCAACCTGGCGCGCCGATTTGCGCGGCAAGGCGCGCGGCCCCTAAGCTTGGGCCACCACAAGGCCGGTTACGCGCATCGGTGGTGGTGGGCAGGCTGGGTCCGCACGGGTGATTTGAATTTCCTATCCGCAGGCCGATCGATTGATCAGCGCGACCGCTGTCAATGCGGCGCGGATGCCGAATACAATATCGCGATCAACCAGTAGCAGTTGGCGACGCGGCCTGAAGCGAAGGGCCAATGCTCGTTCTGCCGCGCATTACCATCCGCTGCCGCATGAAATGCCAAACGTATAAGCCAAACGATGCCTGGCAACCAGATAATGGAATGAACCGGCACCAACCGGGTGCTGCGCTGCCACGCCATGTAAGCAACCCCAAGTACCGCAGCGCAGCCAGCAAGGCACACGAACCCGGCCAAAACGCACGTCCCCGTCGCACCGCTTTGCTCGAGCGGGGATCAAGTAGCTCGGCCGCGCTGTGAACGCGCGCGATGTCGTCACGTAGCGCTTGACGGTTGCGGGCCTTATTCTAAACAAATACAAGTCCATGATCGGCATTCTCGGTCAGGAGCAAAAACAATGGGATTGCGCGCTTGGCGCGGCTGTGCCGCCGCCGCATGTTTACTCCTGTCGATGTCCCTGCAGGCACAAGTCGCCGTATCGACCTATCACAACGACAACTCGCGCACGGGCCAAAACACGTCGGAAACCACCCTCACGACCGCCAACGTGAACAGCAGCACCTTCGGCAAGCTGTTCACCGTCACGGTGGACGGCTCCGTGTATACCCAAACACTGTACGTCCCCAACGTATCCTTGAGCAGCGGTACGCACAATGTGCTGTATGTCGCGACCCAGCACGACAGCATCTATGCCATTGATGCCGATACGGGCACCATTTATTGGCGAGTCAGCTTGATTCCGACGGGCGGGAGCACGGTCGACAGCAGCGCCGACTTGGGCTGCGGCGACATTCCCACCGAAGTGGGCATCACCGGTACGCCGGTCATCGATACCACGACGCATACCCTATACGTCGTCGCCAAATCCAAGGTCAGCGGCACCATCTATCAGTACCTGCATGCGCTCGACATTGGCTCGGGCGCCGAGAAATTCAGCGGCCCTGTCAATATCGCGGCCACCTTTCCGGGCACCGCCTCCGACGGCAACGGCACCACCCTCACCTTCAACCCGCGCCAGGAAAATCAACGCGCCGCGCTGCTTCTGGAGAATGGCCATGTCGTCATTGCATGGGCCAGCCACTGCGACAAATCTCCCTGGCACGGCTGGGTCATCTCCTACAGTGCCTCCACGCTCGCTCAAGAAGCGGTTTACAACTCTTCGCCCACCGGGTACGCGAACGGCATTTGGATGAGCGGCAGCGGCCTCGCCTCCGACACCAGCGGCAACATTTTCGCCTCCACCGGCAACGGCTCGTGGAACAGCGCCGACCGGGGCGACACCATTCTCAAACTGGGGCCGCCCGCAAACTCCACCTTTGCCGTCGAGGATTACTTCACCCCCTACAACCAAGCCGCGCTCACCAGCGGCGACACCGACTTGTCGGCCGGCGGCATCATCCTGCTCCCCACCCTCTCCAGCGGCAAACAGCTGCTAACCACGATGGGCAAGTCCGGAACCCTGTATCTCATCGATCGCAATAACTTGGGTAAGTACTGCCCGAACCTTTCCCCTGCCTGCAGCGGTTCGGATACCAACGTGGTGCAGGAAATCGACGGCGTGTTCTCCGGCTACTGGGGAGTTCCCGCTTATTGGAATGGCAGCGTGTACTTCGGCGGCGGCAACGACGATACCGGAGTGGCCGAGCCCATCCGGGTATTTTCGTTCAACGCCGGCAACTCCGGGTTGCTGTCCACGACGCCCACTTCGGCGAGCGCGAAGTCATTCAACTTCCCGGGACCGGATCCCTCGGTTTCCTCGAACGGCACGACCAACGGCATTCTCTGGGGCCTCGACAATTCGCGCTGGAGTTCCACCTGCGCCGGTGGCTCGAACTGCCAGGTGCTGTATGCCTACGACGCCACCAATCTGGCCAATCTGCTGTACACCAGTAGTACCGCCGCCAACAATCGTGACGTTCCTGGATCCGCCGTCAAATTCACTACACCGACCATTGCCAACGGCAAGGTCTACGTGGGCAGCGTTCAAGCCGTTTCTGCGTTCGGACTCCTGGCCGGCGCCACTCCGACCGCGGCAGCCCCAGCGCTGTCGTCGCCCAGCGGAACTTATACGTCGGCAGGCCTTTCGGTAACCATGAGCGAGGCCACCTCGGGCGCGACCATTTACTACACCACCGACGGCTCGACTCCTAATTCCTCGTCGGCCACGTACAGCGGAGCCCTGAGCATCAAGGCGACCACGACCATCAATGCCATTGCCGTCAAGAGCGGCTACCTCAACAGCGCAGTGACTAGCGCGACATACATCATCGAGCCGGCAGCGACAGTCACGTCCACTGCCGTTGGTCTGACCGCCTCCTACAATGTCACCGGCATCACCAACAATACGTCGGCCGTGGCCAATGGGGGCCTGGATGGGCACGGCTATAGCTACTCGGAGGCGCTCATTGGTCCCACCCTAGTGTGGAACGGCATTGCCTTCAACATGGGTTCGGCCGGAGTCGCCGACGCCGTGAGCAATGCGACGGTCGTGCTCACGTCGGGTAGTTACACGACGCTGAATTTGTTGGGCACCGGGGTCAACGGTAGCCAAGCCGCCCAGACCTTTGTCATCGCCTACACCGACGGCACCACCACCACCGTCACCCAGAGCCTGAGCGACTGGCACACGCCGCAGAGTTATAGCGGCGAGTCCATCGCGGTCACCATGCCGTACCGGCTGACCCCGACGGGTACCCAGGATGCACGTGCCTTTTATCTGTACGGCTACTCGTTCACCCTGAACAGCGCGAAAACGGTGAAGAGCATCACCTTGCCCGCCAATCGCAACGTCGTGGTGCTCGCCATGTCGCTGACGGGGGCCGTGGCCAACACGACCGGGACCGCAACGGCGTCGGTCAGTCTCTCGGCCGCGGCCAATGTGTACGGCACCTTTCCTGACGGCACCGCGGTCACCAATGGCGGCCTGGATGGCAGTGGCAACGCCTTGTCGGCCACGCTGCTTGGCAGTTCGGTCACTTGGTCGAACCTGACGTTCACCTTGGGCACGTCCGCCACGGCCAACTCCGTCGCCACCGGGGTCAAGATTCCGCTGCCGGCAGGCCAGTACACAACGCTCAATCTCTTGGCCACCGGCGTCTATGGCAACCAGACCGGTCAAACCTTCGTCGTGACGTACACGGACGGCACGTCCACCACCATCACCCAGAGCCTGAGCGACTGGTACACGCCGCAAAGCTACGCGGGCGAATCGAAGGCCGTCATCATGGCCTATCGCTTGCTGTCGACCGGCGCCAAAGACGCCCGCACCTTCAACCTGTACGGCTATTCTTTCGCCATCAACAGCGCCAAGACCGTCGCCAGCGTGACCCTGCCGGCCAATCGTGATGTCGTGGTGGTGGCCGCCACTCTGTCGGGCGGCACGTCATCGGCAGGGGGCACGAGTACGGTGACCCAGGTCAGCCTGTCGTTGGCCGCCAACGTGAACGGGGTCTTCACTAACGGCTCCGCCGTAACGAACGGAGGCATCGATACGTTCGGGCACGCCTACTCGGAGACTCTGGTAGGCAGTACCCTCACTTATGGTGGCGTGCCCTATACCTTCTTGGGCGCCAACGTACCGGACGGGCTCAGCAACACCACTCTGACGTTGCCCTCCGGCAAGTTTTCCACGCTCAATTTGTTGGGTACCGGCGTCAACGGTAATAAGGTCGGTCAATCCTTCATCGTGAAGTACACGGATGGCACGACCACCGCTATTACCCAGAGTATGAGCGACTGGTACACCCCGCAGGGCTATACAGGCGAATCCAAAGCCCTCAGCATGGCTTATCGCCTCATTTCCGACGGTGCCGAGGACGCGCGCACGTTCAACCTGTACGCCTACGCACTGATCATCGACAACGCCAAGACCGTGGCAAGCGTCACCTTGCCGAACAATCGCAATGTGGTGATCCTGGCGGCAACGCTGACGCCATAGGATCCCTCAATCACGGCCGCGCGCAGACGGCAGCGTCGCGCGCGGGCACCAGTCGCGGTAGAACTCGGTCTCTTGAAACTCGGTATCGCTCACCATGTCCCGACTGCTGGCGACGCGGGACATCCCGATCAATTGACGCGGTCCACCCAAATATCCCGCTGCCAATAGTACGCTTGGTAGTCGTTGATTCTCGTCTTGACGTTGACGCTTTCGCAGTCGTCGCGCTCGAGGCCCCATCAACGCGGACGCGCGCGGCGCGTGGGCGCCGCCGTATACGGATCGTCGGGCCAGTAGTGCTTCGGATAGCGGCCTTTGAGGTCTTTTTTGACCTCATGGTAGCCGCGGTTCCAAAAGCTCACGAGATCGCGCGTGATCTGCACCGGCCGCCCGGCCGGTGAGAGCAATTTCAGCAGCAACGGCAAGCGGCCGGCGGCGATGCTCGGCGTCACGCTCATGCCGAACAGCTCCTGCAGCCGCACCGAGAGCGTGGGCACCTCACCGTCCAGGTAGTCGATGGCGATACGCGAGCCGCTGGGAACGACGAAATGGGTGGGTGCTTCGCGTTCCAGGACGGCATGCTGTGCATAGGACAACCGAGTCCGCAGGGCATTGTGCAGGTCCATTCGAGCCACATGTTCGCGCCGTGCAAATCCCGTAATCCACGGCGGCGCCCACTCGCCGAGCGTGGCCGCCAGCGCCGCATCGCTCAAATCCGGCCACGCTTCGGGAGCAGGCACCGCGTATCGCATCATGAGGGCCACCCGCGCCTGCCATTGCCGCAGTTCCGCGGTCCACGGCAGAGCGGCAATGCCCATGTGCCGCAGACCGGCGAGCGCGGCGCTCTGCAACGCATCGGGGTCTGGGTCGCGGATATCGCCGGTCTGCAGTACCAGGGCGCCCAAGCGTCGCTCGCGCCGTGCCTGGATCTTCTGCTCGCGCTCATCCCAGAAGATCTCGGCGTGTTCGCCGATATGCCCGGCGTATAGGCGCTCGATGTCCTCGAGCCGCAACGGCGCCGCCAGAAAGATCCGCGCCTCGCGCTCGGCGCCGTCGAGCTGCGCGGCCACGATGAAATCCGACTTCGACAGCGCCTGCGGCTCCGCGAAGCGCGCGCCGCGGCCGTTCGCAAGCACATAGCGTCCGCCATCGTCGCGCGCGCGCCCGATGCGGTCCGGATAGGCCAAGGCGAGCAGGGGACCGGTCAGCTCGTGCGGATCCGCTTGCTCGCGCACACCGCCCGCGAAGTCACGCTGCCAATCGGCCGAACTGCGTCGTGCCTGCGTCAGGGCCCGGTGGTCCACCTCGATGCCCGGCGGCAAAGCGTGCGCATCGCCGCGCAATGCCCCGACGCGCAGGCGCACATCGGCATCACGCGACCCCGCCGCGGCCCGCAGGATGTCGCGCTCGCTCAGAACCGCCGCCAGATCGCAGGCCAGCCGCGGCGCCCCCAGACCGCGAGCCTGGAGCAGCATGTGCGCGAGGCGCGGATGTGCGCCCACCGTCGCGAGCGCACGGCCATGTAGCGTGATCCGCGCCGCCGCATCGATGGCATCGAGTTGCCGCAGCAAATCGCGCGCCTGCGCCAGCGGCGCGGCCGGCGGTGGGTCCAGCCAGCGCAAGCTCGCCGCGTCGGCCGCACCCCAGCAAGCCAGTTCCAGCGCCAGCGGGGCGAGGTCGGCATGGGAAATTTCCGGCGGCGTTTGCGGCGCGAGGGACGCCTGAGTGCCTTGCGACCACAAGCGATAACACACTCCCGCACTCAGACGTCCCGCCCTGCCGCGACGCTGGTCGGCCGCCGCTTGCGATACCTTCGCCGTGACCAGGCAGCTCATGCCCGTGGCGGCATCGAATTCCGCATAGCGCCGCAAACCCGCATCCACCACCACACGAATGCCTTCGATGGTCAGGCTGGTCTCCGCGAGGGTGGTCGCCAGCACGACTTTGCGCTGCCCCGGGCGAGCAGGTTGCAGCGCCGCCTCCTGCGCCGCGCCCGAGAGCTCGCCGTACAGCGGCAACACCCGCACCGCGGCGTCCAGATCGAATCCCTCCAGAGCGCGAGTGACGCGATTGATTTCGGCGGCACCGGGCAGGAAACACAGGATATCGCCGTCATGCGCGTCGAGCGCACGGCGTACCACCTGCGCCGTCTGCATTTCGAGGTGGATGTCGGCGCGGCGCGGTACGTAATGAGTGACCACCTCGAAACTACGGCCGCTCGCCGAAACGATGGGTGCCTCGTCCAGCAGCCGCGCGAGCGGCACCAGATCGAGCGTGGCCGACATGACGAGCAAGCGCAGATCCTCGCGCAGGTTCTGTTGGCTCTCGACGCACAGCGCGAGCCCAAGGTCCGCATTCAGGCTGCGTTCGTGGAATTCATCGAAAATCACGCAACCCACGTCCGCAAGTGCGGAATCCTCTTGCAGCATCCGGGTGAGGATGCCTTCGGTGACCACCTCGATGCGCGTGTCCCGGCCGACGCGGGTGTCCGCCCGGATCCGGTAGCCCACCGTCCTGCCCACGGGTTCGCCGAGCAGCTGCGCCATGCGTCCGGCCACCGCCCGCGCCGCGAGACGGCGCGGCTCCAGCATCAGGATTTTCCTCGTGCCCAGCCATGGGCTTTGGCGCAAGACTAAGGGGACGAGGGTGCTTTTACCGGCGCCTGGCGGCGCATGGAGCAGCACCCGCGTGTGCCCGCGCAAGGCCTCCGCCAACGCCGGCAACGCCTCGTTGATCGGTAGCGCCGGCAATTCCGGCAACCCTGGCGCCCCCGTCATTCCGAGTCCTGGCGTCCCCGGTATCCGGGTCGCTTTGGTCTTTCGGGTAGCGGTGAAAAGCTCATACCGACAACCATACCTTACTGCCAGGCCCAGCCCATCGTTGGGGGTGCCTGCGGCGGCTTGAGGACCGTCGCCCTGCTTACTCTTGGCGCTTGCGGGGTTCGGAGGACTGTCAGGGTCAGCGTCCCTTGGTGTCCGGCGGACGCGCGGAGGATCATCGGGCCCCTGATTCCCCTGGGATGCCGGTCAGCGCCTCCGAGCCAGCAACGACCGTTGGCGCTTGGAGGACGATCACCATGGTTGCATGGTAGGATGCGCACCGGTCGGGCCTGTAGCTCAGTTGGTTAGAGCAGGGGACTCATCAAGTAATGGTGCCTTCGCATCGTAAGGTGCGAAGTGGACGGGATGAATTCAGGGAAACCTTAACAGTACGGCTGATGGCAACCCTGAGCCAAGCCGGCGGTACACCGCCGGAAGGTGCAGAGACTACCTGAGCGCTTCAGTTGCGCTTAATGACAGGCTAGAGCGTCCCGCACCCCTCTTGTTCGAAGAACGGGGTGAAGAGATAGTCCACTCCCACCGGAAACGGCGGGGTCGAGTGAATCCCTTGGTCCTCGGTTCGAGTCCGAGCGGGCCCACCAATTCAACATTGTTCGGTAACGATCGAAAACGATCGAAGAGCGACCGCATTCGGGTCAAAACACCGGGAAAACAGTGTACGGGACTCGAATTGGCCTGCAGAAGAAGGCCGCTAACGATCGCCGACGATCGGGGGCTGCCGGACATTTTGGGGGTAACTTTGGGGGTAACTTTAGGTGTCCTGTTGGAGTTACCCGTAATGCGCCGTTTGACGAGTAAAATCAGCGGGAAAACTGCATGTAATCCTCGCTAATTCGTCTTCCCGGATCTCAATTCGATTTCGTACTCTGCGTTACCGAATTAATAGCCGTCGGATTATCGAATTTATTCCCGTCATCGCGACATGCTGACTCGCTCTGACCCAAATACTGTTGTGAAGACGCTCAACCAATTACTGACAGTCGGC
Organism: Pseudomonadota bacterium; assembly: GCA_030799355.1. Classification (GTDB taxonomy): domain Bacteria; phylum Pseudomonadota; class Gammaproteobacteria; order Steroidobacterales; family Steroidobacteraceae; genus Bog-1198. Next base: position 18,523 of record JALYHP010000031.1, read on the forward strand.
AATGAACGCATCATCTTCAGCTGCGTCGCAGGAAGTCGCGCCTACGGTACTCAAGTTGCAGGAAGTGATGAGGACATACGCGGGATTTACATGGTGCCATCGGCCGCCTATTTGCCCATTGAGCAAGAACCGGTCCAGCTTTCAGATGACCGCAACAACACGGTCTACTACAGCCTGCGCCGATGCATTGAACTGCTAGCCGAGGCGAATCCAAATGTTCTAGAACTGCTATTTTCGCCCGAGGACTGCGTTCAAGTTGTCTCGAAAGAGATGGAACAACTTATTCTCGCCCGAAGCATTTTTGTAACACGTCAGTGCGGCGACACGCATATCGGATATGCAATGTCGCAAATAAAGAAAGCGCGCGGCCAGAACAAATGGGTCAACAATCCAAAGCCAAAGGCGGCGCCCCGAAAAGAAGACTTCTGTTATGTGATCCCGAAAGCACGTCTTGTGCTATCGGACGCGCCCCCGTGCCGCGCGGTGCCATTGAATCAAATTGGCTGGGAATTAACGCAGTATCACGCAGCACGACTGGAGCATGTTCCGGATACCTACCGGCTTTATCACTACGGCAGCAACGCTCGCGGTACGTTTCGAGGGGATGTACTGGTATGCGAGTCGATTCCAGAGCCAGACGAGGCCAGTCATTTTGCTGGCCTATTGATCTTCAACGAGCAAGCCTGGAAGCAGTCTTTCACGGAACACCAAAACTATTGGGGCTGGAGAAAGAACCGCAACGATGCGCGTTGGGAGCAGCAAGAGGCAGGGCAGCTGGATTATGACGCGAAAAATATGATGCACACCGTGAGATTGCTAATGAGTGGCCGGTCTATCCTCGAACGCGGCGAACCAATGGTCAATTTCAAGGGAAAGGATCTTAGTCTTCTTCTTGACATCCGCGGGGGCAAGCTTGGATTTGAACAGATTATGAACGTCGCCAATGATTTGCTGGCCGAATGTGATCGCCTGAAGAACATAGCCCCACTTCCGAATGAATGCGATCGAGTTGCCGCAGACAAGCTGTTAGTCGAGATCACTCATGCGTGGGAGAACAGGTTCGCATGAGAGACGAGATTCTGGCTGCTCTGCGCTCAATCGAAGCTGAGGCGCAGGTGCGAGTTCTCTTGGCGGTAGAGTCGGGGAGCCGTGCCTGGGGTTTTGCATCGCCAGATAGTGACTATGATGTGCGGTTCGTCTATGTGCATAAGCCCGCGTGGTATTTAACTGTATTCGAGTCTCGGGACGTGATCGAGAAGATGCTGCCGGGCGAGCTGGATGTCTCGGGCTGGGACTTGCGCAAAAGCCTTCGACTCTTCTCCAAGTGCAATCTTGCTCTAAATGAGTGGCTTGGCTCCCCCGTGGTCTATTGTGAAACGTCGGAATTCCGATCCGAACTCCGCGCGTTAATTCCGATGTTTTTCAATCCGACGCGCGCCACGCACCACTATAGAAGCATGGCGAAACAGGCTCTATCTAACCTAACCTCCGAAAACCAGATCTCGATCAAGAAGCTTCTATACACGGCCAGAGCACTTCTGGCATGCCGGTGGATCCGACATTACAAATCCCAGCCGCCGACGGAGTTTCATGTTGTCGTCGAACATGTCGCGAGCGTTGACGAGCGAACGTACTTTTCAGATCTGATTGCAAGGAAAAGCGACGCGCCGGAGAAAGGAGAAATCGTCCTCGAGTCAGATCGCGGAAAAGCGATTAGAGATGAATTGGAGACTTACGAACGAAATCCCGTGCCGCCCGAGGCGTCTCCAAATGTGTCTTACGAACCGCTTAACGCGACATTGCGCCGTTGGGTGGGCGAGGTGTTGTGACGATAAACCGATAAATTCTTTTCGTCTTGCCAACTCTCCGCGGAAAAGCGGGGCGCTGCGCTCGATAACTCTTAGAGTCCTGCAATTTTTCGGAGGCGTCCAAAAAGAATAGGAACTCGCTGCTGGTCGAGAGGGCCAGGAAGAAAGTGACTTGGTAGCGTCTCGATGAAGAGGTTGTCCGAAATCAACTCGTCGAATTCGGTTTTAAGATAAGCGGCGATTTCTCCTTGCTGCTCGGAGATTTCTCGGATTATCTCCGGCCGACCGTCGATGACATTTAAGATGTCTTCCATGTCGTGACTCAAATAGTCCCCCTTTCCACGATCATGAAACGCTTCGAGTTTTGTGGCGATAAAATATGGAGCGGTAATCAGTCGGATTGGAGTTCCATCGGGCAGCACAACCGAAACGGATTCGCGAATTGCGTCCGTATACCACCTATTTGAGAAATTCATGACTTCGTCGGAAGAGGGCATTACGTCGACTTTCAGGTTTCCTAAGCGCCATCTGCAGACGACATCGGCGGTCTGGTCTTCTCGAAACCCTAAATTTCGAAGTTCGGAGCCGAGTTCGTAGAGTTTCGCCCTGGTCGTTATTTCCGCGATTAAATCGACGTCTTTGTCGCGCTTCACGTCAACTTGGACAAAATGCCTGAGCTAGAAAGAGAGACTTTCACTGCCTAGGCCGCCTCGTTAAATCGCTGCTGGTTGGTCATTCTACGATGCGTACGGGCCGCAGCTATTCGCCTTGCACGCTCGTCTCGAACCTCATCCGGCTGCCCACAATGGCAGGTCGCCGGCGTCATGTAACCTAGAGCTGCATGTAGCCGCTCTTCGTTGTACTGGTGCATGAGCTTGGCGATGATCGCCTCGGCCTGCAGATAGTTGTTTCCATAGTCGTTGTTGCTCTCATCGCGCACCGTGCCGTTGAAGCGCTCGACGATACCGTTCGATTCCGGGTGCCGCGGCTTGGTCTTGATGTCGATCAGGTTGTGAGTCTTGATGACCGCTGCGACATCGCGATTGACGAACTCGCTGCCGTGATCGTGGACAACCCGGGGTTTGGCTCCGTTGACCGCTTCTAACGCTGCCTGCAGCTCGACGGCGACGGATTGGCCGTCCAGGCTGATCAGCAGCTTGTGGTGCACGATGTACCGGCTATAGGCATCCACGAAGCTCAGGAGGAAGTAGAACCGGGCAGCAACCCAGACATACATCACATCGGTATGCCACTGTTGATTCGGACCGGTGGGACGGAAGTTGTATTCGCCGCTCGATATCGTCGATCGCTTCCAGCGCGACAGCAGGTCCGCATCGCTCAACACACGGTACACCGTGCTCTCCCCGACGCAGGCGGTTCCGGCATCGACCATCATCCAGGTCAGCTTCCGATAGCCAATCTTCGGGTAACTCAAAGCGAACTCGCAGATCGCGGCCCGTTCCTCAGGCAGCACCTCGTACACGCGGCACGGCTTGCCCACTCGATCCTCCAGGCTCTCCCGCTTCTTCCAGGCGTAGAAGACGCTGCGCGGCACGCCCAGGGCGGCAAGCGTGCGGTACGCATGCCACCCCGAGCGTCGTTTGGTTTGCTCTACGATCTGCATCACAGCCGCTTTCGTCTCCGCCGGTACTCGGGATAAATCTTCCAATCTCAGATCTTTTTTTTCAGCTCTAAATTCTCCGCCGTGATCTCCGCGATCACCGCCCGCATGCGCTCGATCTCGGCCTTGTGCCGGGCTTCCGGGTCATCCTTACGCGGCGCTCTCTGGGCATCGCGCTTCAGCGCCACCGCCGAGCCACCCTGGGCAACCGCCCGCCATCGGTACAAAACCGAGGGTGACAGGCCGTGTCGCCGACACACCTCGCTTACCGTCACGCCGGGTTGATCCGCCTCTCGTAAGATCTCCAGCTTCTGTTCTGCCGTAAAGCGTCGATACTCTCGCTTGCTCATCCACTTCGCTCCATCCGCGGGCCTTCCGCAGCAGATCGAAGTCTCTCATTTCCCGCCTAGCATTTTGTCCAGAAGTCGCTGAAGCTACACAGTCTTGCGTGGCTCGAACGGGCGGTCTCGCATCGTCGGTAATTAGGATGCCCGTAGCACAACCCCCGACGAACACTAGTCTCTCGCGTAAGTGGCCGAGAGCTTGGGCAACTAACTGGAGCTGCTGAACATTTGGATCGCGCGGGTTCATCAAATTCTCTTCTCGAGTTCGCTGCTTGCTAGTTCGCGGTCACGCGCGCCTCCTACCCTAATCGCATCTAATAGTGTGAGTAAGTCATATAAGTCAGGGTCTCTTGCCGCCGCTTCAGGAACTTTGGGGTAGAGCGGGGATAGGGACGGCCCGCGGGCCTCTCCTTGAGCGAAGGGCCAAACGAGAGGGCCTTCCGGAGAAGCGACTAATAGTTTGCTGAGAGTGGGGCCGGCTGACGCGGTCAGCATTCCCCGTGTCATTGGGCCCAGCACAGCTGGGAATGCGTAGCGAGCTCCATGAACCAAAAATTCCCTGAGTGCGAGCTTGTTTACTTTTAGTCCATCTCCGTGGCTGGTTGTAAGCACCCCCGCTTGTTCGCATCTTTTTGTGCTGGCGTGAACTTCGGACGCAGATAAAGCTAAGTCGCTGGCTAGGCTAGAGAAAGTTCTTTTATTTTCGCCGAGAATGGCGATTTTTATTGCTACAACTACGTCTTGAGGTTTGATTGAGATTTGACGCATGCTCCACCTGCATTCGAGTATTCGTTATTCGCGAATATAGAATACTTCACGAATAAAATCCATTTGAAACCGTATATTTTCGGGTTTAACGTATGTTCCATAGGAATGTAACCCCTGGCAGATTATTCGAGAAAAAAAACGCCTCTAGATACTCGTCGATAACTCATTGACCGACCTTATACAAAGTTTATAATAAAGCGTATATGAGTTTATCACCAATTTAACTTAAGTAATTCAGTATGAATGAAGTTATCCGCAGAAAAAGTCCCCGTGCGCCATCTATTCCATTAGAGGAGGCGTTGGAGAAGGCGCTTCGCGTATATGAAAAGGAAAAGAGATACCCAGCTCCAACTGAAGTTGTCGCTCAAGACATGGGTTACAAAAGTGCAAACAATGGGGCTGCGCTGAGTGCGCTTGCCTCACTCCGGTACTTTGGACTTCTCGAGAAGCCGGAAGATGGCAAGCTCGCTGTTTCAAAGGACGTCGAGAACTATCAATACGCCCCGGACCCAAAGATCAAAAGTGAACTGCTTTTGAAGTGGTTGCGGGCGCCGGTGATTTTCGCCGACTTATTAGATCGCTATCCCGAAGGACTGCCATCAGATGCAAACCTCCGCGTTGATCTAATAAACCGAGGCTTTTCGCCGGCCGCTGGTGATTCAGCTGTTTCTGTTTTCCGCAGATCGGCTGAATTCGCGGGATATACTCCCTCGTCCTTGCCAAGAAACGAATCCAATGAAGGCGAGCAACTGACGGGAAAAGCCATCATTCTCGAGAACGGACCCGCTCCTGTAGCTTCCCGTGTAGTGGGAGTTTCAAAGCCCACGCTGCTATCAGGGTTTTCAGCTGACGACACAGACAAGATTCCCGTGCGACTCTCCGAAGGCCGCAAGGCTTGGCTAGTAATCCCGACACCCTTTTATGAGGCGGATAAGCTACGGCTCAAGGCTCAAATTGATTTGCTGCTGACAGAGGACCTAGAGTAGTCGGCGTAACTTTCGGGGTAACTGCGATTCTCGAATTAGCATTAGCGTTAGCCCTATAAAAAGAGGCATTTTCCGCGCTAATTCGATGGTGAGCGCGCCCACCAATTCGTGATGTTCGAGAACGATCGCTAACGATCGGGAGGGACGGCGTTCTGCAGCACGCGGCGTGCCTTGCCGATACCGCTATTTGGCGCGCACGGAGCGCTGCGCGTTCCTGACGCAGCGACGAGCTTTTGCAGGCCCTTTGATACCGACGATGCGAAATGTTTTACCGATCAGACGGTGGTAATTGACGAAAAATTCTTCCAACTCCTTCTGAAATGGTGCACCGAGATCGGCAATCGTTTTGACGTGGCTGAAACTGTGATTCTCGCGTTCGATGGCCACGACTCGGTCGTTCCGCACCTTCTGCTTTTTGTCCACCTGCTCGCCCTCGATGACGCCGATCACACGGCATTTGAGCCGGCATCCCGCGAACGCCGGCTCGTCCATCAGAACCAACACGTCGAGCGGATCGCCATCGCCGCAGAGCGTCGAGGGCACGAAGCCAAAGTCGTAGGGAAATGTCATGCCGGCCGGCAGCACCTGCTTGAGCGAGAAAACCCGTTCTTCGGCATCGAAGGCGTACTTGTTACGGCTGCCCTTCGGGGTCTCCACGACGACGATCAGGTCGCCGTCATCCCCATCGAACGGTGCGAGCGTACCGGGATTGGCGAGGCTGCGCTTCGCTTTGCTCATGTTACGTCGGTCATCGTGGGCCAATGATGCCGCCGATTCCGCGACACGTGTATCGGTCGGCGCGCCCGCACGCCTATAGGATGAGTCCTATCGAGTTGGAGATCGCGAGAATGGTATTTCAGCGGAGCCGGGTGTGTGGACGGATCCCCTGGTTCCGACACAAGTCGCGCGTCAGTGAATTGCGACGCTGCGGATCACGTTGAAGGTCCAGTCCGAATCCAATACGCAGCTGCCGGGCGTGCCGTCGGGGGGATGGACAACGTCAGTACACCGGCAGCCGTCGCGCTGGGCGCAAAGTTGAGCGTGAGGTCCGGGACAGCCCGCCGGGCGGTCCCGTTTGTGGCGGGTCACACTGGCGGACTACGCGCCCGTCTGCAGCGCCAGCCGCGAGCGACGCTCGCCGCGAAAGTGTGCCACCGTGAGAACTAGCGCAACCGCCTGAAGCAATGCGCAGAAATAAAATGGCGCGCCCACGCGCCAATCACTTCGAGGGAGGTGCGATACCGCGCTCAGCAGCGGCGCGCCGATCGCCGGCGCGATCACCGCCATCAGGCTGTTGAGCCCGCTGACCGCACCGAGCGTCTTGCCTTGATTTTGCGCGTCGGCCGCGCTTGAAATGATGCTTTGAATGGCGGAGGACACCGTCGGGCCCAGCAGGTTGACGAAGATGACCGCGTACATCATCCAGCCGTGGGTGGCGGCTCCCCACAGCGCATAAGCGAGCGTGGAGGAGACTAGCCCGAATACCGCAAGCCGCCGCACGCTGATGCGCTTCAAGATTCGGCCCAATAACAAACCCTGGACGATGGCTGAGACCACGCCCACCGCCGCGAGCGACCAGCCGTTGTCCCGGGGCCCCCAGTCGAATTTGAAAGTGGTGTACAGCACCCAGCAGGTATAGAGCACGAATTGCGCAAGCCCGCAGCAAGCGACGACGACAGCCAAGGGCGCCACCTCCTTCAACTGGCCCAACCTGCGCAGCGCGCTGAAGGGATTGGCGGCCTTCCATTCGAACGCATGCCTGCGGCTCGCCGGCAACGATTCGGGCAACACGAAGTAGCCGTACAACAGATTGAGGAACGCGAGGCCCGCGGCCGCGTAGAACGGCAGCCGCAGATTCACGGAACCCAACAGCCCGCCGATCACGGGGCCCAGAATGAACCCGACGCCGAACATGGCGCCCAGCATTCCGAAGCGTTTGGCCCGTTGTTCGGGCGGCGTGATGTCGGCCACGTAGGCGTTGGCCACGGCAAGATTGGCCTGCATCGCGCCGGTCACCAGCCGGATGGCAACCAATACGCCGATGGACCTCGCCAATGCGGTGGTGAGGAAGCTCAGCATCAAGCCGGAAAATCCGATCAGCAACACCGGCCGGCGGCCGTAGCTGTCGGAGAGCGAGCCCAGGATGGGTGAACCGAAGAAATTGGCAAGGCTGAATGTGAACGTGACGACGCCATACCAAAGCGCTTGGTCCGTTTGCGTTCCCGTGAAACTGCCCACCAGCGCTGGCAACACCGGAATGATGAGGCCGATCGAAATCATGTCGATCAGCGCCGTTGCCATGATGAACGGCATGGCCGCCGCCCGGCTGCGACGCGTGGCGGCTGACATCAGGGAAGTCTCGGGCGGCATGAGACGCGGGCGACCGCGCCGCGGCACGCGGCCCTTCGGCTGAGCCGCGACATGATGGAGGGAGGCTTCGGAGTGCAACAATGATCCAGGCCTTCGATGAGCAAGTTACCCCCAAGATGTGCAAATGCCTTCGTCGCGGTGCAGTCCGCACGAGAGCCCGTCGCCCTGCCGGCGAGATCGGTGCGGCTGGGCCACCGTCTCACTTCGTGGCCACTCGGTTCGCCGGCTTCAATTCCACCGACGGCACCAGGAACCCGACCGCGGCGGCAACCGTGGCGATCGCGAGCATGGCCCAGAACGTCAGGTTCAGCGAATGCTGCAGTGCTAAGCGCAGGACCGCGTCGCCGGACGCTGAGCCGGGCGGGCTTTGCACGAGCTGACGCAGCTGGTCTGAACTGACGGGATGCCCCTGCGTTGCGCGCGCCAGACCATGATTGAGTACCGCGCCGGGCGCCCGGGCGGACCTCACGGGGGGCGGCACTACCTAAGCCCCAGGTGCGCGCTAGCCAGCTGCGTAAATTCTCGACCGGCGAGTCGCGCCCAAACCGAATATTGATTCAACGTGCACCGCAATTGCCGACTGAGGTGTCATTCTACCTGCTCGCCAAACGCCGCGACCCCCACTCTTCGCTCAACTGCATGCGCCGAAGCGAGCCATGCCGCGAGCATTCGTCTGGCCTGAGGTGAACAGCTTGAGCTCAAAAGGCCCGGTGGCGAGCGCGGGTGGCGAGCCCGGATGGAAAGCCTGAGGCGGCGAGCGAAAACCTGAGGCGGTGTGGAGGGCGTCCGAAAATTTGCCCCGTAAAGCCAGGGCCTGCAAGCCAGGGTGGAAAGCCCAAGGTGGAAGGCCTATGTCATCTCGCCGTGGAACCCTGAAGTGGATCCGAGTCGCCGCGAGTTGAACCCGAACCCGAACCCGAGGCGGAGCCTGAGGCTAAAGCCATCTTGGATGCGCGGTGGAAAGTGCCGAGGATGAGCCGGATGTAGGCCGAACGGGAAACCAGGGTGGAAAGCCGGGTGGACTGTGAGGATTATTTTAGTAACATGAGCCTATCGCAACGGAGGTACGCCATGACCGAGGAAAAGACACCCAAGCGCCAAACTGCCAAGCTGAAGGACAAGCCCGTCGCCGAAAAACCCGCCCGGGAGAAAACCGCAGGGACGCGTAAGGTGGCTGCAAAGCGCTCCGCGGAGATGTCCGGCTCACAGGCGAGTCCTCCTGCTGCCGCGGTGACGATGACTGCACCGAGCGACCGGCAGCTGATGATCGAACGAGAGGCGTACTTGCGCGCGGAACGCCGCGGTTTCGAGCCGGGGCATGAGCTCGAAGATTGGCTGGCAGCCGAGCATTCGTTGGGCGTCCGCGCCGACGCTTAGCGGCGGGCTGCGGACGCTCGGCAGCGGGACCGTGCAGCCGATCGATCGCTTGGAGAGCGAGAAGTCCTCCGGCCGGCAATGCGAAGCCCATCGCCGTGATGTCTCCGGCGTATCGCAACAGCAAGCGGCGCCGCTGCAAACCCAGGGGCTGCCGATCTTGATGTTTGACTGCATGAACGGCCGAAATGCTCGTTCCGGCTCAATCAGCGCGCTGCGCCGGCTCTAAACCCGGCGCGCCTGTCTCGGTGCGGATTGGTACGAACGGTCGAATGCTCCTTCCGGCTCAGCGTTTGGCTTTCGTTTTTATCCCGCCACGATTAAACTTTCCGGCTCACAACCGGCAAAGGCTTACCATGGCTATTTCACTGTACGATGCCACCGTCCCGTCCTACCTCCAGATTCTCGGCGCCGTCGCCGGTCTGCTCGACAAGGCTCAGGCCTTCTGCGCGGAAAAGGGAATCGCGGCCGGCGATATCGTGCAAGCCCGCCTCGCTCCGGACATGCTGCCATTCGCCTACCAGGTAAAATCGACAGCCGTGCATTCGCTGGGTGCCATCGAAGCAGTGCGTAAGGGCGTTTTCTCTCCCGATAGGTCGCCGCCCCCCGGAGACTTCACGGCCCTCAGCGTCACCATTGCCGCTACGCTGGGCGCGCTCGAAAAAATCGAGCCGTCCGAGATCGACGCCTTTCTTGGCCGCGACATGCGGTTTGAAAATGGCGACCGTCGTATCGAATTCACGGCCGAGAACTTTCTGCTCTCATTTTCGCAGCCCAACTTCTACTTCCATGCGACCACGGCCTACGACATCCTGCGCTGGAAGGGCGTGCCGCTCGGGAAGCGCGATTTCACGGGAAAGTTTCGCGGGAAAGCCTAGACCTCGAAGGCGCGCTAGCGACTCGCACGGCCTACATCCTGCCTGGGTGAGATGCCGCTCGGAAAGCGAGATCTCACAGAAGTTTTGCGGAAAACCTAAGACCTCCAGGGCACGCGCGCGAATTCTCTCGTTTGGCGTCGCTGCAGCGTGCGGTCGAGCGCGGGACTGAGCGCGCGGATGACTGGCCGGGCCGTTCCTTCGAGGGCCCTCGTCCGCCAATGCGACTCACCGCAGAATACCCAGACAGGCGGCTCTATCCCTTGGCAGCCGTACCCACGCCGGCGGCTCGGCGTGGCCCTGCATGGTCCGGAGAGCATCCATCCGTGATGGGATGTGCATTCGCGGTGACAAACAGGAATCGTGTACCGGTCACCGGGACTTCGGTCTTTCGTCGAAGCGGCGGTCAAGTTTCCGGTGTGGCAGTCGTTAAATGAACGAGATTGCCGCGAATGAGACTGAGCGCATCTGCGCGCCGGCGCACAGTCCTAAAGATTACGTCAAATCGTGCCCGCGTCCGCCGTGTTCGAGGAATCCGTGAATGACGGTCGCTAACAAGTTGACGATACTTCCCCTGGTCTCGCTCATCGGTATCTTCCTGATTTCGCTGGTGCTACTGGCCGGTATCCAATCCGTCCATCCCTCCGCGGGCTACCGCAGCGACGGGATACCGGCTGCGCTCACCTTGCAGAAATTGGACTCCCTCCTCACCGGCATGCATGCGAACCTGTGGCGGCACATGGCCACTTCGGATCCGGCGGGCATGGCACTCGTGGAAAAGCAGATGGCGGGGCAACGTGCGAACGCCGATGAGGTGCTCAGAGGCTACGAGCAGCAGATTGCGGACGCCAAAGACGCGCAAATGCTCGAAGCGGACCGCGCCGCCATCCGCGATTACGATGCCATCCAAGAAAAAGCCCTACGGCTTTCGTCGGCCGGCCGTAAAGCCGAAGCTCTCGAGACGCTGACGGCTGCTCAGACGCAGCTCGCCAAGAGCAGCGAGGCTTTGCAGCTGCATGTCGAATACGACACCGCACTGGGCAGAGCCGCGGTCGCGGGCGCGTCGCGGGTCCAGCGCTCTGCGACACGTATGGGCATGCTGCTTACATTGGCGGTCATGAGCATTGTCGGTGGGCTTGGTTGGGTGATATTTCGGAAGCTCACTCGCCAGCTCGGCGGAGAACCCACCGATGTGGCGGAGGCCGCCCAAAAAGTCGCGCAGGGCGATTTTTCGAGCCATCTAGAGCCGCGCGCCGGCGACACGAGCAGCCTTGTTGCCGCCTTCGCCCACATGCAGCGAGGTCTCGAGGCGCGAATTCAGGCCGAGCGCGCGCGCGCGGAGGCGGACGGCGTGCGGGCGCAAGCCTGGCGGGTCGCCGCTGCCGAAGACGCGCGAATTCGCATGGCGATGGATCACGTGTCGGCCGGTATAACGCTGGTGGACGCGGAAGGCAAAATCATCTATCTGAACGCGCTCGCCTCGAATATTTTCCGTAAACGCGCTGCTGAAATCGGCAGGCACGTTGCGCATTTCGACCCCGAGCGCGTCCTCGGCAGCTCGTTCGATGCGCTGCATCGGGGGGCCTCCCCTCTGACCGGCGCCCTCACCGGGGAGTCCCCCGAGCTGCCCGGGATGCGGATCGAGGAGCTGATGCTCGGACAGGCGACCCTTCGACTCATCTGCACTCCCGTGGTCGACGGCGCCGGCAAGCGTGTCGGGACGGTGGTGCAATGGATCGATCGGACCGAGGAAACCGCCGTCGAAAAAGAGCTGGAAATGACGGTCGCAAAGGCCATCGACGGCGACCTGACGGCCCGAGTCGTCGAAGAGGGAAAACAGGGCTTTTTCAAAGTTCTCGCCGCCGGGATGAACAACCTCCTCGCCAGCGTGGCTGACGTAATCCGCGCGATGTCGCACGCCGCCGCGGAGGTGCACAACGGCGCGGACGAAATTTCCCGCGGCAATCTGGAACTGAGCCGGCGTACCGAAGAGCAGGCCTCGAGTCTCGAGCAAACGGCCGCATCCATGGAGCAGATGACCGCGATGGTCAAAAACAATGCGGACAACGCAGCGCAGGCCAATCAGCTTGCGGCGGCGGCGCGCGAGCAAGCGGAACGAGGCGGCAAGGTCGTCGGTTCGGCTGTTGCCGCCATGACCGAAATCAATGTTGCCAGCAACCGGATTGCAGACATCATCGGCGTGATCGACGATATTGCGTTCCAGACCAACTTGTTGGCGCTGAACGCGGCGGTCGAAGCAGCGCGCGCTGGGGAGCAGGGCCGCGGCTTTGCGGTGGTCGCCTCGGAGGTGCGCAATCTCGCATCCCGTAGCGCCGATGCGGCGAAAGAGATCAAAGGCTTGATCCAAGACTCGGTCACCAAGGTGTCCGACGGAGCGCGCCTGGTCGACAATTCAGGCAAGGTATTGAGCGAGATCGTCACCGGCGTGAAGAAGGTCACGGACGTCATGGCCGAAATAGCCGCGTCGAGCATGGAGCAGGCATTGGGGATCGAGCAGGTCAACAAGGCGGTGACATCGATGGATAGCGTCACGCAGCAGAACGCCGCGTTGGTGCAAGAGGCCTCGGCCGCCGCGCATGCGCTGAGCGAACAAGCCTCGAACCTGACCGAGTTGATATCGCGATATCGGCTGAATGGCGAGGGAGGATCGGCTTCACGGCTCGCTGGCGCTGCTTCCGGCGCGGCGATACGGGCCGCCGCCGACTCGGCTCGCCCCGCGGGCGCCGCCCCGCGGAATTCCGCCGTACATTCGACGCGCGCCACGGCCGGCGCCCCGGCACGAACCCCCGCCGTTCCTGCCGTCCCGGGCGCCGCGGCGCGAAACTTGGCCGTACGTGTCCCCGACAGGCGTTCGCCCGACAGCCCTCTGCGCGGCAACGCGGCGACCAAGCCACAGCCGAAGGCCGCTCGCGCGAAGGTCGCGGCGGGCAGCGATGATGCCTGGCAGGAGTTCTGAACGAAACGGCAAGAGGGCTTGCCGAGCACCCGTATGGCTGCCGCCGCGAGGGCGGCCGGCGCTCCCGCTGCATGCGATTGCCGGTTTGAATTGCACACAGCGTATGCCGTCGCGAATGCGCCGCAGGTGCACCACCCGCATGCCGCGCCCGCCGCCGCCCGAGACTCCCTTGGGCCCGACCCTGGTCAAGCGACTCGCGGGGTATTCGTCCGCTACGGAGATCACACTTTTAAGTCCCCCCTAGGCTAAACCTTGGGCGCCGCTCGCCGATATGTTTACTGGAAGGCGTGACTCGAAAAACCAGCCTTCTTCCCGCTTACCGGGCCAGGCAGGCGGGCTACGGGAAGCCGGATGTACGGCGGGCATAACTCGATACGGGAACATCTATGGCAGCGACCATTCTGGCAGTCGACGACTCGGCATCCATGCGGCAAATGGTCAGCTTCACCTTGAAGCATGCCGGCTATGAAGTCATCGAGGCCGCCGACGGTATCGACGCGCTGGATTATGCCCGCAATAATGCGGTCAGTCTGGTGCTGACCGACGTCAATATGCCGCGCATGGATGGCCTCACTCTGGTGCGCGAACTGCGCCAGCTCCCCGCATACAAATTTACGCCCATGCTGGTGCTCACGACCGAGGCGGGCCCGGAGAAGAAACTGCAGGGCAAACAGGCGGGTGCGACGGGTTGGCTGATAAAGCCGTTCAATCCCGACAAGCTGCTCGCCACAATCGCCAAAGTGCTGTGATCCATGTCCATCGATATGGGAATGGAGGCAATCCTCAAGCTATTCTTCGAAGAAAGTTTCGAGGGGCTCGACGTCATGGAAGCGGGCCTGTTGACGCTAAAAGACGATTCGGATCGCGAAATCATCAACACCATCTTTCGCGCCGCACATTCGATCAAAGGCGGGGCGGGGACGTTCGGGTTCACGGAGATCTCGGCGTTTACCCATTCGGTGGAAACGTTACTCGACGAAATGCGCAACGGTACGCGCGGCATCACTGCGGACGCGTTGCAGGTGCTGCTGCAATCGGTCGATGTCATGCGCGACATGACGCTGTCAGCGCAAGCGAAGCGGCCGATCGCCATGGCGGGAGCGGACGCGCTCGGCGGTGAACTCGCGCGCATCCTCCGTCAAAAGGCGGCGCCTGCGGCGACCAGCGTGTTTGCGGATGCCGGCACGCACGGCGAACCGGCCAGATCCGGAGCGCAGATCGCGGCAACACCGGCTGGGGACGCACCCGTCGCGGTTCAGTCGGCTCAGCGGCCAAGCGAGCCGGCAGCGACGTCCCCGGGTGCCCTCGAGGGGTGGCGCATCGCATTCTCCCCCGATCCCAGCGTCTTTCAAACGTGCAATGATCCGATGCGCATTTTCGACGAGCTTGCGAACCTCGGCTCCCTGCAAGTCACGGCCGACCTCGAAAACCTGCCGACATTGACCGATCTCGATCCGACGGAGTGTTTCCTCGGCTGGAAGCTGTCTTTGCGCGGTGCCATCGAGCACGCGCGCGTCGCCGAGGTGTTCGACTGGGTCGAAGCCAGCTCGAAGATCGTGTACGAACCGATCTATGGCGGGGAACGGCGCGAGGCCGGCGGGCCGGTCGAGGATCCGGCGCAGCGCGCGGCACCGCGTCCGGCGGGGCAGGCGGAGCTGCATGGGGTGCCGCAAAATGCAGCCAAGCCGGGCGCCGAATCCGGCTCGCTTCGAGTGGCCACGGAAAAGGTGGATGCGCTCATCAACCTCGTCGGCGAACTCGTCATCACTCAATCCATGTTGAGCCGCTTCGCGGAAAAGTGCGAGCCGCAGGATCTCGAATCCTTGCGGCGCAGTCTTGCGCAGCTCACCCGCAACACCCGAGAGCTGCAGGAAAGCGTGATGCAGATCCGGATGCTGCCCATGAGCTTCTCGTTCAACCGCTTTCCGCGCTTGGTACACGACTTGTCGCGCAAGCTCGGCAAGAAGGTCGAACTCAAGTTCAGCGGCGAGAGTACCGAACTCGACAAAACCGTGCTGGAGAAGATCGGCGATCCGCTGGTTCACCTGGTACGCAATGCCCTCGACCATGGACTGGAATTGCCCAGCCAGCGTGCGGACGCCGGCAAGAGCGAAACCGGGACGATCGAACTCAACGCGTTCCATGAGGGAGGCAGCATCATCATCGAGGTCAAGGACGACGGTGCCGGACTCGACAAGCATCGCATCTTGGAAAAAGCGCGTGAGCGCGGCCTCGTCGAGCCGGGTGTCTCGCTATCCGATGAGCAGATTTTCAACCTGATTTTCGTCGCCGGCTTTTCCACGGCGGATATCGTCAGTGATGTCTCGGGGCGCGGAGTGGGCATGGACGTAGTCCGGCGCAACATCAATGACCTGGGCGGCCATGTTCAGATATTCAGCGCTGCGGGCAAGGGCAG
The DNA here is from genome assembly GCA_030799355.1 of Pseudomonadota bacterium. Lineage (GTDB taxonomy): Bacteria > Pseudomonadota > Gammaproteobacteria > Steroidobacterales > Steroidobacteraceae > Bog-1198. Next base: position 34,062 of record JALYHP010000031.1, read on the forward strand.
CACCATTCGCATCCGCCTGCCGCTCACCCTCGCCATTCTGGAGGGCCAGGTGCTTCGGGTCGGAAAGGAGATCTACGTGGCCTCGCTGGTATCCATCATCGAGACGGTGCAGCCCACGCGCGACGCCGTGAGCTGTGTCGCGGGCAGGACGGAACTTTTCCGACATCGCGCCGATTACCTGCCCATCCTCAGGCTGCACGACCTGTTCGGCATCGAACCGGACAGCCGCGACATCGCTGCCGGGTTGCTGGTGGTCCTGGAGGCCGACGGACGCCGCGTCGCCATGCTGGTCGATGAGCTGCTCGCGCAGCAGCAAGTGGTGATCAAGAGCCTGGAGACCAATTTCAGGCCAGTGGTGGGTCTCGCGGGCGCGACGATTCATGGCGATGGAACGGTGGCGTTGATCCTGGACGTGCCCGGCTTGATAGGGGCCTTTTTGGAACGTCCTGCGCAGATCGGGCGGGCCGCGTGAACACGAACGAGCGGATTGCCGCGGCATTGCCGGAGGCGGCCAGGCCGGGTGACAAGCGCGCTCCCGGCGCGCATCAGTATTTGAGCTTTTTCCTCGGCGGCGAAGAATACGCGACAGATATATTGAGCGTCAAAGAGATCCGCGGGTGGGATACGGTCACACGCGTACCCCACGCGCCCGACTACCTGCTTGGCGTCATCAATTTACGGGGCTCCATCGTCCCGGTGGTGGATTTGCGGGTGCGGTTTTCGCTGCCGACGGCCGCCTTCGACGCGGCCACCGTCGTCATCGTGGTTCATATGGCGGGGACGCGAGCGAACCGTATCGTCGGGATCGTGGTGGACGCGGTGTCCGACGTGTACAGCGTCGCGAGCGAGAAGATCCAGCCGCCGCCGGAGGTGATGGGGTCGATCGACCCCCTGTTCGTCGTCGGACTGGCAAACATCGACCAGAAGCTGGTGATCATCGTGGACATCGAGCGGCTCGCCAGCGCGAGCGTACTCAATGACAGCAAGGCGGCCTAGCGTGGACAACACCAAACCCTCCGAAAAGCGCAAACCACCGCAGCGCGCGGGAGCAAGGCCGCCAACGGCGGCAACCAAATCGAGACGGGCCGAGAAGGCCGCCCTGACTACGCACACCGACCCCCGCTCTCATGCCTACCCGGCGGGGGTCGAGCGCGCGGCAGCGAGCGTGGTGCCGATGGTCCAGCTGGGACCCAGCTTGCAGATCAAGGATGTCGAGGACGCCCATCGGATTTTGGCGGCAGGGCTTGCCGCCGACGCTGCGATCACGGTGGATATCGGCCAGGTCGGCGCGGTGGATACCGCGGGCGTTCAGCTGCTCGTGGCCTTTCAACGCGACGCCGCCAGGCGCGGTGTGAGCGTGCAATTCCGCGGAACATCCGCTGCGCTCACGCATGCGATGACCGTGCTCGGGCTGGGTGCCGCCATTCACATCCCGTACGCCCATGATTGACCAACAGCAAGCCGCGGGGCAAGAAGGCCCCAAGAACACCGAGTTGCGTGAAGTCATCGTGGAATTCGGCCGCCATTTGGACATGCTCGCCGAGCAATTGGGCACGTCGCTGCAGGAAGCCGATCGCGATTGCGTCTCGGTGGGCGAATCCTTCCATCAGCTGGCGGCCGCCAAGAGCACCATAGCCGCGGTCAGTTGTCCGGAGCCGGTACGCAGCGTGCTGCGCGATTCGTGCAAGCAAATTGGCGACTCCTTGCACGCCGCGGTTGTCGGCCTGCAGTATCACGATCGGCTCGCGCAGCGACTGGCATTGGTGCGCGCCGGCCTGGAGCGGCTGCAGGCCATGCTGCACGATCGATCCGCGCGATCTTACGATGAGTGGCTGAAGTCGCTGCGCGACGTGGAGCGGATCAATCGCGCCGAACAACAGCGCCTGATACCGGCCGCAGCCCACGCCCCCGCAGGCCCGCAGCTGGCGGCTTCGACGCAGGACAGCGTGGAGCTGTTTTGAAAGCCCCGCGAGCCCTACTTGAGAAACCAGTCCGGAGCGCCGGGACGATGATTTCATACGGCGTCCATGGATGTCCGGTAGCGCTCGCGAACAGCCGCCGCACGTCGGCGGCATCGACCACATGACAGACCGTCCAGAAACCAAACGAGCCGGCGCGGGTGCCTCCGCGCGTCAGGTCTTGACCTTCCGTCTGGGCGCCGAAACCTACGGCGTCGACATCCTGCGAGTACGCGAAATTCGCGGATGGTCCGCGGTGACCCGCATCCCCCAATCGCCCCCGCATGTCCTCGGCGTGCTCGATTTGCGAGGATCGATCGTGCCTATTCTCGACTTGCGGGTGCGTTTCGGGTTGGAGCGCGCCGAGTTCACGCCGCTCACCGTCATCATCGTGTTGTCGATCATGACACCAACCGGCCCCGGCGAGTTCGGACTGGTCGTGGACAGCGTGGCCGATGTCATCGACATTAGTTCGAGCGACTTGAAGGTAACGCCGGACCTCGGCGGCAAATCGAATGCCGATTTCATCGATGGCCTCGCAACCGTCTCGAACCGCATGTTGATCCTGCTCGATGTCGATGCGCTGGCGGCCAGGGAGTGGCTGCCGGACGAATCGGACCGATTACCCGGGGCGGCATGAACATCGCCGCAGCAGGGCACGGAGCGAGAAGCACATGATCAGTCCGGTGCTCAAAACCATGCCCGCACGGGCCGCGGCTGGCGGCAATTCGATAGGGAAACCGTTTTGATTCGCCCATCCCGATCTCGCCCTGCAATGCGGCGAAGCGGGACAGCAACAAATGAAGCGCCGCCATGAAGCCGATCAGCGAGGAGCGCGCTCGCGAATTTCAGTTCACGGAGACTGATTCGCAGGCGCTGCGCACCTTGATCAACGAAATGACGGGCATCCATCTCGCGGAATCGAAGCGTGAACTGGTGTACGGCCGGATTTCGCGACGCCTGCGCGCGCTCGGCATGTCGAGCTTCGCCGACTATCGCCGGCTGCTGGAAACCGGGGACGGCTCCGAACTGGCCGCGTTTTGCAATGCGTTGACGACCAACCTCACGTCGTTCTTCCGCGAGTCCCACCATTTTGACTACTTACGGAACGAATTTCTGGCGCCGCGCCGCGAGGCGGGCCGCCCGTCCGAGCGCATCCGTATCTGGTCGTCGGCGTGTTCCTCCGGGGAGGAACCCTACAGCATCGCCATGACCATTCTGGAAACCATCCCCGATTGCCAACGGTGGGATATCAAAATTCTGGCCACCGATTTGAACTCGGACATCTTGGCGCGTGCGCAACGCGGCTGCTACGACGCCGAACGGGTCAAAGGGTTGGACCCGACCCGCCTCAGGAAATTCTTCACGCAGACCCACCACGGCAAGGCAGCCATCTACCAGGTGGTACCGGAGCTCGCGCGATTGGTCACCTTTCGGCAGGTGAATCTCACGCGCGACCTACCCATGTCGGGACCGCTGGATGCGATTTTTTGCCGCAACGTCGTGATCTATTTCAACAAGGAGACTCAGCGCGCGCTGTTTTCGCGTCTGGCGAAGCTGCAGCGGCCGGGGCAGCTGCTGTTCTTGGGGCACTCGGAAAGCCTGTTCAAGGTATCCGAAGACTATGCCCTGATCGGCAAGACCGTTTATCGGCGAAGCTGACCGGGGCCGGCCGGATGTCCCAGCAACCCAAGAGCGAATTGCCGGCGGCGGCCAAGGGTTTCGAGCACGTCAAACGCCATTGGGATCCCGGTTACGCGCGATGGTCGGCCAAGATACTGCCGGGCGAATTTTTCGTCACGCGCAGTGACGAGGCGATCACCACGGTGCTGGGGTCTTGCATCGCCGCGTGCATTCGAGATCCGGCGGTACGGATCGGCGGTATGAACCACTTCATGCTCCCGGAAAACAACTCGGCGGGCAAGAGTTCTTGGATCGACGGTCCGGGCGGACTTGCCACGCGCTACGGCTCGTATGCCATGGAGAGCCTGATCAACGAATTGATGAAACTCGGCGCGCACCGCGACCGCTTCGAAGTCAAGCTGTTCGGGGGTGGCAAGATCCTGTCCTCGACCACGGATGTCGGCAGGAAAAACATCACTTTCGCGAAGGAGTTCTTGAGGATGGAAGGCTTCAAGATCGCGGCGGAGGATGTCGGGGAGGTATACCCCCGCAGAGTGGTCTATTTTCCCGCCACCGGCCTCGTCATGCTGAAGAGGCTGCGCGCACTCGATGTCGTCGAAATCGCCCGGCGCGAAACCGACTACCTCAGCAGCCTGTCGGCCAAGCCGGCCGGCGACGATGTCGAATTGTTCGACTAGGACGCCGCAGCCATGCAACCGTTTGCCCGCTCGTCGCCGAATACGCCGGCCCAGAAGCGCATCGGTGTATTGATCATCGACGACTCCGCGTTGGTTCGGCGCATATTGACCGAAATGCTGTCGAGCGATTCGGCCCTGAGCGTGCTGGGAACGGCGCACGATGCGTACGATGCCCGCGAGAAGATCAAGGCGCTGAATCCGGACGTGCTCACACTGGATGTGGAGATGCCGAGGATGGACGGCCTGACTTTTCTGCGCAATCTAATGCGGCTGCGGCCGATGCCGGTGGTCATGATCTCCTCGTTGACCGAACGAGGCGCCGAGGTGACGCTGGATGCGTTGTCGATCGGCGCCATCGACTACCTCCCGAAGCCGAAAATCGATTTGGCCGCCACCCTTGCGGATTATAAGGACGAATTGATCGCCAAGGTGAAGGCGGCCGCATCGGCCCGGCTGCGCGGGCCGTTCGCATCCACGGGCGGCTGCGCGGATTTAAGGCTCGCGAAACGCGCGCCGCAGCGCCAGCTGCGCACCACCGAGCGGATCATCGCCATCGGCGCATCCACCGGCGGGACCGAAGCCATCAAAGACGTGTTGACCCACCTGCCGCCCGACACGGCCGGAATCGTGATCGCTCAGCACATCCCGAAATTGTTCAGCGGAGCCTTTGCGCGCCGCTTGGATGCTTGCTGCCAGCTCAGCGTGTGTGAGGCCGAGGACGGACAGCAAATCCTGCGCGGCCATGCCTACATTGCCCCCGGCGACAGGCATTTGTCGCTGGTGCGGGACGGCGCTCGCTATGTCTGTCGTTTGGACGACGGTCCGCCGGTGAATCGGCACAAGCCCTCGGTGGACGTTCTATTTCGCTCCGTCGCGCGGCACGCCGGCCGCAATGCCATTGGCGTGATTCTCACGGGCATGGGGAAAGACGGCGCGGCGGGGCTCAAGGAAATGCGCGACACGGGAAGTCGCACCATCGCTCAGGACGAAGCAACGAGTATCGTCTGGGGAATGCCGGGCGAAGCGGTGTCGCTCGGCGGGGCGGCGGAGGTGCTGCCGCTGGCTGACATTCATGCCCGGGTATTGGCGCTGGCGGATGAAATGGATATCACGCGATCCACCGACGCGGGTCAGGGCTAGGCACTATGAGCCATGCTTGAGAAGCGGCGCCGACAGCCGCGAAATGGCGACCGTTGCGGCCGGCTCCGGCTTGCGCAGCCGGATGTGCGGCCGTGCCGCAAACGTTTGCAGCAGGCGACTTACCGCCGGCGGTGCAAATTCGCACCATTCGATGCCGATATTGTCCTTGAGCCGGCGCGCCACATACGCGCCTACCGTCGGTGCTTCGTGCTTCGAGCGATACGGCAGCTCGATGGCGACCTTGATGCGCGAAAGCACGCGCAGATCGAAGTCCGCTCTGATACAGGCCCCGCTGACGCTGAAATCCGCAAGTCGTGCGTTGCGCACCGAAAAAGGGTGAACGATCACCCGAATCGGGATATCCACCCGAACTCTCTCGCCCCAGCGGTGTTCCATGGCGATTACAATGGCATCACCGCGCGGCGCGCGGTATAGGACGAGCCCGGCACGTGGGTTGCGATAATTCCTACGGGACGGCGCGCCTGGCCGCTGTCAGAATCGCCGGGTGAGATAGCCGACGAAACTGTCGATCTTGTAAAAGCTGTCGGGTCTCACCCCCTGGACGTCGGTCGGCAGCACATGGTTGCGGGCTATGTTTTGAGCATGGCGGAAATCGAGCCCCAGATCCCATTTCGGAACCACGTTCCGCCACTGGCCGCCAATGCCGCCATACAGCGAGTAGGCCGGGGTGGCGAGATCGTAGCGATCGACGCCCGCGAATAAGCTGAGCGCGAACGTATCCCCATAACGATGGCGATAGTCGATCGGCCGTACCCCGAGCAAGGAATAGCCGTTCACCGTGTCCAGCTCGACGCGAATGCCCCAGTCGTTCCTCGGGGACACTTCGCGCCGCGCACCGGCCGCGATATGCGGTCCGAACAAGACCTTCGAGGTCGTGATCGGGATGCCCTTCTCCAGGTCGGTGCGCACTTTGCCGGCGCTGGCACCGGCATCGACGAAGATTTCGGTGCCTTCGGTATCCGCGGCGTCGTCGCTCGGCTCATCATCGGCGGTATCGTACTCGCGACCATGCCGGTCCCCGCCGTAGCGCACGTAGGCCGACAATCGCGAAAACGATTTTCCGAAGACATCATGCCCCGCCAGGACCTCGCCGCCGAGGGTGAACTCATTCCAGGGGTGCGAATAACGGACCGTGACGTCCAGGTAATGGCGGTAGGCGTAGGTGCCGTAGGTTTGATTGATGACCGTGCGCACGCTCTCCTCGAGGTAGCCGCCGAACGGCGGCTCCCAGCCGATGCGCAACATCTGGCTGCGCGCCCCCACGCCGTCGTTGAAGAGGCGCTCCTGGGCTCCCCAGGCGCCCAGCACGATGCGATCGTTGGTCATGCCATCCAAAAATGGATTGTTGGTATACCAGGAGTTCTGCCACTCGGAGGTTTCGTAAGTCAGATCGAAATACTTCCATAGCTTCGGGAAATCGATACCCACCGTCAATGCGGATTCGCCGAGCAGCTCGCTACCGCCGTTCAGGGTGTTTTCGCCTGCATATTGAGCGTACGCCGCAAAGGGCGTCTTCCCGGGGTAGATGAAGCGAGTGACGTACGACGCTTCTTGATTTCCTTGCGTCTGCGACTTTCCGCCCGGTATGAAAAAATTGCGCGCCAGGGTCCTCGGGGAGTCGGGCAGGCCGCCGCCGCCGTACTGCAACTGGCGGTTGACACCGAACGACCAACCGCTGAAGGGCTCGATCGAGAATTGTGCGCCGAACAGCTTGGGATTGCCGCGGCTCTGCTTGGACGTCCCCTGGCCCTCGCCCAGAATATGATCGGAACTCGCCATCTGGGCGAGAAAAAATTCGTATTGGAATCCAAATCGCGTGAGTGGCTCATAGTTCGATAGCGTTGCCGACGGCATGGTCCGCGCCTCGGTACCGATCATCATGTCGTTGGTGGTGGCCGGCGAGAACCAGTGATCGCGGTAGCCTACGTCGAGCTGTGCCCAGTTGAAGCCGAAGCTCAGCATCGAGCCGGTGGGTACGGTATGGCCCGAATAAGCCACGGCGCCGGCGCTGGCAAGAAAATAATCGCTGGGCTGCACGTAGGCTCGAGCGGATGCCTCCCAGGCGCTTTGCGATGTGAGGCCATGTTCGTTTGGAAGCACGACGTCGGCACCGCTCGATTTGGCCCCCGCGGCGCTCGCATGCGTCACGCCGTAATCCTGCGCGTAGCGCTCGAGGTATCGCTTTACCTGCGCGCAGAGCACCTTGTCGCGTTTGCAGGCCGCCGGTAATGCCAGTTCCACCAGGGACACCGCGATAGGCCGCTTGAGCACCGGTTCGTCCGCCAGTATGAGAACGCGCTCGATGCGGCGCTCCGTCTCGGGTTCGAGGTTCAGCGGCAGGTAGGCGCTGACGCCCGCCGCCGCTGCCGTGTGGGCTGCAATCGCGGCCAGACCGGCGAGCGCCCCAAAATTCACCTTGTTGCTACGTTTCACTATGTTGCCACGTCCATTGGTTGCGATGTTTCCAGAGGCGCACCGCCATCCATCGCGGCTCCCGCCGATCGACATGACGCGATGCAAATCAGATGATATCAGCAGCGGCCGCGTCAGAGGCTTTGTAATGCAGAGTGGCGGTCGCGCCACGGAACGATTAGGCTGGGGCCCGGAATTACGCCGCGGAGCATTCGGATGGACGTGCCACCCGAAGTTGTACAGGGGGGAGAGGCGAACCGGCGGAGGGAGCGAAAAATTTTCTCGAATATCATCGAGACTCAGCGCCTCGCCTTGAGCGAGCTCGCGGTGCGCGACGCGCCGTTCATTCTACAATTGCTGAACGAGGACGGTTTCCTGCGCTTCATCGGCGACAAAGGAGTGCGAACGGTCGCCGATGCGCGCGAATATATCTTGAAGGGCCCCATGGAAAGCTACCGGCGCTACGGCTTCGGGCTTTACCTGACGAGTCTGCGCGGTAATGGCACGCCCGTGGGAATCTGCGGCCTGGTAAAGCGCGAGACGCTGCCCGATCCCGACGTAGGATTCGCGTTTCTGTCGCGGCACTGGTCGAACGGATATGCCGCGGAATCGGCGGCGGCGGTGCTCCAGTACGCGGCGAACACGTTGCGGGCGAGTCGCATCGTCGCCATCACGGCGCTCGACAACCACGGATCGATGGCGGTGCTGAAGAAAATCGGCATGAGGCTGGAACGCACGATACGGCTGGTGCCCGACGGACCTGAACTGAATTTGTTCGGATGTGCGCCGCGAGCCGCCGCCTACTGAAGATACCTCCATGCGAGGCCGGCGCCGCGAGACCCGCCCAACGCCCGCTGCCTAACGCGAGAATCGTGGAATGCCTGGCCCCGATGCCGGTCCCCAGTGCCAACGCCGACGCTGAGCGCCAACGCCGATGCCTAGCACGAGGCCCATGTAATGCCTGGCGGCCACGCCAATGCCCCCGCCCGATGCCGGCCGGCGAATCAGTTCCCGGCTATGCCTGACGCCGGTGCCTATGCCCATACGCCGCAGCGGGCGCTCGATTGCGGCGGTATACTGCCGCCGACCTACCGCCGGAGTCCGCCATGCATCCATTCCCTCACCGCTATATCGTCCATGCCGTGGTCCGTCCCGTCGGCGATGTGCCGCTCTCCGCGGAAGGGATGAGGATCATCGAATCGGCGCCGCCGAAGGAATTCGATGGGCCCGGCAACCAGTGGTCGCCGGAAGGCCTGTTCACGGCCTCGGTCACGGATTGTTTCGTACTCAATTTTCGCGCGATCGCGGCGGCGTCCAAATTCCCCTGGACGAATCTCGAGGCTCGTACGCAAGGCACGCTCGACCGGATCGAGGGCAAAATGCGCTTCACGCGTTTCGATACGCACGCCAAGCTGCAGATTCCGGCCGGAGCGGATGCCGAGCGGGCCAAAAAGCTCCTGGAAAAAGCGGAAGCCACGTGCCTGGTGGCGAATTCGCTCAGCAGCGAACGGCATCTGACGATGGAAGTGGTCGCCGGGTAGCCCCGAATGTAGCGGTTCGCATCCATCGCGACGACTGCCGCGGCCGCTCGACAGTCGGTACCCTCTGCGCGATGGGTGCGAGGCAAGGCGCGGCGCTCGGACAAGCGACTCCCGTCTGGACGCGGGGCCACCCGAGCTTTCAAACCGCCGCGTCAACCCGCCTCGTCAACCCGCATGCGCTCTAAGACGCGCATGCGAAGAGCGGCGAATCGCTAATCATCCATCAAGAAGCTGCGCAGCTGTTCGCTGCGGCTGGGATGACGCAGCTTGCGCAATGCCTTGGCCTCTATCTGGCGGATACGCTCCCGGGTCACGTCGAATTGCTTGCCGACTTCTTCGAGGGTGTGGTCGGTATTCATGTCGATGCCAAACCGCATGCGCAGCACCTTCGCTTCGCGCGGCGTCAATTGAGCCAGCACCGAGTGCGTCGTTTCACGCAGCGATTCGGTGGTTGCCGAATCGATCGGCGAGGACACCGAGGTATCCTCGATGAAATCGCCCAGGTGCGAATCCTCGTCATCGCCGATGGGGGTTTCCATCGAGATGGGTTCTTTCGCGATCTTGAGAACCTTGCGTACCTTGTCCTCGGGCATCTCCATGCGCACGGCCAACTCTTCCGGCGTCGGCTCTCTGCCCATTTCCTGCAACATCTGGCGCGAGATGCGATTCAACTTGTTGATCGTCTCGATCATGTGCACGGGAATTCGAATGGTGCGCGCCTGATCGGCGATCGAGCGGGTGATGGCCTGGCGGATCCACCATGTGGCGTAGGTCGAAAACTTGTAGCCGCGGCGATACTCGAACTTATCGACGGCCTTCATCAGACCGATGTTGCCTTCCTGGATCAAGTCCAGGAATTGCAGGCCGCGATTGGTGTATTTTTTCGCGATGGAAATCACCAGGCGCAGATTGGCCTCGACCATCTCCTTTTTCGCGCGGCGAGCTTTGGCTTCGCCGATGGAGACCTCGCGATTGATCTCCTTGATCTCGCTGATGAGAACATGGAACAAGCCTTCCAGATCCTTGAGCTTGTTCTGGCGGCGTTCGATCTCGTCCTTGAATTTCGCGAGCGGCGCGGAATAGCGTTTCTTCGCCTTGATGTGTTTGTCGAGCCAGCGTGTGCTGGTCTCGTTCTTGGGGAAGGTCGATATGAAATCCTTGCGCGGCATGCCGGCCTGCTTGATGCACAGGAACATGATTTCCTTCTCGAGCAGGCGTACCTCGGTCACATGCTGCCGCAGATTGTCAATCAACTGATCGAACATCTTCGGGCTGAGCTTCAGCTCCATCAACTCGCCGCAGATCTTCTTGCGAATCTTCTGCGTTTTCGGATCCTTGGACCCGAGCTTGTCGAGCGAGCCCAGGAATTGATGGTGAACCTTCGCTATCGAGCTGAACCGCTTCGCCGCTTCTTCGGGATCCGGCCCGGTGTCGATCGCCTCTTCATCCTCGTCGCCATCGGCCTCATCCTCGTCGTTGGCGGCCTCTTCACGCTCGAGCGCCATCATCTTCGGGTTCTGCGGCTGCGCGATCTCATCGGGGGCATTCGGATCGACGAAGCCGACGATCACGTCCACCAGCCGCATCTGACCCGCCTTGACCGTGTCATAGTGACGCAGCAACAGATCGTAAGTGCCCGGATAGCCGCCGAGGGCGATCTTGACCGCCTCCAACCCTTCCTCGATACGCTTCGCGATGCGAATCTCGCCTTCCCGGGTCAACAGTTCCACGGTTCCCATCTCGCGCATATACATGCGCACGGGATCGGTGGTGCGGCCGAACTCGGCGTCGAGATTGGCGAGCGCAGCGGTGGCTTCCTCCACCGCCTCTTCGTCGGGAGCCGCGGTGGCGTCGGTCAGCAGCAACGACTCGGCGTCCGGTGCCTTTTCGTACACCGGAATACCCATGTCGTTGATCATGTTGACGATATCTTCGATCTGTTCGGGATCGACGATTTCGCTCGGCAGGTGATCGTTGACTTCAGCGTAGGTGAGGTAGCCCTGTTCCTTGCCGCGCGCGATCAACAATTTCAGTTGCGACTGACGCTCGTCCGCGATTTGAGTCGAGGTAGTTGCTGGCGCTTTTTTGATCAAAGGTGGACGCCCTCGTGAAAACTGGAGGTTTGATGCTCAGCCGACAAGTATACGATCCTGGCCAATACGTAGCCACCACTGCTTGTCGGGTCAGGAGGGGGGGCGTGGCCGGCCTTTTGCCTGAAGAAGCAGACTCAATTCGGCCTTTTCGTCGAAATTCAACCCCAACTCGTCCGCTTTTCGGAGTAATTCGTCCGTTCTACGGGCGGGCCCGTATTCCTCCAAAACCTTGACCACCGCCATTTGCAGCTCCTTGGTGGCCGCTGTCGTCTCGGCCACCATGGGCTCGGACACCGCCAGGGCCGTGAGGCGGCCATATTCGGCGCGGGACCGCCATCGCTCGAGCAGCATGGCCGTGTTCGGGTGTTCCATGGCAGCGGCCTGCTCCAGCAGCTCCTTGAGTACCGCGACGCCGGGCTTGTCCACCGTGCCGAGTGCCTGAGGGTCGACCAGGCGCGCCGCCGCGGGATGATGCAGCACCAAGGTGATCGCCTGTGTCAACACGTTGCCGCGGCCCGCGGAGGCTCGTCCGGTGGTGCGGCCTGCAAAAGCGCCCGCGTGCCCCGCCGCAGACTGCCCGGCGGCAGGATAGGGGGCGGCGCCTGCGCGGCCATCCGAGCGGCCGCGGGACTGATCGAGCGATGGGGATGGTTTGCCGTACGTCGAGCGCGCCGCGCCGGTCGAATTGAACGCCTGCCTGAAGGCCGCGGCGGGCATGCCGACCGTGGCAGCGAGACGGTCCGCCAGCAGTTCTCGATAGATTCCTTCGGGCATGCGGGCGAACAGTGGTGCCGCCAACGCCTTGAGCTTGGCGCGGCCCTCCTCGTGCGCAAGGTCCACTGCCGAACTCAACTGCTGCACGAGATAGTCGGACAAGGGCAGGGCGGACAGCAGACGGTGTTCGAAAGCCGCGGCACCTTCCACGGCCACCAGCGTGTCCGGATCGTGGCCGTCGGGCAGGAACATGAACTTGAGTTCGCGGCCATCACGCGCCAGCTCGAGTGAATTTTCCATGGCACGCCATGCTGCCTGGCGGCCGGCGCGATCGCCGTCGAAGCAGAACACCACTTCGCTCGTCAGCCGAAATATCTTGTTGAGGTGCTCCTGCGTGGTGGCCGTGCCGAGGGTCGCGACCGCGTACGTGATCCCGGCCTGATGAAGCCGGACGACATCCATATAGCCTTCGACGATCACCAGGTGCTTGAAATCTGCACGCGCCTGCCGTGCTTCATACAAGCCGTAAAGCTCCCGGCCCTTGTGGAACAGCGGAGTGTCCGGCGAGTTCAAGTATTTGGGTTCGCCCTGGTCGATGATGCGTCCGCCGAAGCCGATAACGCGCCCGCGCGAATCACGAATGGGAAACATGAGCCGGTCGCGGAAGCGATCGTAATATCCCCCGGTGCGTTGTTCGTCCCGCCCGGCGCGCCCAGCAGCGTGCTCGGCGGCCGGGGTGCGCTCGATGACGAGCCCGACCTGCAGCAGTCGGCGCCGCTCCTCGTCGTGCGCGCCAAAGCGGTTGAGCAGCGCATTCCACGAATCGGGTGCGTAGCCCAGCGCAAAGGCGGCGCTGGTTTTCGCGTCGATGCCGCGTGCAGCGACGTATGTGCCGGCGCGGGCGTTATCGGCGAGGTTCTGCTCGAAGAAGCGCGAGGCGCGCGCCATGACCTCATGCAGATCGGCGGTGCCGGGATCACGCGGCGCCTGGGCCTCGCGCGGCAATTCGAGGCCGGCGCGCTGTGCGAGGTCGGCCACGGCGTCGGTGAATTCCATTTTCTCATACTGCATGAGAAAGCCGATGACGGTGCCGTGGGCACCGCATCCGAAGCAATGATAGAACTGCTTCTCGGGACTCACCCAGAACGAGGGGGATTTTTCGTTATGGAATGGGCAGCATGCCTTGTACTCGCGGCCGCCCTTCTTGAGCGGCACGCGGGCGCCGATGACCTCGACGATATCCGAGCGGGCGACGAGTTCGTCGAGAAACGAATCTGGAATACGGCCGGCCATGGACCGGTGGCATCAACCGCCGAGCTTGGCTTTGATCTTTGCGCCCACCGCGGCCATATCGGCTCGGCCCTGCGCCCTGCCTTTGATGATGCCCATCACCTTGCCCATATCCTTGATGGTGCCGGCGCCGGTCGATGCGATGGCGTCGCCGATCAAGGCGTCGATCTCGGCATCGCTCAGCGGTGTCGGCAGGTAGCTCTGCAGCAACGCGATTTCGCCCGCTTCCTTCTCGACGAGATCGGGGCGGTTGCCGGCCTGAAATTGCACCAGCGACTCTTTGCGTTGCTTGATCATCTTCTCGAGCACGCTCAGAACTTGAGCATCATCGAGCGTGATGCGCTCATCGACCTCACGCTGCTTGATCGCCGCCGTGATCATGCGGATGATGCCGAGCCGCTCCTTCTCCCCGGAGCGCATGGCCGCCTTCATGTCATCGGTAATTCGCTCTTTGAGACTACCGGGGAGCGACATCGCGAGCTTGACTTTAGTAGGGTCGGGCCGGGGCGGCCGCGGGCGCACTGGCCGGAGCACCGCCACCCGTGCCGCGCATGTTCTCGCGGGACAGGCGCTTCAGATGCCGCTTCACCGCAGCGGCCTTCTTTCGCTTACGCTCTTGGGTCGGCTTCTCGTAGAATTCACGGCGTCGCAGCTCGGTGAGGACGCCCGCTTTTTCACAGGCACGCTTGAAACGACGCAGGGCTGCATCGAAATACTCGTTCTCACGAACACGGACGCTGGGCATTCGAACCTCAATGTAAGCCAAGAGAGCCGCCCGCATTCGGCGGCAGGGGGGCGCATTCTAAAGTGCCGTCCGGCAAAAGGCAAAGAATGTGCGCGGACGCGGGGCGGTCCGGATCCGGGTACTGTCGTGTAATCAGCAAGTTAGAGGTTTTATGCGGGTATTGGGCATCGAGAGTTCCTGCGACGAGACCGCGGTTGCCATCTATGACCGGACCGGCGGCCTGCTGTCACACCGGCTTTTCAGCCAGGTGGCCATGCACCAAGCCTACGGAGGCGTCGTACCCGAACTCGCCTCTCGGGACCACGTGCGACGCCTGCTGCCGTTGGTTCGCGAGGCGCTGGCCGATGCCGGGACGGACCGGACATCGATCGACGCGGTGGCGTACACCGCGGGCCCCGGGTTGATCGGCGCGCTTTTGGTCGGAGCCGGCTTCGCCCGCAGTTTGGCCTACGCCTGGGGTCGACCTTCGTTGCGCATCCACCATTTGGAAGGCCACTTGCTCGCGCCGTTGCTCGAACCCGTGGCGCCGGCGTTTCCGTTCCTTGCATTGCTGGTCTCCGGGGGGCATACGCAGCTGGTCGATGTCGCCGGCCTGGGCCGGTACCGGATTCTCGGCGAGACCGTCGATGACGCGGCCGGGGAGGCCTTCGACAAGACCGCCAAGATGCTGGGGTTGCCCTACCCGGGCGGTGCCGCGCTGGCGCAGCTCGCGGAAAGCGGCCGCAGCGGAAGCTTCGTGTTCCCGCGCCCAATGTTGGACCGGCCCGGCTTGGCGTTCAGTTTCAGTGGCTTGAAGACCGCCGCCCGGGTAGCCTTGCGGGGCCGCGTGATGGATGAGCGGACGCGGGCCGATATCGCGCGTGGTTTCCAGGACGCCGTGATCGACACGCTGGCGGAGAAATCGCGGCGGGCGCTGGCCGCTACGGGCCATCGGCGCCTGGTGGTGGCCGGGGGTGTCGGCGCCAATCGGCAACTGCGCCGGCGGCTGGCCGCAGTGGCGGCCGACAGCGGGGCGGAACTGTTTTTCCCGCGCGCTGAATTCTGCACCGACAACGGCGCCATGATTGCGCTGGCCGGCTGTCTGCGGATGGTGATGGGGGCCTGCGCGGATGGCACCGCAGGCGGCTTGTCGCTGGGCGCGCGGGCGAACTGGCCGCTCGAAGAGACCTCGCCAGGCGGCGAGGAAGTCGAAGGCCGGGCATTCGAGGGCAGGTCAACAGGGGCTTAATTGCAACATGGACAAGATTTTCATTCGCGCGCTGAAGACCGAAGCCATCATCGGGATCTACGATTGGGAACGACAGGTCAAGCAGACGGTGCTGCTCGATATCGATTTCAGCGTCGATATACGCAAAGCGGCGCTGACCGACTCGGTCGAGGACACCCGCAATTACAAGGCCGTGGCCAAGCGCGTGCTGAATTTCATCGCGAATTCGCAATTTCACTTGGTGGAGACGCTCGCGGAACACGTCGCCATGCTCATTCTCGAGGAGTTCGACGTCGCATGGGTCAGCATCGTACTGAGCAAACCCGGCGCGGTGCGCAACTCGCGCGATGTGGGTGTCGCTCTGGAGCGCGATCGGTCGCATCTCGAGGAGTGGCGCGCCCAGCGAGCCCCGCGCCCCGCCCTGGGAGCCTAGATGCTGCGCCCGCCGTCCACGGCGATGATTTGGCCGGTGATGTAAGGCGCGTCCCGCGCCAGAAACAGCGCGGTGGCCGCGATGTCTCGGGGGTCGCCGTGGCGCTTGAGCGCGGTCTTGGCGATGATCTCGCGCTTCAAGTCTTCATCCATCGGCTGTTCCGGCCACAGCACCGGACCGGGTGCGATCCCGTTCACCCGGATATCCGGGCCGAGTTCCCGCGCCAGCGCCCGGGTCAGCATGGCGAGCCCCGCCTTGGCTATGCTGTACACCGGATGTCTTTTCAATGGGCGCAGCGCATGAATATCGACGATGTTGAGAATGAGTCCCCGCCGGACCCGCAGACTGGGAGCGGCTGCCTGGGACAGGAAGAACGGTGCTTTCACGTTGGTGTCGATGAGATCGTTCCACTGCGCGAGCGTGGTTTCGCCCAAACGCGTCGGATAGAACGTGGACGCGTTATTGATGAGGATATCGAGCTGCCCGAATTCACGCAGCGCAGCGCCGATGAGTTCCTGCGGCGCATCCGGGTGGGCCAGATCCGCGTCGTGAATGGCGACGGAGGCGGGGCGTATCGAATTCAATTCGTCCGCCATGGCCTGAGCGGCCTGCGCCGAGTGTCGATAATGAAGCAGCACGCGGGCTCCCGCAGCGTGCAGCCCACGCGCGATTTCCGCGCCGACCCGCCGCGCGCCGCCGGTAATCAGCACCACCTGACCGGGGAGGGGAGAAGGCTCGCTGTTCGCTGTCATACGCAGGAACGATACCGGATTGTCGATGAAGGGGGTACCTGATGCGCCGTGACGTGGCCCTGGACGCCGAAGAGCTCCGGCACGCGGCCCGGGTGTCTGAGCTGATTGCCGGTGAGCTCGCCGCCGCGGGCGGATGGATCAGTTTCGAGCGGTATATGGAACTCGCTCTCTATGCGCCCGGCCTTGGCTATTACAGCGCGGGAGCGCGCAAGCTGGGAAAGGATGGAGACTTCATCACCGCGCCGGAGATCTCCCCCCTGTTCGGAGCCTGTATCGCCAATCAGTGCAGCGAGATCCTGGACGAACTGTCCGGCGGCGCCATCCTGGAAGTGGGCGCCGGCACCGGCCGGCTCGCGGTGGATACCTTGACTCGGCTCGAGACGCTCGGCCGGTTGCCGGACCGCTACTATATTCTGGAGGTGAGCGCCGACCTGCGCGACCGCCAACATCGACTGGCACGCCGGTCCGTTCCGCATCTGTTCGAACGCATCGAGTGGGTCGACACGCCGCCGCAGCATCCATTCGACGGGGTGATTCTCGCCAATGAGGTCTTGGATGCGCTGCCCGTGGCGCGGTTTCGATGGCACGAAAGCTTCTGCGAGGAACTCGGCGTTGCGTTTGCAGACGGGGTTTTCCAGTGGTCGGCGCGGCCCTGTCACGCGGCGATGGAGGAACATTGCCGCCGGCTGGCCACGGCCGCCGGCGGCTGGGACGCGGGTTACGTGTCGGAGTATTGCCCGCGATTGGGGGCCTGGTCGCGCACCGTGGCGCAGTCCTTGCGCGCCGGAGCCGCGCTGTGGTTCGACTATGGTTTGCCGCGCCCGCAGTACTACTTGCCGGAGCGCAATGACGGTACCTTGATCTGCCACTTTCGGCAGCGCGTGCACGAAGACCCGTTCCTCCATCCCGGGCTGCAGGATATTTCGGCGTGGGTCGATTTCACGGCCCTGGCCGAAGCCTGCGGCGGCGCCGGCTGCGAACTGGCCGGCTTTACCACCCAGGCATTTTTCCTGGCCGGTCTGGCCATCGACCGCGAGATGCGATCGCTGGCGGGGGAGGATGAGAACCAATTCGCCAGGCTTGCCAATCAAGCCAAGCGGCTGATGCTGCCGGGCGAGATGGGCGAGCGTTTCAAGGCGATGGCATGGACGCGCGGCCTGCAACGCCAGCTGTCGGGCTTCGCGCTGCAGGATTTGCGGCACACGCTTTGAGCGCGCCGCGCCCCACGAATCTCATTGCGGGGCGGCCAGCTGCGCAATCGCGAGCACGCGCCGCTGATGCAAGCGTTCCGCTATCTGGGCGCCGCTATGCTCCGCAACATCCTCGGCCGACGGTCTGATCGCGGCGGCGACATTGCGAGCCGAGCTCAGGTACTCGCGCTGCGGGTACGGTTGGTTCTCCATTCCCAGGCGGCCGCGAGCATCGGCCTCGCAGGCGAGCAGTGCCTGCGCAAATCGCTTCGGGCGCCGGAAGGCGTCCGCTCGTTCCATGAACTCCAATAGGGTTTTCGGGCGCAGTTCGAACGCCCGATGGACGATGCCGTGGTACCGCGCGACGATCAGCGCGAGTTCGCGATAGTCGCTCGGTATCCTCAAGCGCGCGCACAACGCTTCGATGACGGCCACACTGCGCTCTTCGTGACCGCGATGCCGGGGCCACTCGGAAGGCGGTGTTCCGGCCTTTCCGAGATCGTGAACCAACGCCGCGAATCGCGTGCCCGGCTCATCGGTCAACGCGGCGGCTTGGTCCAGCACCATGAGCGTATGGATGCCGGTGTCTATCTCGGGGTGCCACTGCGGCGGCTGCGGTACGCCGAACAGCGCGGCGATTTCCGGGTATATCCGCTCGAGTGCATCGCACTCGCGCAATACGCTGAAGAACATGCTGGCTGCCGGCTCGCGCAATGCCTTGTCGGTCTCCTGCCACACCCGTTCGGACACCAGCGCGTCGAGTTCCCGCCGCTCGGCCATGCTGCGCATCAACTCGAGGGTATCGGCGGCGACTTTGAACCCGAGGGGTGCGAAGCGCGCGGCAAAGCGCGCTACCCGCAGCACTCGAACCGGATCTTCGACGAACGCCTTCGAGACGTGCCGCAGCGTGCGCGATTCGAGATCGGCTTTACCACCGTACGGATCGACCAGCGATCCGTCCGCGGCCCGCGCCATCGCGTTGATGGTCAGATCGCGGCGGGCGAGGTCCTCCTCGAGCGTGACCTCGGGCCCAAATTCCACGGCGAAGCCGCGATAACCCGGAGCCACCTTGCGCTCGAGACGGGCGAGCGCGTATTCATCGTGGCTGTGCGGATGGAGAAATACCGGAAAGTCCCTGCCCACCTCGCGATAATGCAGGCGCAGCAGTTCATCGCGCGTGCCGCCCACCACCACCCAATCGCGTTCCTTCACGGGCAGTCCGAGCAGGGCGTCCCGAACCGCTCCGCCAACCAGATACACTTGCATGGGTGAATAGTAGCAGCTACCTGCCCGGTATCCGCGCCGCGGTGCTCCTCGCACTGGTGGCATCATCCACCGGGGGCTGCTATCTGTTGCAAAGCGCCGCGGGCCAGATGGCGCTGATGGCGAAACGCCAGCCCATCTCGCGGGTGCTGCAAGACCCTTCGACAACGCCGGCGCTGCGCGCTCAGCTCGAGGCGGCGACTTCCATACGCGATTTCGCAAGCCGTGAACTGGGCCTGCCCGACAACGGCAGCTATCGCAGCTATGCGGATGTCCGCCGGCCTTACGTGGTCTGGAACGTGGTGGCGGCCGCGGAATTCTCCGTCGATGCCAAGCAGTGGTGCTATCCCCTCGTGGGCTGCGTCGCGTACCGCGGCTACTTCGCGCTGAGCAAGGCGCGCGCATTCGGTACCCGCTTGAGGGCGCGGGGTTTCGACGTGAGCGTGGCCGGTGTCGCCGCCTATTCGACGTTGGGACACTTCGATGACCCGATTCTCAACACCATGGTGTCGTGGGACGATGCGGAATTGGCCGCCATCGTGTTCCATGAACTGGCGCATCAACTGCTCTACATACCGGGGGATACCGCCTTCAACGAGGCCTTTGCCACCACGGTCGAAGAGGAGGGCGTGCGCCGCTGGCTGAGCGCCGCGGGCCGCCCCGCCGATCTGGCGCGGCATGAAACGGAACAACGGCGCTATCTCGAAGTCATCGATCTGCTGCGCGGCACGCGCGCCGAGTTGCGCGATCTGTATGCGCAGAGAACGGACTCGCAACTCATGCGGGAACGCAAGCGCGCGGCGTTTGCCGCCCTGCGCGAGTCCTATGGACGGCTCGAGGCGCACCGGGGCGGCCATGCACCGTTCGAGTCCTGGTTCGCGGGCGAGCTCAACAACGCGCACCTCGCTTCGGTTGCGACTTATTATGATTGCGTTCCGGGATTCCAGCGCGAACTCGCCGTCGCGGGCGGCGATCTACGGCGCTTCTATCGCCGGGTAAGAGAGCTCGCGAAACTGGATGGGCGCACGCGCGATGCGGCGGTGTGCGGCAACCCGTAATCGCGGCGGCGCGGCGCGTGGCTGCGCGTCTGTGGTTCCCTACGTCCGATTCGCGCTGCCGCGAATCGGCTCACCCGAGGACGAGGTTGGCAGGCAAGGCGCCGTGAGAAGGGGTCCGGTCAAGGCCGAGACGTCGGGTGACGCAGCGCTCGCGGCCCTCGCGGGGCTTGCGGCGCGCGGCCCGCGGCTGCACGGTCGTGACTGAGCCGGGCATTATCTTCCAGCGCGCCGAGGTATTGGCGCGCCGCCGCTATCATCGATTGCGGCCTGATGCCGAGCTTGGCGAATCCGTCATCCGAGCACACGCTATCGACCGTCAGCGATCGAAAGTTGTCGCTGGAGAAGGGCCGGCCCGGCACGAAGTCCATGACGGCTCCCTGAATGCGCGAGATGAAGTCGGGCAAGCCGACGATCCAGCGGCGATGACCGATAAGCTTGGCGACCAGATCGACGATTTCGCGCAGGGTGTATACCTTCGGGCCGCCGAGCTCATAGGTTTGGCCATCGGCGGGGCCGCCCCGCAGACAGCGCAGCATGGCTTCGATGACGTCGTCGACGAATACCGGCTGGAAGCGCGCGGTCGGTCTCGCCAACGGAAATACGAAAGGCACCGATGCCAGCAGTGCGGCAAAGCGATTGAGGAAAGAATCCCCGGGTCCAAACATCACCGAAGGCCTGAAAATGGTCCAATCAAGGTTCGCGCTGGCCCTGCGGATGAGTGCTTCGGCTTCGCCCTTGGAGCGCAGATAGTGGCTCGGCGCATCCGGCGAGGCTTTCAGCGCCGACATCTGCAGCAGCCGCCTCACCCCGGCGGACCGAGCGGCCTGCAGTACCACGCCGGTGAGTTCGGTATGGGCGCGGTAAAAACCGCGGCCCCCGAATCCCCGCTCGTTGAGGATGCCGACGAGGTTGACCACCACGTCCATGTTGCGAAAGCGCTCGCTGACTTGCGCCTCATCGTATACGTCGCAATTCTCCAGCGTGAGCCCCGGCAGCACCAGCAGGTGCTTGTGCTGTTCGCGGTCACGCGACAGCACCGTGACGCGATGGCCGTCCTTGATCAAGCGGGCCACCAAGCGCGTGCCCACGAATCCCGTGCCGCCCAGAATGCAAATGGACAATAGTTTCATTGCATCATCGGACCGGGATGAGGAATACGGCGGACCCGCGCCGCACGTTGAGCACCAGCACATTAGCGCCTTTCGCGGCCTGGCGGAAAGTCTTGATGTTCGACACCGGCGTGCGGCCCACGCCGACGATCAAGTCATTCGCCTTGATGCCGGCTTGCGACGCGGGACTGCCGTCCTGCACCGATCGCACCAAGACGCCGCCGCCGTCGGGCGCGTCGGCGAGGTCCGCACCCTCGAGGCCGGCGCTTATATCCACCGCGCTCGCCGACTCGGCCTCACTGCGCTCCGCGATCAAGGCGGTGACTTGGCGGGGCTTGCCGTCGCGCAACAGGCCGATGTCCACCTTGTCGCCCACCCGCAGCATACCGATGGCGTTGCGCAGCTCGCCCGAGCCCTTCATGGTCACGCCATTGATCGAGGTGATGATGTCGCCGGTCTTGATGCCGGCTCGCTCAGCCGACGATCCTGGAGCAACCCCGGCGACCAAGGCGCCGCTCGAATCCGCCAACCCGAATTCCTTGGCTATCTCGGGCGTCACGTTGTAGATGTTGACGCCGAGTACGCCGCGCTTCACCTGGCCGTACCTGATGAGCTGGTCCATGACCCCCTTGACCATGTTGACCGGTATGGCGAAACCGATGCCGATGTTGCCGCCGCTGCCCGACAGTATCGCGGAATTGATCCCGACGAGTTCTCCCTTGAGATTGACCAGCGCACCGCCGGAGTTTCCCGGATTGATCGACGCGTCGGTCTGGATGAAATCTTCGTAGCCTTCGGGATTGATGCCGGACCGGCCGAGGGCGCTGACGATTCCGGCAGTCACCGTATGCTGCAGCCCGAAGGGGTTGCCGATGGCGACGACGAAATCGCCCACTTCAAGATGCGCAGAATCACCGAGCGCCATCGCGACCAAATTCGGCTGTTTCGCCTGCAGCACCGCGATGTCCGCGCCCTCGTCGCTACCGATGACTTTGGCGGCAAAGCTGCGGTTGTCGAGCAGCGTGATGGTGATCTCGCTGGCGTTCTCTACCACGTGGTGGTTGGTGATGATGTAGCCGTTCTTCGCGTCCACGATCACCCCCGAGCCGGCGCTCTGAAACTGCCGCTCGCGCGGCTTCGAGTCGGGGGCATCGAAGAAGCGCCGGAAGAAGGGGTCGTCCAACAAGGGGTTGCGCTGGCCGGGCTTCTCCTTGATGGTCCCGCGGGTGGCGATATTGACCACGGAGGGTGAAGCGCGCTTGACCATGGGTGCAAGCGAGGGCATCGGCGTCTCCGCGAGAGCGGCGGTCGGCAGAGCGGCTTGGGCCGTATGCGCGGTGACGGCCGCACAGAGCGAGGCGGCCGCAAGTGTGAGACGGAGATTCATGCGCGGATCCTTATATGATCTGTAAAGCGCTGCGAAGCCAAGTCGGAGGCGGTGCGCGGGGCCTTGCCGCCGGGCCGGGCAAGCGCGCGATCCCACGCTGCCGCCTCGAGGGCATCCGCAGCTTTCGAGGCGCGATATTACACGTAAGAGGCGCGCCGCCCAGCCGGATTTCTGCCGCCCACCGGGCTCGCGGCAAGTCAATACAACATATTGTGAATAACCTGTGGAAACACAAGATGTTGCGGTTGAGGGGCAAGCCCTCTTGACCGGACCGGCCTTGAGTGGGGCGGAAGCATTTCTAAGAGAATTACGTAACATTATGAAATTTATGTATTTATATAGAACAAAAACAGACGAGAAAAATCTTGACGATGCCCCTCCCGCAGTCTTACCCTTCTACCCCGGACACAACATGTAGTGGTTCCCAAGATGCCGCCTCCTACTCGGGTTTATTGTGCCGCGAGGCGGGTGTCGGGGCCCTCGCCTGCCGTCTTGCGTTCTTTCGCGCGATAATTTCCACGGAGCTTTTCATACCCATGAATACGGTGGTCAAAATACAGCCCAAAGACGTGAGCAGCATCGCTTACCAAGAAGCATCCTTCGACATCTGGGACAAGAAGTACCGGCTCACCGCCAAAGATGGCTCGCCGCTCGATAAGTCGATGGACGATACTTACAAGCGTATTGCGCGCGCGCTCGCCGACGTCGAGGCGGAAGAGCTCCGCGAACAATGGTACGACTCGTTTCTGTGGGCATTGCGGCACGGCGCGATCCCCGCGGGCCGGGTCACCTCGAACGCCGGGGCGCTGGAGCACAAACCAGCCACTTCCACCATCAATTGCACGGTGTCCGGCACCATCCGCGATTCGATGGACGATATCTTGAACAAGGTTCACGAGGCCGGCCTCACGCTGAAGGCCGGATGCGGCATCGGGTACGAGTTCTCGACGTTGCGCCCGCGCGGCGCGTACGTCTCGGGAGCCGGCGCCTATACGTCGGGGCCGCTGTCGTTCATGGATATTTACGACAAGATGTGTTTCACCGTCTCCTCGGCGGGCGGCAGGCGCGGCGCGCAAATGGGCACCTTCGACATCGGCCATCCCGACGTATTGGAATTCATTCGCTCCAAGCGCGAGAACGGCCGCCTGCGTCAGTTCAACTTGTCCTTGCTCATCACGGACGAATTCATGGCGGCGGTCAAAAGCGACGGCGACTGGCGGCTGGCCTTTCCATTGGGCCGCCGCGAATTCGAAGCGGAGCGGCCGGACCTCGACGACAGTTCGAAATTCGTGTGGCGCGAATGGCCGCACACCGACGGCTACGTGTCGAACGAGGAAGGTCTGGTCGCCTGCAAGATCTACAAGACCCTGCCGGCGCGTCGCGTTTGGGACGTCATCATGTCCTCGACCTACGATTTCGCCGAACCCGGATTCATCTTGATCGACCGGGTGAACGAGATGAACAACAACTGGTGGACGGAAGATATCCGGGCCACCAACCCGTGCGTGACCGCGGATACGCGTCTCGCGACGCAATTCGGCATGGTGCGCATCGGTGACTTGTACGACGCTCGGGTCGATATCCAGGCGACCGTGGATGGCAGGGCCCTCGGTGGAGACAAGGGCGTCGCCGTGCGGCCGGCTGTGCCGGCTTTCATGACTTCTCCGTCGGCGGATGTCTATCGGGTCGTTACCGAGGACGGCTATGAGATCAAAGCCACCGAATGGCATGACTTCTACACGAGCCGCGGTAAGATCAAGCTAAAGGACCTCGAGCCCGGCGATGAATTGTTGATCCAATCCGGCAAGGGACAGTTCGGCGGTTGCGGTAGCGCAGAACTCGGTCAGTTGATGGGCTTGCTGACGGGTGACGGGCACTTCACGAATCGCGGCAATAACACCGAAGCCGCTGTCGTCAATCTGTGGGGAGCGGACCGCGCCTTCGCCGACACCGTCGTTGCGAACATCAACTCTTTGATCGCCGGCTATGCCGAGAGGGCCAGGAACTACCGAGTGACCGCAGTCGCGATCCCGGAGCGCAATCTGGTGATGATCCGTTCGGTGATTCTCGCTCGCGTGCTCGCCCAGCTCTACGGATTTACATCGGAATGTAAGACCCACGTGCCCGAGCTCGTGTGGCGCGGTAACGAGGAGTGCGTGAAGGGTTATCTGCGAGGACTGTTCCAGACGGACGGCACCGTGCAGCGCGATGACAAGAATGCTTATTGCACCATCCGACTTGCATCGAGCCAGCCATCCTTGCTGAAGGACGTCCAGATGCTGCTCGCAAACTTCGGCATCTTCTGTCGCATTCTGAAGCGCCGCGCCGCCGGCCAGCGGCTGTTGCTGGACGGCAAAGGCGGGCGCCGGCTCTATGATTGTCAGGCAGACTACGAGCTCATCATCGGTTCCGAGTCGCGCGACTATTTCATGGAGAATATCGGTTTTCTGACGGACGAGAAAACCGACAAATACCGCGAGTGGAAACTGGCGCGCGTGAACAGCCGGTGCGAGAAATTTGTGAGCCCCATAGCGAAGATCGAGTACGTAGGTCGGGAGGCTGTATTCGATACGACGCAACCCGATAAAAACAATTTGATATTTAATGGGCTCGTAACAGGGAACTGCGGCGAGCAACCACTTCCGCCCTATGGTTCTTGCCTGCTGGGCTCGGTCAATCTCACCAAGTTCGTCATCGATCCTTTCACGGAAGATGCGCACTTCGATTGGGAAACGTACCGCAAAGTCGTGAAGATATTCACGCGCATGCTCGATAACGTGGTCGAGATCAACGGTCTGCCGCTGGTCCAGCAGCGCGACGAAATCATGCGCAAGCGCCGCCACGGCATGGGCTTCCTCGGGTTGGGCTCGACCATCACCATGCAGTGCATGAAATACGGCTCCAAGAAATCGGTGGCCTTCACCCAGAACGTGGCGCGCGAGATGGCGATTGCAGGGTGGGAAGCCGGTCTCGAATTGGCGCGCGAGAAAGGGCCCGCGCCCATCATGAACGAGGAATTCACGGTGACGCGCGAAATGCTGCGCAAACGTCCCGAGATGGTGAAGGACGGATGGCGAGTCGGCGCCAAGGTGGCCGGACGGGTGCTGCATGCGCGCTATAGCCGTTACATGCAGCGCATCGCCGAGGCCTCGCCGGAGCTGGTCGATGAACTCGCCGAAGTGGGTGCGCGGTTCACTCACCATAGCTCCATCGCGCCCACCGGCACGATTTCCCTGTCCCTCGCCAACAACGCCTCGAACGGCATCGAGCCTTCGTTCGCGCATCATTATTTCCGCAATGTGATACGCGAAGGCAAGAAGTCGAAGGAGAAGATCGACGTTTTCTCGTTCGAGCTGCTGGCGTATCGCGAGCTCATCAATCCGCGTGCGATGCCCCACTCGAACAACGCGGCCGAGAAGCTGCCCGACTATTTCCTGTCGGCGGATGACATCGGCCCGAAGGAGCACGTGGACATCCAGGCGGCGGCGCAATTGTGGGTGGACTCCTCGATCTCCAAGACCGCGAACGTTCCGACGGATTACAAGTACGAGGATTTCAAGGACATCTATCTATACGCCTTCGAACAGGGGCTGAAGGGCTGCACCACGTTTCGATTCAATCCGGAAGCTTTCCAGGGAGTGCTGGTCAAGGAAGAAGACCTGAAGAACACCACGTATGTGTTCACTTTGGAGGACGGTACGGAAGTCGAGGCTCGGGGCGATCAGGAAATCGAATACGACGGCGAGATGCATACGGCCGCCAATCTCTTCGATGCCTTGAAGGAAGGCTATTACGGGAAGTTTTGACATGGCACACATCAAGATCGACAAGAAGATCGCAAAATACCGCGTGCACAAGCCCGAAGCGAAGGAGGCGGCCGGCGGGCAGCCCAAGGAGGCTCCGAAGGCTCAGGACAACGTGATCTGGATGCATGAGAAGGTCGAGCGGCCCGAGGTTCTGGTGGGCTCGACTTACAAGATCAAGACGCCGGTATCCGATCACGCGATGTACGTCACCATCAACGACATCATTCTCAACGAGGGGACGCCGCACGAACAGCGCCGCCCCTTCGAGGTATTCATCAACTCCAAGAACCTCGATCATTTTCAATGGATCGTGGCGTTGACGAGGGTCATTTCCGCGGTGTTCCGCAAGGGCGGCGATACCACGTTCCTGGTCGATGAGCTGAAGGCCGTGTTCGATCCGAAGGGCGGCTACTGGCAGCCGGGCGGAAAGTTCATGCCCTCCACCATCGCGGAGCTGGGCTACGTCATCGAGCGCCACCTGCAATCCATCGGCTTGCTCAAGAAGCCCGAACTCGACGTGCACCAACGCAAGCTGGTCGAGGAGAAGCGTGCGGAGTTCGAGGCCCGCGCCAAGCAAACCGATGCCTTCTCGAAATCTCATTTCCCCGAGGGAGCGCAGCTGTGCGCCAAATGCAGCACGGCGGCGGTGGTGATGATGGATGGCTGTTACACCTGCCTGAATTGCGGCGACTCGAAGTGCGGGTAGCCGGGCGCAGGTCGCAGGGCCACGCAGCGGCGTAGCGACCGAATCACTGGGACGGGCAATCGCCGTCGGCGTGGACGTTCACGGTGGCGCCGTCATCCAGCTTGGACGCCTCGCCACGCCCGCACCTGTGGATGAGCTTATCGACCGAGGTCGCGGTCCAGGACAAATGCCCTTGGCCGGCGTCGTCGGTGGTCTCGGAAGCCGCAGGCGGGCATCAATCGGCAGTGATGCCTCGCGCGCGGATGAATTGCGTCAGAGTGGCGCGGGTCTCGCGGCTGGGGAGGAATTCGACGACGGACTGGTCGACGGCCTGAAAGTCGAGCGCCAATTTTTCGCTGCCGGCCATCCGCTTGAGCAGCGCGCTATCGATTCTGAAGTACGCCGTTTGCCCCCAGGAGGCTATGGGCTGATACGGGCCGCCGCCCGCCCTGGGCACGTCCATGGGCGGCAGCACCAACGGATCGCCGTCGAGGACCAACGTCACGGTTCCCGGCGAGCGTATATCGCTGAGTTGTCTATCGTTGCCGGGCGCGACATGAATCCACAGACCGTAGGTGAGGTCGCCGCTCGTATCCCACTCGACGGGACCCAGATAGGCGAAGCTGTTCCGCTTGCCGTTGAGCAGCGCCGCGTTTTGGGCGGTTTCCACCAATTCGATGGGCTGCTGTAGCGCTCCCACGGTCATGCCGCTCCGTTGGTCCAGCATTTCGGCCGGTTTTATGGAGGATTCGCCGCCGCAGCCGCTCAGAAGCCCCATACTCAGGGTAGCTTGGATCAAGAACGAACGCATCAGGAGCCTGCCCGAATACCTCGCGTGAGTCGCGGACCTTCATTATAGCCGGTCCGTGAGCTGTGCCGCTTACGGGGCGCCGAGGACACGCTATAATTTTTTGCCCATGTTGAACGCAAGCAGCCATCGTACGGTCCGGATTCTGTGCGCGATCGCGCTCATGCTCGGTTCGGGCCGGGCGCTCCCCGCCGCGCCGGATATCGCCGCAGCGGACCACGTGATCGTGCACAAGGCAGAACACCGGCTCATGCTGTACAGCGGCGATCGGCTGCTCGGCGAATACAAGATTGCCCTGGGGTTGAATCCGGTGGGCTCGAAAGAACGCGAACATGACTTCCGGACGCCGGAAGGGCGTTATTTTCTGGTGCGCAGAAATACGCACAGCGACTATTTTTTGTCCATCCAGGTGTCCTATCCGAACAAGAACGACGAACGGCGGGCGCGACGCAACCGCTGGGCGCCGGGCGGATCGATCATGATCCACGGCCTACCCAACACGCCCAGGCATCCGGCGGCCTATTATGCGTCGAACGACTGGACCGACGGCTGCATCGCGTTGTCCAATTCCGATATGGTCGAGGTGTGGCTGCGCACCCAAGACAATATTCCCATCGATATCTATCCGTGACGGGTGACCACGTGCAAACCACGATCCTATCGTCCGACTTGGTCGATGCGCGGGTTGCGCCGAAGGGCAGCCTCGAGCAGCTTTCGCAGGAAGAAATCGCCAAGCTGCTCGATTCCGGCCAAGGAGGCCTATATCCGCTGTTCCGCAAATGCGCGCTCGCCGTGCTCAATTCCGGCAGCACTATCGACGATACCCGGAGCATATTCGAGAAATACAAGGATTTCGAATTGCGGATCGTCAGGCAGGCGTGGGGTATCAAGCTGGAGATCAAGAATGCCCCCGCGGCGGCCTTCGTCGATGGCGAGATGATCCGTGGATTGAAGGACCACTTGTTCGCGGTACTTCGGGACATCGTATTCATTTCCAACGAGATCATCGAGAGCGACCGTTTCGATCTGAAGTCCTCGTCCAGCATCACCAATGCGGTGTTCCACATCCTGCGCAACGCCCGCTTTCTGGAGCTGCAGGTACGGCCAAATCTGGTCATCTGCTGGGGCGGGCATTCCATCAGGCGAGTCGAGTACGACTACACCAAGAAAGTCGGCTATGAGCTCGGGCTGCGCTCCTTGGATGTGTGTACCGGTTGCGGACCGGGCGCGATGAAGGGCCCGATGAAGGGCGCCACCATCGGCCACACGAAACAACGCATCATGAACGGACGTTATCTGGGAATCACCGAGCCGGGGATCATCGCCGCCGAGCCGCCCAACCCCATCGTGAGCCGGCTGGTCATCATGCCGGACATCGAAAAGCGCCTCGAGGCGTTCGTGCGTCTCGGCCACGGCATCGTGGTGTTCCCGGGGGGAGCCGGCACGGCGGAGGAAATTCTCTACCTCCTCGGGGTACTGCTCGATCCGGCGAATCGCGATCTGCCGTTTCCGCTGATATTCACGGGCCCGGCCGACGCGATCGACTATTTCGAGCAAATCAACGAGTTCATCGGCGCGACGCTCGGCCCCATCGCGCAATCGAAGTATCGGATCATCATCGACGACCCCGCTGCGGTCGCGCGCGCCATGGTGGAGAGCCTGGCCGCCGTCCGCGACTATCGAAGCCGTGAGAGCGATTCCTATGTCTTCAACTGGCTGTTGAAAATCCCCATCGAATTTCAACTTCCCTTCGAGGTCACGCACGCATCGATGCGTGCGTTGAGATTGGCCCGCGACCAACCGGTGCACGAGCGTGCCGCCAACTTGCGCCGGGCCTTCTCCGGAATCGTGGCGGGCAACATCAAGGACCATGGCGTCAGCGCGATCGAGAAGTATGGCCCGTTCGAACTGGTGGGCGAACAATCCATCATGGAGCCGCTCGACCGGTTGCTGCGCGCGTTCGTGGCCCAGCGCCGCATGAAGCTGACCGGCACCGAATACACGCCCTGTTACCGATTGGTCGCATGAGCGACCCGCACCGCATCCGGTTCGATTTGCCGGACGGAACGGTGGATACCTTGAGTTCTCTTGCGATCCGGCGCACTTCAGAATGCTGACGTCGGCACCTATGGATCCGCCGTTCTGGACGGCGCTCGGCTTCAGCCGCTGCGCCAGTTGTCCTCTCGACGCTGCGGCGCATACCTACTGTCCAGCCGCGGTGCAGATGGCGCCGGCGGTGGAACCCTTGAAGGCATCTGCATGTTCCTGGTGGCGCGCGAACGCGGCGGCGTGAGCGCGTCGGCCGGCTTCCCCGCCCTCGCACAACGCCGGCAATTTGCATGTCGTGAATCGCGATATGTCACGTCGCATGGGCGCCGCCGCGCGTACCGATCCGGCGCACAACGCCGGCGCTGCTCGACTCGTACACGGCACTGTTGCCGGCCGCCCCGGAGGGCTCGCGCGAGGAATTGAGGCCGCTGTTCGATGCCTGGCAAGCAAGCAAAAACCAGCGATTTAACTTACCGCGACGGTGTGTGAGATGCGCATCGCAATGCTCGAGGTTGCGGGGCGACGAGCGCGGGATGCCTGTGACACAGTTCCTGCCTTGGAGAGTGCGCGAGACTTACTGTCGTGTACATCAGAGAGGCACATGAAGATGAGCGACGTGAAGAACCAAAGTCGATACACCGGAATTGATCGCCGCGCTCCGCGGGTGGATCCCGGTGCGCCCAAATCGGCGGTGGGTCCGCGCGATGCCTATAAAACCGGCGGTCCCGGTGGTCGTCACGCCGCGATCACCAACAATCTCTACAATTGGCACAGTTACAAGAACTGGGCCGAGAAAGTCCGCGGCAGCTGGGAAGACAAGAAGTAACCCGGTATACCCGTCCGCAGATCCAGGTCGCCTTCGCAAGCCCCGCCCGACCGGAGCATCGCTCAAGCCGTCTCTTGCAAAGGGCTCGCGGTGGAGGGGTCGCTCTGCGATGAGGCCGCTTCCTTGGCGCGCAGCCAGCCGAGCAACGGTTCCCAGTCCTCTAAGTCCTGTGCCACCAGCTGCTTCTTCATCTCATGCAGGCCGACGCCTTGCTCCGCGGCGCGCAAGTAGTTTTGCGAATCTCGCAACGTCGCGATGACGGGAATTCGCAAGGTATTCAAAAATCTCATCAGCGACTGGAAAGTTAACGTGTTGCGCTTGACCCGGTTCGCTACGACGCCGATGCGATTCTCGTCGCGCCGCACCTTCGCGATCAGCAGCAAGTCGGCGATACATTTCGAGAAGGCGTGGATATCGATGTCCGAAGGGAGCACCGGGATGACGATGGCGTCGGCGCTGCGGGTCATTTCAGGCATGTCCTGAGCGAGAACCGCGGCCGGCGTGTCCACCACGACATGCGCCGCATCGGGGGGAATGCGCATTTGCCATGAGCGGGTCGTTCGGCTGTTGCGCTCGAAGGCCGCTATGCCATGTATGTAGGCTTGGTCCGGCTTGCGCTTCTTCAGCCATCGCGTGCTGGAACCTTGGCTGTCGTTATCCGACAGCAAGGGGCGGTCTCCCAGGCTCGCGAAATAGCTCGCCAGGTTGGTGGCTATCGTCGTTTTACCCGAGCCGCCCTTCGGGTTCAGGACGAGAATGCGCTGCATGTTGGAGGAAGCCTACGCAGCCCTCGACGCCATGGCAAGTCTGTGACCCTACTCACGGCGGCCCATGGGGGTCCGCTCTACAGTGCAGTCATGGAATGGGTATTGCAACTGGTCGATGAGCTCGATGATGCGATCGGCATGGCGAGGCATGGCTGGCTGGGCGTCCATGCGCAGATCGGCGTCCTTTGCACCGCGTTGGGCGCTCTGGCCGTCACCGCATGCCGTACGCTCGGGACGCGCCGCCCCGCGTTGCGGGCCCGCCCCCATTGAATGACCTCCGGCTCGAGGCCGGACCGCCATCGATCCGATCCGGAGCGAGCCGCAGGGCCGCTCCGGATCGGTCCGTTAGTTGACGAATTCCTTCAGATTCTTCAGTGCGGCGATACGCACCTTCTTGCTTGCCGGCTTTGCCTTGAACATCATTTTTTCGCCGTTGAAGGGATTGACGCCTTCGCGGGCTTTAGTGGCCGGCTTCTTCACGACTTTCATCTTCAGAAGTCCGGGCATGGTGAACAAGCCGTGGCTGCGCAGGCTCTTCTTGATGGAAGCGGAAAGCGAGTCAAACACGGCTCCGACCTGCTTCTTGGAAAGTTCCGTTTCCTTCGAAATGGTAGCGAGAATTTCAGATTTGGTCGGTGCTGCATTTTTTTTCGCCATATAAATCTCCTGATGGTGTGTGCGAACGTGAGTAACGAAGTACCCACATAGTCAACTCGGCGCCGAAAATAACATAGAAAAAAGCCGATGTTTAGCGCAATCGAGAAAAAAGACCGGCCGCCCGCACGCGTGCGAGCCTGGTTTTTCAGGCTTCCGGCAACTCCGGCGGCCGATCAGCTCGGCCGCGACGCTTCGTTCGCAGTGATTTCAAGCATGTAGGAGATGATATTCAGCGCAGAAGTATCAGCAGCGCGCCGATGACAATCGATACCCATAGAACCGAAAAGTCGATTTGCCCTATGGGCGGGATGACTCGGCGCACCGGCCGCAAAACCGGTTCGCACAGCCGGCCGAGCAGCCTCACGCCCGGGGCGTAGCCCCCCGGCGTCACGAAGCTGGTCAGCCAGTAGAGAAGCAACGCGAACAGGTAAATACGTAGAGTCAGATCGACGAGGCCGATCACGGTAATGCGCAGGAAGGCCGCTATATCGCCAAAGCCTTCGCGGTCGAGGCCGAGCAGCGCCGCCGTGCGCGCGGAGGCGACGAGGAGGACGCCGGCCACGGTGGCCGTGTCGAGTTTGCCCAGGGGTGGCAACACACGCCGCAGCGGCAGAATCAACCAATTCGTCACCCGCACGATCGCATCCGCCATTGGATCGCGAAAGTCCGCGCGTACCAGCTGAAACAACAGACGCAGCAAAAACGCCAGGGTCAGCAACCACAGCAACGTATCGACGATGTATCTGATCGCTTCCATTTCGATTCACTG
This sequence comes from Pseudomonadota bacterium, assembly GCA_030799355.1. GTDB lineage: Bacteria > Pseudomonadota > Gammaproteobacteria > Steroidobacterales > Steroidobacteraceae > Bog-1198. The sequence goes on from JALYHP010000031.1 coordinate 67,063, forward strand.
TTCAGGTCATTGAGGAACGGCGTCGCGAGCCCTGCCCGTGCCTAGGACGCGCCGTATTCCGCGGCGAGTTCGGCCGAGCGGCGATCCGCGGCCGCCACGGCGTGTGCGACGATAGCACGAAGCCCCGCGGCATCGAGGACCTCGAGGGCCGCGGCGGTGGTTCCACCCTTCGAGGTGACCTGATCCCGCAGGACGGCGAGCGATTCACCCGACATGCGCGCCATCTGCGAGGCCCCGAAAGCCGTTTCCAAGGTCAGCTTGTGCGCGATATCGTTCGGCAGCCCGCGTGCGTGCGCCGCGGCCTCCAGCGCCTCCATGAACAAGAAGAAATAGGCCGGGCCGCTGCCCGACAACGCGGTGACGGTGTCCATCTGCGATTCGTGTTCGACCCAAACGGTGGCGCTGACCGCCGCCATGATGGTCTCCGCGAGAGCGCGGTTGGCGGCACCGACGCTTGCCGGCGCGTACAGCCCCGTCGCGCCGAAGCCGTTGAGCGCGGGCCGGTTCGGCATGGTGCGGACCACCGCCGCGTGGGCACCGAACCAGCGCATCAGCGCGGCGTGGGGTATGCCCGCGGCAATCGAGATCACCAGCGGATTCGCCTGCGCCAGATGTGGCGCGAGTGCCAGTGCGACGGCGCGCATCTGTTGCGGCTTGACGGCCAGCACCACCGCCTCGGCGCCGGCCGCCGCGTCGAGGTTGTCGGCCGCCGCGACGACGCCGTAGTCTCGGGTCAGCCGCTCGAGCTGCTCGCGGCTCGGATCGGCCACCACGATACGCTCGCGCGCCAGTCCGCGCTTGGTCAGTCCGCCGATGAGCGCGGCCGCCATATTGCCGCCGCCGATGAATGCCAGTCTGCGTATGTTGTTCATGGGAGCCTTGGGTCTTTCTGGGTGTTATGGGTACGAGCGAGCGCCGAAAATGGCCGTTCCGATCCGCACATGGGTGGCACCCTCGGCGATCGCCGATTCGAAGTCGCCGCTCATGCCCATGGATAGCGTGTCCAATTCGTGGCCGGCGGCATTCAATTGTTCCAGCAGCCTCGCGAGCCGCGCGAATACCGCACGCTCCGCGGCGACGTCCGGCTGCGGCGGCGGTAAGCACATCAGGCCCCGCAACTTGACGCGGGCCAGATCGGCTATTCCGGCGGCGAGCTCCGGCAGGTTTTCGGGTTCGACGCCGCCCTTGGCGGGCTCCGGGAGGAGCGCGACCTGCAGGCACAGGTTGAGCGGCGGCGCATGAAAGGGCCGCTGCTGCGACAGGCGCCGGGCCACGCTGAGGCGATCGATGCTGTGTACCCAGTGGAAGCGCTCGGCGACGGCGCGTGTCTTGTTCGATTGCAGGCGGCCGATGAAATGCCAGCGCAGCGGCAGGTCCCGGAGCTCGTCCAGCTTCGAAAGCGCCTCCTGCAAATAGTTTTCCGCGAAATCCGTGACGCCCGCCGTGGCGACCGACCTCACATAGTCGGCAGGCTTGGACTTGCTGACGGCGACCAAAGTGACCGAGGCGGGATCGCGCCCTGCGGCCGTGGCGGCTCGATGCATCCGGGACCGGACGTGGTTCACTTGAACCGCCAAATTCTGCGGACCAATTAACATATTGGGTGGCGGCACCCTCTTATATACTGCTGGCGGCTGAGCATCGCCTGATTAGGAGCCGAAAATGGCGGTTGATATCGCGCAGCTTCTCGCATTTGCGGTGAAGAACAACGCGTCGGACCTGCACCTGTCGGCCGGTGTGCCGCCCATGATCCGTGTCGACGGCGACATGAAGCGGGTCAACATGCCCGCGCTGCTGCACAAGGAAGTGCACAGCATGGTGTACGACATCATGAACGACAAGCAGCGCAAAGCGTTCGAGGAATTCTTCGAAACGGATTTTTCCTTCGAGATTCCCAAACTCGCCCGCTTTCGCGTCAACGCTTTCAACCAAAATCGCGGTGCCGGGGCCGTGTTCCGCAATATTCCGTCGCAGATACTGTCGCTGGATGAATTGAACGCGCCGAAAACCTTCAAAGATCTCTGCATGTTGCCTCGCGGCCTCGTTTTGGTCACAGGGCCGACCGGTTCGGGCAAATCGACGACGTTGGCCGGCATGGTCAACCATTGTAACGATAATCGTCCCGATCACATCATCACCATCGAGGATCCAATCGAATTCGTGCACGAGAGCAAGCGCTGCCTGGTAAACCAGCGAGAGGTGCACCGGGACACGTTGGGCTTCACCGAGGCCCTGCGCTCGGCGCTGCGTGAAGATCCGGACGTGGTGCTGGTGGGTGAAATGCGCGACCTGGAGACCATCCGGCTCGCCCTGACGGCCGCCGAGACCGGGCATCTGGTATTCGGCACGCTGCACACCAGTTCGGCGGCCAAGACCATCGACCGTATCGTGGATGTGTTCCCGGCCGCGGAAAAGGACATGGTGCGGGCCATGCTCTCCGAGAGCCTCCGGGCCGTCATTTCACAAACCCTGATGAAGCGGGTGGGCGGCGGGCGTATTGCGGCGCACGAAATCATGGTGGGCACGCCCGCTATCCGAAACCTGATCCGTGAAGGCAAAATAGCTCAGATGTACTCTGCGATTCAAACCGGACAGGGTCAGGGGATGCAGACGCTCGACCAATGTCTGCAGGAGCTGGTACAAAAAGGCGTCGTCAGTCGCGAGGAAGCGAAATACAAGGCGCAAAACAAGGACAGTATCTAATGCGCTTACGCGCAAACTTTTTACGGGGTCCGCGGGAGCCGAGGACCCCAACCTTAGGGCGGCGCGCTTTGCGCACTCGAAAACGCAATGCCGGGGCACGCCATGGAACGTGATCAGGCGATACGCCTCATGCAAGATCTGCTGCGGCGCATGGTCGAAAAGAAAGGATCGGACCTGTTCATAACGGCCGGGTTTCCGCCGGCCATCAAGATCGACGGCGAGATCAAACCACAATCGGATCGAATGTTGAGCCCCGAGCAAAGCGCGGGCTTGGTCCGCGCCATCATGAACGACCGGCAAACCAAGGAATTCGATTCCTCCAAGGAGTGCAATTTCGCGATCGCGCCGCCCGGAATCGGCCGCTTTCGAGTCAGTGCTTTCGTCCAGCAAGGATTCACGGGCGCCGTACTTCGAACCATCAACGCGAAAATCCCCACGCTCGAAGAGCTCGACCTGCCGTCGGTCCTCAAGGAGGTCGTCCTGTCGAAGCGCGGCTTCGTGATTCTGGTCGGCGGCACCGGCTCGGGCAAATCCACGTCGCTCGCCGCGATGGTCGGATATCGCAATGAAAAGACCCGCGGCCACATCGTGACCATCGAGGATCCGGTGGAATACGTGCACACCCCCAAGGGTTGCGTCATCACGCACCGCGAAGTGGGCGTCGATTGCGACAGCTGGCATGTGGCCCTCAAGAACACCCTGCGCCAGGCGCCCGACGTCATTCTGATCGGAGAAATTCGCGACCGCGAAACGATGGAATACGGCATCCAGTTCGCCGAGACGGGCCATTTGGTGCTGGCGACGCTGCATGCCAACAGCTCGAACCAAGCGCTCGATCGCATCATCAATTTCTTTCCGGAAGAGCGGCGCGAGCAGCTGCTCATGGACCTGTCGCTGAATATTCGCGCGCTCATTTCGCAGCGCTTGATACCGAGGGAAGCCGGATCGGGTCGAATTGCCGCCATGGAGATCATGCTGGCATCGCCGTTGATCTCGGATTTGATATTCAAGGGCGACGTGGCCAAGATCAAGGACGTGATGTCGCGCTCCAACCGCTTGGGCATGAAGACCTTCGATCAGGCTCTTTTCGAGCTGTACGAGGCCGGCATCATTTCCTACGAGGACGCGCTGCGCAACGCCGATTCGAAGAACGAATTGCGCCTGCGGGTCAAACTCGAGAGCAAGCGGGAGATCAAGAACCCGGAAGAGGCCGGCGCCGCACTGCAAATCGTCGATGAGGAAGAAGGGCAGGTGTTCTAGCCTATGGATGCCGCCGCGCCGGCGCTGACGATGAACACCAAGCCGCTCTTCAAGCTCATGGTGGAGCGCAAGGCCTCCGACCTGTTTTTCACCTGCAACGCTCCCGTCAAGATCAAGATCCAGGGGAAGATATTCCCCGTCAACAAGCAGGTGTTGAGCCCCGAGACCGTGCGCCAAGCGGCGCTCGGGCTCATGACCCAGGATCAGATCGAGTATTTCACCGAGGAGTTGGAAATCGACTTCGCGATATCCGAACCGGGTCTGGGCCGCTTTCGCGTCAACGTGTTCTACCAGCGCGGCTACCCGGCGATGGTGCTGCGCTACATCACGGCGGAAATGCCCAAGCTAGAAGAGCTCGGCATGCCGGAGATCTTCAAGGAACTGGTCATGTTGAAGCGCGGTCTCATCCTCATGGTGGGAGCCGCCGGAGCGGGGAAGTCCACGACCCTCGCCGCGATGATCAACTATCGCAACGAGACTTCATGCGATCATATCCTCACCATCGAGGACCCGATCGAATTCCTGCATTCCAACAAGAAGTCCATCGTCAATCAGCGCGAGGTCGGTCTCGATACGAAATCTTTCGCCCGCGCGCTGCGCAGCGCGGTGCGTTCGGCGCCCGATGTGATCCTGGTGGGGGAAATTCGCGATCGCGAGACCATGGAATCGGCGCTGGCTCTGGCCGGGACCGGGCACCTGTGCATAGCGACGCTGCATGCCAACAATTGCGCCGAAACGCTGGATCGCATCATCAACATGTTCCCGCGCGACCAGCACAATCAGATATACCTCGATCTGTCGCAGTACCTGCGCGCCATCCTCTCGCAGCGTCTGGTGCTGGCGAAGAGCGGCCAGCGGGTGGCCGCTTCGGAAGTGATGGTCAATACGCCCCACGTCGCCGAGCTCATCAAGAAGGGCGATGTGATCGGGGTGAAGGAGGCCATCCGCACCGGCACGGAACGCGGCATGCTGAGCTTCGACAGTTCGCTGTACAACCTGGTGCGCGAGGGCCGGATCGAACTGGAGCAGGCGCTGACCAGCGCGGATTCGCGCACCAACCTCGAGGCGAAGATCAACTTCGGCTAGATTCCCAACCGGTCGCCGCCGCCACTCCCCGGGCCGGCTCCAGGCGCCATGCGTCCCGGCGCGGCGACTGGTTCGAATGGCATGCCACGAGATTGGCCTCGAATTCGCGGGCGCTCTCGTCCCAGCCGCGACGCACGGCGTTCTCGCGGCAAACCCTGGGATCGAGCGCCAGCGCGCGGCGCGCGGCTTTCTCCAGGTCGTGGTCCAAAGCGCCCGTCACTCCGTCCTCGATGACGTCGATGGGTCCGTTGACCGGGTAGGCGGCCACCGGGACGCCACAGGCCATGGCCTCCAAGTTGACCAGCCCAAAGGTATCCGTGAGACTCGGAAAGACCATGACATCGGCCGCCGCCAGGTGAGCGGCCAGGTCCTCGTCGAAGCGAAAACCGGTGAATACGGCCCGTGGATACAGCGCCTGCAGTCGTGCTCGTTCCGGCCCGTCGCCGATGACGATCTTGCTGCCATCCCATGGCATGCCGAGAAAGGCCTCGACGTTCTTCTCGACCGCCACCCTCCCGACATAGGCGGCGATGGGGCGCGGCAGGGACAGGAAATCTTTTGCGCCGGGCTTGAACATCTCGGTATCCACGCCCCGACGCCAGCCAGCCAGATTCTTGAAGCCCCAAGCCTCCAATTCCTTGCGCAGCGAGGGCGTGCTGACCATGCAGCGCTCCGCGGCACCATGGAAGCGGTGCAGCGCCCAATAGGAAACGGCGAGGGGAATGGGGAAGCGCGCCCGCAGATACTGCGGGAATTGGGTGTGGTACGAGGTCGTGAAGCGCAAGCTGCCCCTCAGGCAATGGCGCCTCGCGGCGAGACCGAGCGGACCTTCGGTCGCGATGTGCAGCGCCTGCGGCGAAAACTCCTCGATACTGCGCTCCACGAGCTTGCGCGGCAGGAGCGACAAGCGGATCTCCGGATAGGTCGGACAGCCGATGCTGCGGAAGTCACCGGGCGTCAGCATGCGAACTTCGTGCCCAAAACGGCCGAGCCACTGCGCCGTCTGAGCCAGCGTGCGCACCACGCCATTGGTCTGCGGAAACCAAGCATCGGTAACGATCATGATCCTCATGACCGTCGAAGGTCGCATTTCTACGTGACGAACGTGTGAACGTGAGCATCCCGCGCTGCGATTAACGTGACCGCCGTAGCGGAACGCCGCCCTTGTAACGCTCCTGTAACGCGAATCCTATATTTGCTTCATGTCCGCCTTTCGAGCAATGACGACGTAACTACGAAGAGGAATTTCTATGCAAAGCTTCTTGGCCGAACTGCGAACCCAGCGCTGGGACGACCATCGGTACTACCACCACAGCCGCATCAATCAATCGCTGCATTTCTTGAGCGCCATCAGCTTCCTGGTTGCCTACGTGATGTTGTTCAAGGATCCGGTGGCCGCAGCGCTCATCGGCTGGCTGGTCGCCATGGTCAGCCGCCAGTCCGGGCATTTCTTCTTCGAGCCCAAGGGCTACGATGAGGTCAATCAGGCCACCCACGAGCACAAGGAAGCGATCAAGGTGGGCTACAACCTGCGCCGCAAGGTGATCCTGCATCTGGTATGGGTGCTGGCCCCCGTGGCGCTGTGGCTGAACCCGACGCTGTTCGGCCTGTTCGAGCCCCATACCGGCGCGGAACCGTTCATGCGCGATGTGGGTGAGATGTGGCTGGTCGTCGGCATCGGCGCCTTGGCGTTCCGTACGGTCCAGCTGTTCTTCTTGAAGAACGTGCAAACCGGATTGGTATGGCTCGCGAAGATCATCACGGACCCGTTCCATGACGCCAAGCTCTACTGCAAGGCGCCGCTTCACCTGCTGCGCGGTGAACTCATGGATCCCATGGGCGAAGAGCGCCACGCTTGAATCATCTCCTTGAGGAGGCCGCGGCGGATGGACTTGTTGGTGAGTTGGGGAGGCGCCCACCACCAACCATCCGCCTGCATGGCCTGCGCGGCCGACACGATGGCATCGCTCACCGCCTCGAAGTCAGCATCGGTGTAATTCAAGCTGAAGATCATTCGGCCCGTACCCACCCAGCTCAACGCTAGGCCGGCGGCGCGCAGGTAATATTGAAGAATCCAATTGTAGCGCGACGGCTGCGGGTAGCAGATCGTCCATATCGAGGAAAGATTCGCCACTCGCAGCGGCAATTGCGCCGTGCGCAGACGCTCGTTGAGCGCCGCGGCGCGCGAGTTCCAAACGGCGTCCAAGCCGTGATACAGGTTTCCGATGGCCTCGCTATCGAGCCGTTTCAGGAATTCGAACATGGCGCCCATCACGTACGGGTGGGCGTTGAACGTGCCCCTGGCCAGGCAGACGTCGGCGGGCCGATGATCGTGAAAGCGGCGCATGAAGCGGTGGCTCCCGCACAGGACGCCGACCGGCAGGCCGCCGGCGACGGTTTTGCCGTAGGTGACCATGTCGGCTTTCACGCCGAAATATTCCTGCGCCCCGCCCGGGCTCAGTCGAAAACCCACGAACACCTCATCGAATATGAGCACGATGCCACGCTCGCTGCACACCTCGCGCAGCTTGCCGAGCCACGTCGAATAGGCCACCCGGTCGAAGTGCGCGCTGCGACTGCTGTCGACCAGCGTGTAATCGCCGGGCGCGTTGAGGTTCGGATGCAGCGATTGGAGCGGATTGACCAGGACGCAGGCGATATCCCGCCGGCTGCGCAGTACCTGCAGGGCGGCGCCATCCATGTCCTTCAAGGTATAGGTCTCGCGCGCCGTGACGGGATTGCCGACGCCGGGTTGAACCTCGCCCCACCAACCATGATAGGCGCCGCAAAATCGCACCAGGTGGCTTCGTCCGGTGTTGTACCGAGCCAGGCGTACCGCCTGCATCACGGCTTCGGTGCCGGACATGTGGAAGGAAACCTCCTCCTGCCCGGAAATCTCCCGCAGCCGGCGGATGTTGAAGGCAACCACCGGGTGGTAAGCGCCGAGCACGGGTCCCAGGTCGCGCACTCGTTCGCTGCCGCGGGCGATGCACTCCTTGTAAAAATCGTACCCGAACAAGTTGACGCCGTAGGAGCCGGCCAGATCGTAGAAGCGATTGCCGTCCAAATCGGTGACCGTGACGCCGCAGGAGGATTGGAGGAATACACCGGACTTGAGGTGTTCCCGGACGAAGCGGCTGAATTGGAAGGGCACGCGATAGCGCGAGGTGAATTGCAGGTCCGCCGCGCCGTCCATGACGTCCTCCGTGAGATCCGCGGTCTCGCGAAAGCGCTCAGCGAATTCGGCCGACAGGCGCATGAACCCGGCACGGCGGGCGGCGGCAACATGGTCCGGCGCCGAATCGGCGCGGAAGAATTGCGCCGCGCCGTATTCATAAAACGGGACCATCGACGCGAATCGACGCGCCATGCGCGAATGCCCGGCGAGCGAGCGATGCTTGGCCCGCGAAAGCTGCAAGCGTGCCCGAAGCTTATGCAGCGCCAATCCCACGGCACATGCACCCACGACATAAAGGAGAATCGCTTTGATCACTGCGTTCCACTATATTTCAGTCGGATGACACTACGATGACTGCGCGCTCGTTGATCGGCCGGATCGTCCAGCACGAGGATCTGAATTTCCTGCTCACCAACCGTATTCCCCGGCGTTGGCTCACCCTGTTCGTCGGCTGGCTGAGCGGGGTCGAGAATCGCTGGGTGTGCGCCGCTTGCATCGGGCTGTGGCGGCTGTTCTCGGATCTGGATTTGAGCGATGCGAAGCATACCCGGTTCGCCAGCCTGCGCGACTGCTTCACGCGCGAACTCAAGGCGGGCGCGCGGCCCATCGACGGGAATCCGGCCGTGCTGACGAGCCCTTGCGACGCCTTGGTCGGCGCCTGCGGCTCGGTCACGGACGGCAGCGTGGTGCAGGCCAAGGGATTTCCGTATGCCGTGATCGACCTGTTGGGCGACCCGGAACTCGCGCGCTACTACCAGGGCGGCTGCTACGCGACGTTGCGGCTCACCTCGAGCATGTATCACCGGTTCCATGCCCCCTACGACTGCCGCGTCGAGCAGGTCAACTACATCTCGGGCGATACCTGGAACGTCAACCCCATTGCGTTGCGGCGGGTCGAAAAACTATTCTGCAAGAACGAGCGCGCCGTCATTCGCTGCCGACTGCCCGCCGGCGCCGTCGTGACGCTGGTGCCGGTAGCCGCGATATTGGTCGCCAGCATCCGTCTGCGCTTCCTGGATGTGCGATTGCACCTGCGATATCGCGGGCCGAATCTCATCCCCTGCGATGAGCCCCTCGCCAAGGGCGAAGAAATGGGCTGGTTCGAACATGGCTCGACCATCATCGTCTTCGTCCCGCGCGGGGCCGCGTTGAGCGCCTCCCTCATCGAGGGTGGATACGTTCGCATGGGCCAAGCGTTGATGGAACTCGAGCACCCGCCCGCGACGCGGCCCCTGTCCGAGCCGATCCCGGGCGCGTAGGCGAACGGCGCGGTGCACCGCGACGATGCGGCGAGGGCGTGCGATTCGCTCGGCGCGCGGCGGCTCGTGGCCGGCGCTGGCCGTCACAGCGGCCGGCGATGCCGCGTCAGCGTCGCTGCGATGGACGTGAGCACCGCCATGCGCACGGCGACGCCGTTGTTGACCTGTTCGCGGATGACGGAGCGCGGACCATCGGCGACTTCCGAGGAGATCTCGACGCCGCGGTTCATCGGGCCCGGATGCATCACGAGCACGCTCGGCGAGGCCAGCTTCAGCCGCTTGGCGTCCAAGCCGAAATCGCGAAAATAGGCGTCGTCGTCGAGCGACGCGCTGTGCGCCATTCGCTCCTTTTGAATGCGCAGCATCATCACCACGTCGGCGCCGACGATGCCCTCCTCCATGCGTGTGCAGCGCTGTGCGCCGGGAAATTCATCGTCGGGCGGCAGCAGCGCCTCCGGCGCGACCAAGCGGACGTCCGCCGTTCCCAAGGTCGTCAGAGCATGTACCGCGGAGCGCGCGACGCGAGAGTGCTTGATGTCGCCCACGATGGCGACCTTCAGTCCCGCGAAACGGCGCTTGTGGGTGCGTATGGTGAGCACGTCCAGCAACCCTTGCGTCGGGTGCGACACATGCGCTTCGCCCGCGCTGATCACCGACACGTGCGGGGCTACATGGTCGATGAGGAATTCAGGCATCCCGGCTTCGGAGTCGCGGATGACGAACACGTCGGTGTTCATGGCTTCGAGCGTATAGATCGTATCCAACAGGGTCTCGCCCTTGACGCGCGAGCTCGACTGCAGGTCGAGATTGACCACCTGGGCCCCCAGGCGGCGAGCCGCGAGATCGAAGGAGGCGCGTGTGCGGGTGCTCGGCTCGAAGAACAGGTTGGCCACGGTGACTCCGGCCAGCTCCCGTCCCTCGTAGGCCGGCTGGCCGGGAAGGCGCCGGTAGCTTTCGGCGCGGTCGAGGAGGGTGACGAGCGCGTCGCGCGGCAGCCCGTCGAGTGTGATCAGATGGCGCAGGCCCCCCGCGCTGTCTTGTTGCGAACGCATATGCGCCTCAGGCTCTTACTATTCGGATTCGGTAAACCAGCGTTCCAAGATAACGCACGCCGCGGCCGCATCGACGTCCGTCTTCGCTACCCGCCGCTTGCGTAGACCGGCCGTACGCTCCGCCTTGAGGCGGCTGTGTGCTTCCAGCGAGGAATAACGCTCATCGACCAGGCGTACGGGCAGCGCATAGCGCCGCGTCAATTGGCCGACGAACGCCCGGACCGATTCGCTCATCGCGCTCTCGGAACCGTCGGCATTATACGGTAGCCCGACCACGAGCAGGGCGGGCTGCCAGTCGCGCAGCAGCGAATCCACGGCATCCCAACGCGGTCCGCGGGCGCCATTGGCGATGCCGGCGAGGGGACTCGCGACGCGGCTCAAGCTATCGCCGCAGGCGACGCCGATACGGCGCAGGCCAAAATCGAATGCCAGCACGAGTTGCGCGGGCGGCCTCGGGCCATCACCCACGGCGGGTTTGCGGGCTTTTAGGCATTGCCGCCGATCGGACTGATGCGCGACAGCTCGACCCCCAAGAGGCACGCCGCCGCATGCCACCGCGATTCGAAGGGTAGATCGAAAATGATCTTCGACTCCACCGGGGCGCAGAGCCACGCGTTCGCGCGGATTTCGTCCTCGAGTTGCCCGCCCTCCCAGCCGGCGTATCCCAAGGCCACGACGGCCTCGGCCGGACCCTCGCCGCGCGCCATCGCCGCCAGGATGTCCCGAGAGGTGGTGACATGGATGGACTGCGACACCTTCAGTGTCGAATCCCAGTTACCGCCGGCGCGATGAACGACGAATCCGCGATCGGTTTGCATCGGTCCGCCCCGCAGCACCGGTTGCCGGCTCAAGGGGCCTGTCCCGAGCTGGATTTCAAGCTGCTCGAATATGTCGGCCATGCGCATGGGCAGAGGCTTGTTCAGGATCAAACCGAGGGCGCCGCGGGCGCTGTGATCGCATATGAGTGCAACGGTCCGAGCGAAGTTCGGATCGTCCAGGGTGGGCATGGCGATCAGCAGTTGGTTCGTCAGATAGCTCGAATCGCTCATGTGAGGTGCACCGAAGGTTGAGGTTCATTGCGGGGCGGGAGCGCCCGGTTCAGCATAGAACACGCCGGAACCTTGCGACGCGCCGCCCAGAAACTGCCACTCGTAAGCGATCCGAATCTGGTCGTGCTTGGCGTTCAAAGCGCTCGGAAACGGGTCGTAAGGGACCGCAAGTTTCAGAATCCTGACCGCGGCCTCGTCGATTTCCGCATGGCCGCTGCTGCGGCGAACCACCGTGCTGAGCAGCTTGCCGTCGGCCCGGATGGTGACCTCGATGACCGGGGTGCCCGAGAGCTGCTTGCGTCGCGCCACATCGGGGAAATTAAGGGTACCTACACGCTCGATCTTGCGGCGCCAGCCGTCCAAATACACCGCGACGTCCGATTCGCGGGTATCCGCCGCGATCCATAACCGATGCTTTGGTTCGCCGCGCAGGCGCAGTTCGATGCCCTCATCGTTGGGGGTCATGTCCAGGTCCGGTCCCTTTTCCAGCGGTTCCGGCAGGGATGCGTCGTTGGCGGCGGTGGGTGCCGCGAAGTACAGCACTCGCGACGCCGCGGCACGCGTCGCCACCAGTTCGTCATCGCCGGTGTCTTGGCCGAATTGCAGGCTTGCGAGGCCCTCGCCGCCCCGGCTACCACTCCGATCGGGCACCGGCGCGGACTTCGGGATCATGGTGCGCTCATCGCTCGAGGCACTGCCCGAACCGAGCTGAGTGCGCTGGGCGACATAGCGGGCGTTCGGGTTGTCGGTTGCCTTCGGGATCCGGTCATTGACGAGCACGACCTCCAACGCCTGAGCGTCAGGCCCACCCGAGCCGTTGCGCGGTCCGCTGAAGGTAACGCCCAGGATCAGGATCCCGTGAAACAGCGCGGCCAAGAAACAGGTCGTCAGCATTCTGTCGCCGGCCGGCGGCAGGCCGGTTCCCAGGCTGTTGGAGATCTCCGGATTCACGGGCCTCCCAGCATGCTCGAGATCGCGCTCATGAGCATTCCACCGATATCGATACCATGCTTTCTGTCCAGTTCGCGGATGCCCGTGGGGCTGGTCACGTTGATCTCGGTGACGTAGTCGCCGATCACATCCAGACCGACGAAAATCATTCCGGCCTGTCTCAGTCTAGGCCCGATGACCGAGCACAGCCAGCGGTCTCGGTCATTGAGCGGCCGGCTCTCGGCGCGTGCTCCGGCCGCGAGGTTGCCGCGGTGGTCAGCGGCATCGGGCATGCGCTGCAGCGCGAACGGCACGGGGTCGCCGTCGACCAGGATCACCCGGCAGTCGCCCGCGGTCACGATCTCGGGAACATAGCGCTGCACGATGGCGTAGCGGGTACCGTATTCGGTCAGCGTCTCGAACACGACGTTGCGGTTCTTGTCGCCTTGCTCGAGTACGAAGATGGAGCGGCCGCCCATCCCATCGAGCGGTTTGCAGACCGCTTTGCCGTGTTCGCTCAGGAACGCGCTCATGTCACGCATGTCGCGCGTGATGAGAGTCGGTGCGCAGCATTCCGGAAACCAGGCCGTGTACACCTTTTCGTTGATGTCGCGCAGCCCCTGCGGGCTGTTGCAGACCAGAGCGCCTTGCATTTGGGCGCGCTCCAAGATGTAGGTGCTATAGATGTACTCGGTATCGAACGGTGGGTCCTTGCGCATCAGGATGACGTCGTAGGCGCCCAATCGGCCCACCGCGGCCTCGCCGCGCGTGAACCAGGTCCGCAAATGATCGAAGACCTCGATAGGCGCGAGATGTGCGAAGGCGACCCCGTCACGCAGGTACAGGTCCTTCTGTTCCGCGTAGAAGATTTCCCAGCCGCGCGCTTGCGCCGCCAATAGCATCGCGAGCGTGCTGTCCTTGGCGGGCTTGATATCTTCGATGGGGTCCATGACCACGACGAGACGAACTCGGGGCGACATGCTGGGGTCCTTGGGCGTTGATCCGGACGGTGTGTGCCAAGTCTAACAAGCGGCGTGACCGGCCTGATGGGAAAACTGTGAACCACGCCACCGATGTTTACGCGCCGTTGCCTCGAAATGTCGACCCCGTACCGTGGCTTGCATGCCCCGGATATGTTAAAAAGCCCACAAGATTCCAGCACCTAGAGCAAGCAGCCGGGTGCCTGAAGAGGGCGGTTTCATGGAGAGTGCGATCACTAACGGAAAGCCGAAACTCACGGGACTCAAGGTTCTCGTGATCGACGACAGCAAAACCATCCGGCGGACCGCCGAAACTCTATTGACCAAGGAAGGCTGCGAGGTCTTCACGGCCGTCGACGGGTTCGATGCGCTGTCCAAGATAGCGGACCACCAACCGGATATCGTGTTCGTCGATATCATGATGCCGCGTCTGGACGGCTACCAAACCTGCTCGCTCATCAAGCACAACAAGGTGTTCAAGCAGATCCCGGTCATCATGCTGTCGAGCAAGGATGGTTTGTTCGACCGGGCCCGAGGCCGTATCGTGGGGTCGGAACATTATCTGACGAAACCCTTCACCAAAGATGAACTGCTGGGCGCGATCGAAGCACACGTCGGGAAATGACGGAGAATCCAAGAATGGCACTGATTCTTATAGTCGATGACTCACCCACCGAAGTCTTCGTCATGCAGAAGGCGCTCGAAAAGCACGGTTTCAAGACCGCCGCGGCCGAGAACGGCGAGGAAGGGGTGCGCAAGGCAAAGGCCATGAAGCCGGATTTGATCTTCATGGATATCGTGATGCCGGGCGTCAACGGCTACCAGGCGACGCGCATGCTCATCAACGATCCCGAAACCAGCTTGATCCCCATCATCATGGTGACCACCAAGGGCCAGGAAACGGACCGTGTATGGGGTCTGCGCCAAGGTGCGGTGGACTATCTGGTCAAACCGGTCTCGGCGCAGGCGTTGGTCGAGAAGGCTCAGGCCGCGCTGGCCACATGACCGGCTCGATGTCCGGTACGGACCCCACCTTACGGAGCCTACGCGACCGGCCGTTCGAACTGCTCAAGGAATTGGAGAAGCGAAGCCGCACCGTAACCGCCGCAAATGCGCCGGATAGGGACGCCGGTCAGGAATGGGTGGGGGTGGCCTTCAGGATGGGCGGAGAGACGTTTCTGGCGGCTCGCGAGGAGACCCGGGAGGTCCTGGGCTACCCCGCGGCGGTAACGAGGATTCCGGGCGCAAAAACATGGGTGAAGGGCCTCGCCAATATTCGCGGCCAATTATTGCCCATGCTCGACCTGCGGCACTTTCTCGGCAGCGGGGCGACCACGGCGGGCCGCAATACACGCATCGTGGTGGTCAATCACCGGGAAATTCCCGCCGGACTGATGGTGGACGAGGTTTTGGGCTTCAGACGATTTGCCGAACAGGAGTTCAATGCGGAGCCGCCGCCGACGGTGATCCGTTGCGATAGCTACCTTGCCGGCGCCTTTCGGCGCGGCGGCGAGGTGTGGCCGGTGTTGAGTTTGAAGAGTTTGGTGGAGAGCCAGGGCTTCTTACAGGCCGCGAGCTGAGCTGCCGGAAATCATCCCCATGAGTACGCGAGACACCCCGTTTGCATCGAGAGCGAGCCTTTTGCCGGTACTGCTCGCCCTGGTCGTGGTGTGCATCGCGGCGGCGGCGCTGCTGACCGCCCTGACCCGCACCGTCGCGCCGGCCGCGTCGGCCGAGCAATTGTCGTTGATCGTGCAGCGCATTCCATTCGAAGCGCAAAATGCCCTGCGTGGCGAAGCGAGCGCCTTCGATGCGCTGGCCAAGAGCGCCGCGCGCGTGAAAGGGCTGCGCGACACATTGCCCGCCGCGAAGGCGCCCGCGGACGAACCGGCTTGGAACATATTGAGCGATGCCGCGGCCCGGGTCGGTGAGGCGCGCAGCGCCGTGGAAGCCATTCAGGGCGCGAACCTCGAGGTTCGCGAACTCGCGCCGAAGCTGCTGTCCGAACTGGGTGACCTGGCGAGCGCGGTCGGCGCGCAAAAGCTCGAGGGCATGAGCCGCTATTTGGAACGGTTCGAACTCACGGTGCAACGCGTCCAGCAAGAACTGGGTGGGTTGAGCTCGGGCGTGAGCGACGCCGCGCCAGCGGCTCAGCGGTTGGCCGACAGCTTGGAGTTCTTGAACCAGGTGATGCGCGGCCTGTCGGGGGAAGAGTCGGGCCTGGCTCTGTCGCGGGTGACCGGGACCGATGCCGAACAGCGGCTGAGGACGGTGGTGCAACGCAATCAACAATTTGCCGCGGGGGTGCGCAAGGCGATTGGTGCTGCCGAAGCGCTGGCGAGCGCCCAAACCGCGGCGCGGACGCTGCCGGGATTGTCGAGTGGCCTGGCGTCCGTACTCGGCGAGCCGGCGCCCGCTTCCGATCCGGGCCCCCGCTACAAGAGCCTGGTCTTGATCCTCTTGGCGCTCGCCGGCGCGGCGCTGGGCGGGTTGGGCTGGGTGTTCCTGAAAGCCGTGAGCGCAAGGCGTAACACCGAACTGCGAGTACGCGAGAACGAACGCAACCAGGAGGCCATCATGCGCTTGCTGGATGAGCTTTCCAGCTTGGCCGACGGGGATCTGACCGTGCAGGCAACGGTGACCGAGGACATTACCGGCGCGATCGCCGATTCGATCAACTACGCCATCGAAGCGCTTCGCGAGCTCGTCGCGACCATCAACGAGAGCGCCATTCAGCTGGACGGCGCGGCCAAGCAGACGCAAGCCGCCGCGGCGCACATGGTCAAAGCGAGCGGCGCGCAGTCCCGGCAAATTTCCGCCGCCAGCGAATCCATGGAGGACATGGCGGCCTCCATCGAGGAGGTGTCCGGTAATTCGGAGCGCTGCTCCGACGTCGCCCGGCATTCGGTCGATATCGCGCATAAGGGCGGTGACGCGGTTCGCCGCACCATCGACGGCATGAATGCCATACGCGAAACCATCCAAGAGACCAGCAAGCGCATCAAACGTCTCGGAGAAAGTTCGCAGGAGATCGGCAACATCGTCGAACTCATCAACGATATCGCCGAGCAAACCAACATCCTGGCGCTGAACGCCTCCATTCAGGCGTCCATGGCGGGCGAGGCGGGACGCGGCTTTGCCGTGGTTGCCGATGAAGTGCAGCGGCTGGCCGAACGGGCGGCCAATGCCACCAAACAAATCGAGGTGCTGGTGCGCACCATTCAAACCGATACCAACGAAGCCGTGGTGTCGATGGAACGCAGCACGACCGACGTGGTCGGCGGCGCATTGCTGGCGGAGAACGCCGGCGCCGCGCTGGAAGAGATCGAGCAAGTGTCGAATCAGATCGCGAGCTTGGTGCAAAATATTTCCGCCAGCGCTCGGCAGCAGGCCGTGGCGTCCGGAAACATCTCCAAGAACATGCAAGTGGTGCGCGAAATCTCCTCGCAAACCGCCGAGGGCTCGACCGCCACATCGACCTCCGTGGCGAAGCTCGCGGCGCTGTCGGCGCAGCTACGCAAGTCGGTCGCCGGCTTCCGTTTGCCTGGTTCCGGCGAGGCTTCCGCGACCGCCGCCGCGGCCGCGGCCGCCGCGGGTAGCGCGTCCCCGAATCCGGCACCGCCGGGTCCCTTGATCGTGGCCAATGCCGATAGAGCGCGCAAGGCCAGCGGCGTCGGCGCTTAGTCCGCAATTTTCGAAGCCCTGCATGACCGACATCAGTTCGCAAACCTTTCATATCGTCGCCAAGGAGCTGACGGCGACGCTCAACGAGGCTCGCGCCGCGCTCGAGTCGTACGCGGAGCGAACGGACCAGAGCGCATTCCTCGAGAAATGCGCCGACCAGCTGCACTTGGCGCACGGCGTGCTGCGCATGGTCGAGGTCTATGGGGCCGCTCTTCTCGCCGAGGAGATGGAATACGTCACGCGATATATCCTGGTTGCCGGCAACGACCACAAGCGGCAGATAGAGGGCCTCGATGCGCTCATGCGCGCGATGGTGCAGCTGCCGACGTATCTGGAACGCGTTTTATCCGGCGGCCGCGATCTCGCGTTGGTGCTCTTGCCGCTGCTCAACGATTTGCGCTCGGTGCGCGGCAGCTCGCTGTTGTCGGAAGGGACGCTGCTGCTGCTCAACCTGAAATCCGATCAGCCCGCGCAGCCGCAATCGGAGCAAGCCGACCGGACGATCACGGTGGTGCAGTGGGCAAGGCGCCTGCGGCCGCGGTTCCAGATCGGCTTGCTGGGCTATATCCGCGGCGAACGAACCGTACAGAATCTCGAAATTCTGGCAAAAGTAGCCGAAAAGCTCGAACAGATCGCCACCACTCAGCCGGTGTTCCAACTGTGGTGGGTGGTCGGTGCGCTGCTGGAGGCCGTGCGCGCCAACGGCATCGAGAGCAGCGCCACCTTGAAACGCTTGCTGGGCCAAGCGGACCGGCAGATCAAGGTTCTTTACGAGATCGGCGAGTCGCGCTATTGCGAAAATCCGCCGGTCGATCTTCTCAATAATCTGCTCTATTACGTTGCGCGCGCATCCGCCGGCGGCGGACGCATCGCCGCGGTCCGCGCGTCGTTTCGGCTCTCCGAACTGCTGCCCGTCGACGATACGATAGAACAGGAACGCGAGAGCCTGTCGGCGCCCAGCGTGAAACTGATGCGCACGGTTGCCGCCGCGATCAAAGAAGATCTTTCGAAGGTGAAAGACGTCTTCGATATCTTCGTACGGCGCGGCGGCGGGCGCAGCGATGAGCTCATCCCGCAGCTCGACTTATTGAAAAAAATCAGCGATACGCTGGGTGTCTTGGGGTTGGGCGAGCTGCGGCAGCGCGTTCAGCAGGAGGTTTCGGAACTCTCCGGCATCGTCGCCGAGGGGAAGGAGCCCTCGGAAGCCGCGCTGGTGCAGATTGCGGGCGTCTTGCTGTCGGTCGAGGACAGCCTCGACGAGCAGCTGGTACGCCTGATATTGCCCGCGGCGTCGACCAGGGCGGATTTTCCGGCCAATGAGGACCACGAATTCCGTCAGGTCAGCGAGGCCGTTCTGCGGGAATGCATCGTCAATCTGGCGCGCATCAAGGAAGCGGTGTCGGTTTCCGTACAGAAACCCGCCGAATTCCCGCCGCAGGGACTGGACAACGTGCCGCAGCTGCTGCGCGGCATCACGGCCGGCCTGTTGATGCTCGGCAAGGGACGGGCCGTGGAACTGATGGACGCCATCGGCGCGGAGGTGCGCAAGCTGATCGAGCCCGGAGCACCCGCGCCGGACGCGCTACGCCTAGAGCGCATTGCCGATGCGATCGTGAGCATCGAGTACTACATGGAGACATTGCAGAACGGACGCAACGATCCGTGGTACATGCTGGACAACGCCGAGATGTGCATCAAGGCGCTGGCCGACGAAGCGCTGACGCGGGTACCGAATCTGGATCTCGCCGGTGGCGAGACGATCGCCGGCACGATCGAATTGGATCCCGGCGTGACGGTGGCCATCGGGCAGCGGAAGGACATGCAAGCCTCGACTCATCCGCTGGTCTCGATGCCGCAGACGGACGCGGTGGATCCGCAGTTCGTAGAGCTGTTCATCGAGGAGGCCAAGGAAGAAATCGCATCGATCCAACGAAGTTTTCCCATGTGGGATCAAAATCCCATGGATCAAGAAGCGTTGGGTATCTTGCGCCGAAGCTTCCACACGCTGAAGGGGAGCGGCCGCATGGTCGGCGCCGGGCTGATCGCCGAATTCGGATGGTCCATCGAGAATTTGTTGAACCGGATCATCGATAAGACCTTGTCGCGCAGCCCGAGCATGATGGTCCTGCTTCGCGCCGCCGTCGCCGCCCTGCCGCAGCTCGTCGAACAGCTGGAAACCGGCAGAGCAGACGCGGGCGCGGTGAATGACATCATGGCTCGCGTATTTGCGTTCGCCGATGGCCGCGGGGAGCCGCTCGCGGCGCCCGTTTCCGAAGCGCCCCCGGCCACCGCTCCCGAGCCGGCGGCAGCCTGCGAGGCCGAGAGCGCGCAGACGAGCGATCCGGAGCCCGTTTCGACGGCGCCCGCCTCGGCCACACCGATGGCCCCGATCTTTGGCCAGCACGCCGTGGATGAGAGCGCTGCCGAGCCGCCCGAGGAGGTCGTGGGGCCGGCGGCCGACACCGCGGCCCCTGTCCTGCCCGAGGCGGCGACCGAACCAGGCGCTGCGAGCGAACAGCCGCGGGGCGGCGCTGCGGCGGATCTTCGCGCGCCGGGTGCCGATGCGCGGGACATGGCTTCACCGGCCGCTCCCAGGTCGGAGCATGCCGCCGTCGGTCCCGCGCCCATGGATCCCATGCTGCACGACATCTACAGCAAGGAAACCTCGAGTCACTTGGCGGAGATCCGTGAGTATCTGAACAAGAGAGCGGGCCAGCCGGCTCCGCATCACCTGCCCGAGTCCATATATCGCGCGATACACACCCTGAGCGGCAGTTCCAAGATGGCCGAGGCTCGCCACGGGATCCGTATCACCGAACCGCTCAATCAGATCATGCGCAAAGTGTACGACAGCGGACTCGGCTTGACGGACGCCGGAATCGAGACGCTCGCCGACGCGGTGCGCGCAATCGACGAGGTCATATCTCACATCAACGAGTCCACGGCCTTCTTCGTCGATCACGCGACGCTGCTCGGGCGATTGCGCGAGCTCGAGACCGAGGTCGATGCCGAACTTGCTCGCGTGTCCAACGACGCCGCCGCCTCGGCGATGCTCCCTCGGCTGGATATTCCGGCGGGGTCGGAGCCGGCACGCGCCGAGCCTAAGGCAGACGCCGAGCCGGAGGGGGGCGCCGAGCCGAAGGGGGGCGCCGAGCCGCCGATTTCCCCCTCGGCGGACGAGTTCGATCACGAAATCGCCAACATCTACAGCGAAGAGGCGACCGAACTGCTCGAGGCGGCCGAGATTTCCCTGACGGCATGGAATCTCGATCGCAAGGACAAGGGTCGGGTGGCAGAGCTCCAGCGTCAGCTGCATACCCTGAAAGGCGGGGCGCGCATGGCGGGTATTACCGCCATGGGCGATCTCAGCCATGAGCTCGAAACCCTGGTCATCCGCATCGATACCGGCGCGGTGCTCGCCGATGATTGGGCCCACGCGGTGATGCAATCGAGCCTCGACGAACTGGCGCGGATGCGCGATCTGGTGAGCGCGGGATCCCTGCCGCCGCCAGCCACGGCGCTGCTCGCCCAGATTCATGAGCTGGCGGGGGGCGCTTCGCCAGCGTCACCGACCGGTCCGGTGCCGGGCGCCGCCGACGTGCCTGCGCGCCACGTAGCCGAACCCGCGGCTGCGACGCCGGAAACTGTGCGGTCAGCCGCCGCGTCGGACGGGCTCGCACCGGTCGCCGGCACCGCGGACGGGGCTGCGGGCGAGGATTCCATCACGCATCTCGAGCTCAGCAGTGCGGCCGTGCTGCCGGGCCGGGAAAGCATGCCGGCGGAGCGCGTCGAAATGGCGCGCGTCGATGCCGAGCTGCTGGATACCATGCTCAACAATGCCGGCGAAGTCAGCATCTTCCGCGCACGCCTCGATCAACAAGTGAATTCCATCGACTTCAACTTGGCCGAGTTGGCGCGGACGGTGACGCGCCTGAAGGAGCAGCTGCGCGGCCTGGAAATCGAGACCGAAGCGCAGGTGCTCAATCGACATCACGACGAGGACTCGCGCCGGAACGATTTCGATCCGCTGGAACTCGACCGCTACTCCGCCCTGCAGCAGTTCTCGCGCGCGCTGTCCGAGACCTCGGGTGACGTCGCCAGCATCCAGAGTCTGCTGGAAACGCTGACCCGCGAGGCACAGAATCTCCTGACGCAGCAATCGCGCGTCATTACGGAGCTGCAGAACGGCTTGATGCGCACGCGCATGGTGCCGTTCCAGCGCCATGTCCAGCGGCTGACGCGGTTGGTGAGGCAAGCCGCGAACGACACGGGCAAGCGTGCCGAGCTGGTCGTTCAGGGCGCGGCCGCGGAACTCGACCGGCAAATGCTCGAGCGCATGGTTGCGCCGCTGGAGCACATGTTGCGCAACGCCGTCATCCACGGCATCGAATTGCCGGACCGCCGCGCCGCGATGGCCAAGCCGGACGTGGGAAGGATTTCGGTCAGTCTGACTCGCGACGGCGCGGAAGTGGTGATCGTGGTCAGCGACGACGGCGGCGGCATCAATGTGAAATTGATTCGCGAGAAGGCGGTTTCCCTCGGACTGGTCGATCGGCACGCGAAGCTCACCGACGAAGAGGCCATGCAGCTCATCTTGGAGCCGGGGTTCAGCACGGCCGGGCACCTCACCCAGGCGGCGGGCCGCGGAGTGGGCATGGATGTGGTCGCCACGGAGATCAAGAAGCTGGGCGGCGGCCTGTTCATCGAATCGAGTGTGGGCAAGGGCTCGCGTTTCACCATCCGGCTGCCGTTCACCCTGGCGATCAGCCAGGCATTGATCGTCCGCGTTGCCGAAGAGGTCTACGCGCTGCCGCTGGCGACCGTCGAAGGGGTGGTGCGGCTGCCGCGCAATATCGTCGCGAGGCATCTCGCCAAGGATGCGCCGCCATTCGAGTACGGCGGTCAAAAATACCGCTTTCAGCAACTCGGATCGTTCGTCGGACTCGGATCGACACGCCTGCCCGAAGCGGATGTTTCGATGTCGGTGGTTCTGATCCGCGCCGGCGAGCACTCGACCGCGCTGGTGACCGATGAACTGGTCGGCAGCCGCGAGATCGTGGTGAAATCCTTGGGGCCGCAGATTTCCGGGATCCGCGGCATCGCCGGCGCCACCATCCTGGGGGACGGGCGCATCGTCATCATTCTCGACATGGGGTCGCTGGTGCGCTCCGAATGGCGCGCCAAGGCGGCCGACGTCGCGGTGCTGGATCAGCGCGACCGGCGCACCTTCGCGCTCGTCGTCGATGACTCGATCACGGTACGGCGCGTCACGCAACGGCTGCTCGAGCGAAACGGCATGCGCGTGCTGACGGCCAAGGACGGTGTGGACGCCGTATCGCTGCTGCAGGACAACCTTCCCGACATCATCCTGCTCGACATCGAGATGCCGCGCATGGACGGATACGAAGTGGCGGCCCACGTCCGCAGCGATCCGCGGCTCAAGGACATTCCCATCGTCATGATCACCTCGCGCGTCAGCGAGAAGCATCGAGCCCGGGCCATCGAGCTCGGTGTCGATGATTACCTCGGCAAGCCGTATCAAGAAAGCCAGCTGCTCGATGCCATCGAGCCGCTCGTCAATCGCCGTGTCGCGGTCGCGAGGTAGCGGCCGTGAACGGTCTGCGCGACGAACTGTACAGCCTGCTGGTACCGCTAGCCGGCGAACGGCTGATCGTGCCGCGTGCTTGCGTTGCGGAAGTCATCAGCTATCAAGCACCGGTCGGCATGGCCAATGCCCCGCCGTGGTACGCGGGTCTCGTCGATTGGAGCGGGCGCAGCGTGCCGGTCGTGTCCTTCGAAGGCGCGTTCGGACAGGCGCTGCCCACGGTCTCGAGCCGTACCCGGATCGTGATCTTTCACGCCGCCGCGGGCCGGTTGCGCAGCGGATATTTCGGCATGCTGACTCAGGGATTTCCGCAGCTGGTGCGGGTCAACGCGGAGGTCGTGCGACCCGATCCCTCACGCAGCTTCCCGGAGCGTTCGCCGGTGATTTGCCAGGTACGGATGGTCAATGAGACGCCGCTCATTCCCGATCTGCAGCGGCTCGAAGAAATGATCGCCGAGGAGACATCGGTCACGTCGCAATGATGCCGGCCGCGGGCATCCCTGCCGGATCGGCGCGGCTACCCTTGCATATCGCCGAATCGCGTCTGCAGCCACGTTAGCGCGGCGATCGCGGCCGTCTCGGTTCGCAGGATCCGCGGTCCGAGCCGGACGGGCCTGAAGCCCGCCAGGCGAAAGGCATCGAGTTCGCCGTCGCCGAAACCGCCTTCCGGCCCGATGGCGAGCTCCACCGCGGCGTCGAGACCGCCCGGCGCCGCAGCCGATGCGGGTTCGGGATCGAGGACGAATCGATGGGCCGCGGCGGGCGAATTCGCGAGATAGTCGATGAGCGGCGCCGGGATCTGGACGAGAGGCAGGCGGTTGCGGCCGCATTGTTCGCACGCGCTCACCGCGACGGCACGCCAATGAGCGGCCTTCGACAGCTTCTGGCTTTCATCAAGGCGTACGACGCTGCGTTGGCTCAGGACCGGTACGATGCGCGCCACGCCCAGTTCGGTTGCCTTCTGGATGATGAAATCCATCCGGTCGCCGCGCGGCACACACTGCACCAGCGTGATCGCCAAAGGCGATTCGCGATCGACCTCGGCGGCGGCGCCCACCACCGCCGTCACGCGCGCGCCGCGCACCTGCTCGACGGCCCCGGTATATTCGCGCCCGTCACCGTTGAAGAGCACGAGGGGGTCGCCGGTGCGGGCCCGCAGGACCTTGGCGAGATGCGAGGCCGGCTCGCGGGGCAGCTCGACGACCGTATCCGATGCCAGGACGGCATCGATGTAGACTCGGGTCACGCGCATGTCGCCCGCTCGACCTCTCCGGCCGCGTGGCCGACCATCGAGTCGCTCATCGCCAGGGCCGGCGCGGATGCCGAGGCACGCGAGGCGTGCGAATGACGAGCACTGTTGCGTAACGGTCGAGCCGTTGGTCATGAGCGTTCATGGTTGGCGATTGTCGCATATGCTATGGTCTGCCACGGACCAGGGGGGGCGGGGATTGCGGGTTGACGTTGCGAACGGGGTGCTGCGCGAGGCGGTGCAGCTTGCTTCACCGAATTGCGATGCGCGGCCACCCGGCGTGGAGGCGGAGCTCATCGTCGTGCACGGCATCAGCCTGCCGCCCGGCGAGTTCGGCGGGCCTTGGATAGACCGTTTGTTCACCGGCCGGTTGCCCACCGATGCGCATCCCTACTTCGAGCAAATCGCCGGGATGCGGGTCTCCGCGCACCTGGCCATCCGGCGCGACGGCGCGATCACCCAATACGTCAAGTTTACCGAGCGTGCCTGGCATGCCGGAAAGTCCTGCTTCGAAGGTCGGGAAGGGTGCAACGATTTTTCGATCGGCATCGAACTCGAGGGCACCGATACGCTCGCTTACGCCGCCGCCCAATATCATGCCCTCGCCGACAGCATCGCGGCCCTGTGCCGTGCATACCCCCGTCTGTCGGGCGATCGGGTGGTCGGACATAGCGATATCGCACCGGGGCGAAAGACCGATCCGGGGCCGGCCTTCGACTGGCGCCGGGCACGCCGCTTGATCGCGTCGGCTTGCGCCCGCCCGGATCGAACATAACCTCGCCGGGTATCCCCCGCTTTGCGCGCAACGTGACTTCGCTCACGGGGATTTTCAGCAGTTCTCGCTGACATAGCCGACATCTGAGCTGCGCGACTTAGGCGGGCGCGACCGATTTCTCCTCGAAGGGCGTCAATCCCCTACTGCTCGCCCAACGCGTCAAATTTTTGCTGCGCGCCAAACAGATCCGACATCAGCTGCGCGCCGCGAGCGTGGCGTAAGCCGGCCCGAGTACGCCGCGCTCCGCCTCGACCGGAAAACATATGCCGCGCTCGCAGGCTACCCGTTGCCGCGATCATGCCGCCAGAGGATTTCGCTGCCGCCCTCATGGCGGGCCAGCACGCGCGCGATGACGAACAACAGATCCGACAGCCGGTTCAGGTATTTCAGGGCGTCGGGGGCGACATGCTCGACGCGCGCCAGCGACCAACAGCGCCGTTCGGCTCGGCGGCATACCGCACGGGCCACATGGCACGCGGCGGCGGCGGGTGTGCCACCGGGAAGAATGAAGTCCTTGAGCGGCGGCAGGCCGTCGTTGAAACCGTCGAGTTGCGCTTCGAGCCGCAGAATGTGCTCCGGCGTAATCGAGCGGTGCCCCGGAATGCATAGCTCACCGCCCAGATCGAACAGATCATGTTGAACCTCGGTCAGGCAGTCCCTGACGGCGACCGGCACCGCGGCCGCGAGCACCGCACCGACCGCGCTATTGGCCTCGTCCACCGCGCCGCAGGCTTCCACGCGCAGGCTTTCCTTGGGTACTCGGGCACCGTCGCCGAGCCCGGTGCTGCCGTCATCGCCGGTGCGAGTGTAGATTTTGGTGAGGCGATTGCCCATGGACGTATTTCCTGATTGGAACTGCGACGGTAGCACGGCGGTGTCCAAGGTTGGCGTGCCGCGAATCGAAGGGCGTGCCGGGGGTTTCGAGGCGCCGCGAATCGCAGCGCCGCGCCGGATCGGAGTGGCGCGTCGAAGCGCCATGCCGATGTCACGGGCGCGCCCGCCTGCGTCAGAGCGCCGGCAGCAACGGGGCATTGCCACGGACCGCCGCGGCGATCTTGTCGACCGGTATTTTCATATGGCGATCGGCGGTGAGCAGCCCGTTCGATTCCTGGAAGGTATCCGTCAATTGGGTATAGCAAAATCCGCTGAACATGGCCGTGGTGCGCACTACTTCGACGAGCGAGGTAATTTTTTGCTCCAGATCGATGGCGTCCTTGGCAAGCGTGTACCCCCACTGCCCGCTCGGCGCGGCCGCGGCGTCCTGCAGCGCGATTCCGCCGAACTCCGTCAAGCAGATCGGCTGCCCGCGATGGGGGAATCCGTCCAGGGTCAGAATTCTTCCCGCGGCCCACCTCCGGTCGACGAGCTCCTGCGGTTTCACCTCAGGACCGTATCGAGCGCGGAAATGGCCCGGATCGGGATCATAGTCGTGAATGCCGATGATATCGGTTGCCGAGCTTTCCCAGCCGTCGTTGCCGATTACCAACCGGGTCGGATCCAATGTGCGGGTGAGATGGTACAACGCGGCAACGGCATCCCGGGCGGCGGCCACCAGATTCAGATCCGGCACACCCCAGGACTCATTGAACGGGACCCAAACGATGATGCAAGGATGACTGCGGTCGCGTTCGATCACCTCGGTCCATTCGCGCAGCATGCGATTGATGGCCAGGGTGGTGAACCGATACGCGCTCGGCATCTCTTCCCAAACCAACAGTCCCAGCACATCCGCCCAGAAGAGAAACCGGGGATTTTCGATCTTCTGATGTTTGCGAACGCCGTTGAATCCCATTTCCTTTATCAATTCGACGTCGCGGCGCATGGCGCCGTCGGACGGAGCGGTCATCAGCGTGTCTGGCCAATATCCTTGGTCGAGGACCAGGCGCAGGCCATAAGACCGTCCGTTGAGCAAGATTTTTTCCCGCTGGGTACTGATGCTGCGCAGCGCGGTATAGGAGGAAATCTCGTCGATGACGATGCCGTCTCGCTTCAGCTGCAGATCCGCAGCGATGAGCGTGGGCCGCTCGGGAGACCATAGGAGCTCATTCCTGAAATCATCCACCCCGGGATCGGACAATCCGATTCTTCTATGGACTTCGTGATGAACGACGCCGTATTCGTCGCTTGCGAGGACGGTCGAACCCACTCGAAGAGTAACGCTCAGCCGCAAGTTGTCGGATAGGGCCCCGGCCGTGAGCGCATGCAGCGCGATCTCCCACCGTTCCAGATTCGGAGTCCAGCGCAGCGACGAGACGTGAGCATCCGCGACGCATTCCAACCAAACCGTCTGCCATATGCCCGTGGTGCGCGGGTACCAGATGGCATGCGGTTCGAGACGCCAATCTTGCTTGCCGCGAGGTTTCTCCAGATCGAAAGGATCATCCGTCACCCGCACCGTGAGCCGCTGCCTGCCGCCCTCTCGCAATGCATAGGTGATGTCGGCCGAAAAAGGCGTATGGCCGCCCTCATGCTCGGCGACGAACTCGTCGTTGACCCATACCTGGGCGTGATAATCGACGGCGCCGAAATGCAGCACGACGTGTTCGCCCGCGAGGGCGCCGCCGTTCATGCTCGGCTCATCGACCTCGAAATCGCGTTGATACCAACAGGCCCGGTGAAACGAGGTGTCGTGGATATTGCTGCGCAGGCATTCCGGGGCGAAGGGCACTTCGATTCGGTGCGGCCAGATCGTGATGTCGGCGGGGACGCGGCCCCGCAGCTCATCATCGTAGGCGAAGTTCCACGTTCCATTGAGACATTGCCAATGTGCGCGGCGAAGTTGTGGGCGCGGATAACCCCATTGATCCGCAGCGACGATATCCATGCGGCCGACTATAGCCGATCCTCGAGCCCAACTCATCCTCGAGCCGCGGCATGTCAGTGACCGCCGACAGCTCAATGAGCGTGCTACCAGCGGCAAACGAGACGAGATAATTTTATCCTGGATCGACGTAGTTGGCTCTAGCTCCTGCTTGCATCCAACGACGACGTTTATCACAGGAGCAAAATCGTGGCCCAGGCATTCATCGTATTTTCGCATCTACGTTGGGACTTCGTATTCCAGCGCCCGCAACAAATTCTGAGCCGGCTGGCCAAGAAACATCCCGTCTATTTCATCGAAGAGCCGGTCTACGACACCGGTGCGCCACGTTTTGAACGAAGTGTCCCGGTTGCCAATGTCCAGGTGTGCCGTCCCCATACTCCGGTCGAGGCGGTGGGTTTCCACGACCAGCAAATTCCTCCCGTTCGGGAATTGGTGGAGCGCCTCGTAAAGAGCGAGCGCCTCTCGGATTACGTCGTGTGGTTCTACTCTCCCATGGCATTGCCGCTCATCCAGGGCCTGACGCCTTCCGCGGTCGTCTATGATTGCATGGATGAACTCTCGGCCTTCTTGAACGCACCGAAGCAACTCGTACAGCGTGAGCGAGCCTTGTTCAAGATCGCGGACCTGGTGTTCGCCGGCGGCCCGAGCCTGTACCGTGCCAAGTCCAAGGAACATCACGCGGTTTATTGCTTTCCGAGCAGCGTCGATGTGAATCATTTCGGTGCGGCCCGCGAGCGCGGCATCGAGCACCCCGATCAGCAATCCTTGCGGACGCCGAAACTCGGTTATTACGGCGTGATCGATGAACGGATCGATCTGAAGCTCATCGCCCATCTCGCGGCGGCGCGTCCGGCGTGGCAAATCGTGATGGTCGGGCCGGTCGTCAAGATCGCAACCAAATCGCTTCCGCGTGCCGCGAACATCCATTACTTCGGTCAACGGGCGTATGCGGAGCTTCCGCAATTCCTGGCCGGATGGGACGCGTGCCTGTTGCCGTTCGCGATCAACGATGCCACTCGCTTCATCAGCCCGACGAAGACCCTGGAGTACATGGCGGCGCGCAAGCCCATCGTCAGCACTCCCGTGGTGGACGTGGCCGAGGCCTACGGCCAAGTGGTGCGAATCGCCGCCGATCCCGCGGCCTTCGTGCGCGCGTGCGAGGAGGCGCTATCCCAGACCGCGGAGGATCGGCTCCGTAGAATCGAGAGGATGGATGAGATCGTGGCCATCACGTCATGGGACGCGACCGTCGAGGCGATGCAGAGCTTGCTGGCCCGAGTGACCACGCATACCGCCGTGCCGCGTGCCGCCGAACCGCAGGAGGCATCGCCGCGTGCGGTTCCGATGCGCCCGCGCGATATTTCCACGTTGATTATCGGCGCGGGACCCACGGGATTGAGTGCCGCTCATCACCTGGATGCGCAGAGCGTGCTCCTCGAGCAGGGGCCGACGGTCGGCGGATGGTGCCGTTCGATCGTGGAAAAGGGATTCACTTTCGATCATGCCGGCCACATCATGTTTTCCAAAGACCCCTACGTGCATGAACTGTACGAAAAGTTGCTCGGCGACAACGTACATTGGCAGGACCGGGAGGCGTGGGTATATACCGACGGCGTCTATACGCGTTATCCGTTTCAAAGTGCTTTGCACGGGTTGCCTCCGGAAGTCTTGAAGGAATGCTTGGTGGGGGCCATCGAAGCCCGCTTCGGCAGCATCAAAGACGCGCCGGTGCCCGCCGCTGCCGACACCCCCGCCACCGACAAAGCGGCGGATTGCTGTGCGGACGGCGTTGCGGACATTGCTCCCCGGACCGCCGGCGGCCCCTTGAAATCGATTCGTACCGGTACCGTGCCGCCGCAGAATTTCGAGGAATTCATTCACAAGGTATGGGGCGCCGGCGTTGCCAAGCACTTCGCGGTTCCCTACAACCGAAAGCTCTGGGCACTACCTCTTTCGGAGATGGAAACCTCATGGCTGGGCGGACGTGTTCCCTTGCCTGATTTGGAGGAGATGATCGAGGGCGCCCTGCGTCCCGTGGCCAAGCCGGTGGGTCCGAACGCGCGTTTCGGATACCCGCTGCGCGGCGGCTTTCAAGCGCTGATGGACGGCTTTCTACCGCTGCTCAAGGGCAAGTTGCGGCTAAACGCCAAGGTCGAGCGAGTGTCGCCGGCACGCCACGAGGCCGTATTGGCGGACGGCAGCAGTTACCGCTACAAACAACTCATCAGCACCGTTCCGTTGCCCAAGCTCATCGCGATGATCGGCTCCGAGGCACCGGCGGAAGTACAAGCCGCGGCCCGCGGGCTACGACATGTCTCCGTACGCTGCGTCAATTTGGGAATCGCACGCCCGGCCATCACGGACAAGCATTGGATCTATTATGCCGGGAGCACGGTGTTTCATCGAATTTTCGTGCAGGGAAATGCCAGTCCGCATTGCAATCCCGAGGGCGGCTTCGGCATCACATGCGAGATTACTTATGCGCCGAGCAAGCCCCTTCCCTGCGAAGGCGAGGCGTTGACCGAGCTGTGCATCGCCGATTGCATCCGTGTCGGGATGCTGCGCCCCGAGGATAAAATCGTGGTAAAAAACCAAGTGGACATGCCCTGTGCCTATGTCGTGTACGACCACGCGCGAAAGCGTAATGTCGAACTCATCCAGAGATGGCTGGAGCAGTACGATATTATCCTCGCGGGCCGCTACAGCCAATGGGAATATTACAATTCCGACCATGCATTCCTCGCGGGAAAGCAGGCGGCCGAGAAAGCGCTCACCAGTCAAGTCGCGGAATCGAATGCGGACTTGGCGAGCGCCTGACCTCCCATGTCCGAGATGATGGAGCTGTGGGGGGGGATCGAATGCACGGTAAATCGCATCGGTGATGCTTTTCATAGTCAGTTGGAACTGACCGGTCACGATCGGCGAGCACAGGACTTGGAGGCGATTGCCTCGTTAGGCATTCGCACTCTCCGTTACCCCGTGCTCTGGGAGCTGACGGAACCCGGCGCCGGCAGACCGTCGAATTGGCAATGGCCTCAGCGGCAACTGGAACGTCTGCGAGAGTTGGGCGTTACGCCCATCGCAGGCTTGGTTCACCATGGCAGCGGTCCCCCGCACACCAATCTTCTCGCGGATGACTTCGCGCCCAAGCTGGCAGCCTACGCGGCGGCAGTGGCTCGCCGCTTTCCATGGCTGACCTGGTACACCCCGGTCAATGAACCGCTGACGACGGCGCGATTCAGCGGATTGTATGCTCTGTGGTACCCGCACGCCCGTGACGACTCCGCCTTCGTACGGGCATTACTCAATCAATGCCGCGCAATCGTCCTCTCGATGGAGGCCATCCGTAGGATCAATCCGGCGGCGCAGCTGCTGCAAACCGAAGACCTGGGGAAAGTGCACAGTACGGCGGGGCTTCGCCATCAAGCGGATTTCGAGAACGAAAGACGTTGGCTTACGTGGGACCTGTTGTACGGGCGGGTCGATCGCCATCATCCCTTGTACGCATATCTGCTGGGAACGGGGATTCACCCGTCGGAGATATCGTGGTTCGCGGACCATGTTTGTCCTCCGGATCTCATCGGCGTCAACTATTACGTGACCAGTGAGCGTTTCTTGCACGATCGCGTCGATCTGTTTCCGCAGCACTGCCGCGGCGGTAACGGGACGCTCACCTACGCGGACGTGGAAGCGGTGCGAGTCGTGGCGGAGGGGTGCGGGGCGGGAATCGGGGAATTATTGACCGAAACATGGCAGCGCTATGGACTGCCCCTCGCCATTACGGAGGCGCATCTAGGCTGCTCCCGGGAGGAGCAAATGCGCTGGCTGTACGAGACATGGCGGGCAGCCCAATCGGTGAAGGAGGCGGGCGTCGATGTCCGCGCCGTGACCTCGTGGGCACTGCTCGGGAGCTACGATTGGAGCAGCTTACTCACGAAGTTCAAGGGCGCGTACGAGCCGGGAGCCTTTGACGTGCGCGGCGGCGCCGCGCGGCCCACCGCCGTCGCCCAGCTGATTCGCGACCTGACTGCGAATTGCACGCCGCGTCATCAAGCGTTGTTGGACCTTCCCGGTTGGTGGCGACGGCCCTGTAAACTGGTGCGAAAGCCGGAAAACCAAGCCGCCCGGGAATCGCGTTCGCTGCTGTCGGCAGCAAAGGCCCACCCGTCCGGACCGGCTCATCCTCTGCTCATCGTCGGCGCGACGGGTACGTTGGGGCAAGCTTTCGAACGGATGTGCGAGCTGCGAGGCTTGCCGGCCGTCACGACCCATCGCACGCAACTGGACATCGGCCATGTGAATTCGGTAGCCGACGTCATGGACGCCGTGCGGCCCTGGGCGGTGGTGAATACGGCCGGCTATGTGCGGGTAGACGATGCCGAGGCGGATGTCATGCGGTGCCAGAGAGAGAACGTCCACGGGCCCCATAATCTCGCGGCGGAATGCGCGAAACGTGGGTTGCCGTTGGTCACCTTCTCGTCGGATCTGGTGTTCGACGGCAACCGGCATGCACCGTACATCGAGACCGATGCCGTCGGCCCGCTGAACGTGTATGGGCGCAGCAAGGCGGCGGCGGAGGCCGTGGTGCTGTCGGTCCATCCCGCGGCGCTGGTGATTCGTACGAGCGCCTTCTTCGGTCCCTGGGACGCGCACAACTTCTTGACGACGACGCTCGCCGCGCTGGCTCGCGGCGGTGCGGCGGTGGCGGCGCAAAATGTCGTGGTGTCCCCGACCTATGTGCCGGATCTGGTGAATGCGTGTCTCGATCTGCTCATCGACGGCGCTTGCGGCATCTGGCACCTGACCAACGAGGGCGCCATCACGTGGGCGGATTTTGCCCGCAGCGCGGCCGTGCGTGCGTGCGTTCCGGTTCATGGCCTGCGGCCGATGTGCGTCACGGAGCTGGGCTACGCGGCGCTTCGCCCCACCTACAGTGCGATGACCAGTGCGCGCGGCGTGTTGCTGCGCCCTTTGGATGAGGCCATCGACAGTTACTTGAGGGATCGAGATTTCCGCGTCGCTCGCGCGGCGTGAGCGTCGGAAAAGTCCCACAGCGCAAACAGTCATTCCCCGCTTGGCGCTGCAACCTAGGCCGGGTACGCTTCGGAAGAGGGGGAAAACCGATGGAACCCGAATTTTACCCAAAGTCTCTCGATGCCGTGGTCCGCTACGAAGAACGTGAGCGTGCCACCCGCCAGTGGTGCCGCAAGGCGGCTCGCTCGAACGACGCCTCTCCCCGGCCCGCAACGCCCGTGCTCACCGTAGGCCCCGGTCTGCTCGACAAGCTGGCTGGCGAGGACGAGGCGGACAATGACGAGGCGGATCGGTTGGGCGCGGACCGCCATTCGGGCAAGCTCAGCACGTTCTTGCGCCGCTAACCGCTCCGGTGCGACGCGCGTACCGGAAAAACGGTACCGGCCGATGCGATGCGGATCGCTGCCGCTCGCCGGGGCCGCCGCGTGACGATTCCCACGCGGCGGGAGCGGCGTGTAAGCTCCCGTCATGATTGATCCG
Organism: Pseudomonadota bacterium; assembly: GCA_030799355.1. Lineage (GTDB taxonomy): Bacteria > Pseudomonadota > Gammaproteobacteria > Steroidobacterales > Steroidobacteraceae > Bog-1198. The sequence continues at coordinate 100,211 of JALYHP010000031.1, forward strand.
AACGAATGGCCGCAGGCGCTGTGGCTGGTACGCCATGGAGAAAGCGCGGGCAATCTGGCCCGAGATGCGGCACATGCTTCGGGCCGTGAGCGAATCGAGCTTGCCACCCGCGATGTCGATGTTCCGTTGAGCGATCGCGGGGTCGAGCAAGCGCAAGCGCTCGGCGCTTGGTTTGCTCATCAACCCAAGACTGAGGCGCCGCAATGCATTTTAGCCTCGCCCTACCGGCGCGCCGTCGACACGGCGCAGATCGTGCGGCGACATATCGCCCAATCGGAGGAAACTCCGGCGGTCATCGTCGATGAGCGGCTGCGTGAAAAAGAGTTTGGCATCCTCGATCGATTGACTCGTCAGGGCATCGAAAAATTCTATCCCGACCAAGCCGAAATCCGCCGGGCCCTGGGTAAGTTTTATCATCGCCCCCCGGGCGGTGAAAGCTGGTGCGATGTGATCCTGCGGCTGCGCAGCGCCCTCAATACCTTGAGCCTTCATTACAGCGGCCGCCGGGTGCTGATCGTGGGACACCAGGTCGTCGTCCTCTGTTTTCGCTATCTCTTGGAGAAGCTCTCCGAAGCCGACATCTTGCGTATCGACTCGCAGGGCGATGTCGCCAATTGTTCGATCACGCACTACGCGCTCGGCGGTGCTCCGCCGCAACTGCGGTTGGTCAAGTACAACTGGACCGTTCCGCTGGAAGCGGACGGTGCGCCGGTGACCGCGGCGCCGGATGTCAACGAGGGAACCCGATGAAGGTCGTGGACGTCGATTTGCCGCTGCTCCAGACCATGCCCATTCCACGCCCCGGCGCCGCGACCGACAAGGATGCCCGCGGCCGAGTCTTCGTCGTGGG
>JALYHP010000005.1 GCA_030799355.1 Pseudomonadota bacterium
CGGAGATTTTGAACATTACAGCCTTTTCTAGAGGGGACGGATCATGAACAGCTTCATTGATAGCATGCCGAAGGCGGAACTGCACGTGCATCTCGAAGGGACGCTCGAGCCCGATTTGAGCTTCGCGTTGGCGCGCAAGAACGGCATCGACATTCCGTACGACTCGCCGGAAGCGTTGCTGCGCGCGTACGATTTTCACGACCTGCCCTCGTTTCTGGCCATCTATTACCGGGCCATGAACGTGCTGCAGGACGAAGCGGATTTCTTCGAGCTGACCTGGCGCTATCTACTCAAGGCTAAGGAACAGAACATCGTCTACGCGGAGATGTTCTTCGACCCGCAGGCGCACACCTCGCGCGGCATCGGGTTCGACACGGTGATCCGCGGCATTCGCCGCGCCCAGGACAAGGCTGCCGCCGAATTGGGCGTCGAGACCCAGCTCATCCTCTGTTTCCTGCGTGATATGAGCGCCGAGTCCGCCATGCAGACGCTGCTGCAGGCGTTGCCGTACAAGCATTGGCTCGTGGGGGTGGGCCTGGACTCGGATGAAAAGGACAATCCGCCGCTGAAGTTCGCCGCGGTGTTTGCCCGCGCCCGCGGCGAAGGGCTCATGCTCACCATGCACTGCGACGTAAATCAGAAGAACACGCTGGTCCACATTGGGCAGGTACTCCACGACATCCGGGTGGATCGCATCGATCACGGCATCAACTCGCTGGAGGATCCCGCGCTGTGCGAGGTGATCCGCGAGCGTGGGCTGGGGCTCACCGTATGCCCCGTGTCCAATCGTTTCTGCGTGCAGGACCTGACCGCCGGGCATCTGCGGCGCATGCTGCAACTCGGCATGCGCGCCACCGTGAACTCCGATGACCCTGCGTATTTCCGGGCGTACCTGAACGACAACCTGCGCGCGCTGCACGAGGAAGGTACCTTGAGCAAGGAGGAAATTGTGCAATTGGTCCGCAACGGCTTTGTGGTGGCCTGGCTCGACGAGGCGCGACGGGGTGACTATCTCGAGCGCCTGCGGAAGCACGTGGACCAAGCGGCGTCCTGAAGCGGGGCCGTTGACCGCTTCCCCAGCATCGGTCCCCGAAGCCCACTATGAGGCGGGTGTTGATGCTCACCAAGCACGGGTCCTGATGCCTGCCCACTGAAGCGGGTGTCGATGCTCGCCAAGCACGGGTCCTGATGCCTGCCCACTCTGAGGCGAGCGTTGATCGCTCGCCAAGCATATGCCCCATGCGCCTGCCCAATCATGGTGCAGCCCCCCTTGTTAAAGTGAAATCCGCGGCTCGTTTTCAGCCGTAGCGGCCCTCAGGGGCCCGATATTCCTTGGCATCCTTCTTGCTTGGTTAAAAAACGTACAGTGCAATGAGGATCGCGTCATGCGGTGGTTGATATCTTTTACGGCAATGCTCAGCGCGATCCTAGCGGGATGCGCGACCTCGACTCATCCGCGGACCGTGCGCGCGAGGCCCACCGAGTCGGCGGCAGGTGCGCAGAGCACCCCCTCGGTTCAGACGATGCCCATAGGTGCCCTCGTAACCGAGGTTCCGGTGGAGAAGGCTGCCCAGCCCCTGCCGGGACATCCACTGACGTCCATCGTCGTCACGCAGTGCAATCTGATCGTGGCGGTGTACATGACGATGCCGGACGGCCGCCTGCTGCGGTACGACCATACGGCGTCCATCACCGTCGACCAGCTGCTCGACATGGCCTATACCGCCTCGCGCAGCGAGCGCGTCGAAGTATCCTGTAATGACACGGGAGCGGTGGGCTACGAGCGGCACGACCCGGTGTGAGCGTCCTGGGCTAAGAGCGACACGGTCCGGTGTGAGCGTCCTCAACGCTTCGCGGCCGGCGGCGCAGCGTCGGTGCGCGCAGTAAAGAAACTCTCGTCCACCGGCTTGTTCGCCAGTATCTCCTCGCGAGTCAACCCATCGACTTCGTGCGGGAACACCAGCCATTGATCCGTGGACTGAACGTAGTAATCCGGGATCAACGTGCTGCGATTGCGAGCGGGCTTGTAATACGCGGTCGCGATCCGGATCTGTTCCGGCAGGTTGCGGCGGCAGCGGCGGCGCAGCTCGGCTATCACCGCCTCGAGACTGCGCCCCGAATCGAACACGTCGTCGATCAGCAGCAACCGATCCTCGGCATTGAGCATGGAGACCAGATAATCGAGGGCATGAACGCGCACCGTCTTGGCCTGTCGATCCATGCCCAGATACGATGAAGTCCGGATGGGAATGTGGTCGCATTCGATGCCGTTGTACTCGAAAATCTCCTGCACCGCGATGCCGATGGGCGCGCCGCCCCGCCACACGCCGACCAGGAAAGAGGGACGGAAACCGCTGCGCACGACCTGAAGGCCGAGCTCGATGGAGTCGCGCAGCAAGGATTCGGCCGAAATGAAAATCTTTTCCGACGGGTCAGGCGGCATTCTGGGTCTCTTCGGCGAACTTTTCGGGCTGCAAATCATGCAGCCTATACCGCAACACCACAAGGTATGATTGGCGCATGCCCTCCGTGCAAGAGCATTACAGCACGCACCTCGGTCCCCTCTATGCCTGGATGGCCGGCGGCGCGGATGCCGCCATGGCTCGCGGAGCAGCCGAAATCGCCGCCCTCCTCCCGGACCTGGCCACGGGCGCCTTGGCGGTCGATCTGGGTGCAGGATTCGGCATGCACGCCATTGCGCTGGCCCGCCGCGGCTGCGCAGTTCTGGCGCTCGACACGAGCTCGCTGCTGCTGCAACAGTTGACAGAGCATGCCGCCGGCTTGCCCGTGACTGCGGTGGAGGAGGATTTGTCGTCGTTCCCCAGGCACCTCGACCGCGCGGCCGATGCCATTCTGTGCATGGGCGATACATTGACGCACTTATCGGACCCGTCAGCCGTCGAGACCTTGTTCGGCCTCGCCGCGCGATCGCTGCGTCCGGGCGGCAAATTCATCGCCACGTTTCGCGATTACACCGCGCCGCTGCAAGGGGCTGGCCGCTTCATACCGGTCAAGAGCGATGCCGACCGCATCCTCACGTGTTTCCTGGAGTACGGTCCCGACTCGGTGGACGTCCATGACATAGTCCACGAACGAGTGGGCAATGCCTGGGATATGCGGGTGAGCGTGTATCGCAAGCTCAGGCTCTCGCCGCGGTGGGTGTGCTCGGAACTTCGGGCCGCGGGATTTTCCGTCACGACCGAGCCGGGACTTGCGGGTATGGTGCGCGTCGTCGCGACGACAGCGTGACCGGATGTCACCACCGCGCGTACTCTGTGACGGGGCCACCGCAGGCTCTTAGATACCGCGGGGCTAGATATCGCAGGACTATAGATACCGCGGGGTTATAGATACGCGGCTATAGATACCGCAGCAGGTGCAGCGAGAATTGCGCGGCCGCACGCGCCGCGATCGGGCCGAGGCGAAGATAGTCGTCATTGGGCGCTTCTTGCGCGACATTGCTGCCCGCGCGCACGATCAGATAGGGCACGCCCAGCGTTTCGCAAACGTGCCCCAGCGGCGCGGATTCCATTTCCATGATATCGGCGTGAAATAGGCCGCGCAGCTGGCCGATGCGCTGCTGGGTGACACCGAACAAATCCGACGAGGCGACCACACCGCGCCGTGCTTTGACCGCATAGGTCGAGCCGTTCGCGGTTACCTCCGGACCCGCGTAGGTGGCGATCGCGGCGTCCGCCTTGGCGAGCAGCGATGGCGGCGGCGAGAAGGCGTTCTCCACCTCATTGCCGTTCACCGGACCATTCATCGGCCTAAACACCATGCCGTCCTGCGTCAAACTACCGTAATCGTGCTCGTAGGCGGCGGTCGCCACGATGATGTCGCCGGTGCGCAAATCAGGGTTGAGGCGCGCGCCCGTACCGCTCATCAGTACCAGCCGCGGCTTGAACCGAGTGATGAACAAGGTGCTCGTCATGCCGGTAAAGGTCTTGCCGATGCCGGTGATCGCCACGACGACGTTCTGACCCTCGAGCTTGCCGCGATAGTACGGAATACCCCACAGCAGCTGCTTCGGGGGACTTCCCATTGCCGCGGTGAATACGGTGATTTCCTGCGGTACGGCGCCGAGGATCACGATGAGGTCGCTGGGCTCATAGTACGTCGGCGTCGCGGGCGCCTCCTTCGCGGATAGCCCGCCGGCCAACAGGACGCAGATGAACGCGAACGATGCTTGCAGTTTCAATTTTGGTCTCCTGGCAGCTGCCGCACAACTCGCGGCGGGAATGGTCGGAATCACGCGTCCACCATGACGGCGGCCGCCCGATTGACCGCCTCGATCAGTCGCGGCACGTCGGCCGTGGCCAAGCGGCCCGCATCGACGACGCGCCGTCCATTGATGAAACTGTAGTCCACGCTGCCGATATCGCACAGCACGAGCGCGGCAACGGGGTCGTGGTGGGCGCCGGCCAATTCCGGGCGGTCGACGTCGATGCAGATGAAGTCCGCCGCCATGCCCGGCATCAAGCAACCGATATCGTCCCTTCCCAGCACACGAGCGCCGCCGAGGGTGGCGATTTCCAGGGCCTCGCGCGCCGTCATCGCCGCGGCGTCCAGATCGCGCACGCGCGCCGACAACAAGGCCTGACGGGCTTCGCGGAACACGTTGGTCGCATCGTTGGACGCCGCGCCATCGGTGCCGAGCCCCACCGGAACGCCGGCTCGCCGCAGCTTTCGCACCGGGGCGAAACCCGAGGCCAATCGCATGTTGCTGCAGGGGCAGTGCGCCACACCCGTGCCGCTATCGGAGAACCGCGTGATAGCCCCATCATCCAGCCACACGCAGTGCGCATGCCACACATCCGGGCCGAGCCATCCGACGGATTCGGCATAGTCGCCGGGCGTCTTGCCGAAAGTCGCCATACTGTAGTCGACATCGGGTTTGCATTCGGCCAAATGGGTGTGCAATCGGACGCCCGCGTAGCTTCGCGCCAGCGCCGCCGACTCGCGCATCAATGCCGGCGATACGCTGAAGGGCGAACACGGCGCGAGCGTCACGCGAAGCATGGAGTAACGGCCATTATCGTGCCAGGTTTCGATCAATCGCTGGCTGTCGCGCAGGATGGCCGGCTCCTTCTCGACCACCGAGTCCGGCGGCAGGCCGCCCTGGCTCGCACCCACGCTCATGCTGCCGCGGCTCGCGTGAAACCGCAGCCCCATCTCCTGCACGGCGCGAATTTCGCCGTCGAGCGTTGCGTCGTTGGGAAAAATATAGAGATGATCGCTGGCGGTGGTACAGCCGGAGAGCATCAGTTCGGCAACACACATCTGTGCGCTGGCGTGCACACCTTCGGCCGTCAGCCGCGCCCAGATCGGATACAGCGTCTCGAGCCAACCAAAGAGATTCACGTTCTGGGCGGACGGGATCGCGCGGGTCAGCGTCTGGTAAAAATGATGGTGCGTGTTCACGAGGCCGGGCATCACCACGTGCCGCCCCTTGAGATCCAGAACCACATCCGCGGTGGTCGGCAGCTCGGCGGCACGGCCCACCTGCGCGATCACGTTATCGTGCACCAGGAGGGCGGCGTCCCTAATCTCCTCGCGCGTGGCATTCATGGTCACGAGGGTGTGTATGTTACGCACCAGCAGCGAGCTCATTGCCGCTCCCCCGGCAGCACGATATTGAGCAGTAACGCGCACATGCCGCCGGTGGCGATGCCCGAGGACAGCGCATTGCGCAGCATCGTCGGCAGCGCTTGAGTGATCTGCGGCACGAAACTCACCCCGAGCCCCAATCCGAGCGAAGCCGCGAGAATGACCGCGTTGCGGCGGTCCATGTGCACTTGCGCGAGTATTCTCATGCCGGACGCGGCGACCATACCGAACAATATCAGCGTCGCACCGCCGAGCGCCGAGGGCGGCAGCGCTTGAACCACCACCCCCACCGCGGGAATCAAGCCCAGCAGCATCAAGATGCCGCCGATGTACAGGCCGACGTAGCGGCTGCCGACTCCGGTGAGTCGGATGACACCGTTGTTTTGCGCGAACGTGGTGCTCGGAAACGAGTTCAGGCACGCACCCACGGCGGAATTGATGCCATCGGCGAGCAAGCCGCCGCGCAGCCGGCTGAAATACAGCGGGCCCGAAATCGGTTGGCCGGTGAGCGATGAGGTGGCCGTCAAATCGCCGATCGACTCCATCACGGTGATGAGGTACATGAACAGAAACGGCAGGAAGGCGGAGCTATCGAAACTCAAACCGAAGCGCAACGGCGATGGCAGATTGAGGGGCGGCACGTTGTGCATGCCGCTCAGATCCAGACGCCCCAATAGCGCGGCGGCGGCATAACCCGCCAGGAGACCCAGAACCACCGACAGCATGCGCAGCCGCGGTGAACGACTGGCACTGATAACGAGTATTACCACCATCACCAGTCCAGCCAGACCCAGGTTCTCGGGGCTGCCGAAGGTACCGTCGGCGCGCGCACCGTAGCCGCCGCCCACGCTGACCATGCCGACTTCGATCAAGGTCAAGCCAATCAGCGTCACCACGGTGCCCGTGACCACCGGCGTGATCACGGCGCTCGCTCGCTGTATGAAGCGGCTCGCCACGATGACGGTCAGTGCACCCGCGAGGCACAACCCGAAAATCCCACCGAGTGCCTGGGTCGCGGTCGCTCCCGCGGCCATGGCGGCTGTCGCAACCGAAATAATCGGCGCAATGAACGTGAAGCTCGTTCCCTGGATGCTGAGCAAGCCTGAACCGATGGGTCCCAGCCGCGAGGTCTGCAGAATGGTCGCGGCGCCAGAGACGAACAAGGACATGCTGATGAGATAGGCCGTATCCGCGCTGTTCAGCTTGAGTGCACCGGCAATCAGCAGCGGCGGCGTAATCATGCCGACGAACACGGCGAACACGTGCTGTACGGCGACGCACAGCGTTTCGCTCAGCGGCGGGCGGACCTCCAGGCCGTAGAGAAGATCGGTGGCCGGCTCGGCGCTCACGGTGCCGGCAGCGGCGTATGCTCTCGATACGTCGCCCATTGGGCGACGATGTAATCGACCACCACGGATCCCACCCGATACGCTGCATTGACCGACGCATCGAGGCCGGCATAACCCGCATTCTCCTTGAGCAGGTGCTCCGCGGCGGTCATGCCCGGCGGCTGCATGGTGTAATTGCTGGCGGTTCGCAGCACCATGACCCGCTCCTTGTCGACCTTGCCGGCGGCATGCAGATACCTCAGCGATTGAAATGTCCCCGTATCCTCCATCGCGGAAGTCACGAACCGGCCCTTGCCGTCGGTCCAGTACTCCACCCACCGCTCGGCCCATTCATTCAAGATTTTGCCGTGCCAGAACGTCATGGCCGCCAAGTTGTCGCCCTTCAGGACGAACGGCGGTTTCAACGCGTTGGGATAGCCCGAGAAGCGCGTGCGCTCCTTTTGTAAGCCTGGACTATCCGCAAGCTCGAGGCCGCGCGTCAGCTCGAACGCCCATTCCGTCAACTGCGGATTGAGTCGCATCACCTCGCCGGTGGGTTGCGGTTTGTTCGGGTCATAGGGCTCGTGCGTGTCGCGCGCGAAGTACCCGATCGGCCAATCCGCAGGCATCTCGCGGGCGTCGATCTCGTGCGCGAGATCGCCGTCGACCAGATATTCGGCCCAGGCGGCCGAACCGATGGAAGCGCGCGCCGGATCGACACCCGCGATACCGGCGACCAGCCAGTACGCATGCGACAGATCGAAGCGCGGATCCATGCCGAGTTCCATCACGGCGCTCGCCGAATTGATGCTGCCCATACCCGTGACCATGCCGAGCACGCCGGTCCGCGGATTGAGGAACAAGTCGTGGTAATGCGCAAAGGGATAACGAACGTCGAGCTTCTGACGTTCGTGCCACAGCTGGAACTCGCCCGCGGTGTCGCCGCTGTCCGCGCCGATCTCGAACATGGTCACCACGACCACTTTGATTTCGATGGGTTTCGGGCCCGTCCGCACGGGTCCCGCCGCGCAGCCCGCGCACAGACAAAGAATCAGCAGAACGATCGAATCGCGCAACGTGGCCCGTCCTCGTAAGGTTTTTTTTCAGCCGTCCCGCGCCCTTTTTTCAGCCGTCCCGCGGGCAACGGGCGCCCGCGCGCCCGTTGCCATGTCATCGTTTACACGGTGATCGGCCTAGAACTTGAACATTCCCGACAGCAGATAGTTGCGCGGCAATTCAGGCAGCACCACGGAACTGCCGAACAGGTCGGGGAAGTTCGACCGGAAATAGCGCGCGTTGGTCATGTTCTTGACCTCGGCGTTCAACGACCATTTGCCACGTTCGAGGCGCAAACCCGCATTCACGAGCGTATACGCAGGCAACGTAATGGCCTCTGAAAATCCGGAAAACACCTTCGACGAGTGCGTGAGCGCCACGGATCCGCTCAAGCCCTGGACCCACGGATCGCCGCTCACGTAGACATTGAAGCTGTACAAGGTTTTGGGCAATCCCGCCTTCAGGCTACCCTTGGGATTCACCGGGATGTCTCCTCCCACCGAGCCGCCGTACATCAGCGCCGGATTCACGCCTTGTAGGTCGCCACCGCCGATGAAGGTGAACTGTTCGCCGGTGAAGGCTGCGGACAGGTTGTACACCGCCATGCTGGTGAACGCACCGGTGACGGTCACCAGCGGATTCACGACATACCGGGTTTCGAACTCGAGTCCTTTCGCCTGTGTCGTGTTGTTGCTGACTTCGTCCTGCGCGGCGTAATCGGTGCGTTGCTGAATGAAGTAATCCACCGCCACGAACAGATGCCCATCGAGCTGGTTGGTCTTGATACCGACCTCCTTGAGGTTGGATGCGGCTATGGCATTGCCGTTTTTCAAAGTATCCGTGTCGATATCGCCGCCCTCGCCGGTGATGATGCTGACTTGCTTCGCGTACGTCATATAGGGCACCAGGTGTGCCGGCAGATCGTACGACAGGCTGCCCGAATAGGAGAACGCACCCTTCTTGCCGGTGGCATGCTCTCCGGCATAGCCCGGGAACGGGGCCGTGTCGTCCAACTGCCGGGACTTCATGTCGAAGTGATCGCCACGCACCCCGGTCAGCAGATTGAGCTTGCCGAAGAGGGCCGTGTCGGAAAGGAAGGCCAGCCCCAGGTCCGTGTAGTGCCCGCGGATGTGATCCGTATAGGGATCTTGACCGCGCGTCGCCAGCGTGCGCGAGTCGAGCGGTCCACTGGCTTTGGTGATGTCGCGGCGATCGAAGTATTCGCCATTGAAGTCATCCCCGAAATCGAAACTTTGATAGCGCACCGACGGACCGAACTCCAAGTTCGTGGTCAACCAGTCGCTCACGGGCAACTTTGCCGTGACGTTGAATTGATCCTCGAAGGCCCACGTCTTGGCGTACTGCGAGAAACCGTAGGCGTTTTCATTGATGTTATCCAAGTACTCGAAGAAGTTCTTGTTGACGACTTTCAAACCGTTGCCGAGATCGGCGGTAAGATCGAAGTACAGATCGGTCACGTTGTCGCCCAGGGTATCGCCGGGGGCGACCAGCACCTGGTTGCCGTTGATGTGGGTGGTGCCGGGGTTCACCAGCGCCAGGTTCGGATTCGACTGCAAGGCGGTTTGGATCGCCGAGGGACTCATCGAACCGGGGTTGAACAAGAACACGCTGTTGAGTCCCGCCGCACTCGACTCGGCTTGAGAGATCAAGCCATCGTGGTTGGTATCGATATTCGTCGGACTGCCCGTGATGTAGGTGCCGTTGTCGATCAGCTGCTGGGTTACCCGGTTCCAGCCTGCGATCTGGTTACCCTTGAAATACTGGTACATCACGCCGAATTCCGCATGCACCGCATCCGACAGTTTCAGGTCGAAGGATGCCTGCGCGATGCTCTGGGCAGTGTGGGTATTCTGGTAGTAGCTATCCGAGTTCTCCGATTCGCCGTACAACGAGTAGCCCAACGCCTTGCCGAACAGCGTCGTTGGACCGTTGACCTCCGCGTGCACGATCTTCTTGCCCCAGCTGCCGGCGGTGAATCCGCTGTCGCCCGATGCCTCGGATTCGTCGCCGTCGACGGCCTTTTTGTACTTCGGGTTGAAATTGAGGTAGCCACCCACCTTGGAAGGCCCAAAGATGGGCGAAGCAGGCCCGCGCACGATGTCGATGCTATCGCTGGCGGCGATGGGGGTCGGATAGTTGCCCGGATTGTCGATGCGTCTGACGCCACGAAAATAATTCTCGCCCGCGCTGCCGCGCACGTCGAGCGATCCGGCCACGCCGAAGAATGACTGGGTAAAGGAACCGGGCGTCAATGCGACCAGATCGTTGATACCGGTAACGATGGTCTTGGTCAACAGATCGTTGGTGATGGTGGTCAACGAGCGGGGAGTTTCCAGCACCGTCTTGTCGAACCCGAACACCGAGTCTACCGGCTTGGTTTGCATCACATCCAATCGGTCGCCGCTGACGACGATCTCGTCCAGCTCGCCGCCCGCGCCGGAAGGGGCAACCGGGCCGGTGTCCGCGCATGCATACCTGGCACCGAACAGCAGCGGTGCGGTCAAGGCCGCGCCGGCAATCATCCGTACCATCCCGCTCAAACGTCGAACGCGCAGACTGGCAGACCGCTCTGAGCCTTGCTTCATATTCCATCCCTCACTGTTTTGATCCGAGCTGTTTTCGGCACGGGCAACCGAGCCTGCCGCGCCATGCGAACCAGTGCTGCAAGAATCATGCACAGCGGCATGGACAAGAGCAAAAAGGCGCTTGGCGAGGCTGCGACGGGCCTGGTGGCCGGCGCAGCGATGCGCCTAAGTCGTTCATGAGCCAGTAATAATCCGACGAGGCACGCGCGACGACCCGTGGTGGCGGCATTTGCCTCGGGGCGCTGAATCACCCACCGCGCGCACCAGTTCTGTACACCACCCGCTCCATAGTTGTACACAACCGGGGCTGTCATCGATGTGCTATCCGGGTCCGTGGCCGGGGGCGTGTCGGCCCGAACTCGGTCCCGAGGTCGGGTTCCGAGACGGTCCCGTGGTGGGCGTTGGATGCCACACGCGGCTTGCGATTCGTATCGCTTGGCGGCGTGCGGATGGGCTATGCTCGGCCCATGAGTCCCATCCGCATCGTCGCCGGCGACTATCACTTCGTGGCGCTACCGAATCCCGCCGCGCCGCGAACGGTCGCGGCGTTCAGGGAACTGCTTCCCTATCGCCAGAAAATCATTCATGTGCGCTGGAGCGGAGAAGCCTGCTGGATTCCGCTGGGCGACTTCGATCTGAAGACCGGTTTTGAAAATCACACGAGTCACCCGTCCGTGGGCGATATTCTGTTCTATCCGGGCGGGTATAGCGAAACCGAAATTTTGCTGGCCTACGGTAGCTGCAGCTTTGCGAGCAAGATGGGCCAGCTCGCCGGCAACCATTTCCTCACCATCATGGACGGCAAAGAGAACCTGCGAAAGCTCGGGGTCGAAGTACTGTGGGGCGGGGCCAAGGATATTCTGTTCGAAGCCATGTAGCCGCGGCACATCGCTTTCGTACGCGCAACGCGCTCATGCCCTCAGCTGCGCCGCTTCACCCACGGCAGCGACCCGAAGAGGCCCGCCGGCTTGTCTTTTTTCGTGGATGTCGGCGCGATTGGACGGGGTCCAGCGGCTGCCGGCGGCACCCACGTCGTACGCGGCGTTAGCGCAGGAAGCTCGCTCGTGATCTCAATGACCGAATGCTGGCCCGTCTCACCGACGTCTTTTCGGGCATCGATGCGCTGTTCTGCGAAACGTTCGCGTTCGGCAACGCTCACCCGCTTGACCGTAGAATTCTCATAATAGGTAGTGAGGTAGTTGGCGACGGCTTGCGCGGCCATTTCTTCACCGAAGAAGCCCAGACGCAAGGCGTGAGTCACTTGGCCCTGATCGATGCCCTCGATGGAGTACAGCGTGTACAGCACGAAAATATCGAGGTTGGGCACGGTCGCGGGATCGAAGGGGGTGCCTGCCACCGACAGTTCGATGACGAACCAGCGCGATGCGAGGTCCTGAAGTTCCGATTGGCTGAGAGGTCGGAGCGTTTGGGTCGAGTCGAGGCTCGTAGGGGCCTTGTAGACCGGTTTGGCAGATGACTTGGGCCGCGGCTGCGCAGGGGTGGTGCTCTGCAATTCCGCTACCAACTCGGCCAGCGCATCTGCGGGCTTTTCCTGCGGTAATTGCTTTTCCTGTGGCAATTCGAGGGATAGCGAAATGGACGATATATCGAAATTCACATCGATCGATGACGGGTCATGCCGCGACGGCGGTGGCACTGCTCGGTCGGAGAGCTCTTGAACGTCCTGTACCAACTCGAGTTCCTGGGTCGACTTGGACAATGATTCTTTCGATAGCGCCGGTTTGGGCAGCGATTCCAGGTGCTGCGGTTGTTCTGCCAGCGGTTGCTTAGGCGGCGCTTGCCTCGGCAATGCTTGCTTTGGCAGTGCTTGTTCCGCCAGTGCTTGTTCCGGAAATACCCGTTCCGGCCCTGCTCTTTCTGACCGCACCTGTTCCGGCGGCCCCTGCTTTGGCAGCGCTTCTCGGTGCGGTTGTGCCGACAGCGATCGTTCTGGTGATGACTGCTCGGCCGCGGATTGCGCAACCGCGGCGTCTGGCGCAGCGAGCGGTGCTGCAGCAGCGTAAGCCGTTTGCGCGCCGGGGCCAGGCGATGCCTGCCCGACCGGTTGGATGAGAAGCCCTTTGGCCCGCATTTTGGCTATCGAACTCAAATCCTCCGCACACGCGGTCGCGGTCAACGCGCCGGGATAGTCGTTGCGCACACGTGCCAGCGCGGCATCCGCCTCGTCCTCTCGAGTGAATGGACCGAGCCGAAGTCGATAACGCATCCGACCATCTTCGACACGCTGAATCGAGTAGTAGCACGCGTGCTGACCGCCCGCGTCCTGACTAGGTACATTGATCGGGGTGCTCGATGCCTGGAGATTGACCACGTACGGACCTGTGCCGCCGAGTCCGATGTTCCCCGCCGAAGGCGTAAGAAAAATATCGTCGACGCTGAAGTCCATAGTATTCCGCGTCAGCTGCGAATCTGTCGATGTAGCCAAATTGCTTCCAAAGGACTGGTCGGGTACGAGCTGTATATTCGCGAGGTATGCCGATTTATACCGTGACGGATGTCGCTTCGCGGCAAGAGAGAAATGAAAGGCATTTTATGTCAAGCCAGGAATGAGCGGGATCATCGCGTCGTGGTCTCGCACGCAAGAGGCAACGAACCTTCCGCACGATCGCCTCTCGCCTCATTCCCCTCCTCGCCTCAGTCCACTCCCACCTCAGTCCAAGGTAAATCCAATTTCGAGCGACACTTGCCAGTACTCGACGTCAGCTCCTGATATCTCGCCCCTGATCTCCGTCGCCTTGAACCATCGCAAGTTGTGCACGCTATTCGCCGCCTTCGCAACCGCAACCTTGATCGCTTGTTCGATGCCCTGCTTCGACGACCCCGTGACATGGATCGTTTTGTAGACATGGTCATTCATGGCGTTCCCCTCATGACGAAAAAAAACATCGTGATAAAAACAATGACGGCGAAGTCAGATTGAATGCCTCGCGACGGTACCTCACCTGCCACACTCGAGACAGACATGAAGGCAGCGTCGCGGCCGATATTTGGGTCACGGTTCGCAGCGTGAACTTTTATACGGACACCGCGCCTGCACCCTGCGGCTCCATGCTGCACCCCTCGCGCCCCGCATGCCGCATGCCGCATGCCGCACGCCCACGCCGCACCCCGCACGCCCACGCCCACGCTCATGCCACTGGCGTACAGCGCACGCCGCACGTTGGAGGCCGCAGCACGCCACCCCTGCCGCAGACGGCGCATGGCACGCCCGCGCCCCCCGCATCCTCATGCCGCGTACCGTACAGCGCACGCCGCGCGGCGCGGGTCACAGCCCATGCCGCACGCTCATACCCTTGTCGCATGCCATGCGGATAAAGGAAATCGGAAACGAAATGCCCAACCAACAATCGATGTGCGGGGTTTCGCTTGCAGCGCGACTCGCAACACATTCTTGCGAAGCGGCCCGTTGCTGCCTGGCCGCTGCACGCTACCCCGCTTTGATGGGAGGAACACGCCCGAGCACGCATTACCTGTTGTAAAGTAGCCTATGAAATTTTCGAGTACCTACTGATGGATGGCGCCTCGGCGATGCCTGCCGCGTCTCGGCCGCTATCGGCGTTGGTGATCGCGTGTCTAGCGGCGACGTGGTTGGTCTGGGGCTCGACGTATCTGGTCATCCGCTTCGCGCTGGTGGGGTTCGCGCCCTTCTTTCTCATGGCGACGCGCTTCCTGGTCGCGGGCACCTTGTTGATGGGTTGGCAACTCATGCGCGGCGCGACGTTGCCGACAGTACGAGAGTGGCGAAACGCTTTACTGGTGGGAGCCTTGATGCTGGGTGGCGGCATGGGTGGTACGGCCTATGCGGAACAGACCATCGCATCGGGGCTGGTGGTCGCGGTCATCGCAGTCATCCCGATCTTATTGGTGATAATCAATCTAGCCTTTGGGGTGTATCCCAGGCGCATCGAATTGGTGGCGGTAGGTGTGGGTCTGGCCGGCGTGGTCATGCTCACACAAGGATCCGGCATCCACGGATCACCGGCGGGGTTGGCGGCGATCTTATTGGGCACCAGCGGCTGGGCGCTGGGCAGCGTCTTGAGCCAGCGAAAGTTCCGACTGGCACCGGGGGCGACCGGCTTCGCCAGCGAGCTGCTCTGCGGGGGCGTGGCTTTGCTCGTCATGTCGGCGATGCGAGGTGAGTCTTGGCACTTGACGACCGCCGGGAGTGCATGGGCCTCATGGCTGTATCTGGTGGTCTTCGGCACGCTCATTGCGTTCAACGCCTACATGGTGCTCCTGGCCCGCACGTCCGCGAGCCTGGCCGCGAGCTACTCGCTGGTAAATCCGGTGGTTGCCCTGCTGCTCGGCGTCGCGTTCGGCGGAGAAACCGTCACCGCGTGGGAGTGGTTGGCCGCCGGGGTCGTACTGACGGGCGTGGTGATTTTGCTCGTGGGCCGCCGGCAAGCGTAAGCGGCACGCTTCCCCGAGCGCGCGCCCTCCGAGCATGCCGCCTCGGTAAGAGCGCCCGGCTTTGCTGATTACGGCGACGACTTTGCCACCGCTGGTTAGGCCGCGACATCTCAAGGCGAGTCGGCCGCATAAAGGCGCGGCAGTCGTGAAGCAAACAACTCAAAGATCCAGCCCAAGAATGGAAGGCCGACGGTGGGCATCATCAACAGGTAGGACCATCCCAACGCGGCACCGAACCATGCTCGGACAATCGAGCCAATCGCGGCGCCCACCAGGCCCAGAACAATATTCGTTATCAGGAGCATGAGGAAAACCCATAGGCCACGAACCCAGAAGCGGACATAGGCTGATTTTTTATCCATGAGATGAAGCTCCAGATGTTTTTGGTTAATGAAGCCTGAAAAAACTTGGGCATGAAGGCCGAGAGGGCGACGAAATTTCGTTCTGAGTCGGCACAATGGCGCATCTCCGCCGAAGCGGCCGGGTATTATCCGCCGTGGTGGGCCCTTTGGTCACTTCCCTTACCGTAGGCGCCGCAGCGTCATCGAGGTGGACAGCGCTATGAAAAAAATCGACATGTCTACCGTGCCTACGGAATCAGGAAGCAGCTATCCGCGTCCTTTTGATGACCCGTGCCTCGCTCAATCATGTCAGCGCCTGGCGCGTTTCGCCGGACTGACTCAATTCGGCGTGAACGTGACCGTCATCGAGGCGGGTGCTTGGTCCAGCCAGCGTCATTGGCATAGCCATGAGGACGAGTTTGTCTGGGTACTGGATGGTGAACTGACGTTGATTACCGATGAGGGCGAAGAAACACTACGCGCCGGAGACTGCGCGGCCTTCAAAAGTAGTGATCCCGATGGCCATCATCTGGTCAATAAATCCGATTCGCCGGCTAGGGTGCTCGAAATCGGCACATCCGACCCGCGAGACCGGTGCACCTACCCGGACATCGACATGATCGCCGACGAGCGGGGGTACACCCACCGTGACGGAACGCCGTACCCACGAAACAGATAAGCAGCCGGGGCTGACAGTAGAAGGGTTTGCACCCCGTAGCTGTATGCATATACATACAGTATCGGCCAGGGTGCATCACGCGCCGATTGCCAGTGGTTCAGGGGGGGTCCCTTGCACTAAAAAGCTTACCCGCTGCACGAGCGGCAGCGCTATCGGCCGACTCGTTGCCAGTCGAGCCTGGGCAGTGGAGGTAACCACCGCGGGGACCATGGTCTTAAGTCTCTTACCCTTACAATAGGACCATGACGTACCCCCTTCTTCCGGAGACGGCTCGCGAGAACGTCCAGTCTCAATGCTTCGGCATGCTTGCCGACGGCACCCAAGTTGACGTTCTTACACTGCGCAACAGGCGCGGCATGGAGGCGAGAGTTCTCACCTACGGCGGTGTCGTCGCGCTCCTGACGGCGCCGGATCGCGCAGGGCACTATGCCGACGTGGTATTGGGCGCGAACTCGCTGGACGAGTACGTCAAAAACGACGCGTACTTCGGGGCCATTATCGGACGCTATGCGAACCGCATCGCCCGTGGCCGCTTCGCGCTGAATGGGACGACCTACGCGCTCGCCGTCAATGACGGGTCAAATGCGCTGCATGGCGGGCTTTTGGGTTTTGACAAAGTCATCTGGCGTGTCGCCGGCGCAACACTCACCGCGGAGGGGCCGCAAATCACCTTGGTTTACCGCAGCCCCGACGGCGAGGAAGGCTATCCGGGAAACCTCGATGTGACCGCCATCTACACGCTCACGGAGGACGACGCGTTGCGCATACAGTACGTCGCCACCACTGATCGGGTGACCGTGGTCAATCTGACCAACCACTCGTATTTCAACTTGCGCGGGCACGGCGATGTACTTGGCCACGTGGTGCAAATTGACGCCGACCGCTTCACGCCGGTCGATGCCACGCTCCTCCCAACCGGCAAACTGCGCTCCGTAGCCGACACGCCGTTCGATTTCCGCAAACCCACGACCATCGGGCACCGCATCGACAGTCCGGACCCGCAGCTGATCATCGGCAATGGCTATGACCACAACTGGGTGGTCCGCGATCATTCCGGTGAGCTCACCCGGCAGGCCACCATTTGTGAACGGGAGAGCGGCCGCATATTGGAGGTTTCATCGACCGAACCCGGACTGCAGTTCTACACCGGGAATTTTCTCGGACGCTCCGGTGCGGGCAAGAGCGGCCGGTATAGCTTTCGCAGTGGCTTCACGCTTGAGCCGCAGAAATTTCCCGATTCCCCCAATTACCCGGATTTTCCATCGTCGGTCTTGCGGCCGGGCGATACCTACCGTCATACCATCGTCTATCGGTTTCGAGCCGAATAGTCGCCGCAGCGCGGTATCAAGACCCGCTGAGCGACAAGCATCCTCGCGCAGGCGAGGACCCCCTGCGGATCATCTCGGCCCGACCGCCCATTTTTTTCGGCTCCACGCGCATTTTTGTATCACAATATAGACCGTACCTTCGATATCGTCTATATTGTGATACATGCCAGCCAAGCAACCCCGTCTGTACCCAACTCAGAAGCGCATCCTCACTGCGCTCGGAGAGCGCCTGAGGCTCGCGCGCCTGCGCCGCAAGCTCACGATTGAGATTGCTTGTCAGCGCGCTGGTATTTCACGCATGACGCTCTTCCGGGCCGAAGCCGGAAGTCCCGCGATTGCCCTGGGAACCCTGCTACGAATTCTCTCGGTCCTGGGACTCGAGAATGACCTTGAAGCGCTCGCACGCGATGATAAGGCAGGCAGGCTGCTTCAGGATCAGGCGCTCCCACTGCGGCGGCGCCGTCGCGCGCGCGCGCGTCTCGAGCCTTCCGGACCCAACGAGTGTGCGCCGTGATCGACAAGGTGGAAGTCTGGCTGGATGCCGACTTTCTCGAATGCACGCGCGTCGGCACCCTCTCCCACGATCGCGGAACACTGCGTTTTGCGTATGACCCGGTGTGGCTCAAGAATCCTCAGGCCTTCGCGCTCGACCCCGATCTTTCTTTGGGAGAAGGAACCTACTTCCCAAACGCGGAAGCGGGTAACTTCCGCGTCTTCGATGACTCCGCCCCCGATCGCTGGGGTCAGACCCTCATGAAGCGTCGCGAAGCCCTTGCAGCGAAGGATGACGGCCGCAAGCCCCGCACGCTGTATGCTTGGGATTTTCTCCTGGGCGTCGAGGATGTGAGCCGCCAAGGCGCATTACGTTATCGCCGCAGCAGCGAGGAAGCCTTTCTTGCGCACGATGCCTTGACCGTGCCACCGGTGGCACAACTCAGCGAGCTCGCAGTCATCGCTCGCGAGATCACTGCGAAGCGCATTGACGATCTCACAGCGCTGCGAGAATGGCTAAAAGTCCTGGTGGCCCCCGGCGCGTCACTCGGCGGCGCGCGCCCCAAAGCCAGCTTCATCGAAACCAACGGCAGCCTGTGGATAGCGAAGTTTCCAGCCCGTGATGACACCCGCGATGTCGGCGCCTGGGAGGCGCTCGCGCAGCATCTGGCGGTCCGAGCAAGCATCGAGGTGCCGGCCTCGGCCCTGCGCCGCTTGAGCGGCGAGTACCGCACCTTCTGTGTCCAGCGCTTCGATCGTTCAGGTGCGCGCCGGCGCTTCTACGCCTCGGCCATGGCCCTTTTGCGAAAGGAACAGAGCGAGGGCACCAGTTACCTCGAGCTCGCGGAGTTTCTACACGCGCGCGGAGCGAAGGATTACATCGCCGCCGATCTCGAGCAGCTCTTTCGGCGGGTGGTATTCAACGTGGCGATCGGCAATCGCGACGATCACTTGAGAAACCACGGCTTTCTTCTGACCCCAACTGGCTGGCGTCTCGCTCCCGCCTTCGATCTGAATCCGAACACGGACAGAGCGGATCACGTACTGAACATCGATGAGTCCGACAATCGGCCGAGTCTTGCAGCTGTGATCGAGACTTCCGAGTGGTATGTCGGATCGAAGGATAGAGGTCGGACCATCGTCGCTGACGTGCTGACCGAGACACGGCATTGGCGGCGCGCAGCGCAGACGCTCAGCGTAGCCCGGGCGGACATCGAGTTGACCGCATCAGCTTTCGCGGAGACCGACTTCGGTCGGTACTAGCCTGTTGAGCACGCGTTTGTGCGTGTCGAAGCCCGTGACTGCGTGGCGGCACTGACCCGCGATGGCCTAGTCAATCACTATTGGCCTCTCACCTCTCACGAGTTCGCAGCGCTCGTCGCTACGTTCTCTCGCAGATGTGCAGCGCATCCTCGATCTCAATCCGAGAAATCGTTCCGGCGTCATAATTGGTGAGCCAGATCGCATCGTGGCCGATACCGAGCGAATCCCCTCCGGCTCCCGTCCATTGGCAACGGACCAGTCCTGTATGTCCGTCCACCACGCTCAAGGGGGTCTTGGCGACCGTGGTCCACACCATGTCCCGGCCAAACGCGATGTCGCCGCCTCGCCCGGGCGTGCGCAACGCCGTCGTCTGAATGACCCGCCGTGTTTGCGCATCGATGCGCGTCAAGGATCCATCGCCTTGGTTGAGCGTCCATACCGCTCCGGCACCGAAGGTGAGAAACCGCGGCTTGGGTCCGCTCGGCAATTTGGCCGCCACCTCTCCTGACTCCGTATCGATGACCGTGACTTGCGCGCCATCCGCGCGGCTAACCCAGATATGACCGGCGCCGTACAAAGGATTGTAGGAGCCGCGCGGCACATGAATTCTTTGACGTACTTCGCCGGTCCGCGGGTCGATGCGAACCAGCGTGGCCTTCCGATCGACGATCAGCCAGATGGCATCGGGGCTGCTGGTGATCCCGCCTTCACGCATGGCCGGACCGATGCCCGGCACGACGGTCACTTCTCGGGTGGCGAGATCGACGCGCACCAGAGAGTTCGGGTGCGCGCAAAGCGGCACCCAGAGGCTGCCATGGCCGACTGCGAGTCCGGCACAAGGTTCGCCGGGAAGAGGCACCGTCGCAACGAGCGTGTTCGTGCGTGGGTCGATTTGGTTGACGGCATTCGGCCCGGTCGAGCCCACCCACACGGCATCGTCGGTGATTGCCACCCAGTCGGCGGTCTTCGCGACGTGGATCACTGCCGTCGGCACGAGCTCTGCGATATGTCTGCGGGCGCCGCCGGCGACTGAGCCGGCCGCCGCCGCATGTTGCATTCCAGTCCCCCACAAAACCAGCAGAATCCAGATTCGAATGCTCATAAGTTGTGTCGGTCAGCCGGCTGCGGAGGTCGTATTGCCCAGTCTCGTCTTCATCACGGCGATCGCGGGTCGAAGCGGAAACATGAACTGTTCCACGATGGAGAGGCGCTTGCGATCGTCTTGGCCCACCACGCTCGCTTCCCCCTCACGAAACGTCCCGAAAACGCGATCGATCAGGATCAGCGAATTCGCATAGTTGCAGCGGGTATCCAGGTAAGGCACCGAATGGTGAAGACTATGAGCCTCGATCGTCGTGAAGAGATACGAATACCAGCGAGGAGCTTTGTTGCGAACATTGGCGTGAGCGAAAGTCGATACAACGCCGAGAACGTTGAATGCACAGAAGGTCGCATCCTTGCGCAAGTCGAATAGGGCAACCACGCTCAGGGAAACGAGAAACAACTCGAGCGGGTTGCCTACCAGGCCCTTCGCTGCATTCAACTGCGTGATGTGATGATGCGGAGCGTGAGTCCACCACACGAATGAATTGTGCATCAGCCGATGCATCCAGTATTGACCGAATTCGACCACGAAGATCACCAGGCCGACTTGCACCAGGAACGGCGAATGAAGCGCCCATCCGGTGGTAATGCCGAGCGCTTGCTTGGCCGAAGCCAGCGGGGTTTCGGCGAGGTGATCTTCGACAACCTCGATCACGGCATAGAATAGGACCACATAGAAAAGGTCGGTGAGAAACTCCAGGCGATTCATGCGCCATCCTGCATGCCGCTCATTGACGCGTTCCAGCAGCTGCACGATCAACAGCGTAGCGATGCTTACCAAGGTCACGGTGAAGTGATTGTCGATCCAGGATGTGGGAGCGTTTGCCCAGAATAGGACGACCAGCGCGAGCATCGCGGGCTGAAGCAGGCTGTGCATCGTTCTTCTCATATCGCTACCCATATGGCTAATTGATCACTTGATCGTTTATCAGCTACGCATGGAATGCCGATCGCTCTGGGCGTTATCCCATTTTTTTTCCGAGAAGTCATCCACGACCGCGGATCGAGGCGCTTGATTTTTCACAGCCCATTGCGACGGATGGAGGACGCACCAGTGAAGTGCAATTAAGGGGGTTGTGATGTACAAAATGGTGCGCGAGCGGCCACTCATGTACCGTCTGGACCCCGCGCCGGTCGGGGACGCCGGACACGGCGCGGGCGAGGTCATCCTATTGGGCGATGTGATGCTCCGTCAGCTGCGCGCCGCTCATCGCAGACACGCTGACTTGTGCTCATGGATCAACCGAATCGCCGTAGGTTTGAGCAAAGAAACGGCATCATTGTGCCGTCAGCCGGACCTTGCCGACTCGTGACAGATCTACATGCGACTTGGCGCCCCAAAGGTAGTATTGATTGCATGGCGAGCCAGCTTTCCGAGGTTCGTCCCAACGCCTGTGAAAGCCGTAACGCCATCTCGGGCTGACCGCACCGCTGCCTTTCAATATGCGGCTCAACGTGGAGGCTGCAACACCCAGCGTAGTAGCCGGGTTGCGACAGGACTACGCATGCCCATCGCGGAACTCAAACGTCAATCGCCAGTTTCCATTGACCCATATCGACCAACGACCCTTCTCCTCGCCCTTGAGAGGATGGCGCCGAAAGCAATCTGCGTCAGCAGTAGGGCCGCCTGCCGATCAGGGGACGCTTTCGATAACCATGGCAATGCCCTGACCCACCCCAATGCACATGGTGCAAAGGGCCAGTCGGCCGCCGCGGCTCTCGAGCTGATGCAGCGCCGTGGTCACCAATCGAGCGCCGCTGGCACCCAGGGGATGCCCCAGCGCGATGGCTCCCCCCTGCGCATTCACGTGAGGGGCATCGTCGGGCAGGCCCAAGGCTCGAAGCACCCCAAGGGACTGCGATGCAAAAGCCTCGTTGAGTTCGATCACGTCCAGTACACCGAGGTCGAGTCTGAGCCGGGTCAGCAGCTTGCGGGTTGCCGCAATCGGGCCGATGCCCATGATGCGGGGCGCTACGCCGGCTACCGCCGTCCCCACCACCCGTGCCCGCGCCTTGAGCCCATAACGGTCGACTGCCGCAGCGCTCGCCAGGACCAAGGCACACGCACCGTCGTTGACCCCAGACGAATTGCCCGCCGTGACCGTGCCACCCGCGCGAAACGGCGTCGGTAGTTTCGCCAAGGCTTCGAGGCTGGTCTCGCGCGGATGTTCGTCTGCATCAACGATGGTCGTCACGCCGCGTTTGTTACCGACCGATACGGGGACGATCTCGCGGACGAACCATCCCGCTGCCTGCGCGGCCAAGGCGCGCTGTTGACTGCGCAGAGCGAAGCGGTCCTGATCTTCGCGACTGATGCCGAAATCAGCGGCAACGTTCTCCGCGGTTTCGGGCATCGAGTCGACGCCGTAGTGTTGCTTGAGCGCGGGATTGACGAAACGCCATCCGATGGTGGTGTCGAACATCTGTGCATCGCGTGCAAACGCCGTGGTATTTTTCGAGATCACATAGGGCGCACGGCTCATGCTCTCCACGCCGCCGGCGAGCACCACCTGAGCCTCGCCGGTCATGATCATGCGCGCAGCGCTTGCCACCGCGTCCAACCCGGAGCCGCATAGGCGATTCAAGGTGACGCCTGGCACGTCGAGAGGCAAGCCCGCCAGCAGCGCGCTCATCCGGGCAACGTTGCGGTTATCCTCGCCCGCTTGATTGGCGCAGCCCATGATCACATCGTCGATCGCTGCCGGATCCAGGCCTGCATTTCGCTTGAGCAGTTCCTTGAGCACTACCGCACCCAAGTCGTCCGGCCGCACCGCCGCCAACGCACCGCCATAGCGGCCTATTGGTGTTCGGATTGCATCGCATAAAAACGCATTGCTCGTCACATCGATCCTCTATTCGTTAGGCGGGATGAAATCGACATCGCGGGTAGCGATTCGCACTCAGGCGGTGACTCGTTGCGCAAAACATCGGCAACTTTGCGTTACGGACCTACCCCTCCGCACGACGTCGGAAAATGATACGTCGCTCCGACCGCCGTGTCGACGTGCGGCCAGCGCACCGTCACAACTTTCGCGCGCGTGTAACGAGACCCTCCGGACCATCGATGTGCATCGCCGAAAATCGAGGCTTTCCAACCCCCGAAAGAGTAATAGCAGTGGCCTAAAGCCTGATCGCAGCTCGTCAGCGTCGAGCAAGTTTGCGACGAGCCCGCTTTCTTGAATTTTGTTCGCACTGTAACGTAACCCGTCGACTAGCAGAGAAGCCATACGGCGAGCTTGTTCGGGTCCCTGCGATGGGTGGCTGTAGATGGACGTCCTCGGACTTCCTAGGAGCAACACGCGTCCCCGGTCGAGGACCTGTAGCGCTCAGCAATTGGATCTTTGCCCAATCTCAATAGGGGCCCTATAATGTGTATGAAATCGTCTCCGAGTACACATTATGCGCACGAATATCGTTATAGATGAGAAGTTGATGAAGGAAACCCTTCGGCTCACCGGCTTGAAAACGAAGCGGGAGGCCGTCGAGTTAGGGCTGCGCACGATCGTTCGTCTCCGCAAACAGGAAGCCATCCGCCGGTTTCGCGGCAAGCTTCCGTGGCGGGGAGATTTGGATGCGATGAGAACGGACGGATGATAGTTGTCGATACCAGTGTCTGGATCGATTACTTCCGTGGCGTCGTTACTCCGCAGTCCGACAAACTGGACACTCTCCTCGGCGTCGAACAAGTGTTAACCGGGGACTTGATATTGGCCGAGGTATTGCAAGGATTCGTAAGCGACCGTGACTTCAATCAAGCCCGGAAACTGTTTGCTTCGGTCCCTCTGATCCCGCTCGTCGGCGAAGACATCGCATTTCAGGCGGCCAAAAACTTCCGCAAACTCAGGACGCTGGGGATAACGATTCGGAAGACCATTGATACACTGATCGCGACGAGTTGCATCGAGAAGGAACTCTCACTGCTGTACAGCGATCGCGATTTTGATCCTTTCGTTCAACATCTCGGACTTCGCTCGGCGAATTGAGCGGGCACGGCGGTGTTGCCGCCGGTATCGGGGACATTCGTCGCGCCCAAATTTAGGATGCCGCGACAAGATCCCAAGCGGCCTCTCGCAAATTTATCGCCGCTCCGGACGCTCTTGGACGCCATTGAACGCTAGTGGATGGTGGGCCGTGTAGGGATCGAACCTACGACCAATTGAATTAAGAGAACCCTGCCCCAATGCTACATTTCTGTCTATATAACAATCACTTATGATCCGCCGACTGTGCCACAATTTCAAGACTTACCCTTCGGTAAGGCTCTGAATTCATTCCTACCGGGAACGCTCGATGGCACAGCCAGTTCACCAGCCATATTGAATAACCTAAGCCGATAGGTTAATCTATGTCATGAGTCGCGTGTTCATTTCTGAAGGGACAGGAGCCGGGATCTACGTCTTCTCGGACGACCACTGCCCGGCGCACGTCCATGCTCGCCACCGTGGCGAAGGTTGGATCGCGCGCGTGAGATTCTCCTACCTCGCCAGTACGGTGGAGCTCATCAGCATTGTCCCGGTCAAGAACGTTCCTCTCCAGCGCGTAGTGAACCGCCTCTTGAGCGATGTTCAAGTGCGACTGCCCGATTGTCGGCGCAGTTGGTGGTTGACGCGAAGAACGACTTGTTTGGCGAACCAGTGGGCCGTCGTGCGCGAACCGGGAAGGATCGAGCTTCTCTCGAAACCCTCTCCAAACGCGAAGCAGATCGCGGAGGCCGAGTACGATCCGTCGAACGAGCAGGTTCACGTTGCCTTTCAGGATGGCACAACAGAACAGGTGAAATTATGACAACGAACATACAACGGATCAGTGATGCCGAGTACGCCGCGGCGCTTGCCGCCGGGCGAATCGAGGCAGAGATCGAAATTCGGGCGCAAGCTGTTCGCTACGTCCCGGAGCGGGATGCCATCGAGATCGTCACGAACCACAATGCTGGCTTCTTGATTCCGCGACTATGGATCGGTGCACTACAGGACGTGCCTACCGAAGAGTTGGGCAAGCTCGAAGTGTGGCCGGATGGATCGGCGATTGAACTCGAACACCGAGACATCCACATCAGCGTGCATGGGCTACTGACGGCAATCCTGCCGGCGATGCTGCCCTCGCGATCCGTTGCAGCGATTTTTGCCAGCCGTGGCGGCCAGGTGACCTCACGCGCGAAACGCAAAAGCTCGCGAGCCAACGGTCGTAAGGGCGGTCGACCTCGAAAGAGCTCATCCACTGAGGTGGTCTGATTTTGGTGCAGTCCCCGCACCGCGCAGCCCTCGGAGTGGAAGTCACGGGGGTCCGCTACATGCGCGACTCGGTTAGCTCAATTGGCTATGGGCCGGAATTGCGCGGTGGATCCTTGCTCTTTAGCCATGTCCCAAGCGGCCAAATGCAAAGGCACGGCAAAATCCAGGCGATCAAAGCGGCAATGAAGCTATATACGTCCCTTGTCGAAAATAACGTCAAAGTGAGGGCGCCTTCCACCAAAATGATAGCAAACGCATTGCCATGTTCGCGCAGATGTCGATATGACTCTGGTTATTCTTAGATCAGCGCTCGACGGAGTGCCGATAATCGGGCACGCTATCAAGCGCACCGAACCCAACTGGGACTAGCTCAAGCGTGCCACGTAAGAGAGGAAACGAGAACCGGGGCTTGCCAGCACGCTGGCGGCTTTACCACGGCGCTTACTACTATCGAGTTCCGCCTGGGCTCGAGGCGCTGTGGGGCGGCCGCAAGCAGTATCGACTGGGCTCGACACTCGGCGAAGCCGCGAGCGAATGGGCGAAGCGCATGGCGAACGCGGAGCGTCGCATTGTGTACATCCGCGATCTCTTGGATCGATACGCGATCGAGGCCATCCCAATGAAAGCCGCCGCCACTCAGCGCGGCGATAACTTGGCACTCGTCAATCTGCGCAAAGTATTTGGCGACATGCTCCTCGACGATCTTGAGCCGAGGCACATCTACAAATATGTCGACGCGAGAGTCAACAAGCAGGGACAGAAGTCTCCGGCCACCGGCGTGCACGAGATTCGCGTGTTCAAGCACGCCTTCACCAAGGCAGTTGAATGGGGACTCATCTCGAAACATCCCTTCAAGGGTGAAGTTCGCCTAAAGGGCACGAAGCCGCGAAGCCGCTACGTCGAGGATTGGGAAATCATCGAAGCGCTGTCGCTGGTCCCAAAACGCAAGAGTGGGTCCGTGCTCATGCTGCAAGCCTATGTTCGGGTCAAGATGCTGATCGGCATACGTCGCGGCGACATGCTTCGCCTGCGCATGAGCGACATCACGGAAGCGGGGATCACCGTCCGGCCACACAAAACCGCGAACTCCACCGGACTCGTTCGCACATTCGAGTGGACCCCGGCCCTCAGGGCTGCCGTGGAAATGGCCCTGGTTGCGCGTCCGATCGACATCGCGCCGTGGCTCTTCTGCACGAAACGCGGCGAGGGCTACTTCAACGAGGAGACGGGACAAGCAACCGGGTGGGACTCGATGTGGCAACGATTCATGTCGAGGTTGCTCGCCGAGACGAAGATCAGTCAGCGCTTCACCGAGCACGATCTGCGGGGCAAGGTTGGGAGTGACGCGGAAAGCGTGGAGCGCGCTCGTCAATTGCTTGGTCACGCCGACAGCAAAATCACCGAACGCGTCTACCGACGAAAGCCCGAACTGATCCGGCCGCTACGATAGCGCGACGAGAAAACATCAATCGAATGGCACAACAGGCATTGAATGGCACAGCCCGACTTTCGGCCCATTCCTAAGCACCGCGCAAAGCACTGAAGTTGAAGGATTAATTTGGTGGGCCGTGTAGGGATCGAACCTACGACCAATTGATTAAGAGGCATGCGCCACGCCCGCTTGGCACATCGAAATAGCGGCCACTTTCAAGCACTTGCCTACGGTCCTTGTTGCCACATTCTTGATAGGAACTAATAGTTTACGCCCGACTCTTTTCGTCGTATTTTGGAATTAGGACCGGTCACAAGGTGCCTCAAGTCGTGATGTTTCCCTATCACTGGAAGTATCACTTTGAGGACAAACATGGCTTTACTCACATTGAACCAGATTTATTCTCTTCCGCTCGGAGCGGAAGTGGCTACGGATTCGGGGTGTCCCGGACTCGTTGTGCGCGTCAGCGTCGATGGTCGCCGGACTTGGGCGTATCGATACCGCGCTGACGGAATCTTACGACGCATGACGTTGGGGCTCGTTCCAGCGACGCCAGCGGCAAAGCCGCACGAAATGCCGATCAAGGCCGCGCGTGAAGCTTACTACGCTGCGCGGGCAGAGCGTCAGAAGGTAGGCGACCCCCTTGCCGTCCGGCGTCAGGCGCGACGCCAGCGCGCGGAAGAGGCGCGCGACAAATCTCTGACCGTGCAAAAGTCGGTGGATGCGTTCCTAGCAGCCCAGGGGTCGAGGCTCGCCGCTCGGACCGTCGCGGAATACAAGCGGCAATTTGAGAAGCACTTCATTCCGCAATTGGGCGGCGACAGCGGTTTGTCGTCGATCACACGCGAAGAACTGCACGTAAAGATTGTCGCGCCTCACAAACAACTTGGACATCACGTGATGGCGAACAGAGTTACCGCAACTCTGAAATCGTGGCTGTCCTGGTGCGAGACCGAATACGGGATTGAAAGCGCAGCGGCGCGTCTCAAAGTTGACCGTCGCGTGGAAACCCCGCGAGACCGAGTGCTGACCGACAACGAGATTCGCTCTTTCTGGCAAGCCACCGCAGGCGATTCGATTATGCAGTGTCTTCGGCTTATTCTCGTTACGGCATTGCGTCCGGGCGAAGCGGCCAACCTATCCGGTCACTGGATCGACGCAGACCGATTGACGATACCGGCGACCAAGAACGGCCGTGCGCACGCACTACCACTGTCGTCGGTCGCTAAGACCATCCTTGCGAGCGCACCTAAGCGGGATGACGATCTTGTATTCGGAACCCGAGTCGACACACTTTCCCATCGGATCAGGGCGATGACCGGCGAGCGGCAGGCCCAGGCAGCGGCCCGGCGTGCCAAAATTCAACCGCCACCCGACCCTCGATGGCATGGACGCAAACGGCAGGCCCCGGCTTTGGACGGCTGCACGGCCTTTCGACCTCATGATCTACGGCGAACCGCGCTCACCACGCTTGCTCGACTCGGATGTCCCATGGAAATCATTCAACGGATAGCAAACCATGCCCCGAGCGGTATTACGCAGAAGGTCTACATGCGGCATTCGTATGAAACCGAAATGCGAAATTGGTTGGATCAGCTGGGTTCATTCATTGAGGGCCTTGGTAGTGGCAAGGTCGCATCTATAGCCGACGCGCTCGCAACGCGGGAGAAAGCTGCATGATCCCGCGCGAGGAATGGCTCGACGCCGACGACAATCGCGAAATGGCGGAAGACGAGGGCCGACTTTTCGAGGAGTGTGCGCTTGAACTCGGTTTAGATACCAGCAATCCGCTGGACGTGCCGAAAATTGTAGCGCGGTACGACGAAATTCTCGCGGCATCCGATCTTGAGAACTATCGTCCCGTGCGCGACATGCGACGACCGCACTGGGCGAATCAAAAGCGCAGCGCAGTCGCCCAGCAAGCCATCCGAGACGAGACCGCCGATTTCATCGCCCGCAATGGCCGCGCGCCGACGGCACGAGACCTTACGAAGACCGTGCGTGTTCCCGTCAAAGGCACATCAAAGCCATTGGAACTCCGACAGATTCAGCGCCATCTAGCGGCAATACGGGTGTCTGGTCAAAAGACGATTCCGGATTGCACGCCCCAGCCCGTGATTTGTTGGCACGACCTTGCCAACAAGCTGTTGAGCGCGCGCGACAAAATGACGCAGATTTGAGGCTCAAAGGCCCTCGCAATCAACCAGGAGTAGTCGGCAGAATGCACTCTGTAAGTTGAACAGATGTAAGGCGCAGCGATGGAACCGACCGTTGAATCTCCGCGTAAGTCACGCGACCGACTTTCAAAAGCAATTGCATTGGCAAACCGGCTAGGGGGCGTTCCCAATCTCGCTCTACCAGTATGGCTCGACATTGCGGAAATCGTGAATCTGACCGGGCTGTCCGAGTCCAGCATTCGTCGAATGGAACGCACATCCGAATTCCCACACTTGAGTCGAATCGGCCCGCGCCGACGTGGCATAACACTGCGCGCCTACATGGACTGGTCGGACCGATGTGAGAAAGGGGTACGCCCATGACTCCTTCGAGCTTACGACCCGCCGCGAGACTTTGCGGGCCGGACAGCCGGATTGCGAGACAAATCCGAGGCAGCGCCCTACCCGTGAGATACCGCATTGTCTCGGACGCCTCGGATGTCTCATTGGAAAGAGCAGTATCCAGGATTCCGCCGCACGCATGCTTTACTCGATCCGTCATTCTCGTTGCAAGCCACACAATCACGATAACGACGGAATGCATAACGAAGCGAGACATCCGAGTCACGCCCGCGCCGCCCGCGAGGTGCCCACAGTGACGGCGACATCCACGCCACTTGATGGCATCAAGGCATTGATTCGTGGCGGCCCGAACCGCCTTGCAGGTAACACCTCTGGTGAGAACGTTGCTACCAAGACCGTGCCATTAACGGAACCGGCTCGACAGACGCAAGACGGCGCCATCTATGCGGACGCTGTGAGATTCTGCCGCGCGGTACTGCCAACGACTGGGAACCTGTGCGTGCAGCGACGCGCAGGAACTCGCGGGCTTGGACGACCGGAGTGGTTTTCTGGGCCTGATGAAGCGGCCAAGCGCGCCTTGGAGCTTGACTCCGCCGAGGATTCGGACGTCTATCTAGCCATCGCGAGTTACACGAATCGCCATGGTCGAACCGCTGCCGAAGTTGCCCGCAAACGCTCCCTGTACCTCGATTTGGACGTGGGCGAAGGCAAGCCTTTTCAGTCACAGGCGGCTGCCGTCACCGCCCTCAAGGAATTCTGCGAAAGATGCCAACTTCCCTTCCCCGCAATCTTAGTGAATTCCGGGAAGGGGTGGCATGTCCATTGGCCATTGATTCAAGAAATCTCGCCAGAGGAATGGCGGACTGTCGCCGCCAATCTCAGGTTCGCGTGTGAAATCCACAACTTTCCGGCCGACCATAGCGTCACTACCGACATCACGCGGGTACTTCGCGTCCCTGGCACACGTAACCACAAGTCCGAAGGCGAACCCGTAGCCGTCAAGCTCGCGCACTTCAAAGACCCGCATGATTTCTCGACACTCTCAATCCCGTTATCAGCGGCGGCGAAGACACGTCGCGCGCCTTCCGTCGCCGTCGACGACGACGACCTGAAAGCCGGAATTCCATCTGCCGACGACTGGTTCGACGCACTGAGCAGCAAAGAGCAAAGCACCGAACTACGCAACATGGTTGCAGCACTGCCACATACTGCCGCAGACGACAGAGGCGAATGGATCAAGACGCTTGCCGAAGTCGCCAGCGCGAAGAACTTGCCATGGGATGAACGGGTCGATATCGCCTGGGAGTTTTCCCAGCAATCACAGAAGAGTGATTCGGAATCGCGCGCCTCGATTGACCGACTCATGAAAACCCTTGGAGAGCAAACCTGCGTTAGCGCCCTGCGGAATCGGAGCGCCGCGTATGGGTACTGCCCGACCCAAGCGCCCTACTCAGATATTCGGAGCGCCACGGCCGGTCTCGTAAGACAATATGCTTACCTATCCGACCAGGACGTATACTTCGACATCGAAAAACGTCGTATCGTTTCCAAGTCATCACTCAAGGACTTAGAGTATTGGCGAATGCCGCAATTGGACTCTGGTCGGACACCCGACCCGATCCAAGTCCTTCGTGCAGCGGCTTGCACACAGCGCTGCGACACCGTAGCGTTTCATCCCGGAGAGGGAGCCATATTTCACGAGGACGGACAGCGCGTCGCGAATCTATTCCGCCCCGCCCCCAGCGACGAGATTACCCCCACCCGGTGCGAACGCATTCTCCTCTTGCGATTCCTGCGGCACCTATTTCCGCGCGGCACGGACTTGTCGTGGCTAAGACACCTTTTGGATACCTACGCTTACCTCGTTCAGCGGCCGGGCGAACGTGTCAGCTTCATGATGATTCTGGTCGGCGAGGTCCAGGGCAGCGGAAAGAGCACTCTCATGGAGCAGATACCCCGACTTCTCTTTGGTCATCATAACGTCGCGACCGTGTCGACTCATGAACTTGAAAGCCAGTTTACGGATTGGCTCGCAAATGCCTGGATCGTAGTCTTTGCGGAGGTGTCCCTCGGCCGAAGTCGTGAAGCCGCACGAATTGCCAACGCACTAAAGGACAACCAGACGAACGCCCGTTTGCGAATCATTGAGAAAGGCCGTCCAGGTCGCACCCAACGTAATCGCGTGAGCTTCCTTGGAACCTCTAATGATGAAACACACGCCCTCCATCTTTCTCCATCTGACCGACGAGCGGGTATATGCGCGATTCATGCCCCTCTAATGCCAAGCCACCTCGCATTCGACTTATACAACTTTCTCCAGTCTCAGCGAGCCCCCGGCGTGCTGCGCTACCTTGCACGTAGAAGAGACGTTCAACGATTTAACCCCAATGCCGCGCCGCCTGCATCGGCTGCCAAACTGCGAATGATCGAAGAATCCCGCGACCCCGCGCACGCCGAAATCTTAGAAGCGTGGACACGGCGTGAAGCGCCATTCGACAAAGACCTCGTAACCATAAAGGAAGTGGGCTTTTGTCTCGCCAATCGTGGCGTCAAGGAAAAGACTCTCTCCGACAGACGCATCGGTCAATACCTTCGCGATGCCCCGATCAACGCGCAGCCCATGGAACATCAAGTACGCCTGACCAAACAGAGCGCCAACGAGCGAGTGCGGATATGGGTCCTGCGAAATATGCATATTTGGCGACATCAGTCCTCCACTTCAATCACTAGACATCTAATGACAGGTGAGAGGCCCCTCGGAACCAGCCCCACTCAGATTGCAAGGTCCGATGATGACGAGGGTGCCACGATACTGTCTATAGCTTCGCCTCCTCGAAGCAACACCCCGACAGTCGCCGACGTAAAGCGAATGCGAGCCGCGTTCGAGTCTGGCCGCATCGAGTCCGCTCCGAGCCTTGCAGATGATGCGCTGCCGGACCATTCCATCCGAAGAGGCTACGATGATCCACAATAAATCATTTGCGTCTATTGGTAACGGTGGCTTTCGACCGGCCCGCCTCTTTGCCGACGAAGGTCGCGTTCAAGCCTGGTTCGATTCACTGAGCGACCGTGATCGCCAACGTCTATACACCGTTCCTGAGATTCGTGCGGCCCTTTCCATACCAGCCACGCGGCTGCGCATCGTGTTGTACCGCCTCGGCTGGCGAAGACGCCGTGCTGACAATTTTGGAATCGCCTTATACCAAGGTCCTTTTCACAGGTTGAGGCACCGCGAAATCGAGGGCCTTAGCCAAATCATCGGGGGCTCCCTTCAATGACCACTATGCTCCCGGCTCCAGTCACCGATGAACACAACAAGTCCCGACACCAGACCGCGCGCGCAATCGCGCTGCTATCGGAGGGGTTGATTGAACCATTTGAACTGATGGCATTGGGCGGCATTGAGGAAAACATGATCCCGGCCCTTCTCCAATCTGCACTTATGTTGGACGAGGTGCGACAGGCGGCCACTGAACTTCGAGTTTCCGGCGAGTCTGCTCGTCTCGAAGCGGCCCGCCATGCCCGCGAAGCGGTTCAGGTCGCGGCAAGCATAATGCGGGACCCTGAAATGCCTGCGTCCAACCGCCTGAATGCGGCGACGTTTATCGCGAAAGTCTCAGGGACCGAACGACCTCCCGTTGACGCCGGTCGTGCAAGCGAAAAACACACCATTACGATCAATATCGGCGGAGACCGGCCGCCGATTGTTGTCGAGTCTGTCAACCGCCATTCCAGTTCATCACAATTTGAGAAACCAAATGAATAGTATCGACGAAATTCGACGGAGCGATTCTTGGTGGTCGGGCGTGAACACGGAGGCAGACGAAGCACTGAACCTCGCGCGCGACGCAATGCAGGCAAAAGACCCTGGGCGGTGCTTTGCCCATCTCAGAACTGCAATGGCCAGATATGGTTGGGAATTTCATTCGGACAGTAAAGCGCGGTGGCTCTGGGATAAATGGGATGAGATAAGTGAGAAGCTGCGCGACCCCACCTCAGCGGGCAACGCGAAGACTGCGGTGGCAATTGAAAAGCTATATCATGAAACCTATCGCGCGGTGCATTTCGATCGTGATCGGAAAAGGCGCAGAAATTGTCCTCCGCGCGATCCCGCCGTTCGAATCGAACCCGTGGTACCAGTGGGCGGGGGTCCAATCGTTAGAGCATAGCCCATCAAATTTGTGGGACAAGGCATCAAAGCACGGCGCGTCTCATGGAGTTTTTGGGGTCGAGACGCGATCTTGCGGACTCGGAGAGGGGATCAAGTGTTTTTCCCAGGTGGGCAGAAAGTTCGGTACGTTGCTGCCTTCTCGCGATCTCCATCGAGCACTGCTTGCCTTTGGCCGACGCTTGCCGTGGATTCCCAAGGACACTAAGTTCGAGCGACCGCCAGAATGTAGAGATATCCGACGTTTATGGACGCCCTTTTCCCTGCCGCGCCGACGAATTCCGCCCCACCAGGCGACCACACTCTTCTGTCTCGGTTTCCGTATCGGCAGGATCAGCGCCGGAAAATTATTGACACTCCGGTCACCACCATTCTCGAAGGAGCCAACAGTGCCCTTCCATAATCTAGCCTTACTTTGCGCCGCTCGTTGGAGGGGTGAAGTCCGGACACTCTTCCGTCTTTGGATCAACAACACCCTTCGTGTGACAAATGAACGAGTTCTTCACCAGTTTTTCTATGACCTTACGATTTTCACGCTCAATCAGTTCCTTGTATGCCAGAAAAAATGCCTGATGCGCAGCCGGTCGCGCAACTTGATCGCGGCATGTCCACATCTCCTTCAGGTCATCAAAGGGTCGTTTGCCAGAGTATGCTTCTCGTTCAATGGTGTCATCCCAAGCACACTTTGCCACGAGATATTGATCGAAAGCAGGTGTTCTATGTCCAATATTCTCTATATCACGCTCAGAAAGCCAGTACACGTCATTGGACGCGCGCCGAAACATCTCTTCGATAAGGTAGGTTGGTACATTGCTTTCTTGGAGGTAAGCACGAGCCTGCTTTAACACTTTGTTTTCTAAATTGTCGGCGTCCGCTGGCGATAACAATGATAGTTGACTATCAACTACATATGGGCGATGGATTCCTATCAATCGTTCATCGTCTGTTTTGCGCTCGCTTGCCGCAGCATAGATAAGGAAACAAGCGCTCACGCATCTACCGGTTAGCGGCCCTACTTGTACTTCCGTGTACATAGCCTTGAGGAGCCTGGCGATTTTAATTGCCTCGGCTACATCACCGCCGTTCGACGCCAGTATGACGGTGTTTTGCAGCATAAAGCGATTCTCATCATCCAAGATTTTATTGAGGAGGCGGTCGTAATCGCCAGGAATTATTTCTCCTGAGAGGACCAACGTTTCCGCAGACCCCGCATATTTGTGATTCGTAAACGGTTCATGATCGATGTAGCGGAAATCAGCCCCTGGCGTGGCCGTGCTGATGATAAGCAGCGCAACTAGGCAGCCAGCCATCCGGAGGTTCATTGACGTTTCCCTCGTTCCTTAAACAAACGACGCCGCGCCAGCTACGATCCCTGGACCGGACAGCTATCGACCTATATCAATCGCGTCTAATCGGTTTCGCTAATCCGCAAGATACTTTACGACGGCGTACCGAGTATGCTGCTTTTGCACCGCCGCCGAGGCACCAGTGGCGAAGCTATGGCCCTGTGCTGTGGCTGCGTTGCCGTAGCCGGTGGCAGAGGCTTGTTCAGATGTATTGCGAGCTCCGACAAAACCCGTTGTTTCAGAATTAGCATCAACAAGAATCGCAGCGTCACCGCCCGCTTTTTTCGTCTCCTTGGCGACAGTGGATTGAAGGCCCGACATCCGCAACTTACCGATCAAACCTGACTTAAGTCGCGTATCCTCGATGTAGCCGAGTAATTTGAATTTTCGCGGCGGCGCACCGTTTGACCAAAAATCGATCCCGTCGACGGTCGTCTTTTCTCCACCGTTTCCGTCAAAAATCGTGTTCTTGCCTTCGTAGGCGGTGAAGTCATCAGCGAACGCGTTCGCGGAGAGTCCTGCGATAGCCATCATCGCCAAGGTTACTCTTACTGCGGTCCTATTCTTCATATCGGCAACTCCTTTGGATATAAGCGCGTCCATAACGTTGCGGAATTGTGCGGGTGTCCTTGCGATGGAGACTGTCGACCAGTTCACGTTCAAGGGCGGTGAATCAGGCGGATAATTCACAATTGTAGGATATATCCCGTGGACCTACAGCCTCGATGAATTGAACCTTTCCATTGTGAGGAAAGGCAATCAGGTCGCAGTCGAGTTCGGCAGAGCGTTGCGGAGCCAGCGCCGTGCCAGCGATATTTCGCAAGAAGCACTTGCCCTGGCTGCCGATGTGGATCGCACTTTTGTCAGCCAGATGGAACGCGGAGTTCGTCAACCAACCCTCACTACTCTGTGGAAGCTTGCGACAGCGCTGAAAGTGAAGCCCTCGATTTTGGTCGTCAAAATGGAAAGCCGGCTCAAATAATTCCGGGCTTTGACCAGCTTTCTACCCCCCGATATTGATTGCCGCTGGACCTAGAATCGGGGCGCTGCGGGCTCTTTCTGTTACGTCAACGGTACATGGAACGTGACACCCGACCGACGTTGCGTATGCCCGGACAGCGGCGCGAGTGCATAACGTGTAGATGTTGATTTTTATGGGTGGAAAAAAATGTGTGCGCATCAGTGAAGCCGAGGGGTGTACAGGGGGTGGGCCTGGCCAGCCACCCTAGGGGGGGTGTCTTCCGCAGTCCCTGTATATAGGGAAAATCGATTCAACACGAATCGGCACGATTCGACGGGCGAAGTGGAGGGCTGCGATTGGCGGTGCCCGGCGCGTCGGTGAGAGGGCAGATTGCAAGTCCGCCCATTGGGGGCACCTGGCAGACCGGAGCCCGGTAGCGGGCGCGGATCACGATGCATCGACCTCAACTATTCGCGTCCACTCCCGTCATCGACGCCATCAATGCCCCGGATATCACTGCACGTATCACTCGCGCGCTTCTCTGCGGGCGGCGGTTCAGCGACCAAGCTACAAGTGATTGATTAATTTGGTGGGCCGTGTAGGGATCGAACCTACGACCAATTGATTAAGAGTCAACTGCTCTACCAGCTGAGCTAACGGCCCGTTACAAAATCAGCGCAAACACACTTCTCGATCCACCTCGAAAGGTGGGGTGGACGACGGGACTCGAACCCGCGACGGCCGGAATCACAATCCGGGGCTCTACCAGCTGAGCTACGTCCACCATCGTACTTCCGAGACGAGGTGGCGCGCCCGGCAGGAATCGAACCTGCAACCGCCGGCTTAGAAGGCCGGTG
This sequence comes from Pseudomonadota bacterium, assembly GCA_030799355.1. GTDB lineage: Bacteria > Pseudomonadota > Gammaproteobacteria > Steroidobacterales > Steroidobacteraceae > Bog-1198. Next base: position 36,753 of record JALYHP010000005.1, read on the forward strand.
CTCTATCCGGTTGAGCTACGGGCGCCTCGCAAAACGAAAACTTGGGCGCCAAACGTATTTCCAGGCCGATGCTCGGGTACCAAGCAAACCGAATCGGAAGTGCGCGCGGATTATATAGGACTTTATTAACAAGAGAAGAGGCGATTGCCCGCGGTGTCCACGTCGGCTTCGACCTGCAGCTCCCGCGTAGGGACAAACCCGTTCGGGGCCAGACGGTTACCCCTGCCTCTGGAATGAAATGAGTACCATGTCTTAAGACTGGATCCATGTGCTTTCGGGCACACGGACCTTGTTCTTCCTGATTAGAGGTAACACTTTATTCCGACGGTATAACCGTTACCGATGTGTCCGGAACAGACCCTACTGTGATGGTCGGGGTGACAGGATTCGAACCTGCGACATCTACGTCCCAAACGTAGCGCTCTACCAGTCTGAGCTACACCCCGATGTACCGTGACCGTACCACCAGGGCGGCAGGCTGGGGCGTCATCGCCCAGTCCGGTATTTTACAGGAAAAGCGACGTGCCGGTGCGCCTAGGACTGGTTGCCTGCCACTGAAACATCCCGACTCCGAGTTTCCGGTGCGCCCACATCGCTCGGTGCCAGGGCTGCCGCCTCCGCCCTCCGTCATCTCCGCCTCCCTGCCATGAGGTTTGCCCGCGCGCCCGCTGCGTCTGTGCAGGGTTACGCCTTTGCCGCGCAGCGCCGCCTTTGCCCGCCCGCTCTGCCTGCCTGCCCTATCCCAGCGTTACCGCCTTGTGCCCGCGCGCCTTCGCCCCGCGGCGCCTCTGCCCAGCCTCTGCTCTGCGCACGTTTGGCCCACCCGCCTCTGTCCCACCCGCCTTCGCCCCGCCCACTCTGCCCGCCTTGCCTCGCGTGACTCCCCGTGACTCCCCTTATCCCCGCATCCGGCTCCATCCCCCTCGCCCCCCGGTCAGGCTGCCGCCGCGCTCCGCTGCGCAGGGTCGATCGGCGACGACCCGTCGCGTCGCATCAAGGTGCTCTTTCCGAACAGCGACGCCGCCAGATCCACCGCGACTTTGGCAGTGCGATTGCAAACATCCAACGCCGGGTTCAACTCCATGATATCCAGCGAGCCCAGCCGCCCCGTGTCGGCGATCATCTCCATGCAGAGCTGAGCCTCCCGGTACGACGGACCCCCCGCTACCGCGGTACCGACACCGGGAGCGATGTCCGGGTCCAGAAAGTCCACATCGAAACTCACGTGCACGTGCGTCTCGTCGTCCAGCGATTGCAGCGCGGTGACCAGAGTCTGGCGCATGCCCGCTTCATCCACGAAACGCATGTCGAACACGGTCAGTCCCGCTTCGTGCACCAAGCGTTTTTCGCCCTGGTCGACGCTGCGAATTCCTATTTGTCGGATGCTTGCCGCCGGCACCGCCGGCACGCGCCCGGACAGGCCGACCAAACTTTTCGGTCCCATGCCGCACAGACAGGCGACCGGCATGCCGTGAATGTTGCCGCTGGGCGTGAGCACGTGGGTGTTGAAGTCGGCATGCGCATCCAACCACAGCACCCGCAATTTGCGCCCGCGCTCCCGGCAGTGCCGCGCGACCGCGCTGATGGAGCCTATGCTCAGGCTATGATCGCCTCCGAGCAGGATGGGCATTTGGGAATTGTGCAGTTCGTCGTATACGGCATCGTGCACCGAGCGATTCCATTGCGTGACTTCCTCCAGATGCCGATAGCCGCCCGTCGGTGCGCATAGGGGATTGGCAGGGCCGCGCAGATCGCCGCGGTCGCACACGACCAGACCCTGCGCTTCCAGCATGGCCTGGATACCCGCCACCCGCAACGCCTCGGGCCCCATCGAGGCACCGCGTGTGCCGGCACCGACGTCGCTCGGCGCGCCGATCAAAGAAATTCGGTAGTTCATAACGACCCTCGCATCCCGCCACGCCCATCTACGGTCGCGCTCTCCAACCCATGCTCGTGCCCCCGCCCCTGATCCTTCACTCCTTACTCCTTACCCTTGCCGCCTCGACTCTCAACCCCTCGATCCCTCAACCCCGACCCATCGACCCCTTGCCGCTTCGACCCTCAACCGTCGACCCCTCGACCCCTTGCCGGCAGGGGGTAACCGCCCAAAGACAAACAGTCGCCTTACCGTTCATGCACCTAGCCCTTCACGCACCTTACCGTTCATGCGCCTAGCCCTTCACGCACCTTACCGTTCATGCGCCTAGCCCTTCATGCAGCCGTCCACGCACCTAGCCCTTCATGCAGCCGTCCCACCTAGCCGTCCATGCAGTTGCATGCTCGTGATTGTTCACGCCGTCCTGCGCATGCGCGAGGAGCGCGCGCCCTGCCCCAGGGTCCCGCCGTAAAGATCCTTCGGATCCTCGAGCTCGGGGACCAGATCGATTTGCCGCGCGCAGCCACGCTCTTCGTCCAGCAAACGACGAAGGAACCGCAGCGCAGAATAATCTTCGAGAGCAAACCCCACGGAGTCGAACACCGTGATTTGCGCCGCGTTGGTGCGCGCGGGCGCCCGGCCGCCCGCCACATCGGCGAATTCGGTGACGGGATACCCTGCGTCCATTTGCTGGATCTCGCCTTCGATGCGCGATTGCGGTTCGTATTCGACGAAGACGTTAAGATTCGGCATGCGCAATACATCGGCGTGCAGCTCGGTCTTCCCGGGGCAATCGCCGCCGACGGCATTCAAATGCATGCCCGGCGCGATCATCGGCGGCGTCAGGATCACCGCGTTCTTCTTGTCCGCGGTGACGGTGGTGATGATGTCCGCGCCTTTGCATGCCGCCGCGCTCGACGCGGCGCGCACGATGCGCAGATCCCCAAGTTCAGGCAGGGACCGCAAATTCTGCTCGAGCTTGGCCGTGGCCTTCGGGTCGGTATCGAACAGCCGCAGCTCGCGAATGCCCGCCATTCGGTGGAACCCGATGGCCTGGAATTCGCTTTGCGCACCGTTGCCGATGAGCGCCATCACCCGACTGTCGGCGCGCGCGAGATAGCGCGCGGCGAGCGCCGACATCGCCGCGGTGCGCAATGCCGTCGTGACGGTCAGTTCGGATAGCAGCATTGGATAACCGGTGGCCACATCGGCGAGCACGCCGAAAGCGGTGACCGTGAGCAATCCGGCCGCCGTATTCTTTGGATGACCGTTGACGTATTTGAACGAGTACAGGCGCCCGTCACTGGTAGGCATCAGCTCGATGACGCCGACGGCCGAATGGCTGGCAAGCCGCGCGGATTTCTCGAAGTCGCCCCAGCGACGGTAGTCGTACTCGATCTCGTCCGCGAGACGTTCGATGAACGCGCCGGTGCCGATGCGGCCGACGAGCCGCAGCATGTCGCTGACGCCGATGTAATCGATCATATCCCCTCCCTCCGTGCGGCCGCGCTTGGCGCCGCTGAGCCCACGCACCGCGCCGAGGCGCCGTGGCTGAGGGCCGCCTGAGCTATGGCCCCTGTCTGCGTAGCCGATGGGGGCCGCCGCCTAATCGGGAGCCCCTTGAAACCGCCTCGAAACCCCATGATGGCCGTTCGGCGAGCCAACAAGAAGACAACAAACTGCGCAAAAAGCCAGCTCTATAAGGCATAACGACATGTTAGAATGTCATAATGTACAATGCGCAGCGCGATTACGTAGGATGGCGCTCACGCGGCCGATACGGCAGCGTGGGTACCGGCATCCGGGGTTCACGCGTGGGTGAGCTCGATCAAGCGCTGATCGGCTTGCTGCGCGACAATCCGCGCACCTCGGCCGCATCGCTGGCCGGGGCGCTCATAGTCGCCCGATGCCATGGATGACCTCGATCGAAGACTGATTGGCTTGCTGCGCGACAATGCGCGCACCTCGGTGGCATCACTGGCCGCGTCGCTGAAAGTCGCCCGCGGAACGGTGCAAAACCGGCTGGCCAAGCTCGAACGCGAGGGCACCATCGCGGGGTACACCGTTCGCTTGCGCCCGCAAGTGGACGAGCACCGCATCGTCGCGCTGACCACCATTGCCGTGGAAGGCAACCGCACCGAGTCCGTGCTGCGCACGCTGCGCGGCGATCCGGCCATCGTGACCCTGCACACGACCAACGGCCGCTGGGATCTGGTGGCAGAGATTCGCGCCGACAGCCTGGCATCGTTCGATCAGGTGCTGAGCCGCATCAGGCGGGTGGATGGCATTGCCGGCACCGAGACCAGCCTGCTCTTGGCCACGCACAAGCTTTGACCCCCGCGCGCACAGCCTGGTCCCCGCGCCCAAGCCGTGGTCCGGCGCGCCGCGGGCGTGGCGCACGCGATCCCAATACGTTATCCTATACGCCATGTAGTTAACGTATAGGGTATGTCTTGGCTGAACAGGGTAACTTGGCTGAACGCGGCAAAACGAATGGCGATGCCACCGGCGAGTTCTATTCCGTAACCCAGTTGGGGCGAGACCTCGGGGTCAGCGCACGCACCATTCGTTTCTACGAGGACAAGGGGCTGGTCGCGCCGCGCCGCGCCGGCAATAACCGCGTCTACACGTCGCGCGATCGAGGGCGCATGATTCTGATCCTGCGCGGCAAGAAGCTCGGGTTCACGTTGCGGGAGATCAAGGAATACCTCGATCTTTACGATGCCGATCCCACTCATGCCAAGCAGCTGCGGTTGCTGCTGAGTGCGGTGGGCAGCCGGATTGCGCAGCTCGAGGACCAGCGGGTGGCCCTGAATCAGGCGCTGGCCGAACTGCGCGAAGTCGAGGCCCAGGCGCAAACGGCGCTCGCCGCGCTCGAAAAGGGCACGCGGCTCGGGAATGGCGCGCAGCGGGCGGCGGGTTGATGTGGCAGCCTATTCCACCCTCAACGTTTGATCCCCGTCGCGCGGGCGACTTGAAACGTTTGATCCCCGCACGGGGCGGATTTAATCGGAGCATCAGCTCGGAGCACCAGCAATGAAAAACGTCGTAATCGCGGGCTACGTCCGCTCGCCCTTCACTCTCGCCAACAAGGGAGCCCTCACACGGGTACGCCCGGATGATCTCGCCGCTCAGGTGGTCGCCGCTCTCGTCGAGCGAACCAAAGTGCGGCCGCAGGATATCGAGGACTTGATCGTGGGCTGCGCCTTTCCGGAAGGTGAACAGGGTTTCAACGTCGGTCGCTTGATCGGCCTTCTGGCCGGGCTGCCGCAGTCGGTTACGGGCATGACAGTCAATCGCTTTTGCGGCTCCTCCATGCAATCGATTCATATCGCCGCCGGTCAGATTCAGCTCGACGCGGGTGATGTGTTCATCGCGGCGGGCGTCGAGAGCATGACCCGCGTGCCCATGCTGGGCTTCAATCCGCTGCCCAATCCTGCGTTGCAGAGCGCTTACATCGGCATGGGCGACACCGCCGAAAACGTCGCCAGTAAGTGGCATATCAGCCGCGAAGAACAAGAAGCCTTCGCCCTGCGCAGTCAACAGCGTGCCGCGGCCGCGGTGCGAGCCGGGAACTTCGCGGACGAAATAGTGCCGATCACCACCAAGGCCGGCATCGTGGACCGCGACGGCTGCCCCCGTCCCGACACCACCGCGGCCGCCCTCGCCCAATTGAAGCCTGCGTTTTCCCAGACCGGCACCGTAACCGCCGGGACTTCATCGCCCTTGACCGACGGCGCTTCGGCCGTGCTGGTCTGCAGCGAGGACTACGCGCTCAAGCATGGCCTCACGCCGCTCGCGCGCATCGTGGGCGTGGCGGTCGCCGGCTGCGCGCCCGAACTCATGGGCATTGGCCCGGTGGGTGCCACGCAGAAGGCGCTGCTGCGCGCGAAGCTCGAGATGTCGGCCATCGACGTCGTGGAATTGAACGAAGCCTTCGCCAGCCAGGCGCTTGCCTGCGCTCGCGATCTCGGCATCCGCGACGAAACCCTCAACATCGATGGCGGCGCCATTGCGCTGGGCCATCCGCTCGGCGCCACCGGCGCGCGCATCGTGGGCAAGGCTGCAAGCCTCCTGCAGCGAATCGGCGGACGCTACGCACTGGCCACTCAATGTATCGGCGGCGGCCAAGGCATCGCCACCCTACTCGAACGCGTCCGATGACAGGAACCGAAACTCGCAGGCTACGCGGGCGAAAGCCGCGCCTGTTGCCCGCGGGTGTGAACAGCAAATGGGTTGACTGCTGAAAGGGCCGCAGGCCACTTTCAAGCCAATGGACAGAGGAGCGCCTTCCTGATGCAAACGATCCGCAAAGCCACCGTCATCGGCGCCGGCGTCATGGGTGCCGGCATCGCCGCCCAGTTCGCCAATGCCGGGATACCCGTCTTGCTGCTGGATATCGTGCCCAGCGGCTCGGCAAATGGCGGCCCCGTCAATCGCAATGCGCTGGCCGAAGGTGCGGTCGCGAAAATGCTCAAAACTGAGCCCGCGCCTTTCATGTCGGCGCGCGCCGCGAAGCTGGTGACGGCCGGCAACATCGAAGATCATCTCGCCCAGATCGCGGACAGCGACTGGATCGTCGAGGCCGTGGTGGAGCGGCTGGATATCAAGCAAGCGCTGTACCGCAAGATCGACGCGGTGCGACGCCCGGGCACGGCGGTATCGTCCAATACCTCGACCATTCCCTTGGCGCAATTGACCCACGGCCTCGGCGATGCGTTCGCGCGCGATTTCCTCATCACCCATTTTTTCAATCCGCCGCGCTACATGCGATTGCTGGAAATCGTGACCGGCCCGAATACCGACACGCAACTCGCGCATGCCGTCGAGGAGTTTGCGGATCGCGTGCTCGGCAAGAGCGCGGTACGGTGCAAGGACAGTCCGGGCTTCATTGCCAACCGTCTCGGTGTGTATTGGCTGCAGATCGGCGTGCTCGAGGCCATCGACTTAGGATTGACCGTCGAGGAGGCCGATGCCGTCATCGGCAGACCCATGGGCATTCCGAAAACCGGCGTGTTCGGGCTGATCGATCTCGTCGGTCTCGATCTCATGCCGCACATCAATGCCAGCCTGGCGAACTCGTTGCCGTCGAACGATCCCTTCCAGGCCGCGAATCGCGACTTGCCGCTCGTGCGCAAAATGATCGCGGAGGGGTACACCGGCCGTAAGGGCAAAGGCGGCTTTTACCGCTTGAACCGCGCCGGCGGCGGCAAGGTCATGGAGGTCATCGACCTCGCCTCGGGTAGCTATCGGCCGGAACAAAAACGCGATCTGCCCGAGCTGGCGGCTGCCGGCAAAGACCTGCGCGCCCTGCTCTCGCTGCCCGGCAAGATCGGCCAATATGCCTGGCGCGTACTCGGACAGACGTTGTCCTACGCGGCGAGCTTGGTTCCCGAGGCGGCGGATGACATCCACGCCATCGACGAGGCCATGCGTCTCGGTTACAACTGGCAATGGGGGCCCTTCGAACTCATCGACAAGCTGGGCGCGGACTGGCTGGCCGAGAAATTGGAACGCGACGGACTGCCGGTGCCGCCGCTGCTGCGTGCGGCAAAGGGCAGGACGTTCTATCGGCTGCAAGACGGTGCCCGGCAGTATCTGGGCACGGACGGCAGCTATCACGACCTGCGGCGCCCCGACGGCGTGCTGTTGCTCGAGGATATCAAGCGCGTGTCGCAACCGGTGCTCAGGAACGGCTCGGCCGCGGTGTGGGACATCGGCGATGGCGTGCTGTGCTTCGAATTCACCGGCAAGAGCAATTCGCTCGACGACCAGGTAATGGCGCTGCTCGCGAAGACCATCCCCCTGGTACGGGATCCCTACAAGGCGCTGGTCATCTACAACGAGGGTCGCAATTTTTCGGTGGGCGCGAATCTGGGCCTCGCCCTCTTCGCGGCCAACATCGCGGCTTGGAGCGAGATCGAGAAGCTGGTCGCGGCCGGTCAGCAAACCTACAAGGCGCTGAAGTATGCACCGTTCCCGGTGGTCAGCGCCCCATCGGGCATGGCGCTCGGCGGCGGCTGCGAAATCCTGCTGCACAGCGATGCCGTGCAGGCGCATGCCGAGACCTATATCGGGCTGGTGGAATGCGGTGTGGGCGTGGTGCCGGCCTGGGGAGGCTGCAAGGAAATGCTGTCGCGCTGGTCGAGCAGCGGGTTGCTGCCCCGAGGCCCCATGCCGGCACCCAGCAAGGTATTCGAGACGGTGAGCACCGCCACCGTGTCGAAATCCGGCGCCGAAGCCAAGGAACTGCTGTTCCTGCGTCCCACCGACGGCATCACCATGAATCGCTACCGGCTGTTGGCGGACGCGAAAGCGCTGGCGCTGAAGCTCGCGGTGGGCTACGCGCCGCCGCAGCCGGTCGAGCTCAAGCTGCCCGGTGTGGCCGGCAAACTTGCGTTCAGCATGGCCGCCGAAGGCTTCCATCATCGCGGCCTGGCGACGGAACATGACATGGTGGTCTCCGAGGCGCTGGCCGACGTGCTGTCGGGCGGCAGCAAGGATCTGATAGATATCGTCGACGAAGACGAACTGCTGACGTTGGAACGCGCCGCCTTCATGCGGCTCGTGAAAACCCCCGCAACGCTGGCGCGGATCGAGCACATGCTCGTGAACGGCAAACCGTTGCGCAATTAGAGGCATAAGAGTATGCAGACCTACACTCCCCCGCTGCGCGACATGCGCTTCGTGATCCACGAATTGCACGATGGCGCGGCCTTGCGAAAGCTGCCGGGCCTGGAAGACATGAGCGCCGATCTACTCGACAGCGTGCTCGATGAAGCCGGAAAGTTCATCGCTGCGACGCTGCTGCCCTTGAACGCCGGCGGCGATGCCGAGGGCTGTCGGTTCGAGGGCGGGGTGGTGCGCACGCCCACGGGCTTCAAGCAAGCCTATCGAGCCTTTGTCGAAGCCGGCTGGGGCTCGCTCAGCTCCGACCCCGCATACGGCGGGCAGGGGTTGCCGGAAAGCGTGGCGAAGCTGGTCGAGGAGATGATCTGCGCCTGCAACCTCTCGTTCGGTCTATATCCCGGCCTATCGCACGGTGCGTATCTCGCATTGAAGAGCCACGGCTCCGAAGCGCTGAAGAACCTCTACCTGCCGAAATTGGTGGACGGCACCTGGTCCGGCACGATGTGCCTGACCGAGTCCCACTGCGGCACGGATCTGGGGTTGCTGCGCACGAAGGCGGTGCCGCAGCCCGACGGCAGCTACCGCTTGAGCGGCTCCAAAATTTTCATCTCCGCCGGCGAACACGACATGACCGACAACATCATCCATTTGGTGTTGGCGCGTCTGCCGGACGCTCCGCCCGGCATCAAGGGCATCAGCTTGTTCGTGGTGCCGAAATTCCTGCCGAATACGGACGGCACCGTAGGCGCGCGCAACGGCGTCACCTGCGCAGGCATCGAACACAAGATGGGCATCAAGGCCTCGTCCACCTGTCAAATTACCTTCGATGACGCCGCCGGCTGGCTGGTGGGAGAGCCTCATAAGGGCATGCGCGCCATGTTCGTCATGATGAACAGCGAGCGCTTGTCGGTGGGCACACAGGGCCTCGGCATCGGCGAAGTGGCGTATCAAAGCGCCGTCGCCTACGCCAAGGAACGATTGCAGGGCCGCTCGCTCGCCGGCGCGAAGCACCCCGAAAAGCCGGCGGACCCCCTCATCGTGCATCCCGACGTGCGCCGCATGCTCATGACCATGCGCGCCTACAACGAAGGCTGCCGTGCGCTCGGTGTGTGGGTCGCCAACGCGCTCGATCGCATGGAGCGGCTGCCGGCGGGCGCGGAGCGCACCGAAGCCGAAGACTTCGTTGCCTTGATGACTCCGGTGGTCAAGGCGCTGTTCACCGATCTGGGATTCGAGTCGGCCAATCTCGGCGTACAGATCTACGGGGGCCACGGCTACATCGTCGATCATGGCATGGAACAATTCGTGCGCGACTCGCGCATCGCCATGATCTACGAGGGCGCGAACGGCATCCAGGCGCTCGATCTCGTCGGGCGGAAACTGCCGGCGAACATGGGGCGCTCGCTGCGCCGATTTTTTCACCCGGTGGCCGAGTACATCGAGGCGCACAAGACCGATCCTGAAATCGGACCCTTGGTGCAGTCGCTCGCCAAAGCCTTCGGCGCGTTGCAGCTCGCCACCGCATTCATCGCACAGAAGAGTTTCAGCGACCCGGAGGAAGCAGGCGCGGCATCGACCGACTATCTGCGCATGCTCGGCATCGTGGCGCTCGGCTTCATGTGGGTGCGCATGGCCGAAGTCGCTGCGGCCAAGCTGCCCACGGCCGGCGGCGAGGATGCCGCGTTCTACCGCGCCAAACGGGTCACCGCGGCGTTCTACGTCGACCGGCTTCTTCCCCAGGCCGGAGCCTTGTTGTACACCATCAAGGCCGGCAAGACCTCGATGATGGCGCTCGAGGAGGCCGCCTTCTGACCGGGCGGCCCCGCGCAATGCACATCGAGGCCTGATGAGCTACGGTCGCCCGGCCCCGCAGCGGCGCGAACTTGCTGCGCGGCGCTTCGCGTGCGCCTTCACGGCGCGGATGGCAATCTCGCCATTGCCGAGTCACTCAAAGACGGCGCCGGGCTCGAGACCCGTAGGCCCTACCGGCTCTGCGCCAGCACGCGCTGCGCCTGCTTCAGATGCGGCGCATCGATCATCGCGCCATCAATGCTCAACACGCCGGCGCCGGGATGCTGGGCGAACGCTTCCACCACCCGCCGCGCATACGCGACCGCCTCCGCCGAGGGCGTAAATGCCGTGTTGATGATGTCCACCTGGGATGGATGAATGGCCATCATCCCGGCGAATCCGTCGCGCGCCCCGCGCGCCGCGTACCGCGCCAGGCCTTCATGATCGCGGAATGCGGGATACACGGTTTCGATTGCCGGCACCCCTGCCGCATGCGCGGCGAACAACGCGAGCGCGCGGGCGAGTTCGTAGGGAGCGGCGAAGCTGCCGTCGGCCTCACGCGCCGACACGGCTCCCACCGCCGCCGACAGGTCCTCGGCTCCCCACATCAACCCGGCGAGGCTCCCGGCCACCGCCGCATACTCGCCCAGTCGAAAGACGGCCGCGGCCGTTTCGGTGGCGATGGGCAGAATAGGGACTGCCCCGCCGCCCCGCGTGCCGAGGCGCCTGGCAACCTCCAGCACGGATTGCGCTCCTTCGGCTTTGGGCAGCACCACGCCGTCCGGCGCGGCGCCCGAGATCGCATCGAGGTCCTGGTCCATCAGCCCCGATGGCAGCGGATTGATGCGCACGAACAGCGGCACCGAGCGCGGTTCGCGCCGCAGAAAGCCGGCAACGTCGCGTCGGGCGTGCGGCTTGCCCTCTAGCGCCACCGAGTCTTCGAGGTCGAGAATCAGCGCGTCCGCCTTCGCGCCGAGCGCCTTTTGCATCAGATCAGGCCGGTCGCCCGGCACGAACAACAGCGACCGAAGCCTCATGCGACCACCCGCACCAGCGTGATGTTTTCGGCGACCTGGTCGCCCACCGCCACCGCAAGATGGGTTACCGTGCCGGCGAACGGCGCGGTGATGGCGTGTTCCATTTTCATCGCTTCGAGCGATACCAGGATCTGGCCCTTGGCGACCGCCTGACCTTCGCGGACGCCCACGCTGACGATTCGGCCCGGCATCGGTGATCGCAGCGCTCCATCCGCTATCGCGGCGCCGCCCTCGACGCGCACGATGCTGGGCAAATCGAAGCTCCACGCCTCGCCGCGGCAAAACAACACACGCTCCCCGCCGATTCGTACGATCGGCGGCGGCTCGGCGGGATCGGACACGGAATAGGTCCGGGCGCCCACCGCGACGTCGACTTTCGAATACGGCGGCGCGTTCTGCCGAAAGCCCGTCAGCTGCCCCCAGGGGCCGGTGGCATGCCCGGACGGCGCAATACCGTTCGGCCGCGCAGCGGCGAACGGCGCGGGGAGCGCATGTTTCATTCTCATCGTCTGAAGCGACAGTTGCGCCCCCTCATGCAGCAACGCGCCGGCCGCCGCGCGCACCACCTCCGCGCTCGGCTCCAGTGCCGGTATCAGCGTCGCGGCGCGGCGTTCGAGGAACCCGGTGTCCACGTCACCGGCGATGAACGCTGCATCGCCGGCCATTCGCGCCAGCAAGGCGGCGTTGGTATGCACCGGCCACACTTCGACGGCCGCGCATGCCGCGGCGAGTTTGCGAGCCGCCGCCTTGCGGTTGGGAGCATGCACGATCAGCTTGGCGATCAGGGGATCGTAGAAGCCGGTGACCTCTCCACCCTGCTCCACGGCGCTGTCCACGCGAACATCTGCCGGAAAAATCAGATGCTCGAGAGGCCCGGTGGACGGCAGAAAACCGGAACTCGGATTCTCCGCATAGAGCCGGGCTTCCATGGCCCAACCCTCGATATGAAGCGCGTCCTGCGCGCAGGGGAGCGCCTCGCCGCTCGCCACCCGCAATTGCCATTCGACCAGGTCTTGACCGGTGATCGCCTCCGTGACCGGATGTTCGACCTGCAGCCGCGTATTCATTTCCATGAACCAGATGTTCTCGGCGCGCAGGCCCAGTGATGCGTCGGCGATGAATTCGACGGTCCCGGCACCCACATAGTCGACCGCCCGGGCTGCCTTCACGGCGATGGCACAGACGAACTCGCGGGTGGCCGCGTCCATCCCCGGCGCGGGTGCTTCCTCGATGACCTTTTGGTGGCGGCGCTGCAACGAGCAGTCGCGTTCGAACAGGTGCACGATGTTCCCGTGAGTATCGCCGAACACCTGCACCTCGATGTGCCGCGGCGAGCGTACGTATTTTTCGAGCAGCACCCGATCATCACCGAACGCCGCCGCGGCTTCGCGCCGGCAGGAGGCCAAGGCCGCTTCGAAGCCCGCCTCGTCCTCGACGCGACGCATGCCCTTGCCGCCGCCGCCCGCCACGGCCTTGATGAGTACCGGGTAGCCGATGGCGGCCGCTTCGGCCTGGAGGCGCCGCGGCTCCTGGCTGTCGCCGAGATAGCCCGGGGTCACCGGCACCTGCGCCCGCATCATCAGTGCCTTGGCTGCATCCTTCAGGCCCATGGCGCGAATGGCGGCGGGCGGTGCGCCCACCCAGATGAGCCCGGCTTCCCCTACCGCCTCGGCGAACTCGGCGTTTTCCGATAGAAAACCATAGCCCGGATGGATGGCTGTCGCTCCGCTCGATCGTGCGGCGGCAAGAATCTTGCCGCCGTCGAGGTAGCTGTCGCGTGCCGGTGCGGCACCGATGGCAACGGCCTCGTCAGCCTCCCGGACGAAGGGTGCGCGCGCATCGGCGGCCGAGTACACGGCAACGGTGCGAATGCCGAGCCGGCGCGCGGTACGAATGATGCGCCGGGCAATTTCGCCGCGATTGGCGATGAGCAATGAGTCGATCATGCGGTCGGCCGCTCCGCGCTGCTCGCCAAATCCACGGTGCTCGGCCGATCCAGGGTGCTCGCCAAATCCGCGCTGCTCGCCAAATCCACGGTGCTCGGTCCCATCATCGCGATTACATCCGGAACAAGCCGAACTGGGCTCGCGGCGGAATCGGTTTGCCGAGCGTCGCCGCGAATGCAAGGCCCAGCACGTCGCGGGTTTGCAAGGGGTCGATGATGCCGTCGTCCCACAGCCGAGCGGTCGCGTAATAGGGATCGCCCTCCGCCTCGTAGCGAGCCCGTACCGGCGCCTTGAATGCCGCCTCTTCGTCGGCCGTCCACACCTCGTTGCGCGCCTCCATGGCATCGCGCTTGATGGTCGCGAGCACCGCCGCCGCTTGTTCCCCGCCCATCACGCTGATGCGGCTATTCGGCCAGGCGAACAGAAAACGCGGCGAATAGGCGCGGCCCGCCATCCCGTAGTTGCCCGCGCCGAAGCTGCCGCCGATGAGCACGGTGATCTTCGGCACGGACGCGGTGGCCACCGCCGTCACCAGCTTGGCGCCATCTTTGGCAATCCCGCCGGCTTCGTACTTTCCGCCCACCATGAAGCCGGAAATGTTTTGCAGGAACAACAGCGGAATCCGCCGTTGGCACGCAAGTTCGATGAAGTGCGTGCCCTTCAGCGCGCTCTCCGAGAACAGCACGCCGTTGTTGGCAAGGATGCCCACCGGAATTCCCCAGATGTGCGCGAAGCCGCAGACCAACGTCGTACCGTAGAGCGCCTTGAATTCGTGCAATTCGGAATCATCGACCAAGCGCTTGATGATCTCGCGCACGTCGTACGGCGCGCGCACGTCGGCGGGGATGACATCGTACAGTCCGGCCGCATCGAGCTTCGGCGGCCGCGGTGCCTGCAATTCGATGGCGGTCGGTTCGGTGTGCAGCCGGCTGACGATGTCGCGCACGATCAACAGGGCATGCAAGTCGCTGTCGGCGACGTGATCGACCACGCCGGAGCGGCGTGCATGCGTGTCCGCGCCGCCCAGTTCCTCGGCCGAGATGAGCTCGCCGGTCGCCGCCTTGACCAGCGGCGGCCCGGCCAGAAAAATGGTTCCTTGGTTCTTGACGATGACGGTCTCATCCGACATCGCGGGCACGTAGGCCCCGCCGGCCGTGCAGCTGCCCATGACGCATGAGATCTGTGGGATACCCTGCGCCGACATTTGCGCTTGATTGAAAAAAATCCGGCCGAAATGCTCTTGATCGGGAAAGACGTCGGCCTGATACGGCAGATTGGCGCCCCCGGAATCGACCAGATAGATGCAGGGCAACGCGTTCTCTCGGGCAATGGTCTGCGCGCGCAGATGTTTCTTGACCGTCAAGGGAAAATAAGCGCCGCCTTTGACGGTCGAATCGTTCGCGACGATCATCACGTTGCGCCCCGACACCCGTCCGATCCCGGCAATGATGCCCGCGCCGGGCGCTTGGTCCTCATAGAGGCCGAACGCCGCGAGCTGGCCAATCTCGAGAAACGGCGAGCCGGGGTCGAGCAGCCGATCCACCCGCTCGCGGGGTAACAGCTTGCCGCGCTCGGTGTGCCGGGTACGGATGGCCTCAGGCCCTCCCTGCGCCGCGGTGGCGACTCGGCGGCGCAACTCCGCGGCCAGCTCCGTATTCACGCGGGCATTCGCCGACAGGGGAGTCATTCGCCCACGAGCTCCCGCCCGATGAGGAAGCGGCGGATTTCATTCGTCCCGGCGCCGATATCGTAGAGTTTTGCATCCCGCAGATAACGCTCCACCGGCCACTCCTTGGTATACCCGGCACCGCCCAGCGCCTGGATGGCTTCGAGGCTGGTCCGCACCGCGTTCTCCGAGGCGAGCAAGATCGCGCCCGCCGCATCGATCCGATTGGTCCGACCCGCATCGCAGGCGCGCGCGAGTGCGTAGACATAGGCCCGAGCGGAACTGAGCGCGACGTACATATCCGCCACTTTACCCTGCATCAATTGGAAAGAGCCTATGGGTCTGCCGAATTGTTTTCGGTCACGCACGTACGGCAGCACGACATCGAGGCACGCTTGCATCAATCCCAGCGGCCCAGCCGATAACACCGCGCGCTCGTAGTCTAGCCCGCTCATCAAGATGCGTACACCGTCGTCGAGTTCGCCCATGAGGTTCTCCTCGGGCACCTCACAATCCTCGAACACCAATTCGGCGGTATCCGAGCCGCGCATACCCATTTTGTCGAGTTTTTGGGAGACCCTGAAGCCTTTCATGCCCTTCTCGACGATGAACGCGGAGATTCCGGCGGCGGCGCGGCTGGTGCGCGCGTACACCACCAGCGTATTTGCCTCGGGCGCGTTGGTGATCCAGAACTTGGTGCCGTTGAGCACGAAGCGCTCGCCTCGCCGCTCGGCTTTGAGCTGCATGGATACTACGTCGGAGCCCGAGCCGGATTCGCTCATGGCGAGCGCTCCCACGTGTTCGCCGCTGATCAACGGGTGCAAATATTTTTTCTTTTGCGCGGGCACCGCCCACCGTCGCAGCTGGTTGATGCACAGATTGGAGTGCGCGCCGTACGAGAGTCCGACGGCCGCGGACGCCCGCGAGATTTCCTCCATGGCCACCACGTGCTCCAGGTACCCCAGCCCGAGACCGCCCCACTCCTGCTCGACGGTGATGCCGTGCAGGCCAAGATCCCCCATCGGTTGCCACAAGTGACGCGGAAAGGTGTTGCTCGCGTCGATAGCGGCGGCGATCGGCGCGATCTTTTCCGCCGCGAAACGGCGGGTCGCATCGCGGATCGCGTCCGCCGTTTCACCGAGACCAAAATCCATCGGCTCCGCTGACATAACGGTTGCTCCTCGAGTCGTTACCCATCGCCGCCCGCCCCTTCGGCCCGCTCAAGCTTCGGCCCGCTCAGAGTTTCGGATCGAGATCCAGCTCCAGCGTGCGCAGTTCCAGTCCTTCGATCTCCTGCAAAGACTTGCCCGCGATGCCCTGCAGGTCCCCGTACATGCCGATCGTGCCGGCCATCACGCGTTCGATCTGCTCATCACGTTTGGCCCACTGTTTCATGATGACCTTGCGCTCCTTGTCGAGGTCTTCCTGCATCGAGGTGAAAGCCTCCACGATGGCTTCTACCCGCTGGCGGAAGCGCGGGCCGGTGAGGTACCGGTAGACCATGTCGGTCTTCGATTGCTGTCCTGCCGACGCTTGCCGTGCCATATGAACTTGCAGCAAGCTGTCGCGCAGAACGGTGGCGACCGGAATCACGCAGCGCGGATGCACCACCCAAACGCCCTCGATCATGTCGAAGGTCGCCACGTCCGCGGGCAGCACGTTGCTCACCAGAATGCAGATCTCGGCCTTCGCCGCCCGCTGATCCTCGCGCAATTTGGCGAGCCATGCATCGCTCCAGTTGCGGGTCCGCTTCACTTCCCAAAGAATCGTGCCGCCGGCTTGCCCACTCGAGTTCCTGACCGCTTGCACGACATCGCCGCCGAACTCGCCCTTCGGTACCGGCTGAATGCTGTCGAACGGGAATTTCGCCAGCAGCAAGGACTCGAGCTGCAGCTCCTGAACCTCGCCTTGCAACTGCTGCGAGCCGCGATGTGCCTTTTGCTTCAGTTCCTCGATGGTGCGCTGCATTGACGCGATGATTTGCTCCTTCTCGAGAACTTTCTGCTGCAGGCCATCCTCGGCCTCGTGCAGTGCCTTGAGCCGCACTTCCTCCAGGCCGCTCTGGATGCGCTTCTCGACGGTGAGTTCCAGCTCCCGCTTGGCGTCGTCGAGTTCGCGCTGTTTCTTGATGAGTGCGGCTTCCGCCAGCTGGGCCGACGCTAGCTTTTCATTGCGTACCTTGAGCACTTCGTGAAGCTCGCGCAGCTCCCGCACCTTCCCCTCCATCTCGGCCGCGTTCGCCAGCTTCGCCTTCGTCGCTTCCTCGTCCGCCACGCGCGCACGCTCCAGCTTGACGCGCGCGGCGACCTGCTCGGCGATCCGGTGGTCCATGGCGCGCTGCGCCTCCAGGACCTCGCCCTCCTTCTGCCGCACACTGCGCTCCCGTGCGGCGATGTTGGCATCCTTCTCGGCCAGCTGCTGCTCGAATTGCCGGCGCGTCGCCGCGACCAACGGCGCGGCCAGCGATTCGGTCAAGCGGATTTCGCTGCCGCACGTCGGGCAGGCTATCGTAGGTTCGGTCATCTGTTCGCGTGCTCCTCCTGCCAGTCGCGATTGTCACCGGTTTGTTGCCGGCGCGTCCATCCAGCGCTTGGGCCCCGGCCGATACTGTACAGCGAGTCGCGTGCCGTCGTTTACCGCGCGAACACGAATTTGCCGAATTTGCGGGGCCGGTGCAGGCGATCTGCTAATCTGAATAGGGCGCTGCATCCTCATATCGGCGCGGCGTCCTGCGCCGCCTGCCGCCTGCCGGTTGGCGGGCCCACCGAGCTGGGCGCGCCCCGCGGACGCGCGTGAAAATCGAGACGGCAACCATGTGGGATAAACGGATTTTGACGCACGTTGACGCGATTCTGTTGCTCACGGCCTTTGCGGCGGGCACGGTGGACGTCATCAGCTTCGCCACTCTGGGCGGCGTGTTCGCGTCGGCCATGACGGGCAATTTCGCCCTGCTCGCCTACTATGTTGCGCAGAGCGATGCCCCCTCGGCGATGGGTTCGGTGGTCGCGCTGAGCGGATTCGTGTTGGGCTGCGCGCTCGGCGTCCTGCAGCGGCGCAGCCGCGCTCAAGGACAAGCGCTCAGCTTGCTACTGACCACCGAGGCAGGCCTGCTGCTGTTCTTCGCGCTGTATGCCCTGTGGAGCCCGCATACCGCGCACGCCGCGTCGGATCACTTGCAGATTTTGGTGCTGGCGGTGGCGATGGGAGTGCAAGCCGTCATCGGCCAGACCATCAGCCTCACCACCATCGTGTTCACGACCACCCTCACCAAGCTGGTCGGTACCATCGCGGATTCGCTGGCCAACGGCGATGCACTTGGCCTCAAGGACGTGAAGATCCAGAGTGCGGTCGTCGTCGCTTACTTGTTCGGCGCGTTGCTCGCCGGCGCGCTCATCGTGCACAAAACCGATGCCGTGGTGCTGCTGCCGTTCTGCGGCGTGGCGCTGGCCTTTGCCGCACATCGGTTAGCCGGCCGCTGGTGGCCATAGCACGCCGCTCGCCTGCGCATCGCCAGCGAGCGCTCGAGGTAGCGCTTGCCGGGGATTCATGCCCGACACAGCTCAAGGCCGAGGAATATCGCCGAATCCGCCACGGCTGATTCCGGTCGCCGCGAGGGCATCGCGCACGCGCGTGCTCAACAAGGCGGCCAGTTCGTCCGCATGACGATAAAGGCTCATCGACGGGGCGATGGCGGAGCCCGATGCAGTGGCCGGGTGAAGATAGATTTCCGTAACGCCGGGAGGCAGGCGGGTAAGCACTCGCAGCAGCCGGGTTTCATCCATCGCGCCGCTCGCGGCGACGCTGAAAATGTGATCGTTGTACGCGATCCCCGCCGCACGCAGCCGCAGTTTCATGAGAGCGGCCCACGGCTTCAGCAACCCGGCGCCGGCGCCCGCCGGCCAGCCCCCGCAGGCATTGGCGAACCACAGCGGCTCGGCCGGCACCCGCACGGCCGACACGCCATAGTCCCGTCCGACCCGCAGCACCATTCCCAGCAGGCTCGGATGCAAGTGAAAATGCTTGTGCGCATTGACGTGATCCAGCCGCAGGCCGGTGCGGGCGAAGGCCGCGAATTGAGCGCGGATCTCGGCGTGCAGCTGCCGCCGAACCCACGGCAGCGCGAAATATCGCACACCCCGCGCGAACATGCGGCCATCCATCCGGCCCGCGGTATCGACCAGCGCCGGGATCTGGTCCGGCGCGAGCGTTGCGCCACCGTCCGCGAGTACCACGTGCAAGCCCACGCGAAGTCCCGGCAGCGCCTGGGCACGTCGGACCGCATCGTCGGCGGCCGGTGCTCCGACCATGAGGCTGGCCGCGGTGAGGATGCCGGCCGTGTGCGCCCGCTCCACCGCCTCGTTCACCGCCTCGTGCAGGCCGAAATCATCGGCGGTGACGATGAGGAATTTTCGGTCAAGCCCTTGCAACGGGCAGCACCGAACCATCGCGGGTGACTAGGTAATGATGGTCTCGCCAATGCACACGGCGCGTCACAAAACTCCAACTCCACAAGGCTACGTTGAGCATGTCGCGCAACGGCAAGAGGAAAATCTGCAGAGGGGAAGATCGCCGGCAGCGGGTTCTGAGGTGTACCATGATTCGCGCCATCGCGGTCAGCGCCAGCATGGCGACCGCGGGCATGGCGCCGCCGGCCAACAGGGCTCCCAACGCCGCTATCGGCACGCCGAAGGTGACGAACGAGAAGGCATAGCCCAAGGGCCTCACGGTACGGATGGTACGCAACCAACGCAGCTCGTGCCGAACGAGTTCGGTAAAGCTACCCTCCACCACGCTGGTCTCGACGATCACATCCGAGAGTACCGTTCGCAGTCCCAACCGTCGAGTCAACTCGCCGAGCCGATAATCGTCCGCCAACTGATCGGCGATCGCGTGAAACCCGCCGATACGCGCGAGCACCCGACGATGCATCGCAATGGTAACGCCCGAAGCGAACGCACTGGACCCGCCGAGCGCGGCCACCTGTACCGAAGGGATGAACCATTCGTTGATGAACTGCGACCCCAACAACGACCACAACCCCGGCCGCGGAATGCCCCGATAAGGACAGGTCACGATGCCGACGTCCGTATCGGCGAGCGGCGCCACCACTCGGGCGAGATAATCGCGGTCGACCCGCACATCGCTGTCGGAAATGACCAGCACTTCATGACGGGCGCAGGCCATCATATTGATCAGGTTGCTCACCTTGCGGCTGCTGCCGTGCTGGCGGCAATCGATGACCACCTGGAGCTCGCGGTGCGGAAACTCATGCTGCAATCGCTGCACCACGCGCAATACCGGATCGTTGCAGTCGGCAACGCCGAAAATTACCTGGAACGACGGGAAATCCTGATCGCAGAACGAACGCAGGCAATCGTAGGTTTCCGGCTCGGCTCCGCACAGCGGCTTGAAAATGCTGACCGCCGGCAGTTGTTGCGGCACGGGCGCAGCGGCTCGGGTGCCGGTCACGGCTCGGGTCCCGGTCAGCACGGCCAGCCATGCCATGAAGCTGTAACCCAGCGTGCACGCGGCCAGAGCCAACCCGCCCCAAATCACCCAGAGACTCATCACCAGCATTGCTGTTTCCTTTCGCCCGCCCCACCACCGACACGCACTCGCCGGCTCACTCGAGTCGAGCTTTGCAACGCAAAGTATACGGGTTCGCCGGTCTGGCGTGAGTTCTAAAAACATGAGTCGGGCTCCGTGTCGCGGCGGCTCCGCTTACGGCGTCACAAATCGCGGCTCTCCGGTCGGCGCTCGCCCACGCCCGGTAGGCCATGCACCGACGTCAGCTCTCGCTGCGCGCGACCGCTGCCGCCGGTGTGCCGAGCGACTCGTCCAGCACTTCGATCCAGTGCCGTACCGGAACGTCCGTTCCGGACTGCAAATGCTGGATACAGCCGATGTTGGCGGAGACGATGCAGCGCGGGCTCGACGCCGTGAGGTGGGCGAGTTTTCGGTCGCGCAGCTCCCGGGCCAGCGCCGGCTGCAGTACCGAATAAGTCCCCGCGGATCCGCAACACAGATGCCCCTCGCTGGCAGCGACATGGACGTCGAAGCCGAGCAGCGCGAGGTGCGCCTCCACGCCTCCCCGAAGCCGCTGGCCATGCTGCAGCGTGCACGGCGCGTGGAACGTGAGGCGCTGCCCAATGCGCGGACGCGCTTCGAGCAGGGGCACCAGCTTGGGCAGCAACTCGGGAAGCAACTCGCTCACGTCGCACGCCATGGCGCTGATGCGCGCCGCCTTGGCCGCATACCCTGGGTCGTGACGCAAGGTCTCGCCATACTGCTTGACCGCCAGGCCGCACGCCGACGCGTTCATGACGATGGCCTCGACGGCGTCGGCCGCGACCAGCGGCCACCATGCATCGATGTTCCGCCGCGCATCGGCAAGGCTACCCTCGTGATCGCTCAAATGATCGCGAAGCGCGCCGCAGCAGCCGGCGCCCGCGGCGACGAGAGCCTGAATGCCCGCCGCATCGAGCACTCGCGCCGTCGCGCCATTGATGTTCGGCATCATGGCCGGTTGAACGCAGCCGGCGAGCAGCAGCACCTTGCGCTCATGACTGCCCTGAGGCCATCCGGCTGGGTGGCGGGGGGCGAACATCGGTACGGCGCCGCGCGGCTCGGCGAGGCGACTCGTCTTAGCGGCGCCTCCCCCCTCGGCAGCACGTCCCACCGCGGCCGCGCCTCCCACCTCCACGGCGCGTTCCGCCTCCACGGCGCGCCCCGCCTCGGCAGCGCGTCCCGGCGCACGAGGCGCCGAAACATATTTTCGCATCGGGGCGGGCAGCATTCGCTGCACGCTCCGCCCCAGCCGCAGTGCGGGTCCGAACAGCGACGAGGTCAGCCCCTCTTTGAGCGCCCACCGTTGCAGCCTCTCCCGCCACGGGCGCCGCACGCGCTCCTCCACCAAGGCACGCCCGATGGACACCAGCTTGCCGTACTGCACGCCGCTCGGACATGTCGTTTCGCAAGCGAGGCATGTGAGACACCGGTCCAGGTGCTGTTGCGTGCTGCGGCCCACCTCGCTGCCCTCCAGCAGCTGCTTGATCAAGTAAATCCGGCCGCGCGGTCCGTCGAGTTCGTCGCCGAGAATCTGGTACGTCGGACAGGTGGCATTGCAGAACCCACAGTGCACGCAGCTGCGCAAAATGGCTTCCGCGTCGATGCCTTGCGGTGTATTCGAGAATTCAGGACTGAGCTTCGTCTGCATGGGATGTCACAGTTCCGGGTACATGCGCCCCGGGTTGAAGATGCCCTCAGGATCGAACGCCTGCTTCAAGCGCCGGTGGACCTGCAGCAGCGAATGCGGCAACGATGCAAACGCGCCCGATGATTTGTCGGCCGCGCGCACCAGCGTTGCGTGCCCGCCCACTGCAGTCGCCGCCGCGCGCATCTGCAGCGCAGGCGCCGTGGTTCGCCACCAGCGCTGTGCACCGCCCCACTCGATGAACTGCGCACCCGGCAGCGACAGCGGCGGCGCCGTATCGGGCACCGACAGTCGCCACAGGCATTCGCCGCGCTGCAGATCGCCCGCGGCGATGGCAAAGAAAGCATGGCGATGGTCGCGAACCTCCGACCACCACGAGCGCGCCGCCTGCGGCTCGAGATCGCGACCGCCCAACCGCTCATGCATGTCGGCGACCGCCGCTTTGGCCCCCGCCAGGCGTACCCACAGACGTCCTTCGTACCACGCGCTCGCGCTCAGCGGGATGGCTTGGCCGGCCCAGCGGTTGAGCCGCTGCAATGCATCCGCCTCGTCGAGCTCGAAGCACAGGGTTCTGCACGCCGGAAGCGAGGGCATCACCTTCACCGAGACCTGGCATATCACCCCGAGTATTCCCATGGAACCGGCGATGAGCCGGGACACGTCGTAACCGGCCACATTTTTCATCACCTGTCCGCCGAAAGTCAGCGTCTCGCCCACGCCGTTCAGGAGCGTGACGCCGAGCACGAAATCCCGCAACGGACCGACGCTGGCACGAGCGGGTCCCGCGAGTCCCGCCGCCACCATCCCGCCTACCGTGCCCGCCGGTGCGAAACGCGGCGGCTCGAACGGCAAACACTGGCCGCGGTTGGCCAATACCGCCTCCAACTCCGCCAGCGGCGTGCCCGCGAGCGCCGTTACCACCAACTCGGTGGGTTCGTAGCTGGTGATGCCCGATAGCTCGCGCACGTCGAGCGCATCGCCCCGCGGCTCATTGCCGTAAAAGCATTTGGTGCCGCCACCGCGAATATCGAGCGCCGTTCCGGCATCGCGCGCGTTCTTTACACGCTCGGTCAGCCGCTGCAGAGCGACGCTTCGCGCCACCGTCAAAATCGCGGCAACTCCGCAAACTGCAGCACACCGCGATGCACATGCATCTTTCCATACTCCGCGCAGCGCTGCAGGGTGGGAATTGCCTTGCCGGGATTCAACGACCCGGCCGGGTCGAAAGCCCCTTTGACCGCCATCATTTGCAAGCGCTCGGCCGCCGAGAACTGCACGCACATGGAGTTCAATTTCTCGACCCCCACGCCGTGTTCGCCGGTGACCGTGCCGCCGAAGCGGATGCTCGCCTCGAGGATCTCGGCCCCGAACAGCTCGCAGCGATGCAGCTCGTCCGGATCGTTGGCATCGAAAAGAATCAACGGGTGCAAATTCCCATCTCCGGCATGGAATACGTTTACGCAACGCAGCCCATACTTGCTTTCCATGGTCTCGATGGCGCGCAGCATCTCGGCCAGTCGGTTGCGCGGTATGGTGGAGTCCATGCACATGTAGTCCGGACTCAATCGTCCGGAGGCGGGAAACGCATTCTTGCGCCCGCTCCAGAATTTCAAGCGTTGCTGTTCGTCGCGGCTGACTTCGATTCGAGTCGCACCGCTGGCTTGCAGAACGCCGATGGCCCGCTGAATTTCCTCGGCCACCTCGTCCGGCGTCCCGTCGCTTTCGCACAGTAGAATGGCCGCGGCATCGAGATCGTAACCGGCGTGCACGAAATCCTCGGCGGCAGCCGCCATGCGCTTGTCCATCAGTTCGAGGCCGGCCGGGATGATGCCGGCGGCGATGACCGCCGCCACCGCCGCACCGGCGCATTCCACGGTCGCGAAGCTTGCCATGATGCAGCGGGCGAGCGCGGGGCGGGGCAGCAGCCTGACGGTGACCTCGAAAATCACCGCGAGCATGCCTTCGCTGCCGACGATCAGCGGCATGAGATCCAGTCCGGCGCAATCGAGCGCATCGGAACCGAACTCGATCGATTCCCCCTCCACGGTGAAGCCGCGCACGCGCAGCACATTGTGCAGCGTCAGGCCGTATTTCAAGCAATGCACACCGCCGGAGTTCTCCGCCACGTTGCCGCCGATGGTGCATGCGATCTGGCTCGAGGGATCGGGCGCGTAATACAAGCCGTGCCGCGCGGCCGCCTCGCTGATCGCCGCGTTGCGCACACCGCATTGCACGACGGCCGTGCGCGCGGCCGGATCCACTTTCTTGATTGCGTCGAACTTCGCCAACGACAGGGTCACGCCCAGCGAGTGTGGCAGCGCGCCACCGGAGAGGCCGGTGCCCGCGCCCCGCGCGACGACCGGGACATCCAACCCATGACAGGCCTTGAGGACGGCCGCGACCTGGGCTTCGGTTTTCGGCAGCGCGACCACGAGCGGCAGCTGGCGGTAAGCGGTCAGCGCGTCGCATTCGTAGGGCAGCGTATCCTCGGCACGAAATAAGAGGCAATCCTGGGGCAGGATTTCCGCGAGCGCGGACACTACTTGCGTCTGTCGCGCGTGCCGCTGTCGCGCGGCGCGCTCGGGAGTGGGCTCGCTCGGATCGGTGGCCTCGCGCATGGTCCGTATCATACGGTAAAGGTTTCCCCAACGGGGCGAGGGCCCGCCACGCGCCAGGACCGGGCCCGGCGAAGCTGGCTAAGCAAACCCCGGGGTACGTGGCCCTGGAGGACCTGGATGTGAGCGCTGGCCTGTGGACCAGGGCACCTGGGTATGTGAGTCCTGAGGCCTGTGGACCCGGGTGACCTGGTATGTGAACCCCTGCGCCTGGGACCAGGGCACCTGGACGTAAGCCCTGGGCTGGGGACCCCGGCGATCTGGTATATGCGCCCCCGGGGCCTGTGGACCTGGGCACCTGGACGTAAGCTCCTGGGCCTGGGGACCTGTATGTGAACCCGGTGACGGGGTAGGGATGAAGCTTCGGTAATGAGCGTGCTGCGCACCAGCGCGAACTTCAGGCGGCGCAGACACTCTAAGTGCACGCCCATAACATTGCTTTCGCAATCCCCGAGGATGTCCGCTGCCGTCATGATTTCGCGACTCTCGTGCCTATTGGCATTGGTGCTTGCCAGCGCTGCGGCTCGAGCCGTTCCGGCACCCTTCGACCTCGCGGGCCCGGTGCTCGAGGTCACGGTTACTCGAGGCACCGCCACCCTGCCCGTATCGCAGGTCCCCAACCTGGCCGCCGGCGACCGTATTTGGCTCAAGGCCGACCTGCCGCCCACCCAGTCCGCCCGCTACTTGTTGGTGGCGGCGTTTCTTCGCGGATCCACCAACCCGCCGCCGGAGAGCTGGTTTTTCCCCTGCAAGACCTGGACGGGCAAATGCGCCTCCGACGGAATGACCATCACCGTACCGCAGGACGCGCAGCAGGTGCTGATCTTCCTGGCCCCCCAAACGGGCGGCGATTTCAAAACGCTGGTGAGCGCGGTGCGCGGCCGCCCCGGTGCCTTCGTACGGTCTTCGCAGGATCTGACCCAAGCCGCATTGGATCGGTCCCGTCTGGAGCGTTATCTGTCGATGATCAGCTCCTTGAACGCCTCCGATCCGGCCCGTATCGCTCAGGTCGCGCCGCTGCTTGCCCGCAGCCTGGCTATCAAGGTAGACGAGAAATGTCTGGACAGAATTCCACAACTGCAAGCGCCATGTTTGACGCTCGGCCAGGAGGCGTTGATTCTCAACGATGGGCACAGCACCTCCATCGTCGAGGCGCTTACGTCAGGTCCCGGCGCCGACCTGGCGATGGAGGCCAGTTATACACCGCAATTGAGCTACGGCTATTACAGCCCTTACATCGCGTCGGTACTCGATATCGCACGCATCTTCGAATCATTCGGAACGGCGCAGTATCAGTACATACCGGCCCTGGCGGCGCAGCGCGGCAACAAGCTCGCGCTCACGTTGAATACCGCCCCGTCGTTCCACAATCCGAAGTCGGTGCTCGTGGCGGCTCTTCCGGCCATCGAACAAGCCCAGCTGCCGCCATTGCATGCCGTCGACCCGAAGGAAATCTATTGCGCCAGGAAGACGGCATTGGTATTGCCCGTCGAAGGCGCTCCGCTCGTGTTTTCCACCGGCTTTGCGCATGGCGTGACGCTCAGCCTCACGGGTCCGGACGGTAAGTCGGTGGAACTGCCGGCCGTCGCGGACGCGGCGCAAGGCGGCTACGTCGTCGACACCTCGGGGCTGCAATCCTTGACGCTCGGAGACAGCGTCCAGGGATCGCTGCGTGGCTATTGGGGATTCGAGGCGTACCAAGGTCCGAGTTTTCGGCTGATGAACGCACACGCGAGGACATGGGAATTGGCATCCGGGGATGCGCTGATCGCCGGGCGGCAGGACGCGGTGCACCTGCGAGCGGACAGCGTCAGTTGTGTCGATGGCATCATGCTGAAAGACCCAGCCGGAAAAGAATTGAAAGCCGACTGGAAGGCTGTAAAAGCCAACGAGGTCGAGCTCAAGTTACCCCTTCAAGAAGCGCAGCCCGGTGCATTGACGCTATGGGTTACCCAATACGGGCTACCGGAACCACAGCCCGTTGCGCTACAGGTGTTTTCGGAGGCCGGCCGTTTCGAAGGCTTTTCGATGCATGCCGGCGAAGGCCGCGGCGTCCTCAAGGGCAACCGCCTCGATGAGGTCGCCAAGCTGACCCTCAGAGGCGTGACGTTCGTGCCCGGCGAATTGTCTACCCGCGCCGGCAACGATGAACTTCCCATGGTGGCGCAGGATGCCGAAGCGGCGGGCGCCCTCAAAGTCGAGCATGGCGGTAGCGCCAAACTCACCCTGCAGGACGGCCGTTCACTGGCGGTGCCGGTTGCCGTCGAGACCCCACGCCCGCGGATCAGCTTGATCGGCAGGAGCGTACAGCCTTACATCCCGGCGAACGACAGCAACATCCAACTGAGTGACGCAGGCGAACTGCCGCAGGACGCCATGTTGGTATTCTCGGTGCGTGCCCAGGCACCGACGGCATTTGCACGCGACTCCACCCTCGAGGTGGCCACGGCCGACGAGTCGTCGGCCGCCACGTTGAGTCTCGGCAACGGCGGGCTGACACTCGAAAATGCTCAAGTCGCGGTTGCAACCCTCGATCCGGCGAAAGCATTCGGCCCGTCGACCTTTGGTCCGCTGAAATTCCGGTTGAACGCCAAGGGTGTCACCAGCGACTGGCAGCCGCTCGCGCATCTGGTGAGACTGCCAGCGCTCAAGGAGCTGAAATGCCCTCCCACGCAAGACCTTGCTTGCAAGCTCCTCGGCATGAACCTGTTTCTCCTAGACTCCATTGCCGGCGATCCTGAGTTCACTCATCCCGTGTCGGTGCCCGAGGGATTCCTGGGATCCGCACTCCCAGTTCCGCATCCGGCCGCCGGGGCGCTATATATCAGGCTGCGCGATAATCCCCAGGTCATCCATTCGACCCTGCTCGCCGTTCAACAGCTGCCGCCGCCAGACGAGGATGGCGGCCGCAGCCAAGCGCGGCACTCCGCGGCGCGCAGCGACACTCAGGGCGCGGCGGAGGGGGACCGCGTAGCCTCGTCTTCAGCCACCCCTTGACCGGAGGCCGCGGGTGGCGCGTGTTCCGCGGGGGTCACGCGCCAAATCACATTGCCGACGTCGTCTGCGACCAGCAGCGCACCGCGCTTGTCCATGGCCACGCCGACGGGGCGGCCGAGGGCACGGTGGTCTGCATCGAGAAAGCCGCCCAGCACTTCGACCGGCGCGCCCGCCGGCATGCCGTGCGCAAACGGTACGAATACGACCTTGTAGCCGCTGTAATCTTTGCGATTCCACGAGCCGTGCTGACCGACGAACATGCCGTGTTGGAACGCGGGCAGCGAGGAACCGTCAGACCAGCATAAACCGAGTGAGGCCGTATGCGCGCCGAGCGCGTAGTCCGGCGGAATAGCCTTCGCAACCAGTTCGGGATTTTGCGGCTTCACCCGATCATCGACGTGCTGGCCGTAGTAGCTGAAAGGCCAGCCGTAAAATGCCCCGTCGTGCAGTGCGGTCATATAGTCCGGTGGCACATGGTCGCCGAGTTCGTCCCGCTCGTTGACCGCGACCCAGAGAGCGCCGCTCTCCGGCTCCCACGCGAGGCCTACCGGGTTGCGCAATCCCGACGCGAACAGGCGATGACCACCGGACTTCGGATCGATTTCCCATACCGCGGCTCGCTCGTACTCGGCGTCGAGACCGTTCTCGGCGGCGTTGCTGTTCGAACCGACGCCGACGAAGAGCTTGCGCCCGTCGGGACTCGCGATGAGACTCTTGGTCCAGTGATGGTTGATGCTCCCCGCCGGCAGCGCTGCAACTTTGACCGGCTGCGCGCGGATTTCCGTTTCGCCTGTGCGATAAGGAAAACGCAACACCGCGTCGCTGTCGGCGACGTAGAAGGCATCACCGATGAGCGCCATCCCGATGGGTGAGTTCAATCCCTGGAGGAAGATGTGCCGCTCGACCGCGGGGCCCCCCGGTTGAGCCTGGCGCAGCAGGGTAATGCGATTCGCGCTCGGGTGGGCGCCCGAACCGGCTCGTTGCATGACCAGCTTGTGCACACGGCCGCTCACGCCTTTGGCGTCATCTGGCTTGGGCGGGGCCTCGGCCTCCGCGACCAGCACATCGCCGTTTGGCAGTACGTACAACCAGCGCGGGTGACTGAGCCCTGCGGCAAACGCGGTCACTGCCGTGCCTGGCGCCGCGCGCGGCGTGCTTCCCTCCTTCCAGCCCGCCGCCTTTGCAATATGGAGCGTCGGAATCAAGGATTTCTCAGGCTCGGGGATCACCGGCCTGGGTCCGTATTCCGCCGCGGAGTCTGCGCTCGCAGCCCAGCTACCAACCGTCCCGGCGCCCGCGAGCGCGCCCACCGTAAAGGCGGCGACGGTGCGCCACCCCGAAGTGTTCGAAACCCTGCCAGGCTCTGTCAAAGCGTTAACCTTTGGATGAAGTGATTTAGGTAATCTGCGGCGCAGCGCCTCGAAGCGGGTAGCGGGGGCCTGCCCCAACCCACTGTCATCCGATGCTGACGACGTGGTCGGACGGGCACGCTGCGGCGCCCCAAAGAGCAGCCTCGCCCCAAGAGGACGGCCTCGCTGCCTTGACAATTGTTGCCTGGACAACTAACATGGGTGACATGAGAGCGGCGGCGAATATCGACGGCCAGGAACAGCCCGAGGCAGGAAGGCTGAGCGTCCAGCATACGGAGATCGCATCCCTGATCGCGCAACTGCGCATCGCCGTCATTGCCGGTGTGAACGAAGAATTTCTCGGTTGCGAGGACATCGCGTCGCTGGAAGTCACGGCGGCCCAATTTGCGATCTTGAGAAACGTGCTCAAGGGCAGCGCGCAGTCGGCGTGCGAATTGTGCAAGAGCATGGACTATGACCGCGGCGCGATGAGTAGGATGATCGATCGACTCGAGGCGAAGCAGCTGGTGCGCCGTATCCCTCTCGCTCATACACGGCGAAGCGTGGCGTTGGAAGTCACCGACGCCGGCAAGGCCGCCTTTCCGAAGATGGAAGCATGTCTCGATCGAGTCGTGGCCCGGCTGTTGAAAGGCATCACCAGGGCGCAGGTACGCGAAATGGAAACGATGCTGAAGCGAATGCTTGCCAATGCATGACCTTGCGGCGCGTTTTTTTGCTTGTTTGTTTGCCCAGGCATCAGTTGCTTGGGCTGCGGAGAGAGCCCCATGAAAGAACAATTGCACTCCTACACCGGACGGATCGCCGCGTGCTTGCAGAGCGCGAGCGCCGATATGGACCCCGAGATTCTCCAGCTGCCGGGAGGCAGCCTCATAGCCGCCTTGCTGTGGCTCTACGCGAAAAGCGCGGGAGCTTTGCGCAGACACTGAGCCCCCGGCGCCGGCTCGACCGGCGCTTTCCTTGAGCTTACCGTTTTCTTTGGCCGCTCGCCTCTCGTATCCCCTGCCTTCGGCCTTGCCCGTCTCGCCCCTCCCGTTCTGGGACCTTCTACCCGCTGCACGTGAGGAGCCGGCCGCCGCGGCACTGCTTTGGCGTGGGTCCCGTCCTACGGCCCGCGCCGACCGTCGCCGACTGTTTAATCTCGCTGCGGCGCGGATACTGGCGGCCGACAGCGAAAGTTTCGGCCCAAGCCGGCAGAACCCAAGCCGGTAGCGGCGTTTCAACCCAAAACATAAAAGGTGTGCCCATGCTTCACTATGCAGTGGTTTTTCTCGTAATCGCATTGATCGCGGCCTTTTTCGGATTCGGGGGAATCGCGGTGGGTGCCGCCGGTATCGCCAAAGTGTTGTTCGTGGTGTTTTTGATCGGCGCTGTCGTCAGCTTCCTGATGAGCATGGGCCGGCGAGTCTAGCGAACATGTGTTTTTTGCAATCGTGTACAACCCGGGGAGAGACGTAAATGGAATCGCTTGTAGATACCAGCCAAGCAGGCAGTGTCAAGGATTACGCCAACGGCCAGATCAAGAGCTTCATCGAGAACGTCGAGGATCTGACTCACGCGTTGAAGAATGTCGACACTCCGGAAATAGCCCGAGTAAAGGCCAAGGTCAAGATCGCCTTGGCGGCCGCCAAGAGCGCGCTCTCCGATGGCGCCGCGCAAGTGCGCAGCCAGGCGCGTGAAGTATCCAAGACCACCGATACCTACGTGCGGGACAATCCGTGGCAAGTGGTGGGAATCGCAGCGTTGATCGGCATCGCGGTGGGCATCCTCGCCGTTCGACGTTCCGATTGATGCGGCCCGGGCGGCGGGGGCGACCCTGCCGCCCGGGGGTGGGGGGCCGCGGCTGCTGAGCTTTCGCGTTCAGGCCCTGCGCCAGCTCGTCCCGCCGGCCCTATCCTCCAGCACGATTCCCGCGGCCGTAAGAATTTCTCGTATGCGGTCCGACTCCGCGAACTGCTTGGCCGCGCGCGCCGCGCGGCGGGCCGTCACCAAATCGTCGATCTCGGCGTCCGACAAGGAGGCGGCACCCACCCCTTTTTTCAGATAATCACCGGGCCGCTGCTGCAACACGCCGAGCACCCCGCCCATGTGGCGCAGTGTCGCCGCCAGCACGGCGGAGCCCGGCTTTCCTTCCGCTTTGGCGGTGGTGTTGAGGTCGCGCGCCACTCCCTGCATGACCGCCAGCGCCTCCGGCGTATTGAAGTCATCGTCCATCGCAGCATTGAACCGAGCGAGCGAGCCCGCGGCCTCGGGCTCACGAGCCAGGGATTCGCCAGCAGCGCCGCCGAGACCCTCGTCCGCGCCGTGCAGCGCGCGATACAAGCCCAGCAGCGTCTCGTCGGCCTGCACGAGCTGTGCTTGCGAGTAATTGATGGGTCCTCGGTAATGGCTGCTGAGCAGGAAAAAACGCAGCACTTCCGGATCGCGCAAGGTTTTCAAGATATCGCGGACCGTGAAAAAATTGCCCAGCGACTTCGACATTTTTTCGTCGTTGATGCGCACGAAGCCGTTGTGCATCCACACATGCACGAACGGTGCATCGCAGGCGGCGCAGGATTGCGCGATCTCATTTTCGTGGTGCGGGAACTTCAAGTCCATGCCGCCACCATGCAGGTCGAAGTACGTTCCGAGCAACTTCGTCGACATCGCGGAACATTCGATATGCCAGCCGGGACGGCCGTTCCCCCAGGGCGAGTCCCAGAATGGTTCTCCCGGCTTCGCGCGTTTCCACAGCACGAAGTCGAGCGGGTCGAGCTTGGATTCCTCGACTTGCACCCGGGACCCGGCGCGCAGCTCGTCGATTCGCTTGCCCGAAAGCTGCCCATACGCGGCAAACTTTCGCACCGCATACATGACATCGCCATTGCCGGCGACGTACGCGTAGCCCTTCTCGATCAGCCTCTGCGTCATCTCGATCATGAGCGCTATGAAATCGGTGGCTCGCGGTTCGAGATCCGGCGGCTGTAGCCCCAGGGTGATGCAATCCTCGTGCATGGCCGCCGTGAAGCGGCGGGCGAGTTCCCGCCAATCCTCGCCCAGCGCCGCCGCCCGCTGAATGATCTTGTCATCGATGTCGGTGATGTTGCGGACATAGGTAACCGCATAGCCGCGGGAACGCAGGTACCGTTGTACCAGATCGAACACCGTGAGCATGCGCGCATGCCCGATGTGAACATAGTCGTAAACCGTGATGCCGCAGACGTACATCCGCACCTCGTCGGGGCGCAAGGGCTTGAATTCCTCCTTCTCGCCGGTCAACGAATTATGAATTTTTAGCATGCGACTCCAAACGCTGCCGAGCGGTACCCGGCGTCATCAGCCGCAACAGCGGCGCGAGCTCCGGCCCGTGCGTGTGTCCGGTCAGTGCGACCCTCAAGGGCATGAACAGCTCGGCGCCCTTGCGGCCGGTGGTCTGCTTGAGAATCGCGGACATTTGTTTGAGGTCGCCGCCCGTGCGCTCGATCGCGTCCGCCGCGGCGGCAAAGAATGACGGACCCGCGGCCTCGATGATGGCCTGCTCCGCCGGGCCGAAGGGCGGCAATTCGCCACGTACCACGGCAACCCAGGGGGCCGCATCCGCGGGCAGCACGATGTTGTGCCGCACGAGTTCGATGAATTCGGTGGACTCATCCGCGGCCAACCAGCGACGAATGTCGGCGGCCGACATCCGCTGCAGGGTCTCCTTCTGCCAGTGAACGAGCTGCGATTCATCGAAGCGCGCCGAGGCCAATCCAAGGCGTTCGGGACGAAAATGCGCCGGCATGTCCGCAACCGCCAACCAGCCATCGTTATCGCTGCTGTGCCCCAGATGGAATAGATGATTGAGCACCGCGGCGCCCAAATAACCGCGTTCGCGAAATTCATGGACGCTGGTGCTGCCATGACGTTTGGACAACGGCGCGCCGTCCGCACCGACGAGCAACCCCACGTGACCGTATCCAGGGCGTCGCAGCTGCAGCGCATCGAGCAGCATCAGCTGACGCGGCGTGTTGGTCAGATGATCGTCGCCGCGCAGCACATGGGTCACGCCCATGACGGCGTCGTCGACCGCGTTGCAGAAGAAGAACGAGGCGCTACCATCCTCGCGGCGGATGATGAAGTCGCCGATATCGTCCGATAAAAATCTCTGGGGTCCGTGGACCACATCGACGAATTCGACGACGGTACGGGCAGGCACGGCAAAGCGCAGCGTCGGCTTCAGCCCCCGTGCTTCGCGCTCGGCACGCTGCGCGGCGGTCAAGCGACGGCAGGTTCCCGCATAGCGAGGCGGCTTGCCCGCCATGCGTTGCAGTTTGCGGGACAGTTCCAGATCCTCCGCCGTGCAATAGCACGGATAGACCGAGCCGGTCTTCTCCAGAGCGGCGAACAGCTCTCGGTAGAATCCGCTGCGCTCGGACTGCGCGTAGGGCGCCGACGGGCCGCCAATATCGGGACCTTCGTCCCAATCGAGCCCGAGCCAGCCCAGATCGACCATGAGTTCGTCGCGGAAACGCGCCTGGCTGCGGTCGACGTCGGTATCTTCGATGCGCAGGATGAAGCGGCCGCCGGTTTTGCGTGCCCACAAATGGCTGAAAAAAGCCGTTCGCGCATTTCCCAAATGGAGGGACCCGGTCGGGCTGGGAGCGAACCGGGTTATCACGGGTGAGGACATAGGCCGGGATTGTACCCATTCGGTTAGAATCCCGGACATGAAACAGCCCCTGCTCCTCCTCGGTCTTCTTTCGGTCGCCTTTCAAGCCGGTGCCGCAGCGGGCCCGCCGGGCATGGCCCCCGCCGCCACTGCGACACTAGCCGCCACCGCAGCCCTCTCGGCGGATCCCGGATCGAGCGCTGCCACAGCGCCCGCCGGCTCCGCCAAGGCCGCGAGCAGCATCAGACAGGCACCCGCGGTGCCGGCGAACACGCTCGCCACGAATCCGGTGCAGGTGTCGGTGGTGACTTCCTTGGGAAGTTTCACCATCGAATTGCTGCCCGAGCGCGCACCGCTCACGGTGGCGCAATTCTTGAGCTATGTGGATCAGGGCTTTTACTCGGGAACCGTATTCCATCGAGTGATCCCCAGTTTCGTGATCCAGGGCGGCGGCTTCGATACCAACTATAAATTAAAGGCCGCCGCCGCCAAAGTACCCAACGAGTCGGGCAACGGCTTGACCAACCAACGCGGTACCGTCGGCCTGGCCCGTCCCGCGGACCCGCACGCCGGCGACAGCCAGTTCTACGTGAATCTGTTCGATAACGCGGCGCTCGACCCCAACCAAACCCGGTGGGGATATGCGGTGTTCGGCAGGATCGTGCAGGGCATGGACATCGTCGATCGCATCGGCAACGTGGCCACCGGTTCGAAGGGCCCCTTCAAGGAGGATGCCCCGCAGCAACAGATCGTGATCGAGCACATCGATCGCGTGACGGCGCCTTGACGGCGTGACCCTCCTTTTCATCTCGGATTTGCACATCGATGCCAGCAGCCCGCAGATCACCCGGCAGTTCGTGAGCCTGCTGCGGGGCGAGGCGAGGGAGGCCCAGGCCCTGTACATCCTCGGCGACCTGTTCGAGTCCTGGATCGGCGATGATGCCGCGGACGCGGAACAATTGGCGGCGATTGCCGCCCTCAAGCAGCTCACCGACGGCGGCGTACCGTGCTTCGTGATGCACGGCAACCGCGATTTTCTACTGGGACATCGATTCTGCGCGATGTCGGGGGCACAGCTCCTGTTCGATCCGTTGATCTTGACCCTCTACGGCGAGGCCGTCCTCGTCATGCACGGCGACGCACTCTGCACCGACGATCGCGCCTACCAGCGGCTGCGTGCCACCGTGCGCGACGCCGATTGGCAGCGGCAATTTCTGGCGCTGTCGATTCCGGCCCGACGCGCTCTGGCGGGCGCCGCGCGGGTGGGCAGCCAAGCCCACACGGCAACGCTCGAGTACGCGATCGCCGACGTGAATCCGGCCAGCGTATCGGCCGCGCTGCTGCAATCGGGGGCCGCCACGCTGTTGCATGGACACACCCATCGTCCGGCCATACATGCCATCCGCGTCGAGGGACGCGCCTGTACGCGGATCGTGCTCGGCGATTGGCACGTTCGCGGCAGCCTGCTGCGCTGGGGTCGGAGCGGTCCCGAACTGGTGTTCTTGCCTCGCTAGGGATGGCTGGACCCGAGTTCACCGAGCAGCGTGCCCACCGGCCGGAGCGCCCGCCCCTGCCGCAGATTCGAGCGTGGCGCTCGACGCGGGGCCCGAGTGGAAGCGGAACAGCTCGTCGGGTCCGGTGACGAGTTCCGCCTCGCGCACCGCAAATTCCTGCACTCGGGCGCCGAGGTCGATGCCGGCGCGATCCGCCGCGCGGCCTGCCAGCGCCAGATACACGCGGTGATGGCGAGCCTCGGCTTCGTGCAGGCCGCGGAACAGCGCGCCGATCGCTCCGCCGATCGCCGGCGCAAGGGCCGCGAACCGTTCGCACGATCGCGCTTCGATGAAGGCGCCGCATATCATCAGGTCGACTTCGCGTCGCGGCTCCGTATTGGCGACCACGCGACGCAGGCATGCCGCGTAGCGACCGGGAGTCAGCCGTCGCGGCACCAGCCCCACCGACTTCATGAGCTTCGCGACCTGCTCGTAGTGCCGTAGCTCTTCGCGCGCCAGGCGCGACATCTTGCCGGTGAGCTCCAAGTCCTCGGCGTACGCGAACATCAGCGACAGCGCGGTGGACGCGGCCTTCTTCTCGCAGTTCGCATGGTCGATGAGCAAAATATCCGGCTCGGCACAGGCCTGCTCCACCCACGCGGCCGGGGTCGCCGCCCGCAGGAGGGGATGCGCGAACCGAGCGGCAGCGGCGCAGCCGCTCATGGCGACACGCTTGCCGATGCCTTCAGCGCGGCAATGGTCTTGAGCAACTGCTGCGCGGATTGAAATCGGTCGCCCGGCGATTTCGCGAGCAACCGCCGCAGAATCGCCTCATAGCTCGCGAACTGCGGCCCAACCGGCGGCAACTGCGCTCGTTTATGCTTGTAGATGACTTCCATCGCCGACGCGCCGGTGTAGGGCTTTTTGCCCGTCAACATCTCGTAATACACCACGCCCAGGCTGTACAGATCGCTGCGCGCGTCGATCAGTTCCGCGTGCCCCTGTTCCGGGCTCATGTAATACGGGGTGCCGAAAATCTCGCGGGCCCCCGTCAGTTCCGCATCCGTTTCGTTGCCGTTGATTTTGGCCAAACCGAAATCGATCAGGCACAGCGAGCCATCGCCGCGCAGCATGACATTGGCGGGCTTCAAGTCACGATGCAGGACGCCCACGTCGTGGATCGCGCCGAGCGCGCCCGCCATCTGTTCCAGGAAATGCAGCGCCTCGGCGGGCGACAGCGGAACCTTCATGCGTTGCCGCAGATCGCCCGCCGGGAAATGCTCCATGGCGATATAGGCGTGATCGTCGGCGATGCCCAGATCGTAAATGCGGACGATGTTCCGATGCTTCAGTCCCGCGACGATTTGGTATTCCTGCAGGAACCGATCGAAGCCGACGAGGCGTTCCGATACGTCGGGCACCTGGCTGAAAACCTTGAGGACCACGATGGTGCCGGCCCGCTCGCTCTCCGCGAGGTAGATCTTGCACATGCCGCCGCTGCCCACTTGCCGCAGGCACCGATGGCCGCGAATCATCACCGAGCCGAAGCGATACCGCCGGCCGAAATCCGGGTGTGCGCGCCGCATTGCCTGAATCTGCTTGTGCTCGCGGGCCGCTTCGGAGAGTGTGCGCATCAGCGCGCCGCGATCGACCTTCCGCCCGTACAGGCGATGCAGCCCATGCACCGCGACGGGGGGCGGACCGTCCTGCAGCGATACGAGCACGATGGGCGCGAATTCCGCCTTGGCGAGCAGCTCGGCGGCCAGCGACTCCGCGCGGCCGCTCGGCGGCGCCCCGACCAGGACCACGGCGTCGAACCCCGCGGCGGAGAATTCGGCGTCCAATGGCGGATCCTGCCCCAGATGGTGTTCGACGATCACCGCGTGGGGAACGTCGATCTCGATGTGCTTCCTCAGCAGCAGGAGGTACTCGGCGCGCTCCGCCATGACCAACAGACGCAATTTCATGGCCGCCGAGACGCGCCCCCGGCGCCGGTCGAAATGTCAGATGACTCGAACAGATTTGAGACCGCGTCCGGCGCCATCGCGGCGTTGCTGCTTGGCTAGATCCGACCGCTCGCCCTGCAGACGCTTCAGATAGTCGGCTGTCACATCGCCCGTGACATATTCGCCCGAGAAGCACGACGTATCGAAGTCGCGGATCTTGGCGTTGTCGTGGCGAACCGCATGCTCCAAATCGGTGAGATCCTGATAGATCAGCCAATCGGCGCCGATGATGTCCCGCACTTCCTCGTCGGTATGCCCCGCGGCCACCAACTCAGAGGTGTCCGGCATGTCGATCCCATACACGTTGGGGTAGCGCACCGGCGGCGCCGCGGAGGCGAAATAGACTTTCTTGGCACCGGCCTCGCGCGCCATGTCGATGATCTGCGCGGAAGTCGTGCCGCGCACGATGGAGTCATCGACCAGCAGCACCGTCTTGCCGCGAAACTCCAGATCGATGGCATTCAGCTTGCTGCGCACCGACTTCGATCGCTGCTCCTGTCCCGGCATGATGAAGGTCCGGCCGATGTAGCGATTCTTGATGAATCCCTCGCGGTACTTGACCCCGAGCAGCTGCGCCACTTGTACCGCGGCGGTACGGCTGGTGTCGGGGATCGGAATGACCACATCGATGTCATGGTCGGGCCGCTCGCGCCTGATCTTGTCGGCGAGGCGCTCCCCCATCCGCAGCCGCGCCTTGTACACCGAAATGTTGTCGATGATGGAGTCCGGCCGGGCGAAATAGACATATTCGAATATGCAGGGCGTGTGGCGCGCCATCGCCACGCATTGCTGCGCATAGAAGCGGCCCAGCTCATCGATGAACACCGCTTCGCCCGGCGCCACGTCGCGAACCATGTTGAAGCCCAGCATATCGAGCGCCACGCTTTCCGAAGCGAGCATCCACTCCGTCCCCTTGTGGGTCTCGCGGTTGCCAATCACCAGCGGCCGGATGCCGTTCGGGTCGCGAAAGCCGAGAATGCCATGGCCGATGACCATGGCCACCACCGCATAGCCGCCACGGCAGCGGCGGTACACCGCGTTGGCCGCGGCGAAGATGTCCGCCGGCGTCACGCGCGGCGTGCCGACCCGCTCCAGCTCCGAGGCCAGCACATTCAACAGCACTTCGGAGTCCGACGCGGTATTGAGATGCCGACGGTCCTCCCGAACCAGCACTTCGGTCAATTCGCGCGCGTTGGTCAGATTGCCGTTGTGGCCGAGGCAGATGCCGTACGGCGAATTGACGTAGAACGGCTGGGCGTCCTGGGCACTGTCGGCGCCCGCCGTCGGATAGCGCACATGACCGATGCCGATGTTGCCCTTGAGCTTGAGCATGTGTTTTTGCTGAAACACGTCCCGGACCAGCCCGGAATCCTTGCGCATGAAAAGCTCGCCCGCCTCGGCGGTCATGATGCCCGCCGCATCCTGACCGCGGTGCTGCAAGACCGTCAGCGCATCATAGATCCGCTGATTGACCGCGCCGACACCGACCATTCCGACGATTCCGCACATGAAAGGACCTCCGGTCTTACCTTGGTCTGACTTTGACTCCGGTCAGGCGCTCGAGCTTGGCCCAAGGCTCGCCTCTCTCGCCGACCATGGCCCGCAGCCAATCGCCGGCGGTCTCACCGTAGCGAACCAGCTTCGATCGGTTCCACCACTCCTCGTGATTCAAATGCAGCAGCTCCGCGCCGATGACCAGCAGCCCCACCAGCACCACGCCGCGCACGATGCCGAATAACAGGCCGATCACCCGGTCGAGCGGACCGAGTCCGACGCTGCGCGTGAAGTAGCTCAGCAGCATGCTGACGATCCAGCCCATCAACAGCACCACGATCAGAATGACCAGCCGGCCCACCCAGGGCGATACGCTGGGATTGGCCAGCAAGCCGCCCAGATGCGGCTCGACCACGGGACCGAATTTCCACGCCGCCCAGATCGCGACCATCCAGAACACCAGCGACACGGCTTCCCGAACGAACCCGCGCAGCAGCCCGATCAAGGTGGAGCCCAATAGGACCAACAAGATTAATACATCGGCTCCGGTCATTGCCTACAGTCTACCGGAGCCCAACCGGCCGTGCCGTGAAACCCGGCACCACGCCGTAAAACCCGGCACCCCTAAAGAGGAGGGTCATGGGGGCACCAGGCTGGCGGCATAGCCCCCTTTCACGAGTTTCAGCCGGACCCGCTCGGCCGCGCCGCGATCGGCGATCGGACCGATTCGGACCCGGTAGCGCAGCGCCGCCCCCTTGCCGCTCGCGGAAACATAGGCGGGCTCATGCGGCTTCAAGCGGCGCGCCAGGCTTTGCGCATTCGCCCGGCTTGCGAAACTGCCGACCTGCACCGCCCAACCGTGTGGCGCTGGGGGTGCAGGAGCGGCAGCCGGCGTGCGCGAGGCGCCGGCACTCGCGGGCGCCCGCGGTGCCGATGTCGACGGAGAGAGCTCATGGTCGGGAGCCGGCGCAGCGGCTTGCTGCGCTCCCAAGGTGGTAACGGTCGGGGGCGCCGGGTCGCGCCGATGAAGGGCATCGGCGGGCGCGGGTTCGTCCCGCGCCGGCGTTTCCGCGGCCGGCCCCTCCGCGGCTACCGCGGAGGGGTCCGTCTGCGATGGGTCCGCCGGGGACGACGCGGCTTGCGCTTCTTGGCTCGCATGACCGGCAAGTAAGTCGACCGTGACATTGCGCACCGCGGCGGGACCCACCGGCTCTTCCGGATGCACAGCCGCCGGCAGCGGAACCGTCGGCGGGGGCGTCGGACCGGACAGCAACTCGGGCACGAGCAGCACCAGCAGCACCAGCAATATCGTGGCGCCGACCAAACGCTCTTTCACGCGACGATCCATCAAACCTGACCAACCTTCTTTCATGGCGCGGGGGGCATGGCAGTATATAAGCTTCGCGACTCGAGCCAGTCGAGCGCCGGTCCCACGGTGTGAAACGAGCCGAAAACCACGATGCGATCGCCGGCGGCGGCGACCGCGGACGCCGCTGCGCAGGCCGCCGCCACGTCGTCCACGATCTCGATCGGCGCGCTGATGTGTGCCGCGATTCGCTGCGCCAACTCGCCGGCGCGGGTGCCGCGCGCACCGT
This sequence comes from Pseudomonadota bacterium, assembly GCA_030799355.1. Classification (GTDB taxonomy): domain Bacteria; phylum Pseudomonadota; class Gammaproteobacteria; order Steroidobacterales; family Steroidobacteraceae; genus Bog-1198. The sequence goes on from JALYHP010000005.1 coordinate 77,109, forward strand.
CGATCGAGGCCAACCACCACGCATCGAAGCAATCGCGAACTTGCGCGGCGATCGCCGCCGCATCCTTGTCGGCGAGGATGCCGCACACCGCGAAGGTCCTGCCGGCGGGCAACGCCCGCAGATTCTGTGCGAGCACACGGGCTGCGTCGGGATTATGCGCGACGTCGAGAATCCAGGTGGGCTTGCCCGCGCCCGGCTCGATCACCTGGAAGCGTCCCACCAAGCGCACCGACCGCAGTCCTTGCGCGACCGTCGCCGCCGACACCGGCGCACGCCCCTCCAGTTCCTCCAGAGCCGCAACGGCCGTCGCCGCGTTGGCGAATTGCGTGTCCCCCGCCAGCGCGGGCGGCGGCAGACCCGGCAGGTCCCAGCGGCTGCCGCGGTAGTGCCAAGTCGCGGCTTGGCGCGTGTAATCGAACTCGAGTCCCAGTCGCTTCGGCGTCGCGCCGCGCGCCACCGCGCCGTCTACCAAGGCGGGCGGCACCGCTCGGCTGCCCATGACCGCGCTGATGCCACTGCGAAAAATGCCGGCTTTTTCTCCGGCAATCGCGTCGAGCGTCGTCCCCAGGAACTCTTGATGATCCAGACCGATGCTCACCACCACGGCCACCGTCGGGTCGACGATATTCACCGCGTCCAAACGGCCGCCCATGCCGACTTCGAGCACCCAGGCATCCAGCTGTGCCGCCTCGAATATCAGGAACGCAGCCAGCGCGTTGTACTCGAAAAAGGTCAGGGAGATCTCGTGCGGCGGCGCCGTCCGGGCCGCCTCTATTCGCTCGAAAGCCCACAGCAATTCTGCGTTCGCGACCAGCCGGTCGTGGACGCGAATGCGCTCGCGGTAATCGCGCAGGTGCGGCGAGGTGAACATGCCCACCCGGTAGCCGGCGGCGCTCAATATGGCCGTGCAATACGCGGCGACGGAACCCTTGCCGTTGGTGCCCGCCACCGTGACCACCGGCACGGAGGGGGGCTGCCATTGCAGCCGCTCGAGGACCGTTCTCGAACGCTCCAGGCCGAGTTCGATCGCCCGCGGGTGTGCCCGGAATTGATGGTCGAACCACTGCTCCAGCGTGCGCATCGAGGCCGGTCTCCGGAGCGCAAGGCCGCAGCGGCGGTCAGGCCGCCGCGGGCTCTTTACCGGTCAACAATCGGAGCATGGCGCCGATACGATCGCGCAGTTCGCGGCGGTCGACGATCATGTCCAAGGCGCCATGCTCGAGTAGGAACTCGCTGCGCTGAAATCCTTCGGGCAGGGTCTCGCGCACGGTTTGCTGGATCACGCGGGGACCCGCAAAACCGATGAGCGCCTTCGGCTCTCCGATGTTGATGTCGCCGAGCATGGCGAGACTCGCGGATACGCCGCCGGTGGTCGGGTCCGTCATCACCGAGATGAACGGCAGCCGCGCCTCCGACAGCCGCTTGAGCGCCGCGCTGGTCTTCGCCATCTGCAGCAGCGAGTACAGTGCCTCCTGCATGCGCGCGCCCCCGCTCGCGGCAAAACAGACCAGCGGCAAGCGATGTTCCAGACAGTGCTCGACGGCGCGCACGAATTTCTCGCCCACCACCGAACCCATGGAGCCGCCGAGAAAGCGAAACTCGAAAGCGCACGCCACGATATCGAGTCCCGCGAGCTGACCCGACATCACGATCAGCGCATCGCGCTCGCCGGTTTGTTTCTGTGCCTGCACGATGCGATCGCGGTAGCGCTTGGTATCCTTGAACTTCAGCGGATCCTCGGGCTCGACCTGGACCGCGAGCTCCTTGGTGGTGCCCGTGTCGAGAAATTTCACCAGCCGCTCACGGCCGCTGATGCGCATGTGATGACCGCATTTGGGACATACGTGAAGATTGCGCTCGATCTCCGCGCGGTACAGGACCGCATCGCAGGCCGGGCACTTGGTCCACAGCCCTTCGGGCACCGAGCGCGTACGGCGCTCGGTCTTGATGCGAGAAGGAACGATTCGCTCAAACCAGGACATGGCGCATTCTATCAAAAGCCGTCCGCAGGCGCAGGAATGCCATACACGGCCGGATACTGGACCCGCCACAAATGCAGACCCGCGGCCGGTGCCGTCATGCCCGCGGCGCGCCGGTCGCCGCCCGCCAGAATCCGTAGCATCGCGCCCGCCGGATCCGCGTCCTGCTGCACGGCCAGCAGGGTGCCGACGATGTTGCGCACCATGTGATGCAGATAGGCGTTGGCCTCGATCTCCAAGCACAGCATATCGCCGGCGCGCTCGACGTGGATTCGCTGCACGCGGCGCACCGGAGTCTTCGACTGGCACTCGATAGATCGAAACGCCGAGAAGTCGTGCTCGCCGATCAGCACTTGCGCGGCGTGGTGCATGGCGTCGGCATCGAGCGGCCGATGAATCCACGCCGTGCGCGCGCGCCGCAGCGCCGAACGCGCGCTGCGGTTGAGGATGTAGTAGCGATAAATGCGGCGCACCGCCGTATGGCGGGCATGAAAGCCCAAGGGCACTTCACCCGCCCATTGCACGGCTATGGAGGGCGGCAGCTTGGTGTTGCTGCCGAGCACCCAGGCGCGCGGCGTGCGCGTCGCGCGGGTATCGAAATGGATGATCTGACCGGCGGCATGCACACCCGCGTCGGTGCGGCCGGCACAAATGGCGATGATGGCGTGGCCCGCGACGAAACCCACGGCGGCTTCCACGGCCTGCTGTACCGAGCTCGAGTGCGTCTGCGACTGCCACCCGGCAAAGTCGGTGCCCTCGTACTCCACCAGTGCCGCGACCCGATGAACACCGGAAGAGTCGCAGGGCGCAGCTCGAGACTCGGGCGCGGCGGCGTTCGGCCCCGCGATCTGCGGCGCCTCATCCGCGCAGAATGACGCACCGATGCCCGGCCCGGCGGCACGCGGCGCGGCGGCGCCCGGTGAGTCCGGGGCGGCCACCCGCTATCCGGGCAGCGCTTCTATCAGTCGCGAGGCTTCCTGTTTCTGGCTGGCGGACCCTTCCTGCACGACTTCTTCGAGAATGCTGCGCGCACCTTCGGGGTCGCCCATGTCCATGTAAGCACGTGCGAGATCGAGCTTCGTGCCCACCTCGCTCATGGTTACCGGCTCCAGTTCCGGCGCCAGCACATCCACGGGCCTGAGTTTGTTGGTCTGCGCCTGTAGTTTGTTGGTCGGCGCATCGGCGCCTATCATCGGCTCGCCGACGTCCAGATCCACGCGCTTGTTCCGTTGGCTTCCCTCGAACACCTCGTTGGAGAACACATCTTCGGCAGCGCGCGGCTGCTCCGCGGTATCGCCGCTGCCCAACGCAGAGGCCAAGCGATCCAGATCGAGGTCGATGCTATCGGCGGGGATACCGCGCAGCCGGGAGGTGGAGTCGCTATCGATCTTGTCCGGATCTTGGAAATCATCCAGCTCGGAGGCCTTGAAACGCGAGGTGGGGCTCGCATCGAGCTCGCGCGGCATGAGCAGAGTGGGCGCGGACTCGGGGCCCAGCACCGTCGTCTTGATGTCCGCGCTGTGCGCATCGAGGTCGGAGACGAACGAGGCTTCCAGCTCGCGCTCGAGCTCGGTCAAATCGCCCTCGCGGTCGTTCGTCTGGCCCTCGCGCGCGTTCCTTTCCGCCTCCGCCATCAGCACGCGTGAATGATCGTCCAGGCCGGCCACCATGGTCGGCGCATCGACCGGATGATCCGTTTCCTCGAGCGGCGAGATGCTGTCGTAGGCCGACCCCGTCTGTTCCAGTTGATCCAGATCCAAACCCAGATCGTCGAGCGCGACTTCGGCGGTCTGGTCGGCCCGCGGCAGCTTCGCGGCAAGCCGGTCCTGGTCGTCCGGCACCTTGAAGGCCGGCGATTCGGCGGTCGAAGCGAGGTCCGGCGACTCGGCTTTGGGCGCGTCATCGAGCGCTGCCAGGAAATTCGACGCGGAGAAGTTCAACAACTCCGATTCGACCGTCGGTTCGTCGCGTGGCGGCATCGCGCGGGTCGGCGAATCATCCGCGCCACGCTCGGGCGCGTCGAGCGTGAAGTCGAGATGATCGGTGACCGCATGCGACTCCGCGGATTCACCGCCGGCCGCGACCTGACTCTCCTTGGCCAGGTGCTGGTGATCCAGGGTACTGCGCTCGCCTTCCGGATCGCCGAACAAATCGATGTCGACGCGATTTTCCCCGCCCTCCAGATTCAGGTCGACCAGGGCACCGGCGCCGCGGCCGCCGCCGGTGGTGGCGGCAAACATCGGTTCGTCGGGGCAAATTTGCTTGCCCATGATGACGATCTTGTCCCATTCGCCTGCCGGCGCGCGATCCCGCGACGCCTCCAAGCTTTTTGCCGTCTGCAGAAACGCGTCCTTGTTGCCCCAGACGAAGTAAATCTCCAGCAGCTTGAGGCGCAGATCCCGCCGGTCGGGTTCGCGTTCGAGCGCAATGCGCACCAGGTCGGCGGCTTGATCATACAAACCGTAGGCCATGTGGAAGTCCGCTTCCGCCAGCGGATCGCCCTGATCCAGATTGACCGCGCTCTCGCTCGACATCGTGTCGTCGGAGGCCTTCATGTCGCTCGTCTGGGCGAACGGATCCGCAGCGTCACCGAAATCCGTGACTTGATGCGGGCCGGATTCCTCCACCACGAAAGACTCGTTGCCCTTGCGCAGGGCGCTCAACTTGGAGGTCGAGTCGCCCCCGTCCGCGATATCGGTTTCCGCCATCAAACGGCTCATGTCGTCTCTATGCTCGATGCGGCGGCGCCGGGTGGCGGCCACTCCGAGCGCGGCGAGCACCAGCACCAACAGCGCCACGGGCGCCCACCAATTGTCGGCCACCCAATCGATCCAGGATCCCGTTTCGGGAGCCTGGGTCGCGGGCGGCGGCTTCTTGGCGGGGACCGGGGTGGTTACGGGCGGCGGCGGGGCTACGGGAGCCGCGGCCACGGGAGGCTGAACGGGCTCGGGTTTCGCCGGCGTCGGCGCCGGCTTCGCAGCGGTGGGCTCCGGCTTCGCGGCGGGCGGCGGGACGGCTGCCGCAGGCGGCGGCGTGGCCAGCTTGTGTTGCAACGCGCTAAGTTCGCTGTTGCGAATATCGATGAGCCGCTTGCTTTCGGCGAGCTGCCCTTCCAAGTCCTTGACGCGATCCTGGAGCGCCTGCGTTTCGGCACTCGAGGCGTTTGCGTTCGCGGCAGCGGAGTTGCCGGCGCCGGTCGCGCTGCCCCCGGCGGTGGGGGTGACCAGGCGCAGATGCCCAGTGGCTGCGCGGGGGGCGGCTTCGCCGCTTCGCCAGGCATCCATCTGGCGATGCACCTCGCCCATGGCCTCTTTCTGGTTCAGAGCGGCGATTTGATCCGCGTCGGGCACGCGCAATATCGCGCCCTGGCGCAACACGTTGATGTTGCCGGCGAACGCATTCGGATTGGACCGGTACAACGCGATCATGGTTCGATCGGCCTCCGCCGGCGGGGTGGGCCCGCTGCGTAGGTTGTGCACGATCTTGCTGAGCGTATCGCCCTTCTCCACGCGAATGCCGTTCGCCGCGCCGGCGGGTCCCGCC
>JALYHP010000058.1 GCA_030799355.1 Pseudomonadota bacterium
AGCGCGGCGGCCCCAGCGTCCGAGGCGACTTTGCGCGCGGGAGCGACGCTCCGCGCGCCCCCGAGCACCGCCGCGGCTCCCGCCGCGCCGTCTCCGGGGGCGGGCATCGATGCACAGGCCGGTGCGGCTCCGCCGTGGCAGTTCGAGGTACGGAGGATCGATGTGCGCGGTGCCAACCTATCGGTGGAGGACCGTTCCACGCACCCGGCCGTGAAGGTCGTGCTTGCACCCTTTGCCATGCAGTTGACCGGCGTGAGCCAGGATATGAGCAAGCCGCTCGGCCTCACCCTCGATACGCACGTCAACGAACAGGGTTCGTTGACCATGACCGGTGACTTCGCGCCGCAGCCGCTGACGGCGAACCTTGCCCTGACGCTTTCGAGCATCGATTTGACCGCGCTGCAGCCGTATATCGCGCAACACAGCGGCATGACGCTGCTCGGCGGCCGGCTGGCCGGCGAGGGCAAGCTGCACTACGGCGCGCAGCAGGGTGCGCCTGCCGTGCGTTTCTCCGGGAATGTCCGGATCGATGCACTGCATACGGTCGACAACGCGCTGCATGATGATTTCATCAACTGGGAAGGACTCGATATTCTCGGACTGAACTACAGTCAGGGTCCGAGTCGTCTCGATATCGAACAGATCGTGGCACGCAAGCCCTATGTGCGGGTCATCATCGAGTCGGACGCGAGCTTGAACGTGAAGCGAGTGTTGGCGGGACCGGGAGCGGCGGCACCGCAAGGGCCTTCCATGGCGGCCGCGGCGGGTGCGCCCGCGGCGCCTGCGACTTCGGCTACGCCCGAGGGAGCCGCTGCGACAGGGGCGGGCGCGCCCGGTCGCGAGGCGGCGGTGGCCAAGCGTGCGACAATGCCCGTCGCTCGGCCAGGCTCAAGGCGTGCGGTCACGCAGGTCGCTGCGATTGCCTCGACCTCCCCGCGCATGCCCATCTCCATCAAAAAGATCGTCGTTCAGACGGGCCAAGCCAATTTTACGGACCTGTCGGTGATGCCCAATTTCTCGGCGGGAATCCAAACGCTGCAAGGAACCGTGCTGGGACTTTCATCCAAACAGAACCCACCGGCGTCAGTGGACCTGCACGGTTCCGTGGACAGGTATGCGCCGGTATCGATCAGCGGTGCATTCAATATCCTCGCCCCGCGGCTATTCACCGATATTGCGATGACGTTCCGCAACATCGACCTCGCCATCTTCAATCCCTATTCGGGGAAATTCGCGGGTTACGATATTTCCCAAGGAAAACTGTCGACCGAACTGCGTTACAAGATCGACGATCGCAAGCTCGATGCCGAGCATCACCTGGTCGTGCAGGATCTGGAGTTCGGGAAAAAGACCGAGAGCAAGGAGGCCGTCTCGCTGCCGATCAAATTGGCCGTTGCGCTGCTCAAGGATCGCAATGGAGTCATTGAATTGGACCTTCCGGTAACCGGATCGCTGGATGACCCGCAATTCCGGCTGGCCCCGGTCATCTGGAAGGCCATGGCTCACCTGATCGAACGGGCGGTAACGGCACCCTTCGCCCTGTTGGGATCGCTGTTCGGGGCCGGACCGGACATTCAATACATCCAATTCGCGCCCGGCGTGAGTTCGCTGGATGCGGCCGCCGCGGACAAGATCAAGACCGTGGCCAAGGCGCTGAGCGAACGGCCGCAGCTGAAAATCGAAGTACCGATCGCGGTGGTGCCCGAACTCGATCGACCCGCGCTCATCGAGGCGCGCTACCGCGAGGAACTCCGTGCGGCGAGTGCGGCGCTGTCCTCCAAGGCCGGCTCGAAGCGGTCGGCCGGCGCAGCGGGCGCGCCGCAGGCCCTGGAACAACTCGATGCCGTTACGCAACTCGAGCTGCTGACCCAACTGTACAAGAAAGACTTTGGCGCGGAACCTACATTCCCTCGGCCGGTGTCCGGGCCCAAATCGACTGTGGATATCACGGCCGCCAAGATCGATTCGCTGAGCAAATCCATTCGCGACCACATCCAGATTACCGACGACGAGCTGCAAAGATCGGGCGAAGAACGCGCCAAGGCCGTGCAGCAGCAATTGCTGGCGGACATGCAGCTGGATCCGGAACGGGTGTTCCTCGCGGCGAACGACAAAGCAAGAGCGAAAGACGGCAAGGTGGAACTGGAGCTGTCGCTGCGATGAGGGCGCCGGGGACGCTCGAGCGGTGCGAGCGCGGCCCGAGGTGGGGGCGCGCTGCGCCCGCCGAGGCGGTAGACTGCCGCACTTCAGGAAGGAGCGCGTTATGTCGTGGTATGGTCTCGTGACCTTCGGGGCATTGTATTTCGTGGCGGTCGCCACCCCCGGTCCGGGAATCGCGGCGGTGATCGCCCGTGGCCTGGCGAGAGGTTCGGCCGGCGCACCGGCTTTCATCGCAGGTTTCGTCGTCGGCGATCTGACGTGGTTCCTGGCGGCGGCGCTCGGCTTGAGCGCACTGGCACAGACCGCGCACGCCGCGTTCGTCGCGGTCAAGTATGCCGGTGCGGCATACTTGTTGTTCCTGGCCTACAGATTTTGGTCCATGCCGGTGCGCGCCCTCGCCGTGGGCGACGAGCCCGCCGAGCAGAAACCGGTGCAGGTATTCCTCGGCAGCCTCACGCTCACCCTGGGCAACCCGAAGACCATGGTCTTCTTTGTCGCCTTGCTGCCTACCGTGGTGCCGCTGGGGAACATGACCCTACAAGGCTACCTCGAGGTCGGCGCGACGATTGCGATCATCATGCCGGCGATTCTCGCCGGCTACGTGGCGGCGGCGTCACGGGCGCGAGCATGGTTCCAAAATCCGCGGGCCCAAAAGCTCATGAACCGGGGCAGCGGCAGCTTGATGGCCGCGGCGGCAGTCGCAATCGCCGCGCGATAGCGGTGCCGCGCGACCCGCGGTGGCAGCTCCTGTCACCCGGTGCCCCGCGGCGGCAGCGGAATCGCCGCAGATAGCGGTCCTGCGACCCGCGGCGCCCGTACACGTCACCGCCGCCCGTGGCGGCTCAACCGCATGATGGCTGTGCGCAACAGCGCTCGCCGCCGCGTCTCGGATCGATCGGAACGTAATAAAACCAACACAGTGTTGCGCGAGAGTACCGGTCCGCGAGCAACGGCACGCGGCGTCATGGCCTCAGGCGCAGCTCGAGTGCCGGTGAAGCGAGCGTGCGTTCGGCAGAACGCCGGCAAGCGAGAGCGTAGAGCAAGAATGGATACCGCACGGGTGCCGCAGCAGGCGTACGCTGAATACGGCGGCAGAGCCATGCGCCGGATGCAACGTGCGTCGCATCCAACGCGCACGGATGGAAAGCGCACAGGATGGAACGTGCGCCGGATGGAGATGATTGCGCAAGGCGAACGAATCAAAAATCTGTCGGTCTACGCGTGAGCAGGACCGAAACCGGAGGATCAGATGTCCGTGAACAGGGATTTATCCGAGCCGCCCAGAATGCAAGCATGCGGCGTTCTGCCAATACGCCGCGCCGCACGATATCCGGACTTGAAGCTCAGGGATCCGGCGGTGCATGGAATGACGGACTTCACGCAAAAATTGCCGATCTGCGTCGGACCCGAGCGACCGATCGAGGAGGCGCTGGCGGACATGGTGCGGTTCGGCGTGCGGGCGCTGATTGCCGTCAGCGGCGAGAATGTCGTCGGTCTCATTACGTCCTACGACATCGAAGGCGTGCGACCGCAGAAGTTTTCGCAGAGATCCAATATCACGCGCCGCGAATACATCCGCGTGGGCGATATCATGACCGGCTGGGACGATCTGCCGACGGTGGATTGGTCCACCATCCAAACCGCGCGCATCGCCGACCTTCTGGAGATTTTCGAGGGGGTGCGATTGATGCACCTGCTGGTCGTGGAAGGCGAACACGGCAGCGGCGCCGCGGTCGTGCGGGGGCTCATTTCGCGCGCGCGCATCAACCGTCGATTGAGTGGCACCGGTGCGTCCTACGAGCCGCCATTGCAGGGGTAATGGGCCGCATGTAGCGCAGCCGATCAGTGCGAGCGATCAGCGCGAGCGTCGCGGCGGCCGGCTAGCGGAAACCGCGTCCCCAAATGGCGACAATGCTGCCGCCCCGCTTGGCGCTGCTGCATTTCGTGACCCATGTCGCACACGACGACAGATTATGCCAGGTAGGCTGTGGTTGTCCGTCCCGCCTTCCCGATACCTGGAGAACCTCATGAGCAATCCGTACAACAGTGCGACTGAGCACGCTTCCGTTCTCGGTCCGACACTCTATTTCAAGGGCGATTTGTCCGCAGACGAAGATCTTCTGATTCAAGGTCGAGTCGAAGGTTCCATCACGCACACGCAGCGATTGACCGTAGGTGCTCAGAGCACCGTCAAAGCCGATATCACCGCCCAAGTCATTGTCGTCGAGGGCGCCGTCGACGGCGACTTGCATGCGGAAAAAGCCATCGTCGTGAAAGAGACCGCGAAGATGCGCGGCAATATCTTCGCACCCACGGTCACCATTCTCGAGGGCGCGTGTTTCAGCGGCAATATCGACATGGACGGCAAGAAATCCGTTCAGCCGGTCAAGCAGGACGCCGGCCGCGCGTTCAAACCCTTGACGAGCGTAGCCTGACGATGGCCTGGTTCAAAAAAACTGAGGATGGAGACGTGCAAATGATGAATTCGAATTCAGCCGGCCGCAGCGGGGCGGAATCCATGACCAGTCGCCCCGAGCCGCGCGAGCCGCGGGTGGAACCGCGCACCGCGACGCAGCGCGCGAGCGAACCGAGAGGCACCGAACCACGGCCTGCCGAGGTTCGAGCAGCGGAGCCACGCGCGCAAGACAGCGCGCCGCGCGCGTCCGTATTGGGACCGACCTTGCGATTTCGCGGTGAGCTGTCCGCGCAGGAGGACCTGGTGGTCCAGGGTAGCGTCGATGGCTCCATTACGCACACGCAGAGTCTCACGATAGGTACCGATGGGTCGATGAAAGGCGATATCCGCGCGCGCGTGATCGTCATCGACGGTAAGGTCGACGGTGATTTGTACGCCACCGAATCCGTGAGCATTCGGGCCACGGCCCGGGTGAAGGGCAACGTGTTTGCCCCACGCATCGCGATTCAGGACGGTGCATTCTTCCAAGGCCAGGTGGAGATGCAGCCGGCGGGCGCGGCGGTTCAAGAGCACAGCGCGCGCCTGCGCCAGGGCGCCGCAGGGACCGCAACCGCGGCGTTTCTGCAAGGACCCGCCGTCGAGCAGATGCTGGCCGTCACTAGCGGATGAATAATTCCGGGTCCACCCAGACATGATTGAGAGCCAAGCCCCAGTGTAGGTGGGGGCCGGTGGCGCGCCCGGTCATCCCGACCGCGCCGATGCGCGTGCCGGCGGCCAGGCGTTGCCCCGGCTTGACGTCGATGGCGCTGAGGTGGCAGTACATGGTGATGAGCCCGCCGCCGTGATCGACGAACACCGTGTTGCCATTGAAAAAGTAGTTGCCGGTATCGACCACCGTACCGGCAACCGGTACGCGCACGGGCGTGCCGGCCGGTGCGGCGATGTCCATACCGGAGTGCGGGTTGCGCGACTCGCCGTTGAATATGCGGCGCATGCCGAACGAGCTGCTGCGCGGACCCGGGACGGGTGGCGGCAGATTCAAGGTCTCGGGTAATGGCTCGGAAAACAGCCCAAGAGCGTGCTCGATGCGCAGCCGCTCGCGCGCGACCCGTGCGAGATCCGCTTTGGACAGATTGACCTGGCGCGGCGCGACCTTGAGCGACTGGCTGGCGTATTGCTTGTAGCCCACCTGAAACGTGAGTACCCGCCGGCCCCCAGAGCCGGTCACGGTGGCTAGTTGCGCGCCGAGCGGGGCGGACAGCGGAATGCCGATGACCGCCACCCACGCGGAGCCGTCGCGGAGCACCAGCGCGCGGTGGCCGTCGGTATCGACGGTGGGCATGGCGGAGCCCCCATCCTCCAGCCGAAGAAGTTTGACGCCGCCCGGCACCGCATTTTCATGCGGAAGAGCGACGCTCGCGCAAGCGACCCTCGCGGCGACCGCACAGCTCAGCAGCAGCGCTACGGTCCTGGCACTTCGCCAGACGCGCGTGGTACGCGCCGCCGGGCCGGCCCTCACCGCTCGACTCGCGCGCGCAGCCGGCCGGTGGCGAGCCGCGCCTCGATGAGGCTGTCCGGAGGCGCATCCGCGGCGTTGCGCAGGATGGTCCCGGTCTCCGTAGTCACGATGGCATAGCCACGTTCGAGAGTCGCAAGGGGGCTCACGGCATGCAGCGTGCGCACCAATGGCTGCAATCTTTCGCGGCTTCGCCGCAGCTGCGACAGTTGCGCAGCTTGCAGCCGCGCGAACAGGGCCGCCTGACGCGCGGCGATGTGGCGCAGGTGGAGGATGGGGCTGGCCTGCCATAGGCGGCTTCGGTTGCTGCTGAGGACCGTGCGCCGAGCGTCGAGGCTCTGTCGGCAGGCACGGGCCAGGCGCTTCTGCAAAGTCTCCAGGCGCACCGCCTGTTGCGCCAGGCGGGCGGATGGGCTCACCCGCGCCGCGCGCCCCGTCAGCCACTGCAGCCGTTCGCGGTGAGTCTGCAGCAGGCGGCCCACCGCGCGCGCCAGGCATTGTTCCAATTCATCCAGGCGTTGCGCATGCTCCGTCAACTTCGTGGACGGGCTGGCGGTGGCTGCGCGTTTCATCAGCCAACCCAGGCGCGCGCGGCGCTCCGCGAGCCGGTGTTGCATGCAACGCTGCAGGCGCGCATGCAGGCGCCCGAGCGCCTCGAGCCATTCATCGGCATCGGGAACGGCCAGTTCCGCGGCCGCCGACGGCGTCGGGGCGCGCACATCGGCTGCGAAATCGGCAATGGTGAAATCCACCTCGTGACCGATTCCCGTGATGATGGCTATGGGTGAGGCAGCGATGGCGCGCGCCAGACGCTCGTCGTTGAACGCCCAAAGATCCTCCAGGGAGCCTCCACCGCGAGCCAGGATCAGCACGTCGCACTCGGCGCGGCGGCCCGCCAAGGCGAGTGCCGCGACGATGTCGGCCGCTGCCTGGGCGCCTTGAACCGGAACCGGATAAATGAGTACGCGGGCCGCGGGAAAGCGTCGCGCCAGCACGTGCAAAATGTCCCGGACGGCCGCGCCGGTAGGCGAGGTGACGATGCCGATGCGGCGGGGAAGTTTCGGCAGCGGACGCTTGCGATCGGCGGCGAATAGTCCCTCCGCGGCGAGTTTCGCGCTCAACTCTTCGAACTGCCGCTTCAGGGCGCCCCAACCCGCATCTTCCATATGGTCGATGACGAGTTGGTACTCGCCGCGCGGCTCATAGATTCCGATGCGCGCCCTGACCAGCACCTTTTGGCCGTCTCTGGGGCCGAATGAGCACAGTATATTGCGCTGCCGGAACATTGCGCAGCGTACCTGGGCGGTGGCGTCCTTCAGCGAAAAATACCAATGGCCCGAGCTTGGTTTTGCCAGATTGGAAATTTCGGCCTCGAGCCACAAAGTGCCGAAACCACGTTCCAGCAGCACCCGGACCTCACGATTGAGGCGCGAAACGGTGTAAATATCGCGGTCCGGGCGCAGCGCCACCGTGGCTTTGAGGTCAAAATCCATGGCTAGATGATACTGCGGTTTACCGCGCAGTAGGCGCAAGGTACAATGCGCCGCCTCTTAGACAAAACCGTGAACGCGACCCTATGCGCATTCTAGAAGAGGCACTCACCTTCGACGACGTTCTGCTCGTCCCGGCATACTCCGAAGTGCTGCCCCGGGACGTATCGCTCGCCAGTCAGCTGACCCGCGACATTCGCGTGAATCTGCCGGTCGTCTCCGCGGCCATGGATACGGTGACCGAAGCCCGTCTCGCCATTACCATCGCCCAAGAGGGCGGCATCGGCATCATTCACAAAAACATGTCGATCGAGCGCCAAGCGAGGCAGGTCGACCGCGTCAAGAAATTCGAGAGCGGCGTCATCAGCGATCCCATCAGCGTCAAGCCGGACATGACCATTCGCGAGGTGATCGAATTGACCCGCGCGAAGAATATCTCGGGCGTGCCGGTGGTGCTCGGCACCAAGGTCGTCGGCATCGTTACGCATCGCGATCTGCGATTCGAAACCAAGCTCGATGCCCCGGTGTCCTCGGTGATGACCCCCAAGGAGCGCCTGATCACGGTCCGGGAGAACGCGCCCAAGGACGAGGTGCTCGCCTTGCTGCACAAGCATCGCATCGAGAAAGTGCTGGTGGTCGCCAACGATCATGAGCTGAAAGGCATGATTACCGTCAAGGATTTCCAGAAAGCCACCGAGTTTCCCAACGCCTGCAAAGACAATGTAGGGAGCCTGCGGGTGGGCGCCGCCGTAGGTACCCAGCCGGATACGCTGGAGCGGGTCGCCGCGTTGCGCGAAGCGGGAGTCGATGTGGTGGTGGTCGATACTTCTCATGGCCACTCGCGCGGCGTGCTGGAGATGGTCGCCAAGATCAAGAAAAAGTTTCCCGATTTGCAAGTGATCGGCGGCAATATCGTGACCGCCGAGGCCGCCTTGGACCTCGTGAAGTACGGTGCGGACGGAGTGAAGGTGGGGATAGGACCCGGGTCGATCTGTACGACACGCGTCGTTGCGGGCGTCGGTGTGCCGCAAATCAGCGCCATATCCCGGGTTGCCAAGGCGCTGGAAGGCACCGGCGTGCCGGTGATAGGCGACGGTGGCATCCGCTACTCCGGCGACATTGCCAAGGCGCTGGCGGCCGGGGCGCATTGCGTGATGATCGGCGGCATGTTCGCCGGTACCGAAGAGTCACCCGGAGAGGTCGAACTCTATCAAGGCGGGTCGTACAAAGCATACCGCGGCATGGGGTCATTGGGCGCGATGGCGCAGGCGCACGGATCCAGCGACCGATATTTCCAGGACACCACCACCGAGCTCGAGAAGCTGGTGCCGGAAGGCATCGAGGGCCGCGTTCCGTACAAGGGCAGCCTGGTGGCCATATTGCATCAGCTATCGGGCGGCTTGCGTGCCGCCATGGGCTATACGGGGAGCAGCAGCATCGACGAGATGCGCACCCGGCCGCAGTTCGTGCGCATAACCAGCGCCGGTGTGCGAGAGAGCCATGTGCACGATGTGACCATCACGAAAGAAGCGCCCAACTACCGGATCGGTTGATGCCCGACATTCATGCCGATCGCATTCTAATACTCGATTTCGGCGCCCAGTACACCCAGCTGATCGCCCGCCGCGTGCGCGAACTCGGCGTGTACTGCGAAATCTACGCCTGCGATGTGGATACGGCGCAGATCGAGCGCTTCGCGCCCAAAGCGATCATCCTGTCGGGCGGGCCGGAGTCGGTGTACGACGTCGAGGGCCCCGAGGCGCCGCACGTCGTGTTCGAGATGAAGGTGCCGGTTCTCGGCATTTGCTATGGCATGCAGGCGATGGCCGCGCAGCTGGGTGGGCAGGTCGAGCCGTGCAGCCATCGCGAATTCGGCGCCGCCCAGATCCGCCCCATCGCGGCATCCCGATTGCTGGATGGCTTGGAGGACAACCGCGATGCCGCGGGACGGCGCGTGCTCGATGTGTGGATGAGCCATGGCGATCGCGTGGTCGCGGTGCCGCCGGGGTTCACCGTCATCGCCGCCAGCGCCAATGCGCCCCTGGCCGCCATGGCCGACGAGTCGCGGCGGCTCTATGGACTGCAATTTCATCCCGAGGTCACGCATACCCTGCAGGGCGGCGAGATTGTGCGGCGCTTCGTCCGCGAGATTGCCGGCTGCGCGGCGACCTGGGCGACGCGCAATATCATCGAGGACGGCGTGGCGCGCATCCGCGCCCAAGTAGGATCCGACAGGGTACTTTTGGGACTATCCGGCGGCGTGGATTCCTCGGTGCTGGCGGCGCTGCTGCATCGGGCCATCGGCGAGCAGCTCACCTGCGTGTTCGTGGACCACGGATTGCTACGGCTCGCCGAGGGAGATCAAGTGATGGCGACGTTCGCCGAGCACATGGGCGTACGCGTGATACGCGTCGATGCCGAGCAGCGTTTTCTGGCCGCGCTCGCCGGCGAGGCGGACCCGGAGAAGAAGCGCAAGATCATCGGGCGGGTGTTCATCGAGGTGTTCGACGAAGAGGCGGCGAAACTCGAGGACGTGACCTGGCTCGCGCAGGGCACGATCTATCCGGACGTGATCGAATCCGCCGGGGCGAAGACCGGCAAGGCGCACGTCATCAAGTCGCATCACAACGTCGGCGGTCTGCCGCTGCACATGAAGCTCAAACTGCTGGAGCCGTTGCGGGAGTTGTTCAAGGACGAGGTGCGCAAACTCGGGCTCGCGCTCGATTTGCCGGCCGACATGGTCAATCGTCACCCGTTCCCCGGCCCCGGGTTGGGCGTGCGCATTCTGGGGGAGGTCCACAAATCCCATGCCGATCTGCTGCGCCGGGCCGATGCCATTTTCATCGAGGAACTGCGCCGCCACGAACTCTACGACAAGGTGAGCCAGGCTTTTGCCGTGTTCCTACCCGTGCGGTCGGTGGGTGTGATGGGCGATGGGCGGCGCTATGACTATGTGATCGCCCTGCGTGCGGTCGAGACCATCGACTTCATGACGGCGCGCTGGGCCCGCCTGCCGTACGAATTCCTCGATCGCGTCACGCATCGCATCGTCAACGAGGTGGCCGGGATATCGCGGGTGGTCTACGACATTTCGGGGAAGCCGCCGGCGACGATCGAGTGGGAGTGACCGAGGACTAACTAGAACCTTGAATATTGAGCGGGGATTGCTCATTATGCGAGGTATGCTTAAACGGCCACAGCTCTTAGCCAGGCTGCGCGCAGGCCTTAGAACCAGTCCCGCGGTGGCGCTACTCGGTCCCCGTCAGTGCGGCAAGACTACACTCGCACGGCAGCTTGCTGGTTCCTCACAGAGCACCTACTTCGATTTGGAGAATCCTGTTGATCTGGCTCGGCTATCCGAGCCCGTGACAGCGCTAGAATCGTTGCGCGGGCTGATCGTGATAGATGAGGTGCAGCGTCATCCCGATCTCTTTCCGATTCTCAGGATATTGTTAGACCGCAAGCCCATTCGAGCGCGTTTTCTTATACTTGGCAGCGCATCGCCGGAGTTGCTGCGCCAGAGTTCAGAAACCCTGGCGGGTCGGATGGCCATTGTCGAGATGGCCGGATTCACGCTTGAAGAACTCGACCGCCCGGATCTCAATCGATTATGGTTGCGCGGCGGCTTTCCGCGCTCGTTCCTGGCGCGCACGGAAGCTGCGAGTTCCGCATGGCGTGAGGATTTCATCCGCACTTTCCTCGAGCGGGATTTGGCTCAACTTGGGGTGCAAGTGCCCTCGGGCACGATGCGCAGGTTTTGGACCATGACCGCGCACTACTCAGGTGGCATATGGAACAGCTCGGAGATTGGGCGATCGCTGGGCGAGGCTCATACGACCGTCAGGCGCCATCTCGACGCTCTATCCGGCGCGCTTGTTGTGCGCGTGCTCGAGCCTTGGTACGCGAACGTTGGTAAACGGCTCGTAAAATCCCCGAAGGTTTACATTCGAGATTCGGGTCTCCTTCATACGTTGCTCGGAATAGCCGATCGCCGGCAACTCGATGGACATCCCGTCGTCGGTGGGTCATGGGAGGGGTTCATCATCGAGCAACTTCTCGCTCATTTGCCCAAGGCCCAAGCCTATTACTGGAGAACGCAGGCCGGCGCGGAACTCGATCTGCTGCTGTTTCTGAAGGGGCGGCGTATTGGTATTGAGATCAAGCGGGCTGATGCACCGAAGATGACTCCGTCGATGGGGTCGGCGCTCGAGGACCTTGAGCTGAATCGGTTGTTGGTAATTTACCCGGGCTCAGTGCGATATACGCTTCGTGCTAAGGTGGAAGTGATGTCGCTGGCGCAGTGTGTGGCCGAGCTGGCTTGACGATGGATGACACAGGACTCTGTAGCGAGATTCAGAAGCCATGAAATTGCCGGGGGTTCACGTCAGCCACTGCTCCATTGATCGCTGGCCGCATCGGATAGCTGCCAAAGCAGCTCGACCCTGTCGGCGCTTATCGCCTTGTCTTGGCCTCCGAAAGCGGACGCCGATTTCGATCGCGCGGACTTTTTTTGGGTCACTCCTGTCGAACTAAGATCTCTCCGCACGTCTTAGCCTTGAACGATGGCTGCAATGGCTATCGGATATAAACAAATCAAGGAGTTAGAGTTATGCAGTATGCCTTGCTGATTTATGAAGATGAAACGCTATACGGTCCCGGGAAGAAGGGTCCGGCCCTCCAGGAAATCGTTTCCCGCCACATGGCCTTCAATAGGGAACTCGGCGCAAAGCGGGTCGGAGGTTCCGGATTGACGGCGACATCGTCGGCGACAACGATTCGCACAAAGGGCGGGAAGCACTCTGTGCACGATGGCCCGTTCGCTGAGGCGAAGGAGCAACTCGGAGGATTCTATCTGATTGAAGCCAAAGACCTGGACGAAGCGATCGCCATTGCGAAGCGCGTTCCGGTGCTTCAGGACGGGTCAATCGAAATAAGGCCAGTTCTTGGACCGGGATGAGCGGCGCCGCACTTGAGCGTGTGTTTCGGGAGGCGAGTGGGCGCATCGTGGGCGCGCTCGCCGCCCGATTTCGTGATCTCGCATTGGCCGAGGACGTGTTTTCGGAAGCCTGCGCACGCGCGCTCGAGGATTGGCCTGCCAAGGGTATACCGACTGATCCTGCTGCATGGCTCTATCGGGTTGCCGCGCGCGCTGCATTGGATGGGCTTCGGCGGCGTCGAACACACACACGCTTTGAATCCCAATTGTCGGCGGAGTTCGACGCGCAACCGGCGGATGTGGGCGACGACGCCGTGATCCCTGACGAACGATTGCGGCTGATCTTCATATGCTGCCATCCGGCCGTCGGTGTCGATGCGCGGGCTGCCCTCACATTGCGCCTGGTGTGCGGGCTATCGACTCTGGAAATCGCGCGAGCCTTCCTGGTGTCCGAGACTACCATGGCGCAAAGGCTGACCCGAGCCAAAGGCAAGATCGCCGATGCGGGAGTCCCTTTCGAATTGCCGGCGGCCCAGTGCTGGCCCGAGCGGCTCGACGCGGTGCTTGCGACCGTCGAAATTGCCTACGGCAAGGCGCACGAAGACGCGGCGGCCAGCGGAATACACGCTCATTTTGCAGCCGAGATGCTGGAGCTGACCAGCACCCTGGTGCAGCTTATGCCCTGCGAAGCAGAGCCCGCCGCGGTCGCCGCGATGGTGCGATTGGCCGAAGCTCGGCGTCCGGCACGAATCGACAGCAGTGGCTTGATGGTTCCGCTTTCTGAGCAAGATCCTCAGCGTTGGAAGCGCCCCCTCATCGAGGAGGCGATCGGCTATTTGAATCGAGCGTCGGCGCTTGGACCCGATACGGTCAGGGTGATTCAGGCAGAAATTCACGCGGCGTGGTGTTCTCGTCACACTCTTGAGTCGCCTCCGCCGTGGCCGCAGGTGCTCTCACTTTATGATGCCCTGCTGACGAGACGCGACGATCCGGTGGTGCGGCTCAATCGGGTTGTTGCGGTTGCCGAAGTGCATGGCTTGGATAGCGCGTTGTTGGAGCTCGAATCATTGGACGGCCAGTTGCTGCGAGACTTTGCACCCTACCACGCAGTCCGCGCTGACCTACTTCGCAGAGCGGGCCACACCCGCGATGCGCTCCGCGCCTACGACGAGGCTCTCTCGCGAATAGAGTCCGATGCCGAACGCCGGTGGCTTACCCGGCAGAGAAGCATCGTATTGGTGCCGCAATGCTGACGTGCGCGTCCGCCGCAGCCGGTTTGTTCCCGACCGTGCCTGGCGGACGGTTGTGAGGATTTGGAGTGAAGTGCCCCGCCTCAGTTACCCGGAGCTACGGATGCTCGCGAATAGATGAAGTCGTTCGGCATCTATCGCTGTCTATCGCCCTCAAGCGGACTATTTTGGCGGTAGATCTGACGGTAAGTTTGGCGCACCCTCAGTAGAAGTTTTGTTAATTCAGGCACCTAGCAGTGCCGGAGACAATTGAGTGGCAGTGAGGAGGCTACCCCATTTTGCCACGGCTCGCTGTTAGTCCGTAACCCCGCAAACCAGGGCAAAACTGGCAAAACTCGATTCGAACCCACGCCAACGGCCTTGAGCCGCCGGTGATGATCTTGATCTGGGGGGGCGGACGGTATCCGGGTGGGCGCTACCGCTGGTATTGGCCAGAGAGCGGTCGAACGTGGTTGCAGGAATGATGTTCCACAGCGACCACTCATCTGATGCACACGTACTAGCGCGAAAACACGACTCCGTGCGCCTGGGCCGTGCCTGTCCAGCCGTGAGGCCAGCGGCGATTGCTCAGATCAAAGCCCGGACGGCCCTGCTGATCGTGGAAGGCGCCATCCATGGCTACGGCGCCCGTCTCTGGATCGAACGTCAGCATGAACAGGCGGTTTTCTCCGTAGCCGGTGATGGCGATTCGGTGAGTCTTCGCGTCGTAGCCGCTCCAGTGCGGGAACATCGACCCATCGATCACCGCCCGCGAGACCTCGACCGGGTGCTCCGGATTGGCGATATCAATGACCACAACTGCATGGCCGAGACGCACAGTCTGGATCAGATAATGCGAAACAATGTTCGGTACGCCGCAGAAAGAGCCTGGGAATTGGTAGACGAGCTTTGCGCGTGGCGTATTGTCTGCGAGCGCGGTGATCCGCTCGATGCCGCAGCCTGTAGTCTGGATGAAGACCGAGCCGTCCGGTCCCCTGCGGGCTTCCTCAGGATTAATCTCGCCGTAGCTTCCGGCAGGCGCATCGAGGTCGTTGGTGGAAAGGCGAGTCAGATCTGACAGCCGAAAGATCTGATAGGTGTGGCCGGTCTTGTCCTCATCCCGCATGGAAGAGTTCGTGACCAGCACCCGATCGATATCCGGCAACGGCAACAAACTGTAGGCCATCAACAGATCGTCCGGACGCGCTGGATCGGCAGTGGAGGCGGCACGGATCACCTTCCCCTCCTCATCGATTTCAACGACGCCGCCATGCACCGCTTTGCCGGAATCAGTGTTGGGCATTGGTTGGAGAAAATGTCCAGCCGCCCCATGATCCATGTGCCCTTCAATCTGAAAACTCGCCAGCACATGACCGTTGGGCAGGCGAAGGAAAGAGTGCGGGTGGCTGTACCCGGCCAGATCGCCAAAGCTGGCGTGGACCTTCGGGTGAAGCGGATCGCGCAGATCCATGACAACGGTGCGTCCGGCAGCGTGGTCATTGGCGAACAGAAGACCGCTTTCGGGCATCCAGTACTCGGTGTGATGCATCTGCTGAGATTTGATGCCGGAGGCGCCCGTCGCCTCCAGTTGACCGTAGTTAGAAGAGGCCGGATCGCCATCAATCGCAGCAATGAAGTCTTCACCTTTCCCGGACGGATCGCCCGCCCATGCGAACAGGTAGTGCCCTTCAGCAGCAGCCGGCAACGAAAGGGCAGCAGAGCCGCAAGTGAGAAGCGTGGCCGCGAACGCGGTCGATACCAAATGACCCATCAAACACCCCCTATATTCGTGTGCCGTCTTCATCGAACCCGGACATCCGGCGCTGGGGTACGGGCGCGCGCCGAACTCGGACTGGGGTCGGGCGGATCAAATTCCCAGCACCTTGAGTCCATGTGCCTTGGCGGCTAGCCCTAGCGCGGCATCATGGGTGGCCATTATGGGTTCGACACCTGTTGCGTCTTTCCACAGCAAAGCAGAAGCGAGGTGGATCGCGTCGAGCGTACCTAGCTCGGTCGGCATCGGTTGCGCCGCTCGATCAAGAACAACCGAGTCGATCTCGACCAGTTCCAGTGAATCAATAATAGAAAGGATGGTCGATCGCCGCCGGGCAATCTCTAAATCGGAGAGGTTCGCGCGAAGTCTCGTGCGATCCAACGTCCGCAGACTTTCGGTCAAAATCAATGCACTGGAGACTCCGCGCTCTACGCTCGACCACTGCTTCAGAGCATTGGCTTGTCCGAGCGCAACGCGTAGAAGCACCGATGAATCGATGTAAGCGATCATCGGTGGCCCTGGCGCTCCTCAAGCAACAGGTCCAACACGTCTACTTTGAGTTTTGCGGCATTCGGAAGCGGCACCTTGTTCGGCGTCGGCACGCCCGATGCAGGCTTTCGAATCCGCAGCCCTCGCTGCTCACGAATCGGCACGATATGAGCTATCGCTGTATTTCGATCTAGAACTGCCAGTGATTCCCCCCGTTGCACAGTGCGGAGAAATTCGCTTAGCTTTGATTTGAGCTCCGCGATTCGAACTTGTTTCATGACTATATATGACCATAAATGGTCATGAAGCTCAAGCTGGCTCTGAGCAATTGCAATGGTGTCAGTCGTTCCGCATCTATCGCCGTCTATCGCTCCCAAGCGGAATTATTTGGCGGTAGATCTGACGGTAAGTTTGGCGTACCGGGAAGAGAAGTCTCGTAAATACAGGTGCTTACAGGTGCCGGAGACAATTGAGTGGGA
>JALYHP010000078.1 GCA_030799355.1 Pseudomonadota bacterium
AAGCGGTAATGCCAGCCACCTGGATCGAAGAAACCTGCTTTGTGGGTTGTGGTCAAGGTGACGCCGGAGCGGCGCGGTGACCAGAAACGGACCAAGTAGAAATTCACGAGCCGGCGCGGATATTACAACAAGTCACCGGGGAATACGAATATATCGTCACGGTCGCCCGAGGTCGGGGTCGGCGGTCTTGGATCGTCCCGTCTCGGGAGGGTCCGCAACCCCGGCGTCGCTGCGCCTCCAGCAGGACAGCACCGCAGTTTGCCCGCGATGCTGACTGAGCAGTCCGGACTCCGCAAATCGAGAGTGCAGGCGTAATCCTGCTGCGGTGCACAATTGTGCCGCGAGATCGGCTTCCACACGGCCATGGTTGACCATGACGAATACTCCGCTCGGGCGAAGATTATGGAAAACTCCCGCAAACAAGTCGGTCGGAGACAATGCGGAGAGCGGCAACCGCCACGCCAGGATCGTCGCCGGGGTCACGGAGGGAAACCAGGACGTGATGACATCCGCGGGCATCACGCAGGAAGCATAATCCGCGACGACGAAGCGGGCATTGGGTAACGCCGCCACGTAGCCCGACGCGTGGTCGATGCGCGTGTGGCCGTCTTTGAACAGGCGGTACCCCTCCACCTCCACCCCCACCAGTTCCCGCGGGCGGAAGAACGCCTGCAGCGTCGCGGCATACCAGAAGCTGGCGCAACCCACATCGCAGATGACGCACCCGCTCGGCCAAGCCAGCCCGGATCGGGCCCAGCCCCGGTCGAGGATGTCCAGATATTCGTAGTTGTTCCTGCTGGTGGCCGGGCTCATTCGCAGTTCGAACTGCACCTGGTAGCGATTGCGTAAGGTGGTTATTCTCTGCGCCTGCTCTGGGCTCAACGCCGGCAGCTCGCGAGCCGGTGTTTCGGTATGCGGCCCACGCGACCAACGAACCCGCGAACAAACGCCGTACCAAAAGCGGTGTCGCAATGATCGCAACCGTCGCAGCCATGAATACATCACTGCAATGCTATGCGCGACTCGCCGCATCGTCGAGAGCCCGGGGGAGAGGGTTTCGTGCGAAACGCAGCGCGCCGGGCGATCGCTGCGCATCGTCCCGGACGATGCGCAGCCCGTGCGCGACTTACCGCGGAAAGCGCTGCCAGCGGCGCGCGGAAACCCGCGCACACGGGCGCACAGTAGGCGCCGCCTGAAGTCGTACGGGCAAGGCCCAGCGGAGGTTGCTGACGACCAAAAGTTCGGTGAGCATCGGCAGCCCGATTCGGCCTCCCGATTCTGGGTACCGCCGAGAACCCGCTGCATCCAAAAATGCTGAAGTGGCGCGCATCGTATCCCCCAGGCGTTTCGTGAAGCGTTTTGCCGGGCGTTCGTGCGGATTTGCCCGACCCACGATAGATTGGACGAGCGACGCTCGAAAGGAAGTCGAAGTTTCCTCCTCCGGCGGCCGGAGTGATCCTACCCGCCGATGCCGCGACGCGCGTTGCCTTACGCCGGGCGAAGCAACGCTGCCACCCGAGAGATCAGCGTTTGCGGGTCCAACGGCTTGACCAAGTGATCTTGAAAGCCCGCCGCGAGGGCTTCGCTCCGATCTTCCATGCGGGCAAAGGCCGTCAACGCAATGGCGGGCAGCACCTCGGCACCGTATCCGGCGCCTCGCAGTCGGCGCAACAGCTGGTAGCCATCCTGGTGTGCCATCCCAATATCGCTGATCAAGATATTGGCCTTCGACGTGGCGATGCAGGCGAGCGCCTCGTCGGCGCTCGCCGCCTCCACCACGGAGGCGCCCACGTCCGCCAGGATACGCTTGGTCAGCTGTCGAGCATCCGCATCGTCCTCGACGATCAGCACCACCACGCCCGAGAAATCCAGTACGCCAAGCGTCTTGCTGTCACTCGATTCCGGCGATACGGCGTTGCGGCTCAACGGCAGTCTCACGGTGAAACTGGCACCCCGACCCTGGCCCGCGCTATCGGCCTGGATGGACCCGCCGTGCAATTCGACCAACTGCTTCACGATGGCCAGCCCCAGACCCAGTCCGCCGTGACTTCTCGTCGTGGTCGAGTCCTGCTGGCTGAAACGCTCGAAAATGCGCGGTAAGAATTCAGGTTCGATTCCCCTGCCCTGATCGGTGACGACCAAACTCAGGAACTCGCCGCTGCGGCCGGCTTCGAGACTGACCTCGCCCCCCTTGGGCGAAAATTTCACGGCATTGCTGAGCAGGTTCCACACGATCTGCTGCAAACGCGCCGGATCCGCCTCGATACGCAGCGGCTCGTCCCCGAACGCGCACCGCATCGTCACGCCGGCGTCTTGGGCCGGCCCGCCCACCACCTCCAGAGCCGCGCGCACGATGGGATACGGATCGATGGTTTCGGCGATCCAGCGCATTTTGCCAAAGCTGATTCCGGCATAGTCCAGCAGATCGGAAATCATCTGAGCCTGAAATCGCGAGTTACGTTCGATGGCCTGTAGGCCCTGGGTCACGACCTCGGGCAAGCCGGGCTTTCGGCTCAACAGCGTCGCCCACCCCAAGATCGCATTGAGAGGGTTTCGCAACTCGTGCGAAAGCGTCGCCAAGAACTCCTCCTTGAGCCGGTTGCTGCGTTCCGCTTCGGTGCGGGCCGCGCGTTCGCTCGCGAGCAGACTTTCGCGTGCATCCTCGGCGCGAGCTATCTCGGTGATGTCGGTAGCGACCAGAATGTGGACCCCGGAGATACATTCCTTCGCTATCTGCCATTCGATTTCCGCGATGGTGGCGTCACGCTTGATGAACCGCAGCCGGCGGGTCCAAGGTTTACCGTCCGCAAGACGGGCCTCGGTCTCGGGGTCGAGGAGCCGGGATTCAGACGCCAGGAAGCAGTCACCCGGCCGGCCGATGAGTTCTTCCGCGGGATACCCGGTGAGCACGCAGTACGCGGGATTGACGCTTTCGTATTGACGTTTCTCGTCCAATATGGCGATCGCGACGGGCGCCAAATTGAACATCATCCGCAGCTTCGCATCGAGACCGCGACGAACGGAATCGGCATGCCGTGCGAACAACAGCGTCCTTACGGTGGCAAGCAGTACGGGCGCTTCCACCGGTCGGGTCAAATAGCTGTCGGCACCCGCCTCGAAGCCGAGCACAAAATCCGCCGAATTGGTAAAGGTGGCGGACAAGTGAAGCACCGGTAGGTGCGAGGTCTCGGGCCGCGACCGCAGACGCCGGCATACTTCGAACCCATCGATATCGGGTAAATTGACATCCAGCACGATCAGATCCGCATCGGGGGCCGCTGCCATCGCCGCCGCCCCGGTGGTGACCTCGACTACCTCGTAACCAGCCGAGCGCAGCACCCGCGAGGTGGCATAGAGGGCAGCCGCGTCGTCATCGACCGCCAAAATCCGAATCGGACGACCGTTTTTGATGATATCGGGCGCGTCGATCATTTGGCATTCGCCGAATAACGGATGGGGATCGACACCGAGAACCGCGAGCCGCTGCCGAGTACGCTCTGCGCTGCGACGCTGCCTCCGAGCAATTCCGCGAACTTCTTGGCCAGCGACAGGCCCAAGCCCGTGCCCCGTAAGCGCTTTTGGATGCGTGTGTCCACCTGAACGAAATCGGAGAACAGCGTGGGCAAGTGTTCGGGCGCGATGCCGATCCCCGTATCGGCGACGGCGAATTCGAGCATGTCCTCGCCTATCGCCCTGGCGGTGACCCGCACTTCCCCGTCCAACGTGAATTTCAATGCGTTCGAAATGAAGTTACGCAGGATCTGCGACAGCTTCTTGTCATCGGTGTAGATCCGCGGCACCGGCCCAGGCTCCTCGAATATCAACGACACCGCAGTGCGGCCCACGATGGGCTTGAACATACCGCGCAATGCGGAAAAAAGATCGACCATCTCGAACCACTCGGGAGAAATCGAGATGCGCCCCGCTTCGACTTTCGCGAGGTCGAGCAAATCGTCCACCATCTCGGTCAACTCTCGCACGCTGCCCTGGACGAACCCGAGCTGCACCTGCTGCTCTGATGTCAGAGGCCCATCCATCCCGCTCAGCAAGATGCCGGTCATGCTGGTGATCGAAGCCAAAGGAGTTCGAAACTCGTGGCTCATGTACGATAGAAACCGGCTCTTGAGGTCGGCCGCTTCGCGCAACTGCACCGCGTTGTCATCCAGTTCCGCGTAAAGAGCCACGACGCCCTTGTTGGTCTCGTCCAATTCCGATCGCAGAAATGAAAGTTCCGAGCCCTGAGCGGCGAGTTGCGCTTTGAGGGTTTCAATTTCATCGTCCAAGGCGGGGGCCGGGTTCATTGCCGATGACATGCGATCACCAACGTCACGTCGTCGCGCCGCCGCACGAAGTCCCGGTAAAGTATGCCCGCTATCACCGCAGGGTGCCTCAAATAGAGACCGGGATAAGCCGCTATGTTCCACCGCGCGGACAATCCGTCCGAGTGCATCACCACGCGGCTGCCCAGCGGCCATTCGTATTCGAAGTGCAGGGTGCGCAAGAGCTGCGCTCCCAGCGTCCCCGCGTGCGAGACCATGCCGCGCGAGCGGTCCGGGGTGACTACCGCACCGGCTATGTTTCCCACGCCGGCATAATCCAGCCGCAATTCGGCGACCTGCAACAGCGCGCATGCCGCAGCGGCACCGCGAGTGCCCGCCAAGGCCCCGTGGCAGTTTCGCAGGGTCATCGAAGGCGCATCGAATGGGCGCGCGCAGAAAACCTGGGCGGCGGCCTGAGCGGCGGTTGCGGCGAGCGGGCCGTGCCCCAGTCCGTCGGCGACAAATAGGCTCACCTGCGAGCCGCCGTCCGCAACCCGCCAGGTGTCGCCGCACTCGATTTCGCCGGCCACCGCGAGGTTGATGATTCCCAACTCGAGAGGTGAATCGGGCACGGCGGGCCTGCCGCGCGCATCGCGAGTGCGCGGACTTCTGGACCACACCACCGTGCCCTGGCCGGCGAGCGAGAAAAGATCGAAGCTGCCCGATAATCTTGCAACGGCTCCCAAACCTTGTCCCGCCGAACCCGCCGTGGAATAGCCGTCGCGCAGGCACGCATCGGTGTCCTGCATGCCCGGACCCTGATCGATGGCGAGCAGCTCAAGCAGCGGATTGATCCCGTCATCCAGCACCTGTATGAGGACCTCTCCCGCCTTTGCATGTCGCACGATATTCGTCGCAAGCTCGGTCGCTATGATAGTGACTCGACCCGCACCCACCTCGTCGAACCCGAAACCCTCCGCAAGTCGCTTGGCGCTGCGTCGGCACTCGCCGATGCTGCTGTCGTCCGTGACCGCAACCCGTACCTGGGATCCGGTTATGATCCGGCCGGTCATTTCCACCGCGCAACAGTGACCCGAGTGCCGACGCCGACGACGGAATCCAGTTCGAATTCGTGGACCAGGCGCCGCGCGCCGCTCAGGCCGAGACCCAGCCCATGGCCCGAAGTCCACCCATCCGTCAAAGCGAGATCGAGGTTCGGAATTCCGGGACCCTGATCCGCGAACGTGAGTCGCACCCCCCGCCGGCTCCCATCCAGCAGCATTTCCCACATGAGCGTCCCGCCGCCGCCGTACACCACCGCATTGCGCGCCAACTCGCTTGCGGCAGTCACCAGTTTGGTTTGATCGACCAGCGAGAAAGCCTGTTCCTGTGCCATGCGTCGAACCGCTTGCCGACCGAGAACGATATCGTGCTCGTTCCGCAGGGACAGCTCACCGCTTGCTGTGACGGTGGTCATGAGAATCGGCGAGAGATCGTTGCAGCCGCTGCATGCCACGTTCCACATTGAGCGCGGTGGCAACACCGGTGAGTGACAACCCGAGTTCCACCAGGGTGATCGCAACCGCGGGCTGCATCCCGACCACCACGGTTTGAGCACCGAGAATGCGCGCCATTCCGGCTATATCCGAAATCATCCGGCCAATGAAGGAATCGACCATCTGCAGCGCAGAGATGTCGATCAAGACACCCTTGGCGGCCTTTTTATCGATGGCATTCGTAAGGTCGTCCTGCAAAGTGAGCGCAAGCTGATCGTGCATGTCCACTTGGATAGTGACGAGCAAAAACTCACCCATCCGCAAAATGGGAATACGGTCCATGAGTTAGTGCTTGGTGAAAGTAATGCCGCTGCGTGTCAGAGCGAGTGCCAAGGCATCGGCGAGATTGGCCTTGGTCGTCACGCCCTGCAGATCCACCCCCAGGTGGACGATGGTCTGCGCGATTTGTGGGCGAACGCCGCTGATGATGCAGTCGGCTCCCATGAGGCGGAGCGCCGTCACGGTTTTCAACAAATGCTGCGCCACCAATGTATCGACAGTGGGTACGCCGGTAATATCGATGATGGCGATCTGCGATTCCGTGTCGACGATTTTCTGCAGCAACGATTCCATGACGATCTGCGTGCGCGCAGAGTCGAGCGTACCGATCATGGGCAGCGCCAGAATGCCGTCCCACAATTTGATCACCGGCGTCGACAGCTCCAGCATCTCCTGCTGCTGGCGGCTGATGACGTCTTCTCGGGCCCGTTGAAAACTCTTCACCGTGTGCAGGCCCAACGCGTCGAACAGCAACGTTGCGGTCCAAACTGCGTCGGCGAAGCGCGTCGCGTCGGCTGCGGATTCCTCCTTCAGCACTTCGAACACGGGGCGTTTCAACGAGAAAATGAACGTCGCAGTTTCGTCCGACGAGAATCCCGTCAGCACGCGCCGCCGCGACAGATCATCGAGGAAGGCCCGCACCTCGGTCCATTCCGGATCGCGGATATCGTCCAGCTTGCCCGATTGCATGGCAGGCACCAAAACGTCGAGAAAATCCCGACTTTGCTGATTGATTTCGTCGGCGGAAATGCGACCCTTCGCCGGGCCCGTAGTCGTGGCGCCCAGCTGGGCCGACCATTTCGCCTGGATGTCCGCGCGCCGCCTCTGCAGCGCCGACGCGATGGAATTCGTGACGGCCACTCTCATTCCCCTTATTTTCTAAATATGCATCCCGTGTCGGCCGGTTTAGCAACCACCGATCCTTCGCCGGACCGCGGCGGCCGGCCCAAGGCCATGCGCAACCTGAGCGCATTCTAGGCGCGCGCCAGCAGTCGCAAAAGTAACTCGAAATCACCGCGGCTCGTGTCCACTGGCCGGATTGATTGCTCTTTAGAGCCGGAGATTTATGCCGGATCTTCCATGCCAGTCCTTCTATGCCAGTCCTTCTATGCCAGTCCTTCTATGCCAGATCTTCCATCGCCATGCGTATCAACGCGCTACCGACTCGTCCGCCTTGCCCAACAAGTCGGTGCGCATTTGCGCTGCCTCGAGGCGCAGCGGCTGCGTGCGCAACCGGCCAATTTCCGCCCCCGTGAACGGCCGAAAATCGGCTGGTAAGTGCTCCTTGTCGAAGCGCCACAACATCCAGTTCATGAGTTCGGCGAGGTCTGCGTCCACCAGCGGCGAGGTGGCAACTCCCGGCACGCGGCCAAGATATTCACGGCCGCCGGGCACACTGAGGAATTTGGCCACGGTTCCCGCCAGGCTGGGCGCGGTTCCCGCCGAGCCCGTGCCATCGGGCCGATGGCAGCCCTGGCAGTTGAGGGTCCAATTCTGCCAGGCACGTTGCGCGTTCACGACACCGGCCGGCGCCGCGGGCCCCGGCGTCGTGAGGACTGCCGGTGCGATAGCAGCCGACGTAGCGACGCCCGGCGAGTCGGGCCGCGGAGAGTCGGCGCCCATCGCAGCGGCGATACCGATCCCGATCAGGCCCGCCACCCCGACCATGCCGGCCAGGAGCGATACGGTGCTTCGCCAGTCGCCCGCAAGGGCGGCCGACCCCGGCGGCTGATTCATGTCTCGGGGAACCCGGGACGCAATGCGCGGGTGCTCTGCGCGGTGCTGCCCGGATGCCGCGCCCGCGTTGCCGTGACATCGGTTGCGGTCAGGGCCGGCACCGGGTCCTTGCCGCGGTCGCTTGCCAGGTACGTGAGCACCGCCGCCACCTCGGCTTCGCTCAAGCCGGATTGCGCCGGCATGACGCCGCGATAACTGACACCCGCCATTTTCAGATCGCCCATCAGGCCGGTACTGACGACCATGACCAAATAATCGCGTCCCTCGGGCGTCTTCGCAAAGGCCATGACCTGCTCGTGCAGCGGCGGAAAACTGCCGGGTATGCCGGCCGCTTCGGGACCGTGGCACACGGCGCACCGGCCCGCAAAAACAGCCGCACCCGCGGGCTCGTCCGCCGCCGCCGCGAACAACGAAATACCGATTCCAACTGCCAGCAAAGCCACCGTTTCGAGGCGCGAAATGCGGCTCGAGCGGGCGCGGCCCGTGCTATTTTTGATCAATGGCAACCCCCAGAATGATGGCGGTGGAGCAAGTATATGACTGGCTCGAAGTTCCGAAGCACCATGTCACCTCGTTGTTGTTTTGTGGCCGTACTACCGGCCGGTCGCCCTGATTGTTCTGGCACGCACACCGCCCCCACGCCACTCCGCCGCAGCAGTCGTTGTAAGAGATGATGTAGTTACGCTGATCCGCAGGATTGCGGCACGTCCCGATCCACGTGATGGGTGACATTTCGGTGCCGGGCGGACACGAATTCACGCTACCCCCGTAGCACCCGCACAGCGAGCCGTCGATGGCGCAGTACCGCCAATAATCGCACTTCGTCGGATCGCCCGGATCTTGCGGGTTTCCCGTGGTTTGCGGCGGCGCCTGGCCCGAGTTCGGATCCGCCGTCGAAGGCCCTGCCTCGGCCGGCGCGCCGCGGGCCACGGGCAGCAAGGGCAACGCCGCCGCGCCGGCCAGCAGGCCGCCGAGCACCGTGAATACACTGCGCCGCGACGTTCGGCTCGCGAAACCGCGCAGCGTCTTTTCCGCCAAATGATCGAATCGAACCACCGTTATTCTCCCGAAGAGATGCGCCGCTGCCGTTGACCGAGAAATTGTTGGATGTTGCCGATGCCCGTTTCCTTGGCCACGAATAAACTTTCCAAATGCTCGCGCGTGTTGACGAGGCCGGTCGAGACCAGCTTTCCGGCTTCGTCGATCAGCACGGCGTAAGGCAGCTTCGCGACTCCGAAGCTGCGCCCCAGATGCTCCGAGACGACGTACGGAAACCCGTTCAGGCTTTTCTCGCGCACGAATTTCATATGACTCGCGGGCTCGCCGTCGCTCGCCAGAACGATGTCGAGCCAGCGCCTTTCCGCGCCTTGCGCGGAACGCACCGCGGGAAGCAGCGCCTCACAGATGGCGCAATCCGGTGAAAGGAACAGCAGCAGCTGGCTGCGGCCGTCGCGCACGCCGCCGATCTGCACGACGGGTCCCCCGAGAGAGCTCAGGGCCAGTTGCGGAGCGGGATCCCCCAACTTTAGCGGCTGAGGCAGGGACAGCGCCCCCGCGGGAGCGATGCGTTGATGGAGTACGCCGATTTGCCGAGCCAATGCCAGGCACACGAGACCCAATACCAGCAATCCGATCCACAGGGCAATCTGCGAGGCGATGACGAACGTCATGATATTTCTCCTCGGCGTAACGGCTGCAAGGCCATGACTTGATCGAGCGCACCGTACAATGCCAGCAAGGCAATGGCGCCCAGGACTTGAGATCCTTGCGCGGGCACGCTGCCGCGGGTTGCCGATACCGATGCGATGCCCACCGCAAGGCCGGCAAGCACCGTATTCCTCGTCAACTGGAAGGCCCCCAACGAAGCCGACGATGCGCCGAAGGTACAGCCGCAGTCGACGTCGCGCCGCCGCTGCACGATGGCGCGCGCGATGAGCCCCAGGTAGAGCGTCCAAAGCAATGCCGCAAGCATCGCGCCCGTGGCGCGATACGCGGGAACGAGCAATGCCGCCGATGTGAGCAATTCCACGGCCAAAGTCGCGGTCAACAGAGCACCCGCCGCCGCGCGTGGCACCCCGCCGAAGCGGTGCATCACGTCCCTCGAATGCGGCCATCTTCCCGCCTTGTGAATGGCCGACGCGGCCAGCAGCAGCGCCTGAAACAGCGCCAGCTGCGCGCTCAGTGCTTGCAGGACGGCCACCGAGCCGTTCATGGTCAGCGCACCGGCTCGATGGTCATGCGTGTGTGGAATCCCGGCAAATCCAAGCTCCGCACCAGACTTCCTGCGTGCGCATCGTAGACGTCCAACCGCTCACCCGCCTGTACCAGCAACAGAGGCTCGGGCTCATGCGTCAAGGCGATCGATGAACCTGGGCGCACCAGTCGTATGCGCTTCACACGGGCTTTGGTCGCAGTATTGAACACCCATACTTCGTTGCCCGGGTCCTTGTGGGTGCCCTCATGCGCGTCAGCCTGCATGATGACGTACAACAGCGTTTGTTCGTCGCTGGCGAGGATCTGCCAGCCGCTGGGACGCCAGTGCGCGGCGGCGTCGCCCGCCGCTACCAGGGGCCAATCCGGCAACACCTTCGGTTCGTCGCCCTTCAGGTCGATGGGTTGCACACGTCCCCCCAAGCTGGGGAAATAGCGCACGCCGCCCACCGTCGCCGAAGCCGTGAACAAGGGATCGGTATCGAGCGGGTTGAACGCCTTCGTCTCACTGCGGCCTGCCGCCGCGCCATTGGCATCGAGCCGGATGGTCAACAGCGTACCGCTCGAGCACAGGGTTGCAAAACCGCGCGCACCGCTCGGGTAGACCAGTGAGCAGCCGGGAATCTGGATCTCGCTCAACGTTTGCCGCTTCACGAGGTCGACGACCGTTACCGACGAAGCCGGCGTAAAATTGAACACCAGCACCATGCGCTGATCGTCGGTGAACGCCATCAGCCCTTCCATCGAGGTGATGAGCGCCCGCTTCGCTCCAGGGAGCACGATCTCGCCCACTGGGGTGAAGGTCGCCCTGTCATAGACGGTGATGAAATCGGTACGCGTGCCGCGGACTCCGCGCGACCAGACGGTATCGGCCACGTAGATTTCCGGACGCTTGTCGGCAACCAACAGCGTGGCCGAATCGTGCGCCTGCAATTGGCCTTTCACTTCGCGGGAGTCGCTACCCACGTTACGCAGTTCGATGCGATCGCCGGAGTAGTTGAGAAAACTCCAGCCCGTCGGATAGCGGGCGGGCAAGGTCTCGACCTTCGGGATGGGCTCGGCGGACAGCGGGGTGGGGAAGTCGTCGGCCGCGGCACGGCTCGCCGTGGCGATACCGGCGGCGACACAGGCCAGCGCAGCGATACGGGACATCGCAACAGCACGCGACATCGCTCCGGGACGGCGCGCAGCGACATCGGCCGGGGCGGCGCCCACCGCTCCACAACGGCGCAGCGCAGCGATATAGGCCGCGGCAACGCCCAGGGCTCCACAACGGCGCAGCGCAGCGACATCGGCCGGGGCGGCGCCCACCGCTGCGGTCCTGCCGAGCCGCGCCTCTGTCAGGAACCTCGCGTTCGACATGATCATCCTCATTATTGAGCCTCCCTTCGCATGGGTTCGCACGAACATCTTTGGGCGCACCGACTTGCCCGAACCCAGTGGAACACGGCGATTGCGGCTCGTCGTCCGGCGTCGGGGCTTTCGAAATGGCGGGTTTTTTTAGCTCATCGCGGGCGGGTCCATTTCAGAATGCGGCGGCCGCAGCAACCCCGAGTGTACGTCAACGACCGCTAGCTGAATACTCCGGCGGATCCCGAGGTATATTGCTCGAATGAACGCCGCACAGCTGACGTTTTACCTGGCCATCGGCATCGCCGGCATCGCTTTCATCATCCTCGGCATCAAGGCGGCCCGCCGCAGCCAGGAGATGCGCCGGCCGACCCTCATCGAGCTGCTCATCGGCGCGGTCGTGGCTTTTTTCGATACCCTGGGGATCGGCTCTTTCGCCCCCACCACCGCCCTGTTCAAACTGCGCCGGATGGTTGCGGATGAACGTATTCCCGGCACGCTCAATATCGGGCTCACGCCCGCCGCGCTGCTCGAATCGGCCATTTTCGTGACCGCCATCGTCGTCGATCCGGCCTTGCTGATCGCCGTCATCGGCAGCGCCGCGGCGGGTGCCTGGCTCGGAGCCGGCATCGTCGCGCGGCTGTCGCGCCGTGCGATTCAGAGCATCATGGGCGCCGCTTTGCTGATCGCGGGCAGCGTCTTTACGGCTGTCAATCTGGGTGTCCTGCCCGGCGGCGGCACGGCCATGGCGCTTTCCGGGTGGAAGTTCGGGCTGGCGGTCGCGATCAACTTCGTGCTCGGCGCCTTGATGAGTGCGGGCATCGGACTGTATGCGCCCTGCATGATCACCCTCGCCCTGTTGGGAATGCATCCGCTCGCAGCCTTTCCCATCATGATGGGTGCCTGCGCCCTGGTGCAGCCGGTCGCAAGCCTGCGCTTCTTTCAGAGCGGCAGGTTCGCCTGGGGGCCCTCTCTGGGGCTCGCGTTCGGCAGCATCGTGGGCATCCTCATCGCCGCCTATATCGTCAAGTCCTTGCCATTGACCGCGCTTCGCTGGCTGGTGATCGTGGTCGTCGGCTATGCCGCCTTCGCCATGCTGCGCTCGGCGGCGCGCGCCGGGGATTCAGGCTCCGGCCGCGAGGCCATCACGCTGCGCAAGGCAACGCGGGAGGACATTCCCGCGCTGCAAGCCTTGATCGCCCGTTCGGCCCGCGGCTTGAGCAAGGCGCAGTACCGCCCCAGCCAAATCGAAGGTGCGCTGCGCGGCGCCTTCGGCGTCGATACTCAGCTGCTCGAGGATCAAACCTATTTCGTCGCCGAGGCCGCGGGCGAACTCGTCGGCTGCGGCGGCTGGAGCTATCGCTCGACTTTATTCGGCGGGGATGCCCGGGATGGCCGCGATTCGTCGCCGCTCGACCCCAACAGCCAGGCGGCCAAGATTCGCGCTTTCTTCGTCGACCCCTCGCAGGCGCGGCGCGGAATCGGTTCGCTGCTCCTGCAACGCTGCGAGCACGAGGCACGCGCCCACGGATTCTCTCGGGTGGAACTCATGGCCACCCTGCCGGGCGTCAAGCTGTATGCCGCGCGCGGTTATGTCGGAGCCGACCTGGTGCATTTCGAGGTTGCACCGGGAGAGAGCATCGAGTTCATTCCCATGCGCAAGAATTTGAGTTAGCGTCCGCCCTCCCAGCCGAACCCGGTGGACCCCGCCGCACCTTACAGCCGACGCGATGGACCCCGCCGTACCTCACAGCCCAACGCGGTGCGCCGCGACGGACCTTACAGCCGACGCGATGGACCCCGCCGTAATGTTTTAACCCAAGCGCAGCCATCAATGGTGGCCTTTATCCTTCCACAGCGCCTGCCAGCCTGGAAATCCCAGTTCGCGAAGCCGCAGAATATTGTTTTCATAGATAGACTGCGGGTCCGGCACGCCGGCCAATGCACGTTCGACGCTCGCCTCCCGCAGCAAGTGCAGCGTTGGAAACGGCGAGCGATTGGTGTAGTTCTCGATGTCGTCCGGTTGTGTGCCCGCGAATTGATACTGCGGATGGAAGCTCGCCACCTGGATTTCTCCCTCGAGCTCGAGTTCGCTCACGGCATCATCACAAAGCGCCAGAAATTCGTTGAATTCCATGAAGTCGGTGAGCACCCAGGGGTGAATCAGCAGCGTCGTTTCGCATTGTCGTGCATCGGCGCGATGTAGATGCATCAATTCGGAGCGCAGCTGCGCCAACAATCCGGCCGCCGATGACTGCTCGCTCACCTGGAAACGCACGCCGTCACGCACATACACGCTCTCGGCGAACGGGCATAGCCCGAGGCCGATGACCGCCTTCTCCAGCCAGCGGCGAGTGGCATCGATGATTTCTTCGTTGTTGATAGCCGGTACCGTTGTCAAGGCAATCTGTCGTTGATGAACCCTATACCGCTGACGAGATTTCTGCCGCTCGATCGAACCATTTACCGCTGAGGAGCGCTCTGCCTTGATGAACCCGTTGCGTTGGCGAGCCGCCGTCGCGGGACGCAATCCTGAGTAATCATCGATAGTCTACCGCGCGAGAGGTCTAGTATCCTAGTAGGGGCCTATCTCAGTATTTATGGCTCCGCCTTGCGTGAGGAAAAATCCGCTGCGGTCGCGGCCACGTCAATTACTCAGATAGGTCCTGGACGACTTCTTTTTCACCGCGAGACTCGACGATGCAACAACCCATTCCCGCCACGCTGATCCCCGGAGACGGTATCGGTCCCGAAATCATGGACGCAACCTTGGCCGTTCTGGATGCGCTCGGTGCGCCATTTCAATGGGACAGCCAAATTGCCGGGCTTGGGGGAGTCAAAACCGCCGGCGACCCGCTGCCCTCGAAGACCATCGACAGCATCCGGCGCACGCGATTGGCGCTGAAAGGGCCGCTGGAGACGCCTTCGGGCGGCGGCTACCGCTCCTCGAACGTCCGTCTGCGGGAGGAATTCAAACTTTACGCGAACCTGCGGCCGGCGCGCACGCTCATTCCGGGCGCCCGCTTCGACAAGATCGATCTGGTGGTGGTGCGCGAAAATCTCGAGGGACTCTACATAGGTCATGAACACTACATACAGATAGACGACGATCCGCACGCGGTCGCCATGGCCACGGGCGTCAATACGCGCCAGGGCAGCCGGCGATTGCTGGATTTCGCCTTTGCCCACGCCGTGGCCACCGGCCGCAAAAAAGTGGCCATCGTGCACAAGGCCAACATCATGAAAGCCCTCACGGGTATTTTTCTCGAAACGGGCCTGGAGCTCTATGAGCGCAAGTACAAGGGCCAATTCGCTTTGGAGACGGTCATCATCGATGCCTGTGCCATGAAATTGGTTTTAAATCCTTGGCAATTCGACGTGCTGGTCACGACCAACTTGTTCGGCGACATTCTGTCGGACTTGGTCGCCGGCCTCGTCGGCGGATTGGGGATGACACCGGGCGCGAATATCGGCATGGATGCCGCCATTTTCGAGGCCGTGCATGGCTCGGCTCCCGACATCGCCGGAAAAGGGATCGCGAATCCCACCGCGCTCCTGCTCGCGTCCGCCATGATGCTCGAGCATTGCCGGCTGCCGGAATTGGCGGTGCGCCTGCGCACGGCACTCACCCAGACCCTGAACGTCGATGCGGTGCGGACCGGCGATTTGGGCGGTACCGCGAGCACGTCCGACTTCACGCGCGCACTGGTTGCACGTATCGGCAATGGTTAGCGCCGCCGGCCATCGCGCAGCGCCCGATCATGGATCGTCCCGGCATGGCAGCCGGCGTTCGCGGGGATGCCCATAATGGCTAGCGCCGCCGGCCATCGCGCGCCCGCTCATGGATCGACGCATGGCAGCCGGCGTTTCGCGGGGATGCCCGTGCAGCCGGTGATTTCGGTCGTGAATCTCACCAAGTCTTACGCCTCGGGCGTCCATGCCCTCAAGCCCGTCGATCTAGATATCTACAAGGGAGAGATCTTTGCCTTGCTGGGGCCGAACGGCGCGGGTAAAACCACGCTCATCAATATCATTTGCGGCATCGTGACCCCCAGCGGCGGCAGCGTGACCGCGGACGGCCACGACATCCTCCGCGACTACCGGGCGGCGCGCGCCAAGATCGGGCTGGTGCCTCAGGAATTGACCACCGATTCTTTCGAGACGGTATGGGCCACCGTCAATTTCAGCCGCGGGCTATTCGGCCGCCCGCCGAACCCCGCGTACACCACCGGCTTGCTGCGCGATTTGTCCCTGCAGGACAAGCGCGACGCCAGGATCATGACGCTGTCCGGCGGCATGAAGCGCCGCGTCATGATCGCCAAAGCGCTGTCACATGAGCCCGAGATCCTGTTCCTGGACGAGCCCACGGCCGGAGTGGACGTGGAGCTGCGCCGCGACATGTGGAACCTGGTGCGCGGCCTGCGCGAACGCGGGGTGACCATCATCCTCACCACGCACTACATCGAGGAAGCCGAGGAGATGGCCGATCGCATCGGCGTCATCCATCGCGGCGAGTTGATTCTGGTCGAAGAGAAGCGGGCACTCATGGAGAAGCTCGGCAAGCGCCAGCTGATCCTGCACCTACAGCAGCCGCTACCCGCCCTCCCGACCGAACTCGCGCCCTGGGGCCTGGAGCTGCGGGCCGAGGGTACCGAGCTGGTGTATAGCGTGGCGGGCAACGGCAGCATGGACATATCCGCGTTGCTCAAGCGCATGAGCGAGCTGTCGATCGCCATCAAGGATCTGCAGACCCATCAAAGCTCGCTCGAGGACATCTTCGTCAGTCTGGTGAGCGCGCCACGATGAACCGGCATCCCTCTTCATCGGCTTAGGTGAGCGCAATGAACCGGCATACCTCGCGCTTCGAATTCAATCGCCACGGAGTGTGGGCGATCTACAAGTTCGAGATGGCGCGCGCCTTGCGAACGCTGGTGCAAAGTCTGGTGACGCCCGTGATTACCACCTCGCTGTATTTCGTGGTGTTCGGCGCGGCCATCGGTTCACGGATGACGCCCGTATCCGGGGTGAGCTACGGCGCGTTCATCTTGCCCGGCCTCATCATGCTGGCGCTGCTCACCGAGAGCCTCGCCAACGCGTCCTTCGGAATCTTTTTCCCCAAGTTCATCGGTACCATTTACGAACTGCTGTCGGCGCCCATATCGTATGCCGAGATCGTCCTCGCCTACGTCGGCGCGGCCGCCTCGAAGTCCATCGCCCTGGGGCTGGTGATTCTCGCGACCGCATCGCTGTTCATACCCATCAAGATCATGCATCCGGTATGGATGATCGCGTTCCTGGTGATGACGGCCGTGACGTTCAGCCTGTTCGGGTTCATTCTCGGGCTGTGGGCCAAGGGCTGGGAACAGCTGCAGTTCATTCCCATGCTGGTGATCACGCCGCTCACCTTTCTCGGGGGCGCATTCTATTCTCTCAGCATGCTGCCGCCGGGCTGGCGGCGGTTCAGTCTGTTCAATCCCATCGTCTATTTGATCAGCGGATTCCGCTGGTGCTTCTACGGCGCGGCCGACGTGAGCGTGGTGACGAGCTTCTGCATGGCCGTGGGATTTTTCGCCCTGTGTCTCGCGGTGATCGCCTGGATATTCAAGACGGGGTATCGGATCAAGAATTGAGGTGGGCATGATTGCCATGCCTTACACCACGTCGTGTTAGGTGTTACGCGCCTTGGGCTAGGGATGATGGCCCATCATTCAGTGCACGTCAGGTGCGTGCCATTTTGGCGCTGGTGTGTCCACATTGCATGTCGATATGGACACATGGTGCCCAGCTTGCCATGCCGTCTTTCTGGGCGGCACCCAAAGACGACTAAAAACATGGACGGTTTCTTCCTCGTGACGGCCGAAAGCGGTGCCGCCCGAAAGATCGGCCGATGCAGAATCGTGCATCACAGCCACCGGATCGAGTTGAAGCCAAGGTTGGACGTGCGCGATTCGCGATTCCCTTCTTCTGACCGAGCCGCCCCAGGGAATCACTGTCCGCGATCGATGAAATACTCACTCACCGGGGACTGACGGCCCCAGCACCCGGAAGCCAAGGCGGGCAGCCGCCGCCACAAGACCTTTGTCGAATGCAGCCAGTAGCACCTGTTCGGCAGGCATCGTCACAGCGAGCCGCTCCGCCGCCGCCAGATGTACGCTGTCGTACCCGCGAAGGCCGTGCTGCCGCGCCAACCTACCCGCGCGTCGAACCAACACGTCGTCGGTGGCAATCACGAGCAAGGCCGCCCAGTCGCGCTCGAATTGGGTCAGAATCGCGTCCGCACCCTCTCGGTCAAGCCATTGCAGGCGCTCGGCCTTCGCCACCGCAGCATGCAACTCGACGTAAGCGATCAGGTGGGTGCATCGCACCTCCGAGGTCTCGGCCACCTGCACAGGCGCGCTTGCAGAATGCCAGCGTCGCTGTCATTATGACAGCATGGCTGTTCAGATCAACATTCGCGATGTTCCCGTGAAAGTCCGTGACGAATTAGCCGCCCGTGCGGCTTTGCAGGGTAAGTCGATGCAGGAGTTCCTGCGCGCCGAACTGGAGCGATTGGCGGCCCGCCCGTCAATCGACGCTTGGCTTCAGCAGGTACGCAGGAGAAAGCGCGCGACGCAGACTCGCATCTCTTCCGAACAGATACTCGGCCATAAAAACGCTGACCGGCGTTGAGTATCGTCATCGATGCATCGGTCGTAGTCGCCGCCCTCGTCGATAGCGGACCCCACGGCGATTGGGCGGAAGAAATTCTTGCAAGTGGCTTTTTGCAGGCGCCGGAGCTGATACGTGCCGAAGCTACGAACATATTTCGTCGCCTGGAGCGGGCAAAGCTCATTACGACGCCAGAAGCGAATGCGGCGCAAGAAGATCTCATGCAACTCGATATCCAGTTGTTTCCCTTTGATCCCTTCGCCGGCCGCGTCTGGGAATTGCGTCACAACGTGACCAGTTACGACGCGTGGTACGTCGCCGTTGCCGAGGCGCTCATGTTGCCGCTCGCCACTCTGGACGAGGCTCTCTCGAAATCAAACGGGGTTACCTGCACGTTTCTGACGCCTCGCTTTTGAGGCCGAACCAAGTCCCGCAACCAAATCGTCGATCTGTGCGACTCGCAGGATGTCGCCCGCTGGCGTGCTATGTTTTTTTTCCTCGACAAGCGTCACGGCAATTCTTGCGAAAAAGGGCGGCAGCGCCATCGCCACCGCCCTCGTTTCGCCCGCTAGGGCATCCGCGTCAGAACTTGTAGACCGCCTTGGCGTAGTAGAACCCGCCGTTGATACCGAATGGCGAGAAGATCGGATATTGCGTGACAGCGGCGTTGTCGCTGGCCGCGATTTCGCGGTTCAGAATCGTACTGTTGATCTTGTTCGGAAACCGATTGAACAAGTTCTGCGCACCCAGCGACAATTTTAGATGATCCGTGAACTGATAACCCACATCGAGGTTGGTGATTGCCGTGACGCCAATCGTGGTCTTGAAGTACTCAAAGTTGCCGCTCGGGTTATCGCCGTCATCGTTCTCGTAGTCCGAGGACGGGCCATATACCTTCTCGACCAGGTTGACGGACAGCTTCTCCACCGTCAACAGAGCGCCCAGATTGACCACATACAGCGGAGACGCCGTCGTCAGTTCCGAGTATGCCTCTTGATCGTACAACGTGTTGGGTGCCAACGCCGCGGGCGTCGTCGCGTACTTCGTGATCGTCGTCTTGTCGTAGGTTGCGCCGATGGAGTAGTTGATCTTGCCGAAGTTGTATTCGAATGGGAAGTCGAACACAAGGTCGGCTCCGCGCGTACGGGTATCGATGCCGTTCGCGAAGATATTGATGCCATAGGACCCCGTCGACAGTACCCCCGGGTCGATGACGCTCGAGCCGCCGGCACAACTGGACCCGTTCCAAGTGCCGCCCTCGTAGACACAGATGGCATTGCCAATGGCCGCGCCGCCCGGTTGTGCTACGCCATTGATCTGGCCCGCGACATTGCCACTGCCCACGATACGGTTGGTGATGGTGATCTGGTACACATCCAAGGTGGTGCTCATACGGGGAGTCGGGCGCCACACGAAGCCCAAGCTCATGTCGACCGACTTTTCGGGCTGCAGCCCGCTGCCGAGTCCGAGCGGCGCGGCGGCGGGCGAATCAGGCGGTAATTGAATGTAGGCCGTCGATGGGCCCACGTTGGTCGAGGAGTAATATTCTTCGGCGAGCGTCGGCGCGCGGAATCCGTTGTTGACGGTACCGCGAATGGCAAACTGCGGCGAAAAATCAAAGCGGCCGGTTAGTTTACCGACGGTCGCATTGCCGAAGTCGCTATAGTGTTCGAAGCGCACCGCAGCGTCGACTCTAAGAGCGTCGACCGGT
Organism: Pseudomonadota bacterium; assembly: GCA_030799355.1. Lineage (GTDB taxonomy): Bacteria > Pseudomonadota > Gammaproteobacteria > Steroidobacterales > Steroidobacteraceae > Bog-1198. The sequence goes on from JALYHP010000078.1 coordinate 19,752, forward strand.
TTGACGGCAAGATCGAGATAGCCCGCATAGTTCTTCCGACTGTGGGTCCCCGCATCGAGCGGCGTGAAGCCTGGGTACGATTGCGCACCCCCGTTCTCGTAGGAAAGCGGAACGCCCGCACCGATGGCATAGCTCTCGTGACGATACTCGGCTCCGAACGCTACGTTCAGGGGACCCGCAAAACCCACGTCGAAATCTCGTTTGAAATCGGCGGTCGAGGTCCATTGCCCTGCTTTCAAGTAGCCGTCATAGAAGTTGGTTGGCGTCGGCACACCCGTGGTTGCATAGACACCGGCGTTGTACGAGTCGATGGTCGAAATGCCGACTTTGTCGCCGCCAAATCCGGTGGTCAGATCCCAGTCCCATGAAGCCACGGTACCCTTGAGCCCCAAGTTGAACTGGTAGTCATCCTCGTCGCTGGCTTCTTGTGGATTGAAACCGTAGGGGAACGGATACGTGGTCACGTGCGTCGTCGGGTCGGTGTACGAGACCTTGGACGGCATACGGTAATTCTCGTAGGAGGTCGCATTTTTGTGGCCATAGGTACCGATGAAGTACAGTTCCGTTCCGCCGTCGAAATCGTAGCCCGTGTTCACCGCCGCTGTCTTTTGCTGAACCGCGGCATCGCCGGAGATGCGGTTCAGGTAAGGGTACCCGGACGCATTCACGGCATTCGAATTTGGGTATGAGGTTGGATTGATCAGACGCGGATCGATTTCTCCCACATTGCTGTGGCCGTGATTACGGAAGTCGCCGGTGATATTGAAAAAGCCGCTGCCGCCAGCTTCATAGCCCGCGTTGCCGCTGACGTCTTCGGTCTTGCCGCCGCCGTTGTTGCCATATTGGCCGTACGTGCCCGCGACCGTGCCGCCCGATGTGTTCTTCTTCAAAATGATGTTGACCACGCCCGCAATGGCGTCGGTGCCGTACTGCGCCGCCGCGCCTTCGGTCAGCACCTCGATATGGTCGATGGCATCAAGAGGAACGAAATTCAGGTCGACGCCGGCCCCGCCCTGAAAGGGTGAGCCTACGTCCACGGCGAGATTTGCCGTCGTGTGCCGGCGCTTGCCATTGATGAGCACCAAAACATCATTGGGGCTGACGCCGCGCAATCTTGCCTGTAGCGTCTGGCCGGACATGTCGAAGCCGAACGCTTGCATCTGCAGCGACGGCACGATCTGCGCGAGAGCCGACATCAGGTCGGGAGCGCCGGCTTGCTTCAAGTCCTCTGCGCTGACGATTTGAATCGGAGCGGCGCTTTCCGATGCCTTCAATCCGGTCTCGCGCGATCCCGTCACGATGACCTCATCCAGTGCGCTGGCCTCCGCCGTGGCGTCGGTGGTGGCCGTGTCAGCCAGGGCCGCCGACGAATGAGCGGCGGCCGCGCTTGCGCAGAGCATGGCAATGGCGATTCGCAATTTGAATGGCTGCGCTTTGCTGAAACTCATTGACATTAAAAATCTCCTGTTGGATGGCGTACGTATTCCCCCCCTCAACCGGCAGCGGCTGAGTCGAGCGGGTCAACTAATTACTTCGATGGAACGGCGGTGCGTATCGATGCCCCTTCCATCTGATGACAGAGGACTTTGCAAATAGCGGGCCATGCGCGACAACCGTCTCGAGAGGGACGGATCAGGTCCGCTGTTTTGCCGGAGAATGTGTTGGAAATTAATCAGTTAGCGCGGAGCGCGGACCGATGAGCACCGCTAGCGTGCGTGGTTAATATGCAACAGTTAGTCGCAATCGATTGCTCTTATGGTGCACCGCAGCCCGCCGCCCGCGCCGTTTATGTGCGGCACGTCACACCGCCGTTCAGGTTGAGCCACGGCCCGCTTCCTCGCCCGAGCTGCCGGCGATAACGCACCGCGCAGCGCGACCCCTCGGCATCCGGCCCGCACGTGCCGCAAAGTGCGGGGCCCGACGCCTACTGGCAGATAGCGGTGCCCCACCCCGCGCCGTTAGAACTCCGCGGGGGGCGCCGCGTGGGCGGGCCCGTTCCATACGCAGTCGGAACTCCACGGCGGGCGCATTCGGCGCACAATCCGCCGGCCGGGGGCGACGCCGGCCTTTGGGCTAAGCAAGGTCGAACTCTGCCCTTGCCCGTTGTCGAATGACCTATGAACCAACCGACAGGTGCACCCGTGGGCTCGGACCAAAGCAATGCCTCTTCGGACATGGGTGAGCTTTCCGGCGGTTCGAAAGAAAACCTCCAGCTTCTGGCCACTTTCTCCGAGCGCGAAGAAGCCGCCATCTCCGGCATGCAATTGGCCATCGAACGGGTCAGCGCCTTCTTCGGCAGTCCCTGGTACTTCGTGTCCAGCGTCCTCTTCATGCTCGCCTGGGCGCTCATCAATACCTGGGGCAAGCGGCATGGCTGGCCTCACGCGGACGAGCCGCCGTTCTTCTGGCTGCAAGGCATGGTCGGTGCCAATGCCCTGCTCCTGACGGTGGCGGTGCTCATTCGGCAAAGCCGCATGGCGCGCCTCGCCGAGCATCGCGCACATCTGGATCTGCAGATCAACCTACTCACCGAACAAAAGGTCACGAAAATCCTGCAGGTCGTGGATGAGTTGCACCGTGAACTCATCGCGCTGCGCCGCCACCCCGATACCCAGATGGAGGAAATGACCAAACCAGCCGATGCGCATGCGCTGCTGCACGCGATCAAACAGCAGCACGAGGACCGTTAATCGGTATACGGGCCTCCCTGGGTTTCAAGCGGAGAATCCGTCAGATGCGTGTTCAACGACGCTGATCGAGGCCCCGAGCGGGCCGCCTCAATACTCGAACTGGTACGAGAGCCCGATGCTGCTTCCGGGATCGTTCTCGGGGGTCGTGCCCTGGGTGATCGCGGTGCCATTGCCCAGGCGCGTTTGCAGCTTCAGGTGCTTGGTCAGGTCGACATCGACCTGGACCTGGCTCGTCCCGGCGGTGGTCTGCTTGCCTTCGATGTACACGCGCTTGCTGACATAGCGCCCCGCGGCGATCGCGGCCCCCGAGTTCTGCGTGGCGCCGGTGGCCGTGGTCGTGGTGCTGGAGCCGACGCTCAACCGGTCGAGCCCCAGCGTTTTCTGCAACCGGGCCAACGGACCGGAGCCGCCGCCGACGCCGCTCAAGGTGGCGAGCGCGTAGCCGATTTGCGCCGCTTGCAGCGCTGTCAGCTGCGCCGCATTTTGGCCGAACAGCAATCGCGCCAGGATCTCATCCTGCGCCAGCCCCGCCGGTGAGCTGGTGAATGCGAATCGCGGCGCGTCCGCGGGGCCGCTGATCGCGAGCGTGACGGTGTAATCGGTGACCGTGGTTTCCGCGACGAAATCGAGCGTCGGGTCGATCTTGCGGCGCAGCCCCGCGCCGTCGAAGCTCACTCGGCCGCGCTTGAATTCGAGCTTGTTGCCCGCCAGCGTGAAGCTGCCGCGCTGCAAATCGAAGCCACCGCTTGCCTGCGGTTCGTCGGCGGTGCCGCTGAGCTTGATCTCGCCGCCCAATTCCGCATCCAGCCCGCGGCCCTGCACCAGCACCTGCCGCGGCGCCTGGATGACGATGTCGATGCCGATGATCAATCGGTTGTCGGCCGGCCCCGCCGGGGTTTCGCCGCGACGGTGCACATCGAGCACGACGACGTCGGGCGGCAGCGAGTTCGGGATGCCGACGGTGGCGCGGTTGACGTGAATTTTGCCGACGACGTCGAGGCGCGAGCGCGCGCTGCCTTTCACCTCGAGGTCCGCATCGAGATTGGCGGTGACGATGCTGCTCGCCACCGGTTGCGCATTTCTCGCCGTGATCTTGAGCTCCAGCGGCATTCCCGGCTGCAGAATACCGAACGTACCGCTCATCAGAATATTGCCGGAGGCCGCCCTGGCTTTGAAATTCTTGATCTGTAGTCCGCCCTCGCGCCCGACCACGTCCGCGTCGATGTCCGACAGCGTCAAGCCATGTCCATAGTCGCGCAGGCTGCCCTGAGCGAGCGTGATGTCGCCGCCGACTTGCGGCGCCGCCGGGCTGCCGGTCACCGTCGCATCGACCGAGAGCCGGCCCGACGCATGCATCCCTCGCCCCTCCAGAAATGGATTGGCCGCGCCGACGTCCAATTTTCCGGCCAGCTTCAAATCCAGCTTGCCGTTCGCGGTGAGGGGCGCGGTGCCCGAGACCGTGATTTGCGAGCCCGGGCCGCCGCTGAGAGTGGCGTTCACCGTGGCGATATCGGCCGCCAGTTCGGCGAGCACGTGCAAATCGGCCGCGGGCAGTCCGGTGGCAGCATCGTCCGCGGAGAGCATATGGTTCGCATCGAGGCGAATCGTGCCGGTGGGGCTCGACGGATTGCCCTGCAGACGCGCCGAGGCCTCCACCGTTCCGCCGAACAGCAGCCCAGGGACGAACTCATTGACCAAGCCCGCGTTCACATGCCGAAGTGATGCCTGCAGGTCCAGCGTCGGCGCCAGCTGTCCTTTGAGTTCGAATACCGCCTCCTTGGCTCCGAGCCGGAACTGATCCACGGACACCGCCTTGGCGAACGATACCCGCGCTGGCGATAACAAGCCAAAGCTCTCCCCGTAATACGCGATGGCAAGATTCTCGAGGCGCAGTTCGCGCGCATCGATGTTGAGCACCGCGGCGGATGTCACGCTCGCCGGCTTACCGTACAGCTGCGCGAGCTGCGCACTCAGCTTCAGGTCCATGGCGGCGGAGGTTCCCGTGCCCTGCAGGTGCAGGCTGCCGGCCAAGGGCCCCATGACGAGATTCTTGCCGTCGAGTTCGAAGTGCGCCTGAGTGTGCCCCGGCGCCGGCAGGAAGCCGAGGCTGCCATCCACGTTGCCGGTCAGATGGATTCCCAGCAGCCGGTCGAGGTCGCTGAGCTCGCCGATGCTCGCGCGCAGCTGACCGTGGCTTTGCGCGAGCGCTGCGTCCGCCAGCAGATCGCCTTCCAGGTGCGCGCTTTTCCAGCTGGCCTGACGGACCCGCAGTTGCAACGACTTGCCGCTGCGCTCCACCGTCGCATCGACTTTCAGCGGTGCCCCATCGACCAGTCCGTGGACCTCGATGGTACCGCCCGGCTCGCTGGGCAAGCCGCGCGCATGCACACGGGCCTCCACGGTGCCGGTCGCAGAGCCCCTCACGGACAGGCGCGAGGTGATCTGGGCATCGCCCGCCAGCGCCTTCGGCGTGCCGCTCAGCCGCCCCGACGCCCTGAGATCTCCCGCAAGGTCCCGCGACAGCGCCGCGAGGTTCGACACCTCGATCTGCCAGCGCGCCTGTAACTCTTTGATGAAGGGAGCGGCGTCCGCGGCCTCGGGCTGGCTGCCGGTGGACGGCGGGTTGCGAGTGGCGCCGCCGCTCGCCGTGAGGGTCATGCCGTTGGCCGTCACTCGCAGGTCGTGCAGCTTGACCGCATCGTCGGTCAGATTGCCCGACAGCTGCACGGCAACGCGCGGTCCGAGCGCACCGATCCATGCCGCCGTGCCGCCGCGCAATCCGATGCTGCCATCGAGCGCGAGCGTGCTATCGCCGCCGCTGCGCACCAGTTTGGCGTGGATCGCGGCACTGCCCTGCACGTCCTGTCCGGCCAACGCCGCGAAGGGTGTCACATCGGGCAGCAGCAGTTCGACGTCGGCATGCTGCCGGTTCGCTGTCCCCGATTCGGTGTCGGCATGCGCGCGCAAGCTAAACAACGGATGCGCGCCGGTGAGTTCGATGTGCCGCGACTCATCCAGCCGCAGCGAGGCATCCAGTTCGAGCGGATCGTCCGCCAACAGACGCGGTCGCGGCCCCGGAATCTCCAGGCCCGTAACGGCCGCGTGCATCCCGAGGCGTCCCGCTCTTGCCGTGAGCCCTGCCGTCACACGCGCCACCCGCGTGTCCCCGGCGATGCGCAGTCCGGCGACCTCCAAGCGAGCGTCGGCCGTCGGCGATGACACGGTACCGTGCCAGTTGCCACGCAGCTCGAAATGGTTCCAGGCAACCTCGGGTCGCGGCGCCAATGCCGGCGCGTGCAGCGCATAGTCCAGGTCCGCCGACAGATGCGTCAGATCGATGCTGCCGTGCACGCCCGCCTCGAGCTCGCCGGCTTGCAGCGCCAACTCGAGGCGCGCCGCATGGCGCGGGCCCGCCAGCGTGGCGGAAGCCGACAGCGCGCCCAGTCCCGGCAGCGAGAGTAGGTTCTCGAGCGGGCCGCTCGCCGGCTCGTGCACGCTCAACGACGCGTCCAACCGCTGCGGATCGAGCCGCAGATGCACGATGTATTCACCCTCGCCGCCCAGCCGGCGCGCCACCAACTCCGCGGTCGCCTCCTGCAGCGAGCGCAATTGCACGTGGCCGGTGGCCGACAGCGTGACCGCTGTTCCGGTGAGCGGCGCGCCCAGTTCCACCGTGGCCAGCGCGAAGCGGTCCACCTCGATATGCGGAATGGAGACCCCGCCCCCCTGCGGCTTGCCGGCACGGGGCGTTCGTTCCATATGCACTCGCGCCGCCTGGAGTTCGTTGACCTGTATGCGCCGCCGCAACAGCTGCATCGGCGACCACAGCAGCGACAGGCGCTCCGCGCTCAGCCACACGCCGTCGCCGTCCCGCAATTGCAGCCGCTCGAGCGTGAGCTGCGCCGGGAATGCCCCGCCCAGTCCCGACAGCTCGACCTGCCCCGCGGTCAGCCGAACCGTGAGCTGCTCGATCAGCCGCCGCCCCGGATCGGTGTTGCCCGCCACCCATAGGGCGCCGCCCAGCGCGACGAGGAGCGCGGCCAGGATCCCGGCCACCCACGCAGCAATCTTGAGTCCGCGGCGCACGGGGGTCATCAGAAAGCCTGCCCCAACCCGATGTAAATCTCGAAAGCGTCGTCCTTGACCACGCCGGTGGTGGGCGATGCGGTCGGCGATGCTTGCGACTTGGTCACGAAACTGTGCCGCTGGGTGGGAACGGCGATGTCCAGTCGAATGGGACCGATGGGTGTGTAGTAGCGAGCGCCCACGCCATAGCCCAGCCGAAACTGGTTGCGCAGGACTTTCAAGCTGGAGCTCACTTGGCCGCCATCCACGAACGCCGCCGCACCCCAGCTGGAGGCGATACGCTGGCGGAATTCCAAGGTACCGGCGATGATGGCCGTGCCGCCGATCGGATTGCCGTCGGCCGGAAATTGCGGCCCGACGGACTGATAGCGGTAGCCGCGAATGGTGCCGCTGCCGCCACCATAGAATCGCTGGTCGGGGGGCAGGCTGAATTGGCCCGCACCCTGCGCTTTGCCCGCCAAGGCGCGCGCCGCGAGTACGCTGCGTCCCGGATCGGTGAAACCCAGGCCCTGCAGATCGACATACGCGGCGGCCTTGATCTGGCTGATGATGAAGCTCGCGTTCGGCCGGCCGAGCGATTGCGTCGGAGTGACGCTCAACGAGTCGCGCATGCCGTGCGAAGGATCATCGAGCGGCGAGGCCAGGTGGGTCGAGTCGTAGCTCAAGGTCAGCGGCAGCGCCACCAGCGTGTAATTGTAGATCACCAGCGGGTAATAAAAGGTACCGGCAGGACTGGGCGTGACGCTCTCCTGTTTGACTTGCTCGTTCGCGGTCGCGACGCCGAGACTCGCGGTCCACACGCTCGATAGCTTGCGAGTGAGCGTCGCGCCGCTGGTGAGGGCCTTTTGGTCGTAGGCTTGCAGGGACTGCTTGATCGCGCCCACCGCGAATTGCAACGACTGATCGCGGTGGCCAACCTCCGGAATGAGCAGCTTCGCACTGGTGTCATAGCCGATTCCGGTGGTGGCGCTGCCGCCCAGATTGAGCGCCGAGGCGGCGATGGTCAGCTGCTCGGCATTGCCGAACACGTTGCGGTCGGCCCACGTACCGCCGCCGCTGCCGCCCAGATCCGACGAGTACGCGGCATTGATCGATACGGCGTGTCGCAAGCGCTCGCGCAGCACGAAGGTGACGGGGACGCCGCCGGTGGCGTCCGGTTCCTTGCCCACCGTGACGCTGATGGCCGAAAACGGACCCAAGGACGACAGATCGCGCCGCGCCGCCTCGATCGCGGCGGGGCTGTACCGCTGGCCGGTGTGCAGCGTGAGGCGGCGGCGGACCAGTTTCTCGTGGACTCGTTGCAAGCCCTCGAGCTTGATTTGTCCGATGGACACGCGCTCCCCGGGAACCACGCGAAAACTCACATCGAGGACGGGAAGCGTGTCATCTTCATAAGCCACCGGCGGGTCGACCTGGGCGAAGGCGTAGCCTTGCTCCTGCAGGGCGGACTGCAGCCGCGCGCCGGCGGCGAGCACGTCGGCCGCGACCGCGGGATCCGCAGGTTTCAAGGAGAATGCGCCGCGCGCCGTTTCCGGAATCGTGCCCTGTAACTCGACCTTGCGCAGGTGATACAAGGGCCCGAGATCGAAGCCGATAGTCACTTGCGCGTCGCGATCCTTCGGCAGCGCGCTCAATGCCTCGGCCAGCTGCGGGCCGTTGAGACCCGACCCATCGATCGTGATGGTGACCGCGGACTGGTAGTATCCGTAGCTTTCGAGCACGGTCTTCAGCCTCTCCACATCGCCTCGAGCGCGGGCGATCAACCCGAAAGGACTGACCGGAGCGGACCCGCGCAGCGCCTCGAGTTCGGACGTGGCGCGCAGCGTCGCATCCATCGAGCCATCGCCGGTCGATGCGAGTTCGACACGATACGATTGCGGGTCGGCGGCGCGAACCGCGAGGCTCGCGCACACCGTCAAAACGAACAGAACGATATTCCTAACGCAGTTCATGGTACCTGGTGGATGAGCGTAAACACGGGCAGACCTCCCGCCGCCCACGCCGTGAACGATAGCCTAAGCCGTCCCACCGCCTGCACGATGGCCGAGCCTTTGCAACAGTTTACACGCGTCGCGATAGCGGCCGTGGCCTTCGCGTCGGCGGGCCGCCCAGGCCGTGTTCGCTCGCCTCGACGCCGGCCAAACGCCGCAGGGGAGTGAGCGGCGCAGTGCTCTTTGCGCATCGGGCCGCCGTTCATCGCATCGAAGCGATGGCGCCAACCTCGCGGAGCAATTAAGCTCGCGCCCATGAGTGCTCCGGTCAACCAGGAAACGCGCGGCACGCAGCCGCGGGCATCGATCATCGTGTGTCCGGCGTGTGATCTCGCGCATCGCAAATCGGTGCCTGCCGGCAAGGCGCGGGTCCGCTGCGTCAGGTGCCGAGCCGAGTTGTATCGCACCCATGGCGCCGGCGTGGATACGCCGATCGCGGTGGCGCTGAGCGCGCTGCTGCTGCTCGTGCTCGGTAATCTGTATCCGCTCGTGACGCTGCAATTGAACGGCAGCTACCGGGCCACCACGCTCATGGGCGCCGTGCTCGGGATGTACCGGCAAGGGTATGCTTTGCTTGGCGTGCTGGTGCTGCTGACCACGGTGGTGATCCCCTTGTTCCAGATCCTGGGCCTGCTGTATGTGCTCTGGCCGCTGCGTTCACGGCGGCGCGCCCCGGGACACAACGAGCTGTTTCGCGCCCTTACGCTGCTGCGCCCGTGGGCCATGTCCGAAGTATTCATGCTGGGCGCGCTGGTGGCGATGGTCAAACTGGCCGCCATGGCACAGGTGATTCCCGGCATCGCGCTGGGGGCCTATGGTGCGCTCATGTTGGCCTTGGCCGCCCTGATCAGCGTCACCCCCACGGAACAATTCTGGCAGTGGATGGAAAGGACTGAAGCTTGAATGCCTCCGTGATGGGCCGCAGTCTCGGGCTGCTCGTCTGCCTGCGCTGCCGCGCGACGCTGCGTGCGATCGGCCGACCCCGAATCCTGTGCCCGCGCTGCGGCGCGCCGGTGCATGTGCGCCGTCCGCACAGTGTCGCGAGGACCGGCGCCCTGCTGATGAGCGCCGCGCTGCTGTACGTGCCGGCGAATCTGCTACCCGTCATGCACATGCAGACCCTCCTGAGCGAGGAGGATGACACCATCATGAGCGGCGTCCTGTCGCTGCTGCAACAAGGTTCGTGGCCCCTCGCCCTGCTGGTGTTCGTGGCGAGCATCGTGGTGCCGCTGCTCAAGATCATCGCCATGGGATGGTTGCTGCTCGCCGTGGTTCGGCAGGTGCGGGGCAACCCGCTGCAACGGAGCAAGCTGTTTCGGCTCGTCGAATTCATCGGCCGATGGTCCATGTTGGACGTATATGCCGTTTCCCTGCTCGTGGCGCTGGTGCAGATCCGCTCTTTCGCGACCATTCACGTAGGACTCGGCGCATTGTGTTTCGGCGCGGTGGTAGTATTGACCATGCTTGCCGCGCAGACTTTCGACGAGCGGCTTCTTTGGGACATTCGCACGGATGACTGAACCGCCGACGCCCGCCGCCGATGAGCTACCGAGCGCCGTCCCCGACGATCCGCGGCGCAAACGGCTGCCCTTCGTGTGGCTGTTGCCGGTGGTGGTGGTGCTGGTCGCCGCCTTCGTGGTGGTCCAGCAAAAGCTGGCGCAAGGACCTCGCATCGACATCAGTTTCATGAGCGCCGACGGCATCGAAGCGAATAAAACCAAGATTCGCTACAAGGATGTGGACATCGGCGACGTCACGGATATCCATGTTTCCAAGGACCGCAAAAAAGTGATCGTGTCCGCCCGCATTCATGGCGATGCGAGCGAATACCTGGTCGAGGACACGCGTTTCTGGGCGGTGCGGCCGCGCTTCACGGGCGGCAGCATCTCCGGTCTCGGCACGCTGGTTTCCGGCGTGTACATCAGCGTCGATGTGGGCCACTCGAGTACCGAGCGGCGCAGCTTCGAGGGCCTGGAAGTACCTCCCATCGTGACCTCGGACCTCCCGGGCCGGGAATTCGTGTTGCACGCCGACGACATCGGCTCGCTGAGCGTCGGATCGACCGTGTTCTATCGGCATATCTCGGCCGGCCAGGTGATCGCGTATGCGCTCGATCCGGGTGGCGCCAGCGTCACCATCAAGGTATTCATCTACAAGCCTTACGATGGCTACGTGACGCCCTCGACACGGTTCTGGCAGGCGAGCGGCATCGACATGTCGGTGGGCTCGGAGGGCGTCAAGCTGCGCACCGAGTCCCTCGCTTCGATACTCGAAGGGGGGGTGGCCTTCCAAGCGCTGCCCAGCGAGAAGCCCTCCGAACCCGTGCCCGCCGACACCGTCTTCACGCTGTACACGGATGAGGAGCGGGCGCTGCGGCAACCGGACACCGAGGTCGCAACGTTCATCATGTACTTCGGCGGATCCCTGCGCGGCCTCTCGGCGGGCGCGGCCGTCGATCTGCGCGGCATCACCATCGGCGAAGTGAAGGGTCTTTCCGTGGAATACGATCGTAGTTCGGGCAGCCTGCGTTTTCCGGTGGAGGTGGATATTTTCCCGCGGCGGATTCGCGGTCCTCGGCAGCTCGCCGACCGCGGGCTCGGCCTGGAGGCCTCCGAGAAAGCCAGCCGCGCGCTGGTCGACAGCCTGGTCGCACGGGGTATGCGCGCGGAACTCAAAACCGGCAATCTTCTCACCGGCCAAAAGTACGTCGCCTTGGACTTTCATACCGAGGTGCCGCCCGATGAGGTCGGCTGGGCATCGCATCCAGCCGTTTTTCCGACCACGGCCGGCGCGCTCGATGAAATCCAGGACTCGGTGGGCAGTATCGCGAAGAAGCTCGACAAGGTGCCGTTCGATACGATCAGCGCGCGTCTCGTCAGCACCATGAGCAGCTTGGATGACACATTGAAAAACGCGGATCGGCTGGTTCGGCAACTCGATGGCACCCTCGCTCCGCAGCTCACGGCGACGTTGCAGGAAGCTCAGGGAGCCATGAAGAACGCGAAGGCTGTCCTGGCGCAGGACGCGCCCCTGCAAAGCGACTTGAGCGCCACCTTGCTGCAATTGTCGCGCGCCGCCAAATCGGTGAGCGCCTTGGTCGATTATCTGGGGCGCCATCCCGAATCGGTGCTCCGCGGGAAACCGGAGGATGCGCGGTGAGCCGCAGGCTGTCTCGGCTCGGCTTGCTCGCCGGTCTTCTAGCCGCGGCCTGCGCCGGCAGTCCCGATCACTTCTACACGCTGACCCCGTTGCCAGAGGCCCAGGGTGGACCGCCGGCCGCCCCCACCGTGCACCTGCTGCTCAACGTGACCATACCCGAACTGATGGATCGTTCCGAGATGGTGCTGAGCACGTCGACCCATGGAATCTCGATCTTGGAACACGAGCGCTGGGCCCTGTCCCTGTCGGAGCATGTGTCGCAGACGCTGGCTCGCGATATCGAGAGGCGCCGGCCCGACATCCTGGTGGCCAACCGCGGCTTCGACCACGCGGGCACGCGGCAGGTGTCGATGACCGTGGACATCGTGAGGATGTCGGTGCAACGAGGCGGCCAGGCATCCCTCGAGGCGCGCTGGCACCTGGTGGATGCGAGCGCCGGCACCGATGAACTCGGCAGCGCGGCGCTCAGCGAGCCGTTGGGCAGCAATGATTATTCCGCGGTCGCGCAGGCTTATAGTCAAGCGTTGAGCGCGTTGGCGGACAAACTGGCGGGCAGCGTACGACGGTAGGGAGCCTCGGTCGGCGCCACCTCGGCCGCTAGGTTCAACTCGCGCGCGAGCGCGGCTCGGACCCGCCGTCCCACGTCCAAATTGAAGCAATTGATGGCCGCCAACCGAAAAGTGCCGGGGGGGACCCGGGCCTGTGGGACCCCTTCGGTGAACGTCAATCGAACGCTGCTGATGCCCACCGTCGACTCGTAGCGGGCCAACACCTCCGGATCGGGACGAGCATCCGCCGGACCGGACAAAACGACGCTGTATCCTTCCGCCCGTACCGCATCGATCAAGTCCCAGGTTCCGAATTCGTAGAGCCGGGCCACGGCTTCCAGCCATTTTCGCCCGTACAGATCGGCCCACCGATCGGCGAATCGCAGATGCGTATCGATGATGCGGCCGCCGAGGGTGACGAGATTCAGCATCCCGGTGTAGCCGGCCAGGTTCGCGGCTATCCATTGGCGGCAATAGCGTTCCAGTTGAGGGCGCGAGCGTTCCTCGATGACCCAGTAGTCGAGCGCACCGGCCGCATCGGGCATGCCCAAGGCATGCCTGCACCACGCGATGTCGCCCTCGACCACGGCGAAATCCGTGCTGAGGCGATCGCCGATCAACCGCCTCATCCAGAACTCGTCGGCACCGCAGTGCTCGTGATGGTGACCCTCACCGAGTAATATGCGGCCTGCCCTCCCCAGGCCGCGCAAGCTGGTGCGCGGTCTGCAGAACACCGGATACAGAATGGGCGCCTCATCGGCCGTACCGCATGGTAGCCCCTGCGTTTTCGCGACCAGCAGCCGGTCGTACACCCAGCGGTGCGCGGGGTGGTAATCGATGGCTTCTAGGTCGTTGGCGGGGATAGGCATCCAGGAGCGATTGGCAACGTCCCCGCTGGACCGTCTACAGCATGGTTGTGGGTCACTGGTCTGCATGCGCGACTCTGGTGTTTTTCGAATATCCCGCCCAGGGGCGTGCGCCCTAAAAGGGTGCAGGAAATGACCGACAGACGGGGATGTCGGATTCCTCCGACGGCGATAGGCAGTGTTTCGCCGTAGTGCCGATGCGTGGTTCGGCGATAGGGTCATTTGGGCGGCGAGGCTTGGCACGAACTGACGCGAATGGGAGTAGGGACCTGATGGAGCAAGCCGAGGGCACGATACCGGCGATGGACGACTCTCCGGACGGCGAGGAACGAGTGGGTGATTTCCTCGCCCGGCACGGCGGCCCGGGTGCACCCCCCGCTGCGGGGCTCATCAACCCGGCGCAGGGCTGGTCGGAGGTCTATGCGGCAGACGGCTATGCACTGCGCTGCGATTGGTCGCGAACCGGCAGCCGCGAGGAAATGAATTTCACGGAACTGCCGCCGGCCTCGCGTGACCGCGGGCGCCCGGCATGAACTCGGCATCCGGCATGGCAACGTCCCGCATGGCTTCGGAGGTCCCGGCTGACCCTATCCCGCGCGCCGCCGGCGGTGGCTACGCGGCGGCGATGTCTACGCCCGGCATGACGAATAGAGGGAGGCGAACTATGCGTAAGCAGACGATGAGCGTGGCTGGCATCGTGGCTCTGGCGTTGATGGCCGGCTGTAACTCGAAGAAGACCCATCCGCCCACCGTGCAGGACATCGAGGTGGCGAAACAGGACGCGCAGCGCGAAGTCGATCAAGCCCGTGCCGAGGCTTCCAAAGACATCAAGAGCGCGCAAAAAGTGTCCGGGTCCAGCAAGAGCATCGCCCTGGCAAAGGCGCAAGGCGCTTACGACATCGCCATGGTCAAAGCCGACGGCGATCACAAGGTGGCGACGGAAAAATGCCTGACATCGGCGGCCGCCCTGCAGCAGGCCTGCAAGCAGCAAGCGGACGCCGACTATGAGTCGGCCAAGGCCGCGGCCAAAGCCACCCGGGTTGCTCGCGAGCAATAAGGGGCCGGTGCTCGGCGCTCGCTCGCGGCGGGGCGCCCAGCGCGCCGTCTACACGCCGTTCAAGCGTCTGATGCGTCGTTGATGTGCGGAATCGCCCGCGGGCTCCGGCTGCCGGAGCCCGCCGCGGCGAAGCCGCCGATGCGGCAGCGCCCGGGACAAGCAGCGCTTAAGATGTACCGCATGCTGACCCGATCCCAGGTGCGCGCGTGCGCCGCCGTACTGCTCGCGGCGCCGTTGCTGAACGCCGCGGCCCTGTCGGCACCGGCGGTGTGGCAAACGCAACCCACCCTTCAACCGGCCGAGCCCACCGGGTACCACACCACGCAGCCCGCCACGCCGTCCCCCGCCCAGCCCATCGCTCAGCCGACCGCCCCGACCGCTACTCAGCCCACCGGGCACCCCGCGATCCAGCCCACCACGCAGCCCGCCACTCAGCTCACCGTCCCGCCCCCCCCGGGGCCGGATGATGGGGCCGCCCGCCGGGACTTCGTGGCGGCCATGCAGCGCGTCCGCCTGCGCCTCCCGGAAGTGCCGGATTCTCCCGCCCTCGAAGCCTATGTGCTGCATGATTATCTGCTCGCCGCGCGCCTGCGCCGCGACCTGGCGGCGAGTTCCGGCGACGAACTGGACGTAACGGTCGATGCGTTCGTGCGGGCACACGTCGGGCAGCCGGTCGCTCATGCCCTGCGGCGCGAGTGGCTGGCAAGCCTCGCCGAGCGCAAACGGTGGGATTGGTTCATGCCGCGGTCCGCCGATGTCACCGAGCCGCAATTGGTTTGCGATCGCTTGGCAGGCCGTCTCGCCACCGGCGATACCGCGGGCCTCGCGCAAGAGGCCCTGGCACGCTGGAGCATGCCGCAAAAGCAGCCCGACGAGTGCCGCGGGGTGTACGCGTGGCTGCGAACGCAAGGTGTACTCACGGCCGACCTGGCGGAGGCTCGTACTCGGGCCGCGCTCGCCGCCGATAACGTGCGCCTCGCCAAGGAGTTCGTCGCGGACGTGCCCGGCGAGCGCTCCGCGCCGCTGCTGCAATGGATACAGCTGCTCGAGGCGCCAAAGGCGAGCATCGCGGCACTCGCGATCGATCCGACCGTGCCGGTCGAAGCCGACGCGCTGCTCGCCGGTTTCACACGTCTCGGCTCCGGCGATGCCGATGCCGCGTCGGCCTTGCTGCCCTCGCTGCTCAAGCGGCCGGACATGGTGCCGGCCCTGCGCAATCGACTGCTGCGTGCCACCGCCCTTGCGGCGGCCTACAGCCGGGCATCGACCGCCGTGGCCGCATTCGATGCTCTGCCGCTGGCGGATCCGAACGATGTCCCGGTGCAGGAATGGCGCGTGCGCTCGGCCCTGTGGGGGGGCGATTTCGCGAAAGCCTTGCAGTGGATTTCCGCCATGCCGAGCGCTCTGTCACTGCAGCCGCGATGGCGTTACTGGCGCGCCCGCGCGGTCGCCGCGACGTCCGGATCCGTCGCGGCCGCACCGCTGTTCGCGGAAATCGCCGGCTTGCGAGATTACTACGGTTACCTGGCGGCGGACCGGCTCGAGCAGAAATACAACCTCAATATTCACCCCTCCCGGGACGACGCCGAGAGCCAGGCTGCCTTGGCCGCAGAGCCGGGACTGATTCGCGCGCATGCTTTGTTCGATTGCGACATGGCGGATGAGGCCGCGGCCGAGTGGGCGGCGGTGCTCGGCACCGCGAGACCGTCCTTGAAGGTACAAGCCGCGCATTTGGCCTCGCGTTGGCGATGGTATACACAAACCATCAGCACGCTTGCGCAGGCGGGCGAGTGGGACGACGTGCCGCTGCGCTACCCTCGACCCTATGCGGCGGAGGTGGCTGCGGCCGGCAAGGAGCTCCAGGTGCCGGAGGATTGGATTTTCGCCATCATGCGGCAGGAGAGCCTGTTCCGTAAGGACGCGATGTCACGTGCCGATGCACGCGGGTTGATGCAGATGCAGCCGGCGACCGCCTCGGCGGTGGCACGCCGCTGGCACCTGCCCACGCCCAGCCGCGACGCGTTGTTCGATCCCCCGGTGGCGATCAATTTGGGAACCGCGTACGTGCGGGAATTACTGGATAAGTACCCGGGCCAATTGCCGCTCAGCCTGGCCGCCTACAACGCAGGTCCGCAGGCGGTCGCGCGCTGGCTGCCGGGGAACGCCATGGACGCCGATATCTGGGCCGAGAATATCCCTTATGCCGAAACCCGCGGCTACGTACAGCACGTGGTGGAACATATTGTCGCCTACACGGTCCTGCGCGGCGCCGAGCCGGCGCGGCTGCCGGTGCTGCTGCAGATCACACCCGCGGCGGCGGCGCATTGAGCCTGCGGCCACCAGGGGGGTCGGGCCGCCGGAGCCAGGCCTCACCGTAAAGTCCGCACTCGGCCTTCCCCCGGCGCTCGAGGGTGCTTGGGCGGACCGGCTCTACCGGTCGCGGCATCGATCATCGCGTTCGTCGCAACGATGTTCACGGTCGTGGTTGCCGCGGTCGCCGTCGCGCTCATGGCCACCTTCCTGCCCACGCTCCCCCCCGTGATCGCGCTCGGGCGCTATCAGACACCCCCCCGAGGACAACAAAAAACCGGCGAGCACGCCGCCCTGAATGAGTCGATACAATGTTTTCAAGGTACGCTCCGTAAGATTTTGCGCTGACTGCGCGGTCCACGCCTCGCGGGACGCGCCTCCGCACCGAACTAGCGTACCGCGCTTTCCGCCACGAACGTCGCACCCCCGGAACTAATTCCCCCAGGTGGTCTTCGCGCACATTAACGGATTTTAACTATTCGACCACGGGGGTTTAACCACCCAAAGCCCAGGGTGGCGCCATGAAATGGCAATGGTGCACTCGCGCCCTCTGCGGTTCCGTCTGCGCCGTGCTAGCTGCATGCAGCGTGGGTCCCTCCTATCGGCGGCCCGAGATGGCCGCACCCGCAACGTGGCAGGAAACCTCGGATCCCGGCAGCGCGCCGATCGCATCCGTATGGCCCGAGGCCGGATGGTGGCACGGCTTCGGATCGCCGCGCCTCGATGAGTTGATCGCCGAGGCCGAGCACAGCAACGATGACCTGGCCGGCGCCGTTGCGCGGGTCGAGGAGACCGCGGCGCAAGTCGCTGTCAACGGCTCAGCCGTGTTCCCCACCATCGCCGCGGCAGCCACCGGCACACGTGCACGGACATCGGTGATCGGTGGCGGGACGCGGCTCGCCAATTCCTTTCCATTGCAACTCACGGCCAGCTACGAATTGGATTTTTGGGGCAAGAACCGCGCGCTTCGGCGCGCGGCTCGCGCCACCGCGGTGGCCAGCCGCTACGACCAGCAAACGGTGGCCCTCACCGTGGTGAGCAATGTTGCCTCGACGTATTTCCAAGCGTTGGAATTGCGTGACCGCATCGAAGTCGCGCGGCAAAACCTCGAGAACGGCCAGAAGATCCTTCACGGTCTGCAGCTGCAACGAGCCAGCGGAACGGTGACCGGTCTGGACGTGGCTCAGCAGGAGACCTCGGTGACGCTGCTCGAGGCGGCGCTTCCGCCCCTGGTGCAACAGTTTCGCCAAGCGGTGAACGCGCTCGCCGTGCTCATCGGCAAGACGCCGGAAGAGGTCGACGTGGCCACCGGGTCGCTGGCCGAATTGTCGATTCCGGCCATCGCGGCCGGCCTGCCCTCGCAGTTATTGGCGCGCCGACCCGACGTCGCTCAAGCGGAACAGCAACTCATAGCGGCCAATGCGAACATCACCGCGGCGCGCGCCGCGCTATTTCCCAGCATCGATCTGACCGCCTCCGGCGGTTACGCAAGCTCCAGCTTGGCCTCGCTCATCAATCCGGCCAACCGGATCTATTCGCTGAGCGCCGGTTTGACCCAACCCCTATTTCACGGTGGGGCACTGCGCGGCCAAGTCGCCTATAGCAACGCCCGCTACACCGAATTGCTGACGACGTATCACAAGGCCGTGCTGACGGCATTCGGCAATGTCGAGAACGCGCTGGTGGCCGCACGGCAGACGGCCGAGCAGGAAGATCGGCAACGCAATGCGGTCGCGAAGGCGCGCCGCGCCTATCAGTTTGCGCAGGCACAGATGGCGGCGGGGACGGTGAATATTCTGACGGTGCTCAACACCGAGAACACGCTCTATAGCGCCGAGGACACGCTGGTGCAGGTGCAATACGCTCATCTGCAGGCGCTCATCGATTTATTTACCGCCCTCGGCGGCGGCTGGCATCAGGGGTAAAGCATGATGAGAAGTCTTTCCATCCACCGCAATCGAGCGATACCGGCGGCGCTGGCCGCCGCGCTGATGGTGGCGGCTTGGCTGGCCCTACGGCACGAGCCGGCGGACGCCCAGCCGCGCGCGCCCAAGGCGGTGGCGGTCGAAACCGCCGCGGCGGCGCAGACCGATGTGCCCATTTATCTGCAGGGCCTTGGTACCGTGCAAGCGTATTACACGGTCACGGTAACGGCCCGGGTGGATGGCGAATTGCAGAAGATCGGATTCGTCGAAGGCCAGAACGTGCGCAAGGGGGATCTTCTGGCGCAAATCGACCCGCGCCCGAGCCAGGCAGCTGTCGAGCAGGCGGTCGCGACCAAGGCGAAGGATGCCGCCCAACTCGCCAACGCCAAGCGCGATCTGGAGCGGTACACCGTGTTGCAGCCGCAGGATCTGGCGAGCAAGCAGACGGTCGACACGCAGCACGCCTTGGTGGATCAGCTGACGGCGCAATTGCAGATCGATCAGGCCTCGATCGACAACGCCCGCGCGCAATTCGGCTACACGCGCATCGCCTCGCCCATCGACGGGCGCACCGGAATACGGCTGATCGACCCGGGCAACATCGTGCGTGCCGCCGACACCACGGGCATCGTCGTGGTCACGCAAGTGCAGCCCATCGCCGTCATCTTCACGCTGCCCGAAAAGGATCTGAGTGCCGTAGCGGCCGCGCTCGCCGCCGGAACGGTCAAGGTGACCACCGCGCCGCGAACGCGGGATCCGGTGGGCGGCGGCCCGCAGGCGCCGGCCGCGGCGGTGGACGGGGCCGAGCTCGACGAAGGTACGCTAGGCCTCATCGACAATCAGATCGAACAGGCAACCGGCAGCGTCAAGCTCAAGGCGATTTTCAAGAACACGCACAACAGACTTTGGCCCGGCCAATACGTCACTGTGCGGGTGCTGGTGCGCACCGACCATGCTGCCATCACGGTCCCCTCCGCCGCCGTGCAAATGGGTCCGAATGGTCCGTTCACCTATGTGGTGAAGAACGATTCCACCGTCGAAGCCCGGCCATTGAAGATCGGAGAGGAAGGCGACGGCCAGACCATCGTCACGGCCGGCCTGGTGCGCAACGAGCACGTGGTCACCACCAATCAATATCGTCTGCAGCCGGGCGCCCATGTGCGCAGCGTTTCCCCTGTCGCTGTCGCACCGCCAAGCGCGGCCGCGGCGCCCGGCGAACCCGCTCCGAAGCCGCGCACCACCGCCGCGGCCGCCGCCCACGCAACATGAGCATATCGGCACCCTTCGTCCGGCGTCCCATTGCAACTTCGTTGTTGATGGGCGGCATATTCTTGGTGGGGCTCGTGGTTTTTCCGATGCTACCGGTGGCGCCGCTGCCGCAGGTCGATTTCCCCACCATCACCGTCTCAGCCACGCTGCCCGGCGCCAGCCCCGAAACCATGGCATCGTCCGTGGCCGCACCCCTCGAGTATCAGTTCGCGGAACTGCCCGGGCTCGCGCAAATGACCTCGAGCAACGTGCTCGGCAGCACGCAAATCACATTGCAGTTCGACCTCAACCGCAACATCGATGCGGCGGCACAAGACGTGCAGACCGGCATCGATGCCGCCGCCGGGCAGCTGCCGAAGAATTTGCCCAACAATCCGACCTACCGAAAGATGAATCCAACCGAGTCGCCCATTTTGATCCTGGCCGTGCATTCGGACGTGATGCCCGTGACCACCGTCGATGATTATGCGGAGACCATCCTGGCGCAGCAGATTTCCCAGATTCCGGGGATCGCTCAAGTCTCCATCGGTGGGCAACAAAAACCGGCCGTTCGCGTCCAAGTCGATCCCGTCAAGCTCGCGGGCCTCGGCTTGCAATTGGAGGACGTCGCGGGCGTCATTGCCAACGCAACGGTGAACGCGCCCAAAGGGACGATCAACGGACCGAAGCGCGCGATGACCATCTACGACAACGCCCAGCTTCTCAAGGCTGCGCCGTGGAACGATGTCGTGATCGCGTACAAGAATGGCGCTCCGGTTCGCATCCGCGACATCGGCGTGGCGGTCGATGGGCCCGAGAACAGCCTCTTGAAGGCATGGCAGAACGGGCACGATGGGATTCTGCTGTACGTCAACAAACAGCCGGGCGCGAACGTCATCGATGCCGCACAGCGAGTCGAGCAGTTGTTGCCGCACGCCATGGCGTCGGTACCCGCCGCGATCAAGGTGGACTTCGTGGCG
Source organism: Pseudomonadota bacterium (assembly GCA_030799355.1). Classification (GTDB taxonomy): domain Bacteria; phylum Pseudomonadota; class Gammaproteobacteria; order Steroidobacterales; family Steroidobacteraceae; genus Bog-1198. Next base: position 40,612 of record JALYHP010000078.1, read on the forward strand.
AACCGCACCACCACCATCAAGGCCTCGGTGCAGGACGTCGAATTCACGTTGGCGCTGACGATTGCGCTGGTGGTGATGGTGATCTTTCTGTTCCTGCGCAACGCCTGGGCGACCATCATACCGGGCGTGACGGTGCCGCTCGCGCTGCTCGGCACGGCCGCGATGATGTATGTGCTCAACTACAGCCTGGACAATCTATCGCTGATGGCCCTGACCATCGCCGTCGGCTTCGTGGTGGATGACGCCATCGTCATGCTGGAGAATATCTATCGGCACATCGAGGACGGCCTGTCGCCGCTCGATGCGACGCTCAAAGGCGCCGGCGAGGTCGGATTCACCATCATGTCCATCAGCATATCCCTGGTCGCGGTATTCATACCGCTCTTGTTGATGGGCGGCATCATCGGACGGCTGTTTCGGGAGTTCGCCATCACTATGACCATGACCATCGTGGTCTCGGCGTTCGTCGCGCTGACGCTATCCCCGACCATGTGCGCCTTGTTCCTGCGCAACGAAAAGGAGGTCGAACACGGCCGGGCCTACATGGTCATCGAACGCGCATTCCAGCGCCTGTTGTCCTGGTACACGCGGGGCCTGGATCTTGCCCTCGACCACAAACGCATCACCTTCGCAATTTTCTTGGTCACGGTGGCCATGACCGGGACGCTATACGTCGAGATACCGAAAGGGTTTTTCCCGCAGCAGGATACGGGCATCATCTCGGGGATATCCGATGCGCCCCAGGATATTTCGTTCGATGAAATGCTGCGTCGTGAGCACGCATTGATGGATGTCGTCGCCCAGGATCCGGATATCGCCAGCTATGGCACGAGTATCGGCGGCAACCGGCCGATCAACAACGGCTACGTCATGATCGGCCTCAAACCGCGCAGCGAACGCACGGCGAGCGCCGATCAGATCATCACCCGCCTGCGACGAAAGTTGGCCGACGTGCCCGGTGTGACGCTATTCATGCAGGCGGCTCAAGACCTCAACGTGGGCGGACGAACCACACGCACGCAGTATCAGTACACCCTGCAAGATTCGGATATCGAGGAGCTGAACGTTTGGGCGCCCAAGCTGCTCGCCGAGCTGCAAAAGCTTACGATGCTTCGCGATGTCGCCTCCGACCAGCAGACCAACAGCGGCATGCTGCTGCTCACCATCGACCGCGACCAAGCCTCGCGTTTCGGGATCCTGCCGGCGGCGATCGACCAGGAAATCTACGATGCATTCGGCCAGCGTCAAGCCGCACAGTTCTTCACCCAGCAAAACAGCTACCGCGTGATACTGGAAGTTACACCCTCGCTGCAATCCGACCCGTCGACGCTGGACAAGCTATACCTCAAGTCCCCGCTCACGGGTCAGATGGTGCCGCTGTCGGCCATGACCAAGTACGACACCCAGAAAGTCACCTACCTCTCGATCAGTCATCAGGGCCAGTTTCCAGCCGTGACCTTGTCCTTCAACCTCGCCCCCGGTGCCGCGTTGGGCGACGCGGTCGATGCGATCAACCGTGTTTCGCTGCAAATGCGTCTCCCGGGCACCGTCACCGGCAGCTTTCAGGGCACGGCGCAGGCATTTCAGAGTTCGTTGAAGAGTCAGCCATACCTGATATTGGCCGCCTTGGTCGCCGTCTACATCATTCTGGGCATGCTGTACGAGAGTTACATCCATCCGTTGACCATTCTGTCCACGCTGCCTTCGGCGGGGCTCGGGGCGCTGCTGGTGCTGCTCGTCCTGCACATCGACTTGTCGGTCATGGCGCTCATCGGCATCATTCTGCTGATCGGTATCGTCAAGAAGAACGGCATCATGATGGTCGACTTCGCCATTCAGGCCGAGCGCGAGCAAGCCATCTCTCCCCACGATGCGATCCGTCAGGCCTGCCTGTTGCGCTTTCGGCCCATCCTGATGACGACCATGGCGGCGCTGCTCGGCGCATTGCCCTTGGCCCTCGGCCGCGGCACCGGTTCCGAACTGCGCCAGCCGCTGGGCTATACCATGGTGGGCGGACTGGTGGTGAGCCAGGCCTTGACGCTGTTCACGACGCCGGTGATCTATTTGTATCTGGACCAGCTGAGCCTGTGGTTCAAGTCACGCCGCAAGCGGCGCTCGCTTGCGCAGATCCGCACCGTCCCGGCGACACCGGCCGGCCAAGCGGGAGATTCCGCGTGAAGATTTTGTTGGTGGAAGACAACGAGCGCGTCAGCCAATTCGTGGTAAAGGGATTGCAGGAAGCCGGCCATACCACCGACCACGCGAGCAATGGGCGGGAAGGGATGTTCATGGCCGCCAGCGAGCCGTACGACGTCATCATCATGGACCGTATGCTGCCCGGGGGCATCGATGGTCTGGCCATCATCGAGGTGTTACGAAAGGCCGACAAGCGCACGCCGATACTGATTCTCAGCGCACTGTCGGAGGTGGACGAACGCATTCGCGGCCTGCGCAGCGGCGGCGATGACTACTTGACCAAGCCCTTCGCATTCGGCGAATTGCTCGCCCGGCTGGATGCATTGCACCGCCGGGCGCAGGGGGTCGATCGCGAAATACCGCTCACGGTGGGGAACTTGCATATGGACCCCATGACGCGCAAGGTAACGCGGGGCGACCGGCAAATCACCTTGCAGCCGCGCGAGTTCAAGCTGCTCGAATACCTGATGCGCCACGCCGACCAGGTGGTCACGCGAACCATGTTGCTGGAAAACGTCTGGGATTATCATTTCGATCCGCAAACCAATGTGGTGGATGTGCACATCAGCAAATTGCGCCAGAAGATCGATGCCGATTTCGAGCGGCCGCTGCTGCGTACCGTGCGCAACGCCGGCTACATGGTCACCGCCGGCGAGTAGGAGGCGTACCCGCCCGTGACGCGCATGATCCGTTCTTCGGCGGTATCGCTCGCGGTGGGGTACGTCATGCTGGGGCTCACCGCGTTGGTGCTGTTCGCCGCGCCGCTGTGGTACGCCTGGGAGGGTACGATTCGCGAAGGGCGCGCCGAAATACCCCAAGCGGACGCGCAACGGCTCGCCGAAGTATTCCGCCTCGAGGGTGCGGATGGATTGAAGAAGTTCATCGATGAGCGGGTCCGGATGCGAATCACCGGCGAACGCATCCTGCTGTTGACCGACGCGGCACGGCATCCGGTGGCGGGCAACTTCGCCGCTTGGCCGAACGTTCCCACGACTCCCGGCAATTATCGCATCAAGCTCGACATGGGTGATCGCGGGGTCCAGGTAGCGTTCGTGCACGTGGCGCAGATCGGGCCGTACCACCTGCTGGTCGGCAGGGACAACCGCTTATTCGCTCCGTTGGAGCAGCGCTTTTGGTATGGATTGACGGTCGCGGTCGCCGTGCTTGCGATCACCGGGCTGATAGCGGGTCTGCTCATCCGGCGCGCGCTGATGTCGCGTGTGGACAGCATCCGTCAAACCGTCGCCGCCATCGTCCACGGCGATCTCAAGCATCGCTTGCCCATTCAGGCGAACGACGATGAGCTCAATACCCTGTCGCGCACCATCAATGGCCTGCTCGATCAGATCGAATTGCTGGTACATGGCGTACGCAACGTATCGAATTCCATAGCCCATGACCTGCGCACGCCGCTTGCGGAATTGCGATCGAGGCTCGAAGTACTCGCGCTCATGCGGCGATCGAGCGAAGAGACGTTCGTGGAAATCGACGGCGCGGTGGCGGATGTGGACCGCGTGATACGCATTTTTGACGCCCTGTTACGCTTGGCCGAGATCGATGCAGGCATGCGCCGCTCGGGATTCGTCTCGGTGAACCTCGCGGAGCTCGCGGCCACCGCGGTCGAGTTCTATGCGCCCGCCGCGGAATTGAAAAATATCACGCTCAGTGTCCACGCGCAGCGGCCGGCGTGGGTGGCCGGCGATCCCGTATTGCTCGCTCAGGCGGTGAGCAACCTGATCGATAACGCGCTCAAGTTTGCCCCGAACGGCGGCACGATCGACGTGGAGGTTCTCGGCCGCGAGGACGGCGCGGCCGAGCTTGCGGTGGCGGACGATGGTCCCGGTATCGACGAGGCGGAAAAGGACAAGGTGTTCGAGCGCTTTTACCGAGGAGACGCGAGCCGCGGCACTCCCGGAGTCGGCCTGGGCTTGAGCCTCGTTCAGGCGGTAGCGAAACTGCATGGCAGCGCACTGGTATTGTCGGATAGAAATCCGGGTCTGCGCGTCGCCCTGACCGTCCCGGCGGCGCGGCTGCCTCGATCGCCTGATCCGCCCATTGCCGATGCCGATCCGGCGTCCATCGCGCCCGCCACGGCGCTCGCACCCGCCGGTTCCGAAACTTGAGATATCGGTACCTTAACAATTTACCCGATGTACTTGATGTGATGTCTTAGGTCGAACCTAGTCGGTGTATTTGATGTGATGTCTTCCCGCCCGAAGACATTCCCGGCGCGCCTACAGTGAATTGCGGCGCCAGCCGACAAAGTTAAATACCGAACTGCGACGTGGTTCCATGCTACTGTATTTACACAACTATACAATTATGCACGTCGGACGAGTACGGCTGCCTGCAATCGGGTTGGGGGGTACATGTTCAGAGCAATCGTTTTCTATGCGGGTTGCGGCCTCGCATGGTTCGTTTTGTTGCCGCTGTTCGTGCTCGTGGGTGGCCTCGCCCTCCTATGTTATGCGGTATTTACCGAAGTCGGCGCGCTGTACAGCCGCGAAGCCGATCGGCCCCCGGATAACTCGACGGCGCGCCAGATCGCAGAGCGCATGTGCGTCGGACATTGACTTTTTCGCTCGCGCTTTGCGCACGAGTACTCACTTCCGGCAGCTCGTAGCCCGCCCCGTCACGGACCGGTGCAAGATAGGCTCTCCTAGAACAAGGACGAGCATTCGCTGCACATGCGTGGTGTCGCCGGACTCCGGCCCCTGACCGATCTCATCCGGACGCGGCTGAACCAGCCGTTCCGCATCGGTATCACCGGCCGGCTGATGTTCTCTTTCTGCGCCGTGACGGTGGTGGCCGCCACCGCAAACCTCATCGCCGAGCATGGCGTCGCCGTCATCCGCACCAGCCACGTCGATCGCGGCCTGGTCTCGCCGCGGCCGGTCATCGCTCGAGCTACGGCGCCGCCTCGGGCGACCGACAGCCCGGCACCCATGGTTCGAGCGGCCTACGATCCGAACCCCTTGATCGCCGCCATCGAGCGCTATCACGGAGCGGTGGAAGTGAATGCGACCATCGACTCGGCCGCCGCCCTGGCGGAGGTCCGAGCCGCCGCGCAGCAGCTCGACGCCCTCGCCGAGGATCATGACCGTCTGCCGATGCATGATTCTCTCTGGCCGATCCGGCACAGAATAAAGGGATACGAGGCGGCGGGCGAGGCCTACCTTCGGGTAACGGAAGAGCGCCGCGCCGCGCTCGCCAGCTATCTGGCATATGCGGATGCGATCGAGCAGCGGCTTTCGAATTCCCTCAATCGAGCCTGGAAGATCTTCGGTCGCATACTGGCCCGCCAATCGCTGATGCAGTTGCACAGCGAGTTGGAGGATGTCCGCCGCGGCTTCACCCAGCTCACTGCCGCTGCCGCCGATGGCGCCGCGCAGGACTCCATGGCCGCGGGCGAGGCTGCCTTCACGGCCACGCTCGACAGTCATGCGCGTGCCTTCGCCCGGTCCGAGGGCGAGCTTTGGGTCCAGCAGGTTCGCGATGATTTCATGAAATCCGTCGAAATTCGCGCTTCGATCGCGAGCCTCGACCGACAATCCGGCGAAACTCAGGCGAAATTCGAGGAGGCCCGCAACGGCCTGAAGGCGCTCATGCGGCGGTCCAAGAGCTCGGTCGCGCCGCAGGCGCGGCGCCGGCCGGAGCCGGCGTCGCGGCAGGACGAGGTCCCCGCGATGCCGCCCGTAGCTTCCCCGGTGATCGACACGATTACCACGATGCCACCCGTGGCTTCCCCGGTGATCGACACGATTACCACGACCACCACCTCTTCGGACGCCGGCGAGCGCCGCTTGGTCGCGTGGATCACCGCGGCGGCGCTCGCCGTGGTATTGGCTATTTCCTCGTTCACCGTTCGCAGCATCCTGGTGCCGGTCAGCCGGATGCTCCACGCCATGCAAAAAGTCGCGGGCGGCGAGGTGGACGTGCGGATCCCGAGCGGCGGGATCAAGGAACTCGACACCTTGGGGGCCAGCTTCAACCGCATGGCCGCCGAACTCGCCGCGGCTCGCGACATGACCCGCGATTATCAGCAGCGGCTCGAGGAAAAGGTCGAACAGCGCACTCGTCAGCTGCAACATCTTGCCGAGCATGATCCGCTGACGCACCTTCCCAACCGCAGACACTTGTTCGTCCTGCTCGATCATGCGCTGCGGCGCGCCGTGCAGAATCGGCGTCACGTGGGCGTGTTCTTCATCGATATCGACAATTTCAAGAATCTCAACGACAGCCTGGGCCACGCCTTCGGCGATCAGGTACTGGCGGGTATCGCGCGGCGGCTCGAGGAGGCGGCGCTGAATTTCGGCTTCGCAGGCCGCTTGGGCGGCGATGAGTTCACCGCCGTGTACGAAGATGCGCCATCGGCCGAGTGGGTTCTCACCGCCGGCCAACAGCTGGTCGATATTTTCGCGCAGCCGCTCATCGTGGACGAACGGCAAATCCTGGTCCGGGCCAGCGTCGGTGCGAGCGTGTTCCCGGATCACGGGGCTCGGGCCGAAGATCTGCTGAGCGCCGCGGACGCGGCGCTGTTTCAGGCAAAGGCGCTCGGACGCAGCCAGCTGGCAATCTTCACTCCCGAGCTACTGGCAACCGCAACCCGAAAATTCACCATCGAACAGGGGCTGCGGCGGGCCCTCGAGCGGGGCGAGTTCGAGCTCGTCTTCCAGCCTGAAGTCAGTCTCGAGTCATTGGAGATGGTGCTGGTCGAATCGCTGGTGCGATGGCGGCTGCCCGACGGGCGCCAGGCGCCGCCCTCCGAGTTCCTGGCGGTCACCGAAGAATCCGGCCTGATCGTCGAGGTCGGCAATTGGGTACTGCGCACGGCGATACAAACCGTGTCCGCGTGGCACCATGGCGAGTGGCCCGAAGCGCGGGTCGCGATCAACGTGTCGGCGCGTCAGCTGCTCGAGCGGCGCTTCGCGGATACTGTCTTGGACCTGCTGCGCGAGTTCCGCGTGCCGGCCCGGTGTATCGAACTGGAACTCACCGAGTCCGTACTCCAATCGGGGCACGCCATCCTCGAATCGCTGCGCTACTTGCGAGCGCACGACATCGCCATCGCCTTGGACGATTTCGGTACCGGATATTCCTCGCTTGCATCGCTCGAGAATCTACCGCTGTCGCGCATCAAGCTCGATCGCAGCATGATCGCAGGCATCGACAGCAACTCACGTTCCGCCGCGATAACCGCCGCACTCATCGGCCTGTGCAAGGAGCTGGGTCTCGGCATCACCGCGGAGGGCATCGAGCGCCAGGAGCAGTTCGCGGTCTTGTCGCATCACCGCTCGATACTGTTGCAGGGCTATCTGGTTTCCCGGCCCATCCCACACCAGCTCATCATGACGGCGAAGCGCACGATTCCGAGCATCATGCAGGATCTGCTCCTGACCGTGCCGGCCGGGCGTTCCCACGCGAACACGGGGGAGCTGCGGGCAGCGCGATCGCTGGTGTCCGCTTCGATGAACGGCTAGGATGACGTCCATGCGGAACTACCTGAGCGTGCTCTCGATGACCGGCGTCATCGGGATGGGGCTTCTATTGAGTGACGAGGGCGCCGGCCAAACTCCTGAACAAGCGCAGATGTGGGAGGTCCAGCGCGCTCAGAAGCTTGCCGCGCAACAGGCAGTAGCCGAGCAGCTCGCCCGCGAGCGTGAAGCGCGCCGGACCGATCCGATGGCTTGGGTACGAACGCTCGACCCGATGACGTCCGGAGGCTGGGAATTCCGTTCGGTGGCGAGCGACGGGTCCTGGGCGGACTACAGCACCACTCATCAAATGAAGCGCGCGGGCCATCTGGTAACCGTTTGGCTGCGGCAGGAATATGCGGAACCCCAGGTATCCAGCGGCGGCGGCAGGTACTTGAGCGTCGTCGAGAAAGTTCAATACGACTGCGGCAAGGATCGCGCCCGCACCCTACTCGTCGTCTATTACGCGGACAACAACATCCAAGGCAACTCGCAAAGCGAGGAAGCCGACCTCAAATCACTGGCCTGGAACGCCATCGTGCCCGGCACGCGCAACGAGTTCAATTTCCTGGCGGCTTGCGGTTCGAAGAAATAGAGCGTTAGGAGCCTCCTACCAACCGGATGGTGCCGGCCAAGAGCTGCTGCCGGTCCGCGCAGGGACCCACCAGGATCTCGACGTCTCCGGGCTCGAATACCGGTTCGAGGTCCGCGCCCAAGAAACGCAATTCGGCTGCGGACAGTATCAACGTCACCGTTCCCGTTCCTCCGGGATTCAGTCGAATTTTTCCGAAACCCTTCAGTTCGAGGACGGGGCGCGCGACGCTGGCGAGTTTGTCGTGCGTGAACAGGAACACCGTCTCCTGCGCCGCCCGCGCGCCCTCGTTCGTCACATCGACCCGAACGAAGAGGGTCTCGTTCTCGGTCACGCCGTCCTTCGGCACACGCAGGTTCGAGTATTTGAATCTTCCGTACGTGAGTCCATGCCCGAACGGAAACAGCGGCTCGTTCGGCCCATCGAGGTATTTGCTGGTGAAACGGTCGTTCGGATCGGCAGGCCGCCCCGAAGGCCGCTGGCCGAAGAAAATCGGAATCTGGCCCATGGACCGCGCCCAGCTCACGGGAGTACGCCCGGACGGGCTGACGTGCCCCAGCACCACGTCGCCCACCGCATTCCCACCCTCGCTGCCCAGGAACCACGCCGCGAGCATCGCTGAGGCTTTCTCCGCCAGCCAAGGGACCACCAACGGGCGGCCCGAGAACAACACGACGATGACGGGCTTGCCCAGCTCAGCGGCACGCGCGAAAACCGCTTCGGCAAACTCGCGCTGGCTGCCCGGTAGCCCGAGGTGTACGCGACTGGCCGCCTCACCGCTCATCGTCGCCGCTTCGCCGACGCACAGGATGATCGCATCCGCGTGCTGCAATACATCGAGCGCCGCGGCGATGCCCGACCTGTCCTGACCGTCGATGTCGACGCCGGCTGCATGCGTGACCTGCGAGGGCGAGAGCATCCCGCGCAAGGCAGCCAGCACCGTGACCTGGCCTTGCGGTTCGGCGGCGCCCCACCAGGGACCGCGCATCTCGGCGGACGCGTCCGCCAGCGGACCGATGACGGCGAGCCGCGTGCCTCCCTTGCCGAGCGGCAATACGCCGTCGTTCTTCAACATGACGATGGCGCGCGCGGCGACCGCGCGCGCCAATTGCCGGCGGGACGCGATCGCGGCGCTGGTTTCCCGGGTGGCACCGCGCCGGTAAGGATCGTCGAACAGGCCCAGCCGTTCCTTCAACGTCAATACCCGGCGCACGGATTCGTCGATCTCGGCGACCGTCACCCAGCCCCGCTCCAGAGCCACCGGCAGACCGCGACGATAGGCGTCGGCCATCATGTCGATGTCCACACCGGCCTTCAGAGCGAGCGCCGCCGCTTGGGCGAGATCGGCGGCGATGCCATGATGAATGAGTTCGCCGACCGCGTTGTAGTCACTGACGATGACACCCTCGAAACCCAATTTCTGGCGCAACCAACCCCGCAACAGGGTCGTATTCGATGTCATCGGAACTCCGGCAAGGTCGGTGAATGCCGGCATGACCGCCGCGACTCCCGCCGTCACCGCGGCGGCGAATGGCGGCATATAGACTTCGCGCACCGTCCGCTCCGAAATATCCGCCGACGCGTAGTCGCGGCCCGCGGTCGCCGCGCCGTAGGCGCAGAAATGTTTGGCCACGGCGGCGAGCGCCGTCGGCGCGGCTAAATCGGTGTCTTGATAGCCGCGCACCTTCGCCTCGGCGATGCGCGCGCCGAGCCAAGGGTCCTCTCCGGGACCTTCGGCACTTCGCCCCCACCGCGGATCGCGCGACACGTCAAGCATGGGCGCGAAGGCCATCGCCAAGCCATCCGCCGCGGCTTCTTGCGCGGATTCACGAGCCGTCGCTGTCCACAGCTGGGGATCGAACAAGGACGCCTCGCCCAGCGGGATGGGAAACAACGTGCGGTGGCCATGGACGACATCGAACCCGATGAGCAGCGGAATACCCAGACGCGATTCCTCGACCGCCAGCCGCTGTACCGAGCGGACGTGATCGGCGCCGACCATGTTCAGCAGATTGCCGATCGTGCCGTCCTTGATCGCCTGGGTCGAATCCCCCGCGATGATGGGACCGGTCACGGCGTATCGCGAGGCGGTCATGGTGAGCTGGCCGAGTTTCTCGCTCAAGGACATCTTGCCGATGAGCGATTCGATTCGCTGCGCGGCACCGCGCTGGCCCGATCCCCGATTCATGCGACCGGCGGGACGGCACGCTGCCGGGCGGTGCGACGTCTCATGCGACCCGTGGGGCGTACCGCCGGGCAGCACCGCATCTCATGCGGCCGGCGGCGCGATACTGCGCGGGCGGCGCCGCGTCTCACGCGATACCGACCGGCGCGCCGCGCTTCGCATTCTTGGTTCATAACGACACAACTATGGCCATGTACCCGATAATGGCGGAAGTTTTTCTGCGAGACCAAACCATGATACTAGAACGGCCGGACGGCGGAACCAGCCCTTTGCTCGACTCCGAGGAAATCGCCCAATCGGGCCTGGCCCCGCAGATGGGAATGCTCGGCCGTGCGTTGTGGGCCGCCCCGGTGCGCAATGTGCTGCTGCTGTTGGGCGCCGCGCTGTTCGTGGTCATCGTCGCGTCCGCCTACGGCCAAATCCGCCTGAACAGCTGGAACCAACCGTTCTATGACGCATTGTCGCGGCACGACCTCCCGCAATTCCTCACCCAGCTGGGGGTGTTCGGCATCATCGCCGGGACGCTGCTGGCTCTCAACGTGGGACAAAAATGGCTCGGCGAGATGCTCAAGCTGAAGCTGCGCGAGGGCTTGGTTCACGATCTGGTGCAAAACTGGCTGCTGCCGGGCCGCGCCTTTCGCCTGGCCAGCGCCGGACCCATGGGAGTCAATCCTGACCAGCGCATGCACGAAGACGCGCGCCATCTCACCGAGCTATCCGCCGATCTCGGCGTGGGGCTGTTACAGGCATCCATCCTCCTGATCACCTTCGTCGATGTGTTGTGGGGGCTGTCGAGCGATTTCGTATTCCACCTGGGGACCCGGCACTTCGCCGTCCCCGGCTACATGGTATGGGCTGCCCTCCTCTATGCGGGATCCGCATCGCTCTTGAGCTATCGGGTGGGCCGCAACCTCATCGGCCGCAATGCCGAGCGCTATGAACGCGAGGCCGATTTGCGGTTCTCCTTGGTTCGCGTCAATGAACACATCGACGCGGTTGCCTTGTCATCCGGCGAAGCGGACGAAGCGCGGCGCATCGAACTCGACTTCGCCGCCGTTCTGCGCGCCATGCGTAGCCTCGTTTCCGGCCTGACGAATCTGACCTGGGTCACTTCCGGTTACGGCTGGTTTACGCTGATAGCCCCGATCCTCGTCGCCACGCCGCTTTATTTCGGCGGCAGTCTGACCTTTGGCGGGCTGATGATGGCCGCGGGCGCCTTCATTCAAGTCCAATCCTCGCTGCGCTGGTTCGTCGATAACTTCAGTACCATCGCCGATTGGCGGGCGACGCTGCTGCGCGTCGCCAGTTTCCGGCGCGCCCTTCTCAACACCGACGTACTGCACGAGGTCGAGTCCCGCATACAGTTCGATGAGGGGCCGCCCGGCACATTCACCTTGGAACATCTGCAGATCGCCTCCCCCGCGGGATCGACCATGCTCGAGGAGACTCACGTCGAAATCCATACCGGTGAGCGCGTACTCATCGTCGGCGGGCCGGGCACGGGCAAGACACTGTTATTTCGCGCGCTCGCCGGCCTCTGGCCATGGGGTTCCGGGCGTATCACGCGTCCGAAGGGCGAAGAGGCATTATACCTCCCGCGAACGCCTTATCTGCCGCCCGGCAGCTTGCGTGAAGTTCTGGCCTACCCGTCGGGCGTGGACCGATTCGCGCAGAATACCTATGCGCCCGTTTTGCAGCGGCTCGGTCTGGCGCGCCTCGTTCCGCAACTCGACACCACGCTGCGCTGGGATCGAGAATTGAGCGAGGATGAACAGCAGAGCCTGGCATTCGCTCGGGCGCTGCTGCACGAGCCGCAGTGGCTCCTCATCGATGAGGTACTCGATGCGGTGGATGAGGGGACACGCGAGCTCATCACCGATATGTTGAAAAACGATCTTCGGCGCACCGGCGTCATCCATATCGGCCGCGCTGCGGTCAGCGAAGCGTTGTTTGAACGTACCGTGCACCTCGTGATGGATCCGGACGCACGTCGACTCGCCGCTCACCCGGGGCGCAACCTACCGGTGCCGGCTTAAGACCCCGAGAAGGACGTTGGCCGGCAGCGCCTTGTCGGATCGCGACACAGACCCAGCGTTTAGCGTACTCGCGCACCGCGTTGCATGCAACGGCGTCGCGGCTAGGTAGCCCTCTGCGCCTCAGAGTGAGCGCCAGCATCCGATGTTCGGCCACAAGCCATCCCCAACACGGGGCCGATGGGAACGGTTCAACCCCTGGCCAACAGGCGTTTTATCGCACGCGTGAATAATTGAAGCCGCGACGGATCTGATATACAAAGCAAATAAGGGGAGACGTACGCAGCGCGCTGTTCAAGCCGCTCGAGACGCTGAACTTCGGCATGATTGCCCAGTCCAATTCCCAAGTGGAGGTCGACGATGGGAGTATCAGAGCCTGGATCGAATTCCAACCCGCGGGATTTCCTGAGTTCGCTGACTGACTTCGGCAAGCAACACCGCGCGCAGCGCTGGGAGGGGACCTTCGGCGATTTCTTGACCGAGATCTTGCCGAACAATCCGATCGCGCTGGTCCGTACGAGTCATGAATACATCTGGAACATGCTGCTGTGGTACGGGCGTGACGTTCAAGGCAGCGACATCCAGAAAGCGCGAGAGTTGTTCAAGCGAGAGTTGTTCGGCGTCGATGAGCCTCTCGGACGCGTGGTGGACTATTTCAAAGCGGCCGCCGCGGGTTCCGACGTAGGCCGCCGCCTACTGCTGCTGCTCGGGCCTCCGTCGGGCGGCAAATCCACGCTCGCGATCCTGTTGAAGCGCGGCCTCGAAGAATACAGCCGCACCGATGCGGGTGCGCTGTATGCGATCAAGGGCTCGCCGTTGCGCGAATCGCCGTTGAACCTCGTTCCGACCAGCTTGCGCGCGGAGTTTCGCGAGACCTACGGCGTGGAGATCGCCGGTGAAGTGAGCCCGTGGGCTCGCGATTTCGTGGACCGCGAGTGCGACGGCGACTACCTGCGAGTGCCGGTGGAGCGCATCTTCTTGTCCGAAGCGGCCCGATGCGGGATCGGCACCTATGCCCCGCACGATCCGTCGACCGCCGACATCGCCGATCTCGTCGGATCGGTGGATCTATCGAAGGTATCGCAAGTGGGCGATGAGGGCGATCCGCGTGCCTGGTCTTGGTCCGGTGCGGTCTACGCGGCGAGCCGCGGCGTGCTCGAAATGATCGAGATCTTGAAGGTCAAGCGCGAGTTTCTCTATCTGCTGCTCACCATGACCCAGGAGAAGAACGTCAAGGTTGCGCGCTTCCCGCTCATCTACCTCGATGAGACCATTCTGGCCCACACCAATCTGGCCGAGTTCAACCGGTTCCTTCAGGAAAAGGAAAACGAAGCACTCCTCGACCGCATGGTCATCATCAAGGTGCCCTATGCGCTGTCCTATCGAGACGAGGCGCGGATATACAAGAAGCTGATCTATGGGGCGCCGGCGTTCCGCAATACCCACCTCGATCCGCACGTGCTGCACCTGGCGGCGGTATTCGCCATCCTCACCCGGCATACCAAGCCGGAACGCGAGGGTTTGGACCTGCCGAAAAAAGTCCGCATTTTCGCCGGAGAGGCGGTGGAAGGCTTCTCGGAAACCGAAGCCGCGAGGCTGAGGGCGGAAGCGCCCGACGAAGGCTTGAGCGGAGTGAGCCCGCGCTTCGTCATCAACGCGCTGTCGACCGCGATCACGCGCGGCAATGCGCACAGCCTCACCAGCATGGAATTGCTGCTGGCGATCAAGGATGCCATCGAGAGCGATGCGCGCATGGATGCGAAGCAGAAGAAGCTGTGGTTCGACCACTTGGTGACGGCCCGCAAGGAATTCTACAATCGCTGGGTCAAGGAAGACGTGCATCGCGCGTTGTTCGCGTCCTTCCAAGACGAGGCCCAGCAGCTGCTCGAGAAGTACCTGGATGAAATCGAGGCATCCCTCGATCAGCGCAAGGTCACCGATCCCATGACGGGCGAGAATCGCGCGCCCGACGAGCGATTCTTGCGATCCGTCGAAGAGAAGATCAAGGTGTCCGAGTCGGGAAAACAATCGTTCCGGCAAGAAGTTATCCGCAAGGCCATGGTTGCCTTCAAGGCCGGCGAAAAATTCCGTCTCGCCAGCCATGCGCGAGTACGCGAAGCCATCGAACAATACCTGTTCGAGGAACGCCGCGACGTGCTGCGGCTGGTGACCTCGACGGCCCGTCCCGACGACGAAGCGCGCAAGAAGATTTCAGTGGTGCAGGAGCGGCTGGTCAAGGAATACGGGTATGACGAGCATAGCGCGCAGGAAGCTCTGAACTACGTGACGACGCTGCTGTCGCAAGAGTAGGAGTATGTGACCATGACCCCATTGGAAGCATTTCGCCGATGAGCCCGCAACCGCCGGCGAGCATGTCCGAGAACGAGCCTCCCGCCCACACGGCGGTGAACGACTGGTACGACCTGTTCTCGCGTGGCGCGCGCGATTGGCTGCGGCATAGCGAAAAAATACGAGAATCGGTGCGTGACCACCTACCGCGGGTGGTCGCCAGTTCCGACATCATCAATAACGGCACCCGGACCGTCAGGGTGCCGGTTCACATGCTGGAGCACTATCGCTTTCGGCTGCGGTCCGATCCCGAACCGCAGGGCGTCGGTCAGGGAACCGCCAAACCGGGCGACTTGCTGGGGCCGACCAAAACCGGCAACAAGCCGGGTGGCCGAGGCGCCGGCGGCACCGAGCGAGGCGGGGCCGAATTGCTGCTCGAATTCAAGCTCGACGACATCATCGATTGGATGTGGGAGGAGTTGCGCCTGCCGAACCTGCAGCCCCGGGCCGGTCAAACGGAGGAGGCTGAATGGAAACGCGAGGGTTGGGACCGGCGCGGCGCCCGCTCGCGGCTCGACCGGCGTCGTTCGCTCAAGGAGTCGGTGAAACGCCGAGCGCGCGAGTCGGCTACGCCGACGTTCATCGATGAAGATCTACGCTTCCGGCAGCTCACCCGCCGACGGCAACCCGCGGTGCGGGCGGCGGTATTTTTCTTGCTGGATGTCTCGGCCAGCATGACCGAAGGCGATCGCCAGCTGGCCAAGACGTTCTTCTTCTGGGTGGCTGCCGGACTGCGGCGCGAATACCGCTCCCTCGATATCGTGTTCGTCGCCCATACCACCGACGCGTGGGAGTTCAGCGAAGCCGATTTCTTCAAAGTGAGCGGCAGCGGGGGTACCGTCGCTTCGGCGGGACTGAACAAGGTGCAGGAACTCATCACGGCGCGCTTCGATCCGGGCAACTGCAATATCTATCTGTTTTACGCCTCGGATGGCGATAATGCGGTGGATGACCGCGAGCGGGCTCGAGCGGGACTGGATCTCATCGCCCAATCGGTGCGGTATTGCGGCTACGTAGAGATATCCACCGGCCTGCGCGGCAGCCAAAGCGAGACATCCCGGCTGTTCGATGCGGCGAGCGCCCTCGGATCATCCTGTGGGCGAAGTTCGATCAGGGATACCAACGATATCCCGGCAGCCGTTCGCCGCTTCTTCACGATCGAAGCTGAGGCGGCGGCTGCCGATGGTGGACCGGGAAGTACGCCGTGAAGCCGGACTGGCGCAGCCATTTGCTTCAACTCGAAGAGCTCGCGCACCGGCTCGGGCTCGATTGGTCTCCGGTGATATTCGAAGCGGTACCGGACAGCTTCATGACCGAGATAGCCGTGTACGGCCTGCCGGTGCGCATGCCGCATTGGTCGTTCGGTGCGCGTTATATTTATCAGTTGCTACAGCGGCACATGGGTTATTCACGCTTGTTCGAAGTGGTGTTCCCCGGCAACCCAGGCCGCGCGTACCTCGCCTCGAGCAACGCCAAGGCCGATAATATCCTGGTGGCCGCCCACGTCCTCGGTCATGCTGATTTTTCCAAGAACAACCTGCTGTTCCAACGCTCGCAGACGCAAGGCAGCGAGCACATCATCGAGCATGCCGCAAGTCACGCCCGCGAGATCGAAAGGGATATCGAGTCCTACGGATTCGAGGCCGTGGAGAAAGTGCTCGACGCCGCGCTCTCGCTCGAGCAATACATCGATTTGGACCGCGGTCTGCGCCGTGAGCCGTACCCGGAATATCCGGCCGACCCCACGCCGGTGGCGGACGATGCGTTCCGCTCACGCTTCGCCACGCTCGACGCCGGAGGAGCCGTTCCGCACGCGCGCCGCGTTCGGGCGCCGTTACCGCCGCATCCGGAGCGCGACCTCTTGTGGTTCATCGCCACGTACGCCCCGGACATGGAAAGCTGGGAAAGGGACATATTCTTGGCGGTGCGCGCGGAATCGTTCTATTTCTACCCGGTATACGCCACCCAGACCATGAATGAAGGCTGGGCATCGTACTGGCACGCCCGGCTGTTGCGGGAAGCGGATTTCATCGCGCAGGATACGTATCTGGATGCGATCAAATGCCATTCCGACGTCGTCCGTCCGGTGGCCGCCGAGGAACAGATCGCGCTGGCCGTGAATCCCTACCACTTGGGATTCACGTTGTGGGAGCAGATCATCGAGGAGGGAGGGGTCGACGCTGCCCGCCACATCATGCGCGAAGACGACGATTTCAGCTTCCTTCGCAATCACTTGACACGCGAGCGCGCGGCGGACATGGGTCTGTTCCGCTTTCAAAAGCAAGCGAACGGCCCGGTCAAAGTGCTCGCGGAGGACATCGATGAGCTGCGCGAGACGCTGCTCAGCGAGAAATACAATTTCGGCGCTCCGCGGGTGTCGGTGGCGGAGGTGCGCAGCGACGGAACCTTGCTGCTCAACCACGATAGCGTCATCGACAAGCGCGGCTTGGACACCGAACGTGCGCGCAAAGTCCTCGGCTACATCGCGCACGTCTGGCGGCGCCCGGTGGTGCTGCGGACCGTCGATGCAGCCGCCAAGACCATCGAGATATCCGTGGACCCCCATGCCGCCGCGGCGGGAAATCGCAAATAGTTCGGACCGGTATCTGTCAAACTTGGGCGCGATGAAAACGCCCGATCCACCCGCCTCGATTGAAAGAACAGCCGGCCCGCCCGTAGCCCGCACCCCGACCGATGGAAAGTGAACCTCGAGGGGATGGACGGCTGGTCCGCGTGCACGGCGATCCCCATCCGGTGCAAAGCGCGATCGACGGGTTGCCCGCGCCCCGCCGCTACTTTGCGATTCTGGCGGTTTGCTGCGGCGCGGCGCTCGCGGTGATCGACGCCTCGATCGTGACGGTGGCATTGCCCACCCTGGCGCGCGATCTGGGCGTCGCGTCTTCCGCGGCGGTATCGGTGGTGACTGTCTACCAGCTGGTTCTGGTGATGACCTTGCTGCCCTTCTCGGCGCTCGGCAGCCGCATCGGATTGCGGCGCCTTTACCAGTACGGCCAGCTCATGTTCCTGGTATCGACGGTGCTGTGTTTCTTCGCCAACAGCCTGCCGTTCCTGGTAGTGCTGCGGGCCATCCAGGGGCTCGGCGCGGCGGCGTCGCTCAGCGTGTCGAGCGCGCTGATCCGCGCCATCTATCCCGCTCGCCAGCTCGGGCGCGGCCTGGGTATCAACAGCATCGTCGTATCCAGCGGCGGAGCGTTGGCACCCACGCTGGGGGGCCTGATACTGTCGGTGGCGTCCTGGCCGTGGATCTTCGCCGCAGCGGCACCCCTGGCGCTATTGTCTTTGCTGCTCGGCCGGCAGGCGCTGCCCGAACCCCGACCGCACCAAGAACCGTACGACGTGCTGGGCGCGCTGCTTTGCGCGGTGACCTTCGGCCTCATCATTTCGGGTCTGGAGCGCTTCGCGCAGGGCGATGCGGCGGCAGTGCCGGCGGCGCTCGTCGCGGCGGGGGTGGCGGCCGCTGTCGTCTTCGTGCGGCGCGAATTGGAGTCGAAGATGCCCATATTGCCGGTCGATCTGCTGGCGAAGCCGGTACTCGCTTTGTCCAGCCTCGGTGGCCTCATGGCTTTCATCGCCTCCATGACCGTCATCCTGTCCCTGCCGTTCCGCTTGCAGCTGCACTTCGGCTTCTCGCCGGGAGAGGTGGGAGCCGTGATCACGCCATGGCCGCTGACCATGATGATCGTCGCGCCGCTCGCGGGCGCGCTGTCCGATCGTTTCCCCGCGGGACTGCTCGGCGGTATCGGCATGGCGATCGCCACCGCCGCGTTGCTGATGATCGCGTTCCTGCCCGCCCACATATCGCATGCCGACATGGTGTGGCGAATGGCTCTGTGCGGCGTCGGGTTCGGTCTGTTTCTGGCCCCCAACGCGCGCCTGATCGTGCAGTCGGCGCCGCCCGCACGCGCCGCGTCGGCGGGCGGACTGATCTCGACGACTCGCTTGACCGGTCAGACGCTGGGAGCGACATTGATCGCGGCGCTGCTATCCGTGGGCATCGGCAGCGATCGCGTTCCGGCGCTGGTGGCCGCGGGTCTCGCGCTGCTCGCCGGCCTCTGCAGCGTTGCCCGCTTGAGTCCCATCGTGAAGGGCGGCGGGGCGGCGGGCGAGAGCTGACGCGCGGGCGATCGGTCGCGCTGAATTTCGGCGAGGACGCTGGCGTGGATGGACGAATCGGCTTGCCCCGGGTCGCTGCGGTCGCGGCAACTCCGCGGCTGTCAGTGGTTGCCCGCCTGCCTTCTCATCTTCCGCACGCTCGCCTCCCACACCATGCGAGTCACGCCAACGTCGCGGGCCAGGTGGTCATACGCATCGCGGCAGCGCCCTCTGATCGCATCGCTGAGAATCACGTCCTCGCCGCCCAACGCGGCCGTCTGGCATTGAATCTCCGCGGCGCGCTGGACCATCCACAGCAACAGGAACGTGCTCGGAATATCCCGTTCACACACCGCAACGCCGTGGTTACGCAATACCAGGATATGCTTGTCTCCCAGACTGGCGACCATGCGGCCACGCTCTTCGTCAAAGAGCGTGACGCCTTCGAAATCGTGATAGCCCACCCGTCCCTGGAACTGCGCCCCGTAGAAATTATTGTGATCGAACCCGCCGCGCTTCATGGCGACCGCCGATAGCGCGGTGGTATGGGTGTGCGCCACGCAGGCGACATCGGCCCGTGATTGGTGGATCGCGCCATGCAGCGCAAAGCCCGCAGGGTTGCCGATATAATCGGACGGTTCGACCAGGCGCCCGTCCACCCCCACCTTGAGGAGATTTTCAGGCGTGATCTCGTAATAATTGAGACCGAACGGATTGACCAGGTAGTGATGCGCCGCGCCCGGCAAACGTACCGAGATGTGGTTGAAAATCATCTCGGTCCAGCCCAGGAAGTCGACCAGGTGATAGAAATCGGTGAGCTCACATCGCAGGCGCCACTCCTCCCCGTCCGGGGTAGGCAAGCGGGTTGGCAACATGGTGCTATCTCCTGTCTGAGTTTTTTTGCTACTGCGCGGCGCAAGACCAGCGAGGGGCAAAACATCACCGCGATCGGCAAGCGCGCCCTTCCCCCCTCGAAAATACCACCGAGGGACGCCGTTGACGAGGGGCCGACCCGCGCGTGATTCGAGGCCTTACCCAGACCCCTCCCGCCATCATGTCCTGCGACCTTCATGCCCTTCCCACCATCATGTCCTGCTACCATCGCGTCCTGCGGCATCGACGCAGTTTGCGAGGCGATCGGACATGGACCAACCCCACCCATGGGTACATCTGAGCTCGGGCGAACTCAGCGCGCAGATCGATCCCCTGGGGGCCCAATTGTCCGTCCTCCAGGATCGGGCCGGGCGTGATTTGTTATGGAACGGCGATCCCGCCGTTTGGGCCGGCCGCGCTCCGCTTCTCTTTCCCATCGTCGGCGCGCTGGCCGGCGGCAGCTATCGCCTGGGCTCGGAAACATATTGCCTTTCCAGACACGGATTCGCGCGCGGCAAGGTGTTCTCGATTCGAGCTACCGGCGCATCGAGCGCGGTGTTTACCTTGGCCGCCGATGCCGCCACCTTGCAGGTCTACCCGTTTCGCTTCGAGCTGGAGGTCCACTTCGAGTTGATCGGCCCGGCGCTGTCGTTGACGACGCATATCCGTAACCGGGGCGACGGCGACATGCCCGCAAGCTTCGGCTACCACCCCGCGTTCCGGTGGCCGCTGCCCTTCGGGCGGCGCCGAGACTCGCATTTCATAGAATTCGAAACCGATGAGCCGGACCCGGTTCGGCGCATCGATGCGGCCGGCCTGTTGAAGCCCGAGCCCGTACCGACGCCGGTGGTGCAGCGACGGCTGGCCCTGACGGACGCGCTGTTCGATAGCGACGTCCTCATCTTCGATCACCTCGAGAGCCGCTCCGTGATATACGGCAGCCACGATGGGCCGCGCATCCAGGTGGGCTTTCCCGACGCCCCCTACCTCGGCCTTTGGTCGAAACCCACAGCGCATTTCGTTTGCATCGAGCCCTGGCACGGCGTCACGGACCCGCAAGGCTTTGCGGGAGACTTTCGAGACAAGCCCGGGGTATTCGTGCTCGCGGCCGGTGAGACGCGTTCGTCGAGTATCACGGTCACTCTCATGACACCGTGACCGGCGCGGCCCCACGCGCTGGTTGAACCAACCGGCGCCCGGCATTTATCATCGGCGCCATGGCATCACACCGGCGCCCCGGCATTCGCCATGGGCGCCATTGCACACGACCAGCGGCACCAGGGCCCATGCAAAATCTTGTTGCCGCGCAAATCCCGCGGGCAACAGGCCCCGGCAGGCGTACCTGGCCGCCTCGGTACGCGTTCGCGCCGCGGAACCGGCGTCTCAATTCCAACATCGCTTCGCAACGTCGTGCGCGCCGAGTCGACTGTTTGCGAACCAAATCACAGTATTTTTGCCCGTTCGCCGACAACTTTGCCCGAGAGCTCAGGAGTTCGTGTGATCGACTTCATCGTTACCTTTTCCCTCGCGGCCGCCGGCTCCCTGGTGTGCTTATGCGCCGATCTGGTGCTCCATCTCGCGGCAGGCGCCAGCCAGCGCGGTACGCTCATCAGCGGAGCCGGCCGAGGCGAATCGACCGAAGCGCAGCGGCCGGTCGACCCGGTGGCGACCGTTGCTTTCATCCTGGTGTGCTACGGCCTCATCGCGCTGGTGCTGTCGACGGCGCTGCCCGGGCCGTTGGCCCTGGAGCGCACCGGTCTGACATTCGCGTTGCTCTGCGTCGGCGGCCTCATCGGCGAAATCTCGAGCAGCGCGTCCACGGCGCGATTACCCGAGCCCGACGAGGAACGCGTATCGGTGCGGCGCAAACCCATGTCGCTGTGCCTGTCGCTGGCATTGATGCTGGTGCTCGATCTGGGTGTTGCGGTGCTGACCCAGGGCCAAGAGCTCATCGAGATCGTGCCGCCACCGAAGCCCGTGACCGCGAATCGCATCCAGGAATTGGAACCGATGTTCGTGGTGGCACGGCGCACCCATGACCCGCTCGAGGATCGTGCCGCGACTTTCTAGGTGTGCCGCGACCGCGGCGTCAGGGTGTCTTGCGTGCAAATTTGATTTCCTGAATTCGCGGGGGTCGGGTCGGTGCCAGCAACAGGCTGCCGCTCAGGCGGCCGTACGCGCAACGCCAGATGAATTCGCCGGCGAGAGCGCTCGAGGCCGAGAGGGGCGTGCTCGTGTCGCACTCGCCGGTCTGCTTCTTGAGGCTGGCAAGGTCGCGCTGCCAGCCCGCGGCGTCCCGATCCATCAGGAAATTCACGGCCAGTTGGTCGGCGGCCTGGGCGACATCGCCGCGCACATAGATCGCTCCGACCGTGCGATAGGCCGAGGCCAAGTCTTTGCTGATGGGTATCTCGCGATCCTCGAAGAACCCCGCCTTGCTGAGCGCGATGGCCGCATCCCAGACGGGCGCCGAAGGGCCGGCGTAGGTGCGGTTTGCGAACGCGAAAATGCCCACGCCGTGATCGGGCAGGAGCAGGACATGGGAGCCGTAACCCGGATACCCGCCGCCGTGGCTCAGCGTCAGTCCTAAATCGCAGTCGACTGCCACCCATAAGCCCATGCCATAGTTCGCTGCCTGGCGGCAGGTGCCTTCCGCCGGGTGCCCCGGGCGCAGCCGGATTCTCGGAAAATTGGACCCTGTTGCCAGCTCGCGGACCGTCGCGCGCTTGACCGGTCCGGCCTCCGCGCCATCGCGCGGCGGCCAGGCGGACAAGAGAAAGGCCACCCACTTGGCATAATCGACGGCGCTGGTCTGGATGCCGCCCATCGCGCCGAAGGCACCGTGCGGCATGGTCGGTTCGAGACGCCAGGCATCGTCTTGCCATCGATACCCGAGAGCCCGGCGGTCGACCGGAGCACGGGTGACGAAGAAGCTGGTGGAAGACATGCCCAGCGGCTGCAGCAGCGTTCGAGCGATCGTGTCCGCAAACGGTTCGCCGGACACGTTGGTGATGATCCGTCCCAGGAGCGCAAAGCCCAGATTGGAGTATTCCATCGCCGTGCCCGGCGCGCGGGCGAACGGCACCCCCTGGCGCAGCAGGCGTGAAAACTCGGGCTCGGGGAGCGGTGTTTGCCGGTCGCCCCACGGATCATCGGTGACGAAGCCGGCGGTGTGGTTCATGAGGTGACGCACGCGGATTCGCGGCGAGTCCTGCGTCGGGTAGGTCCAGCCGCGAAGCTCCGGAACGTAGGTTTCCGCCGGCGCGTCGAGTTCGAGCTTGCCGTCGTCGCGCAGTTTCAAGACGGTCAAGGCGGTAAAGGCCTTGGTCATGGAAGCGATGCGGAACAGGGTATCCGCGGTCACCGGGCGATTCGACTCCAGGTCCTGCACCCCGATGCCGCGGACGTACTCCAGCCGGCCATGGGCAACGATGCCGTAGACCATGCCGGGAATGTGCGCATCGAGGGCGTAGTCGGCGAAAAGATGATCTACAGCCGCGAATTTTTTGTCCGCCAATTTTTCGGCGGCAGCCGGCGGCGCATCGGCTGCGGCGGCGCTCGACACATGGCCCAGCGCGCCCAGAGCGAGGGCGAGAACGAGCCTGCCCAGATGGACGGTCACGCCTGATCGGATTTGGGTGGAGCAGTTATCGATGAGCTGCATGATGCCTTTATCGTGGAGGTGCTGGGCAGCGGCCGGAGCGCCCCTGCAATGACCAGTAAAACCTAAAGGCCCCCCAGTCAGCAAGAAGCCTATTGGTACGCTCGCGGCATTCATCCGTGTTACCAATGGCGGCATCTAAAGGCC
Source organism: Pseudomonadota bacterium (assembly GCA_030799355.1). Taxonomy (GTDB): domain Bacteria; phylum Pseudomonadota; class Gammaproteobacteria; order Steroidobacterales; family Steroidobacteraceae; genus Bog-1198. Next base: position 64,235 of record JALYHP010000078.1, read on the forward strand.
CCACGGCAAGAAACGTATAGGTAGGGGCCGATGCGGGAGGCACCGATGCGGGCAAGGCGCGGTTGCTCAGGCCTACGGCACTGAGTGCAACGTGGTATTGAACAAGTATTGGCTTCCGAACTCGGTCTGCTCGCCCGCCTTTCTACCCCACACCGGTTGCAAGCGCGCCGACAGCGGCTTCTTCCATTTCCAAGCAAGTGCGGCCACATCCCCCAGGATGCGGCCCAGTTGTTCGACGCTCACATCGCCGGGAAGCGGCAACGTGTCCAATCCCGTACCGCAGACCGCGGAGTAGGCGAGCAGATCATCGGTGTGGTAGCTGCCCTCGGCCCAGCGCCGCGCGAGCAGCTTGTCTTCCATGACCGGCACCATCAGTCCTGAATAGCCGATCTGCTTGACCGGCACGGCCTTGACCGCCGTCGTGATCGCCAAGGCAGCCGTCAACGTGCCGCTCGAGCCGAATTTCGCACCGGTGTAGGTTTCGATGGCAGCGCCGATCGATACGTCGCCGAGCGGTGCCGGGGTCGGATCGACCCCCATGAAGGTCCACCCCTTGTCGCCCGCGACGCGCTCGCCAACGGCTTCGGCCACTCGCGCATGCACCGTGAGCTGCTTCGTCAATTCGGCGACGGATCTTGCGAAATCGCCGTGGGTGCGTGCGAAGACTTCCTGCACGACATTCGCGCCTTCGAAGCCGATCGACAGCTGCTTGCCCGGCCCATCGTGCCAGGTGCCCGGATAGAACGGCCCGTAGGCCTTCAACATGGCGGTGGCGGTGAATTGAAAATCGCCTTGGCTGTGGACGCTGTGCTCACTCACGTAGTGAATCAGCGCGGCCGTCTCCTTGATGACCTTCCAATGGATGCCGTCATCGTCGGCGATCACCGTGTTGATCTGCACGCTCGAGAGCGTGGACAGCGCTTTCTCGGCCAGCCGGACGGTGCTCGGATCGTCGTTGTCGTGCATCATCGCCGGACCCACGCTCGGCGTGAAATTTTCTTTCGCGGCAAGATCGTCCAATCGCTTGAGGAAGCCCAGTGCTTGTGCTTCCGACTGACCCTGCACGAGCTCACCGAGGGGCTGCGTCACGATGCGCAGCGTCTCGGTTTCGTAGCCTTGCTTCTCGAATTCGGCTCGAGCCGAGCGCAGCACCGCGAGCGCCTCGCCGACCTGCTGATCCAGCGAGGCGGGATCAACGCGTACGAACGCCGTGATCGCCCTGACCTTTGGCTTGGTATAGCCAGACCTGTCGTCGGCAGCCTGAGCGCTCAGCAACGAGCCGGCCAAGAGGAGCCATGATAGGTACCTGTAATTTACTTTAAACATGTCAGCTCCCTGCTGTGTTCGAGTGATCGCCTGTCGCGCCGTAACCAATTGCCGCGCGACACCCGGCTAGGCCCCGCGATTTGCGGTGCCCTGCGCGCATGGCACGAGCGAGCCAATGTAGCATCTTCGGCGCGCGTTCCGGTATCCCGGCACAGACGCGGCCACTGGCTACGCCCCCCGGCCGTACAACTCACACCCAGCGGCCCCGGCCGTACAATCGCATCGCAGACGCGAGCTCACAAACAGCGCCCCCGGCCGTACGACTCCGATCGCAGATGCGAACTCGCGTCTCAACAGCCCGGGCGTACGATTGATTTCTATCGCAGATGCGAACTCCCATCCCACAGCCCGGCCGTACGATTGATTTCTATCGCAGATGCGATTTCGCTCCCGCCGTAATCGCAACCAAGTTTGGATTCCGAAACGGCAACTCCGCCGCCGGCCTCGACAGCCGGCCGGAGCGGATCCGCAGCGTGGCGGAGGCGGCTTTGCGGCGACTGCGGACCGACCGAATCGACCTCTTCTATCAACACCGTCCCGACCCCAACGTACCGATCGAGGATGTGGCCGGATGCGTGCGGGAATTGATCGCCGAGGGCAAGGTCCACCACTTCGGTCTTTCGGAGGCCGGTGTGGAGACCATTCGCCGCGCCCACGCGGTGCAGCCGGTCGCGGCGCTACAGAGTGAGTATTCGCTGTGGTGGCGGGCGCCGGAGGCGGACGTCCTGCCACTCTGCGAAGCGTTCGGCATTGGCTTCGTTCCGTTCAGTCCGCTCGGCAGAGGCTTTCTGACCGGCAAGATCGATGAATCGACGACCTTCGCGGATGACGACTTCCGCAATAGCGTGCCGCGATTCTCCGCGGACAATCGCAAGGCGAACCAGACACTGATCACCCTGCTCACCACGATCGCCAAGGAGAAGAAGGCCGCCGCAGCTCAGATCGCCCTGGCGTGGCTGCTGGCGCAGAAGCCCTGGATCGTACCGATCCCGGGCACGACCAAGCTGCATCGTCTGGAGGAGAATATGGGCGCGTCCGCGGTCGAGCTGTCGAGGGAGGACCTGCGTCGGATTGCCGAAGCACTCGCGCAAATCCAGATCCACGGCGCCCGTTATCCCGAACATCTGGCCGCGCGGGTCGGGAGGTGAGCGATGCGGGACGCCGCCGGGCTTGCCGTAAATCACCGCTTATCTTGCGAGCGTCGGCAAACCGCCTGGTTCGGGCGCAGCTTCAGCCGGGCAGGGGAGAAAGGTCAGTGCGATCGAGAACGCGCCCATGCCTATCGCCCACGCACCGATGTATAGCCACCCGTAACCGGCGAACGTGTCGCACTGGGGCAACGCGTGCCAAAGGTGTTACAGGCTGTAGTTCTCGGTCTGCATTAGACGCCGACGGTCAACCCGCCATCGCTCGATATCATCGTGCCGGTGATATATCTCGAATTCTCCCGGGAGGCCAGCAGCACGTACAGCCCCGCGTGGTCCTCGGGCCTCGACACGAAGCCCAAGGGGATGTGCGAACTCATGGCAGCCAATCGCGCTGCATCGGCGTTCATGGATTTGTCCTGCTGCTGCAGTGCCCGCGGTCCCGACAGAGCCGTGTCGGTCGCGCCCGGCGCCACCCCGTTCACGCGAATGTCCGGGGCAAGTTCCATCGCGAGTTGCATGATCACACCCCGAAGAGCGAACTTCGAGGCGGTATACAAACAGCCGCCGCCGCCTGCGCGAAAGCAGGCATTGGAACCGGTCGCGATGATCGAACCTTTCGAGCGGCGCAGCGCGGCTGCGGCCGCGCGAGCCGCGTACACCGTACCCATGACGTTGACATCGAAGATCTCGCGCGCCGCCGCCGCCAGTTCCTCGGGGGATTGTTTCTCGAGTTTCTTGTGGAAATCCCACAGACCCGCGTTCGCGACGAAGACATCGAGCCCGCCGAACCGCTCCTCGGCCAAGGTCACCGCCTGCGCCGAGGTCTCGTAGAGCGCGACGTCACCGGTCACGGTGAGCGCTCCCTCCGCTGCCAGCGTCGGTTCGTCGTCCGCATTGCGAATGACCGCGACGACCCTGGCGCCTTCGGCCAGGAATCGCCGTACCACGGCGCGACCTATCCCGCTGCCCGCGCCGGTCACGATGGTGCGCACGTCTTGGAGACTACCCATTCATGTACCCCTCAAAAAGCATGTATTCTCGAGAACGCGAGCGGTGCGCCGCGCAGCATTGCCTCTTGCGGCTCAAAAAAACACCGACAAATTCTTGGTCAACAGGAGCGCCTGCTGCAACAGGATGAGACGCCGCGCAATCTGGAAATCCGCGCCCACGCTGCGCAACACGTCGCGCCGTCTGCCCATCAGCATCGACTCATCGCGTAGCGAACGGTTGCGATAGAGAGTGAACACCGACAGCACCTCCAGTTCGCCCGGCGTATCGGTCTCGAAAGCCTCGATGTTCGTGATGGCATAGACATGGCGGCCCGCGGGATCTTCGATCCATGCCTTGCCGCTTTCCAAGCGCTGCAGGCGAACGTCGATATCCGCCTTGCGCTCATCGAAGAAGGCGACATTGTCGGGCTCTAATTCGCGCCGCGAATCGCGGCGTTGGCGGTTTTCCCGTAACGGCATCCAGTAGAATAGATCCTCCGCCAAAAGCGCATACCATTCGCGATATCGCTCCAGATCGAGCAGGCGCGCTTCCTTGTGCAGGAACCGCTCGACCCGACGCAGGAGTCCATCCTCCACGGATGCACCCTGCGCCCACGGCGTCAACAGCTGCTCGGCCGCCGCTCTTGCCCAGGGCCTGTCCATCGAGGCCGCCGCGGTGTTCACGCAACCTCCGGTAGGCTCTTGGTGGCCGGCGCCATGGGCACCTCGGACCACGACGCCGCATCCATGAGTTCGGCCCAGCGTTTGTAGAACTCGCGTTGATTGGCATCGGAAAGCTGGCCCCGATGAACGATACCGGGCAGCTCCGATGATTCTTCCCGGCCCCGGGGTGCCAAGGAATAACACAGGCGTTGATGACGGGTGACGAAGCCCGCGTTGGCGCTCGTCGAATGCTCCCAGTTCTCGCCATCGTCCATTTCCAGAATGCCGCCGGGCGAGAAGGTGCGCATCGTGCCGCGCCGAAACCTGTCTTTGATCTCCTCGGGCATGTTCTTCGGTACCAATGTCCAGGCGTGCAACTCGGTCTTGTGCGGTCCCACCGGGTTGAACACCCGAAACGTAAAGTAACCGGGAAGAAACGAAAAATTGGGGAAAATCGTTGCCGACGATACCGCGCCCCACATGTCGCGACGAAACGCGCCCAGCCGGGCGGCGATGGCATCGGCACGCGAGCGCATATAGCGCAAGATCTCGCGGTCGCCCATGGTCGCCGCATTGCCGACCATATTGGTACCGAATTCCCAGCCATGGCCGTTGACGCTCACTTGGTAGGAATTTTCGTTGTCGATCTTGACGCCTCCGCGCTGCCCCAAGGTGGGCTCGGCACCGCCCAGGTGCGTCCACAGCGCGTGATAGATATCTCCGGCAAAATTATCGGCGGGGAATTTCCAGTTGCATGCCATCACCGAGCGCGTCGCGCCCGGCAAGAACTCCGTACCGCCTTCCTCCGGGTTCAATACCGCGTCGAGGTACCAGCGAAAATCTCCCAGGTAGTCGGCGAGGGAAGGCGCATCGTCACTGAAGGTGGCGAATACCAGCCCCTGATAGCTCTCGACGCGTGCTTGACGCAAACCCCAATCCTTCTTGTGGAACCCCGGCGTACTTCGATAGACGCGCTCCTCCGGCATGCCTTTCAAGCTGCCGTCGAGGCCGAACCCCCAACCGTGATAGTTGCAGACGAATGCCCGCGTATTGCCGCTGTCCGAGAAACAGACGCGATTTCCGCGATGTGGACAGGAGTTCAACATGACGTGGATGCTGCCGTCGGCGGCGCGCGCCACGATGACGGCATCCTCTCCCATGGAAGCGGTGATGAAGTCGCCCGTCTTGGGTAGTTGTGATTCATGCGCGACGAACAGCCAGCAGCGCGCGAATATGCGTTCCAATTCCCTGTCGTAGATCGCCTGCTCCCAAAATATCCGTCGATCGATCGAGCCGGTGGTCAGATCGATGTAATCGCGTGCGCGGGTCAACATGTGACTGTCCCTCGTGGGTGGGAAGAACCGGCGTTAAACCGGCAATCGATGTATTGATGAATCATTCTAGAATCTCTACACGCTGTCCCGTCCGGTACAGCGCTTCGACATCGGCGGCACGTGCGGTCAACACGGCGCGTTGATTGAGCGAGCCTTTTTCCGTACGTTCGCCCTTCTCGCGGCTCGGGGGATCGTGCAGGATAACGAATCGCTCGATGCGCGTACTAGACCCCCGCTGTCCCAGCGAATGCTGGCGCAGCCCGTGGCGGACCGCGTCGATCACCGCGGGATGCTGCACCAGCGCGAGGCTGTCCAGCCCGTCAGCATCGGCCCCAACGAGCACGCGGCACGCCGTGATCGATGGAAATACGAGCAGGCCCAAGGTGTCGCGTCCGTGGCCCGTGATCACGACGTCCTCTACATACGGCTTCAGGGCATCCAACAGATCCACGCGCAGGACGCCCACATTGACCCACGTACCGGACGTCAACTTGAAATTCTCCGCCACTCGACCCTCGAAACGAATCCCCGCTTCGGGATGAGCGGCGTCCGCGAATCGACCGGCATCGCCGATGCGGTAGAAGCCATCCGCATCGAAAGCTTGCCGCGTCAAATCGGGGCGGCGCCAATAGCCCGGCGTGACGTTCGGGCCCTTCACGCGCAACTCGAACCGGCCTTCGTGCGGCAGCATTTTGACGGTGGTGCCGGGGATCGGGATTCCGAGATTGTCCGCGTGGCGCGTATCGAAATACACGACGGTCGCAAACGGCGCCGTCTCAGTGGATCCCCACGCGCCGATAATCGGCGGGCAGCGGCCAAGCGTCTTCACCGCGATCGCTTCGAGCGCGGCGCGAGATTTTGCCGGCAGCGCGGCGCCGGCGTTGAACATGAACAGCAGACCGGACAAGAAGCGGCGCGCAAGCTTGTCGTCGGATTCCAGGCACTGCGCGAGTAAATCGAATCCCAACGGCACGTTGAAGTATAAATTGGGAGCGCTCAACCGAAGATTCTCGACCGTACGCGCCATCCCCGCGCCGATGGGCCGTCCGTCGTCGATAAAAAAGGACCCGCCGTAATACAGCGACACATTGAAGCAGCAATTCCCGCCGAACACGTGGCTCCAGGGCAGCCAATCGAGCAGTTGGGGCGGATGGGTCAACAGCAATGGCCATACGCTACCGAGCGCGGCTGCGTTCGAACACATCATGCGCTGAGTGACGATGACTCCTTTCGGCAGTCCCGTGGAGCCCGAGGTGAAGAGAATCTTCGCGGGAGAGTCCGGCGACAGCGACCGGTAGCGCTCGCTCACCAATGCGCTCGAGCATCGGTCCAAGGCGTGCAATGGGGTGAAGCCGGGCTCCTCGATGTCCGCGCCTACCAGGAGCGGGACGCCGAGATGTCCAAGCGCGGCGGCCACGACGCGATGATCGATACCGGCGCCGCAATAAATCGCGCCGGGCGTCAGGGTTGCCACTGTCGCATGCAAGCGGGCCGGGTCGGCCATGGACGTGCCGAGTTGCGGTGACACCACGGCCGCCGGCACGCCGATCCGCATGGCCGCGAGCACGATCAACGCATGTCCCACGCTATTCGCGGACATGACCATCAAAGGGCGATCGACGGATAGTTCCAACGGAAGCAGTGAACGCGCCAAGCCATCGATCTGCTGCTGCGCCTGTGCGTAAGACACCTCATGCCAGCCGGTCGAAGCACGTTCCGCGAGGAACACTTGGTCAGGACGCCGCTCGACCCAGTGGTCGAATCGCTCCAACAGCGATGAAGGGTACTCGGGCAACGGCAGGGCATTGTCCAACAGCAATGACCCGTCGCTGAGTTTCCTGGTCCTGACCGCCGCCGGGCCGAACAACGTCGGGGAGGCGCCTGGGTATAGCGCCGGAATCGACACGGTCAGTTCCTCGGCCATTGCTCCAAAGCCTCATTGCACGACTTCAATCGCGCATAGTCATCGGCCAATTCATCGACCACCTCGCGTACGGTCTGAATCTCGAGCACGCTGCCTGCCCCATGCCCCGCGCTCCAGATGTTCTTCCACGCCTTGCCATCGCCCGCGATGTCTGAAAAATCGATTTTGCCGGGCATGTCCAGTTTGGCGATATCGAAGTGCGCCCTGTCCAAGCTTTCGCGCATCCAATTGGCCGAAATTCCGGTGATCGCGCGGGTGGTCACGATATCCGCCAAGTTGGAGCGAATGAGCATCTCGCGGTAGGCATCGCTCACCATACTCTCGCGCGTCGCAATGAAGCGAGTGCCCATATATGCAAAATCCGCACCCAATGTGAGCGCCGCGCGCACGGCGCGCGCGTTGGAAATGGCGCCGCCCAATACGATGGGTCCCTCCCAGAACTTTCGGACCTCATCGACGAACGCGAACGCGCTATAAGTGCCGGTGTGACCCCCCGCGCCGTTCGCGACCAATACCAAACCGTCGGCGCCCGCATCCACGGCCTTACGCGCATGCAGGAGGCTGGTGACATCCGAGAACACGAGACCGCCGAACGCTCGCACGCGATCCAGTGCGCGTTTCGGCCCCCCCAACGCCGTGATGACCAGGCGCGGTTTGTAGCGGGCGATGAGATCCAGTTCGGCATCGAATCGGTCGTAACTCGGATGAACGAATAGACTGACTGCCCACTGACCCGATTTCCCCTCTGCTTGCACCCCCGCATCGATTTGTTGCACGTGGGCCGCAAGATCTTCGATGGTGCGCGAATTGGCCGGGGGATAGACGCCGAGTACGCCGGCCCGTGCCGCGGCAACCACCAGCGCCGGACTCGAGACCAGAAACATGGGCGCGACGATGACGGGCAGTCGCAACGAGCGGCGCAGAGAATCGGTGGCGGCCCCGCACGCGTCTGGCCCCTGCCATTGAACGCGAAGATCCGCGACATCCGGCCGCGCCGCCTGGGGAGCGGGAGTAGCAGGCGTGCCAGCGAGGCCATCGATTCCGGTCACGCGTCTCGCCCCTGCGGTTGAATGCGAAGATCCGCGACATCCGGCCGGGCCGCCTGTGCAGCGGGGGTAGCAGCGGTGCCGACGACACGGTCGGTCACCCCCGCTCCGGGCGTGGATGCCGGCGATTGACGGGGGCTGCCATCTGCCGGTTTATCCGCCCGCGGCGGCCGCTGATAACGGTGCCCCCACGCGGAATTCGTATCGTGGCTCAGCACGTGCCATGTGTCGTCATCCACTTCCAGCCCACCCCAGCCGTACTCGATATCGAAGCCCGACGGAGTCAACGGATAGAAGGACAGCATTTCATCGTTCGAATGCCGGCCCAACGTCAGCGATATGTGCGCGCCCGCCTCCATGCAACGGTACATGGCACGACCCACATCGTCGATCGAGCGAACTTCGATCATGAGATGTTGAAGTTTTTTCTTCAGCGGCAAGCGAGCCAGGGCCAGAGAGTGGTGACGGGAATTGCATCGCATGAAGGTGAGATCGAGCGGCTTGCCCGGGATCACTTCCGTATGGATATAGTCCGATATTCGAAAGCCGAGCACGTCCTCATAGAATGCCTCCTGAGCCGGCAAGTCTTTGACCGTCAGTACGATATGGCCCAACCCGCCACGGCCCGTTTTGAACGAGACGTCACGGGCGCTCACGAAGGGGGCGTTGGTCCGTTGCAGCGGGCCGAAATACGCCTCGGACTTCAGGCCCTCGGGGTCATGGAACGAGATGAGTCCGGTCACATACCGATCGGCCGCTTGGGCGGCCGTTCCTTCCGACACTGAAATTCCATGCTGTAAGAGCTTGGCCTTGAGCGATTTCAGGGCGCTCGAGTCTTTGACCTCCCATCCCACGCAGCCGATGTCATCGAGCGCACCGGGAGTCAGACGCAACCGCATCGCATACGCATCCATACGCAGATCGACCGACCCGTCCGTCCGCGGTATCGATTGGAGCCCCAGCAGATTGGCGGCAAAGTCGGTCCATTTTCCGATGTCCGACACCGCCAACTCGACGTACCCCAGCGCTTCAATGTGTGACATGCGTGCGACGCTAGCGGAAGTGGCGCAATGTCAGCGCGACGAACGCATCTTGACGTTCGGCTTGCACCCAGTGCCCGCACCGACCGAACAGGTGCAGTTCCGCGCGAGGAATGCTGGTCGCGAGTCGCAAACTCATTTCCATTGGAATGACGCGATCTTCGCGGCCTTGCAAAATCAGCGTCGGGTGCTGCAATGCGGTCAGCGCCTCTTCGGGCATGCCGGACAACGGTGTGTCGCCGGTGTCGCTCGGTTTGACCAACAGTTTTCGCAGACCGGCTTGGGCACCCGGAATCAGGCTTGTTTCATAGCGCTCGCGCACCAACTCCTCCGTGACGAGCGTTTCATCAAAGGGGAATAACTTCATGATCGCTCGCATGTTCTCGAGCGAGGGCTCATAGAACCATCCGGCACGCAGGCCGGGCGTCATATTGAATTTACCGCAGGGGGTACCCATGAGGGTGATGCGGTCGAAGCGATCCGCAAAGCGCAGCGCCGCCGCCAGCGACAACGAGCCGCCAAACGAATTGCCCACCAAATGCGCCTTCTCGATTCCTAAGGCATCCAAGAATCCGATCAGATGCTTTACCCACAGCTTGATGTCATAGGTCAGGTCATCGCGCCGTTCGGTATACCCGAACCCTGCCATATCCGGCGCGAGCACGCGAAAATGCTCTGCGAACGCCGGCATCACCCGCCGCCAATTGGTCCAGGCCGAAACCCCGGGACCCGACCCGTGCAGCAAAATAACGGGTTTTCCCGTTCCCGCCTCGTGATAGTTGGTACGGATACCGAAGGCATCGATCGATTTGCCGATGCCCGCCCCTGCCGCCAGCCCGTCCGTCGTAGTCATGGTTTTGGTCTCTCGGAAACTCAAGCGGAGATTTACGCCTCGACGGCGCGGCTGTCAATACGCACCCGTATGGTCTCCGCCATCGAATGGGGCCGCGCGCCGGGTCCGGCCGGAAAGGTCACCGTCGCCGCGTGGGGCGCCGGCTCAGGGTGCCCGCGGGTGCGGCACCCGTCCCCCGCAACGCGAATTGGAATGGTGATGGTGGTGGTGCCGTTGGTGGTGCCGAGGGCGGCGCCGATGGGGGCGCCCGGACCCGACCCAGCCGTACATGCGGCTGTTCGGGAGCTCCGCGGCAGGCGCCGCAAAGGGTCATGGCCTCCGGTCATTCGCTTGCGGCATCGGCGTAACGCAGGTACAAGAGCACATGCTGCATCCGCTAACCACCAAAAAAGCGACGGGCGAGCGGGGACGCTTGGATGCCGAGGCTTGGCTCGACGCCGCGTTTCGCGTCCTCGCCAAACATGGCATCGAGGCGGTCCGCATCGAGCCGCTGGCCAAGTCCCTCCACGTCACCAAGGGAAGCTTCTATTGGCATTTCAAGGATCGGCCGGCGCTGCTCGTCGCCATGCTGCAAGCGTGGCGACAACGCGCAACGCTCCGGGTCATCGAGCGAATGGAGCGCGGCAACGAACCACCGGGCGACCGTCTACGTCAGCTGCTCGCCTTGCCGCGTCGCCGGTCGTCCTCGGCTCGGGACGGTGCCGATGTCGAAGCCGCAATCAGATTGTGGGGCCGGTCGGACGCGCACGCCGCGAAGGCCATCCTGGATATAGACCGGCTGCGTCTCGGCCACATCACATCGCTCCTCGAAAGTGCCGACGACAAACCTCATCGAGCGGCCCGTGCGACCCTGCTCTACTGTTTGATGCTGGCGCAAGCATCGATTGGCTCGGCACTCGATCCGGAAGCGAGCGCGCAATGCGAGACGCTGCTGCTCGATTGGCCCGCACCAGGCACTGCGGCGCAAAGAATCACGTAGCGCGTGCCGCTCGCCTCGTGGAGGTGACCATCGGCGATGACACGCGCCCAATCGATTTGCAGCTGCGTCGGGGGGCGCCGTGGATTGCCTGGAGCTTTATGCCGCGTGTCAGTCTCGGTGCAGGAAACACGCGCCTCGTCGCCATTCATGTGTTCCCGAGCAGCTGGCCGTAAAGCGCAAAGTCTTCGTCTGAAAAGCAGCAGAAGGTCACCGCGAGTTCCGAACCGCTTGCCAACTGCTTGCGAACGGTCGCAATGGCAATCCTGCACGCCTCGCGCTTCGGATAACCATACGCACCGGTGCTGATGCCGGGGAAGGCAATGCTGGTCACGCCATGCGCTGCTGCGACCTCGAGGCTACGCCGATAACAGGACGCAAGCGCCTCGGCCTCGCCTCGCGTGCCGCCGGCCCAGACGGGGCCCACCGTATGGATGATGTACTTCGCCGGCAGCCGGTAGCCCTTGGTGAGCTTGGCGTCACCCACCTTGCAACCACCAAGCAGCCGACATTCCTCCACCAACTCGCGGCCGGCGGCGCGGTGAATGGCGCCGTCTACGCCGCCGCCGCCCAACAGGGAAGAGTTCGCGGCGTTCACGATCGCGTCGACCTGCAGAGTGACGATATTCCCTTGGAGCGCGCGAAGCGTGGCGGGCATGTTTAGGGGCGCCTCGCGTACTCGGCATCGAAGAAGCGCTCCAGCAGTGGGTACGAGCCGCGCATGGCGTCGACCACTTGCTTCGCCCAGTCGAAGTACTCGCGTCGGCGATCGATCGACCAGTCCGCGGGAGGCGCTGAGTTAAGATCGCGTAGATTGCAAATCTTGTCGGCGAGTTTCACTGCCTTCGCGGCCATCGATGCGCGCGCGGCGTACTCGATCTGTAGGCGCTTGCGTTCGGCCTTCTCGATGGTCTTGTCGTCGGTGACCTCGCGTACGATGTCGGCGATCGCACCGCCAAATCCGGCCTTGATCTCTTCGAATGTCGTGTCAGTGTCCTCGACGGTATCATGCAGCGCCGCGGCGGCGAGAATATCGCCGTCTTGCTCGAGGGCTTCGCAGGCCAGCAGGCGCGCCAAGGCGATCGAATGATTGATGTAGGGTGATGCGTCAGCATCTTTGCGGCGCTGGTTGCGGTGCTCGTCCGCCGCGAATTCGAGCGCGTTGAGCACTTTGGCGACGGGATTGTCGAAACCCAGTAGCTCACGTATGCCCTGCGCGAGCTGAATAGCACCCGGATTCGTCAGCGTGCCGTCGCGGGCCAATTCTTCAAGGCTTTTCGTTGTCATCATTGCATCCTCAGGGGCCAGTTCGGGGTGCGCGAGCGTTGGACACGATCTGGGCACGGATATCGAGGCCGTCGCCCATTGGATTACGAAATTACACGCAACGACTTCAGACGTGAAAAGTCGCGGTCGTGAGTGACCAGCGCGTCGGCGTTGATAGCAAGGGCGGCGGCGGCTTGCACCGCATCGGGCAATTTGAGACGCAGAGACGCACGCAGCCGCGCCGCACTCTCGGCGATATCGGTATTGAGGTCGACGACCTGCCAAGATTCCAGGATGGCGCGATAGCGGCGGGTTAGTGCCTCGTCGCTGGATTGAAGCGGACCCGTCAGCACTTCGGCAAGACTCATTGTGGTGACGGCAAAACGTAGATCGCCCCTGCCGTGCGCCTCAAATAGCGGCTGGAAGCGCGGTCCGAACTCGGCGTTGTCCTCCAGGCAATAGATGATCGGAGCCGTATCGAGCAGCAAAAGGGGTTGCTCAGGCAACCCCGATAGGTCTAGCGGTTCCATTCGTCACGCAGGTTGCGGAAGGTCCGGCTGCTGTCTTCACCCCACAGGCCACGACCCGATCCCTTGACGGGCAGCAGCGGCCGTTGCCGAGCGCCTCCGGTGAAATCGGCCATGGGTACAATGGCAGCGACCGCGCGGCCGTGCTTGGTGATAACCGTGGAGCGCCCATTCTCGGCCGCCGTCAGGAGGTCGGGGAGTTGATTGCGAGCTTCTTCAGCCCCTTTGCGCGCGGGAGTAGTCATATATCATCTCGACATTAAACTGTACGGCACTGTACGGAATTAGTCAAGGAAAGCCGCCGACATTGGGGTGTAAAAAAACCGGGGCGCCGATCGCAACGTGAGCTTCGCAGGGCGGCAAGAAATATCGGCCAAACTAAAGCGCGCGGTCTTCTTGAAATCGCTCTGCTCGACGTCTTGCCATTGGCTGTCGAGCACTTCTGCGGAGATCTCCCGGCCGCCGCCGTCCATATCCCGGCACTGTCCCCACTTCAACGAAAAGCTGTGGTTGGGATTCGTACCACGATATGCCATTGTGACCACTAGCTGCTCCTTCCGGGCTGAATAGTAGACATTGGCGAAGTTGTCCGCCTGCGCGACTGCAGACAGCATCACCGCCGTCAGTCCTGATAGCACAATGGAAACGGCGCGACGATAAGTACCTAGAGATCCTCGATCTGCATGAGTAGTCATGGCTTACTCGCTCCGTTTATCACTTCAAACTCCAGCGCGGGCGCACCGCGCAATCATCCGGCCCCGGGATGCACTCTAGGTTAGTCTCCCTCGAGACCACTATTTCCCTGAGGTGGGCGCTTTCTCGTTGCTCGCCTCGGCTGCCTCTTGGCTCGCACTTTCGTGTTTGACCGACAGTATTTTTCCATCACCGGCGTCTACTTGAACCTCCTGGATACCCGGTTTGCCCGCGACGCGCAGGTCGAACGACCAAATCAGGCAGCGATGTTCCGCCTCAAGTTCGGCACTGGCAATCGAGACGGCATCCTTGCCTTGGATTTTAGTCACGGCGATCTTCTCAGCTTCAGCCTGCGACAATTTCGCAAGAGTGGTCAGCTGCGCGTCCGATAGCCCGTTCGCAGGATGGATAGAGCAGGGCTGGGCCGCCACGGCAGGTAGGACACCCACCATTGCGATCATCGCAACCAATAGAGTTAGGTGTTTCATATGTGTGCTCCTGATGGGATAGTCAACGTTCAAACACCTATTTGGAGCCGCACGGGAGCCTTCGCAAGGGCAACAGCTAATTGACAAGGAGTTTTGCCAAAACTTAATACGACGGCGCGTTGAATGAGTGGCAACCCGCCGTTGACGGCCCGCCTCGATGCGCGACTCGAATTCCAGGCGACCGGAATGTGCGGCCCGAGCGTGTCCAGACTTAGTTTGATGGTGCGAAACGCTCGACGGGAGCGCCCGCTCGATGAGAAGTACTCGGCGGGGATGAAGCGAGATATCGTGGTTGAAGTATCTTGGGGCTGCTAGTTAGCCCTCCTCACGGCGCATGCGATGAGTGTCGGCTTCACGAGGGCACCATGGACTGTTTCGCCAGTTCCCCATACTCGATCGGTGTCTCGATGTAGAAAAGACGGGTGTCGGTCGCGTTGATCTATTTGCCTTCAATGCGCCTATCCAACTCCGTGATGAAACTCAGTTGAAACCCTTGCATGGTGATCTCCTAGAATAGACTTCGAACCAGTCGAACGGTTCCTACGCCCAAGAGTGTCATGGCGACGCTGCCGAGGACGTGTGTAGCGACCGTCGACAAAGCCCACACACTCCGCCCGTCCAATAGAGCGGTCACCACTTCCGCCGAAAAGGTCGAAAAGGTGGTGAGGCCGCCGAGAAACCCGGTAACAATCAGCAGACGCCAGAACGGCGAGAGAGCGGGAAAGGCCAGAAACACCGCCATGGCAATGCCGATGAGGTACCCACCCAAGATGTTGGCGGCCAGGGTTCCTGGCGGCAACTGTGGGAACGCTGCATTCAAGCGGGTGGCGAAATACCACCGCAACAGGGCGCCGAGCGCGGCACCCAAACTGATCACACCTATCGAAATCAGCATTGTCTGTCTTCCATTTGCTTCGGATTGCAGAACGGTGGGTCTGCCCGCCGCGCGAGGCATCGCGCTATCGTCGCCCGGGCTCAGTTCGCCAGTCGGCGTGCTCATATCTTTAGTGCCTTGGCAGCCATCGCAATCGGCCCGATCCCTGCGAGTTGCGCGAGCGCAGCCATCAAGACAGTCGCCATCAGCGAGTGATCGTAGGCGCACCGAGCGCGGCGCTAACGGCAAACCATGCCACGCCAAATATTGCGTGAAGATCCCGTGGGCTGGCGCGCGGCGGTAAGCCGGAACCATATGGGCAATCGCCGCCGACATGAAGGTCTCGTGAATACCGACACCCACGCCCCATAGGACGATCCCGACCAATCACCGCTGAGGTATGCATAGAGCGGTAGGCCCGATGGAGGCTCTGGATGGCACGGCGGACCAGCCTTTGGCACCGTCGGTGAGAACCACGGTCACCGCAACCGTAGGGCTTCCGCGGGAATCGAGAATTTCCCGCGCGTGCAGGGATTCGATCCGGCACCTCATGCCATGAACCTGTCGAGCCGGACGCCGTCTTGTCGGCGAGGGTCGAATGGAGCACCCACGCGACCGCGTGCAGCGGAGCAAGCCCAGCTGCGTAACAAATTGGAATATTTTGAGCTGTCCATCACACCCATCCAGACGGTGGGCGCGCTCCCACCGTATACGTTCGCGTAACACGGTAGGAGTCATCAGCTCTATAGCGGTTTAGGGGGGACTCCAGCCCCATTGCAGGCAGCTAAGCTAAGCGTGTAGTGCTCCTACGTCAACCCTCCCGGCGGGCCCGTACCACTGACCAACAACGATTAGCCCGCGCCCTGTTATGCGGATTTAACCTTGACACTGCACACTTTGCAATACCAAGTCTACACATGGTAGCGTCCAGGGCGCTCTCTCCACCGTAGCATTGCTCCGCGGGATCCGGGGCACGGAAGTTATTTGAAGAGCAAGACGGACGGTATCGGCTTCTATGATTGCGGCCAACCCCGATACCTATGGTTGCACCGATTGAGAGGCGCGTGGAAGGACCGCGTCGAGCACATTTCGGAAGGGGCCAATCCCCGAATGCTCAAGTCAAAAATGGGGAAGACAAATGAAATCTGATAGTGCTCGATTAATGCTTAAAGTTGGGGCTGTCACTTTGACACTCGCGATGGGCGGTTGCCATGTGAACGCGGTCAGGAACACGGGACCCAGCGCGTCAAGTGCGGCAAGCACCGCTTCTTATCCCAGTGGCGACGCGGGATTAGGCGAGCATCTTTACCCGGACGAAAAGCCAATTGCTGATGAGTTGTCGTTCATCATTGAAGAATCCATCCGCAAACAATACTCCGCCGGTGGCGCGCGTCGCGATGCGCATCCGAAAGCGCACGGATGCGTGAAAGCGGAAATCAATATCCTCGACACGCTGCCGGCAGGACTGGCGAAGGGAATGTTTGTCCCCGGCGCAACGTATCAGGCGTGGATTCGCTTTTCGAACGGCTCGGGTGATCCCACTCGGGCAGACATCAAACGCGACGCGCGCGGCATGGCGATTAAAGTCTTGGGTGTACCCGGAAAGAAGCTATTGGAGGATGAATCGGCCGCCACGACGCAAGACTTTATCATGATCAATCATCCGGTGTTCTTCGCGACCGATCCTGCGCGCTACCGAGCGTTTCTGCAGGATGGTAACAGCGATCACTTCTACCGGAAGCTTCGCATTCCGTTCGATCTCGGGCCTAAAGGCACGCTGATCGCTCTTAAGACGCGCAACTCGAGGATTTCAAACCCCCTTCAAACTCGCTATTGGTCTATGGTTCCGTATCAGCTTGGTATGGGGCCGGAGCGCCAAGCGGTGAAATACTCGGCCAGAGGATGCTCAAGTGCTGCCGACCCAATCCCAAAAGATCCCGCTCATGATTATTTGCGAGATGCACTCCGCAGCACCCTGAAAAACGGTGATGCATGCATGGAGTTCTTAGTACAGCCTCGAACCTCCGAGGGTATGGACGTCGAGGACTCCAGAATCGAGTGGACGGAAGCACAAGCGCCCTTCTACAAGGTGGCCACTATTCGTATACCATCTCAGGCTTTCGATACTCCCCAGCAAAATGCATTTTGCGAAAATCTGTCCTTCACCCCCTGGCATGCACTGCCTGAGCATAAGCCGCTCGGCGTCACGAATCGATTGCGCAAAGTCATCTATGACCACATAAGTCGAGTAAGACATGAAATGAACGACGACACACGGCAAGAGCCTTGAGCGGGAAATAGACTCGCTCTTGCGAGCCATCAACCCTGAGCCGGGAACCACTCCACCGGATAGTAGCGAAATGCACCGATGGGACGAGGAATGGGCAGCAGCTCAGCGGGCGCTTAAACGTCGCGGACGGCGAGGGAGATTGGTCGCTTGTGTTGTCGTTCGTCCGATGCTGGTAAGCTGGTCGTGCGACCCTGAAGGTCCGGATCCGAAACTTGGACTGTATGAAGCGATTTCGAACAACCCGACGCTGTGGGTGGCAGAGCTACCAGATTCTGGCGCTTTTTTTCGCATGGGCTGCCTTTGGTAGCCAAAGTGTCTGGAGCGCTGTGCTTACGATGGCCGAAGACCCGTGCGCCGAATCGGCCACAACTGCGGTCCAGGCGTCCGCATCCCTGGTTGCTGCTATTGACGGGCATGCGGTGCAGCATTCGGGATGTTCGCATTGCCATCAGGTCTTCGCCGGCAATTGTTGCCCTGGGATCGGTGGCTGTCACACGCCAGCGGGTCTTGCTGCAACAACCGACGCGACGATAACCCTCGAGATGTCACTTGTGTGTGTTGCGATCCCAGAGCAGCCACGCATCGCCGATCTGTCCTTCGCTCCTCCGCTTAGACCTCCCTCCCTGTAAGCCAAACCGCGCGCGTTAGCGCGTATTGGTGAGTTCGCACGCTCGATGTACGCGCGTGTTCATACAGTTATTGGAGTTCTCATGAGCAATTTCTCTCGAGGCCGCGCTGTGAATCAGTCTCGGCGGGGCTTTGTCCAGACCTTAAGTTTGGGCGGCGGTGCCGCCGCGCTCGGCTTAAATTTTTACCCCTTGCGTAAGGTCGCCGCGGAAGAGTCCCGACCGACCGGGCCTGCGATTTTAAGCGGTACTGATTTCGACTTGACCATTGGCGACACGCCCATGAATTTCACCGGGCGCTTAAGGCCGACCACCTCTGTGAACGGCAGTATTCCGGCGCCGACGCTGCGCTGGCGTGAAGGCAGCACTGTGACCATACGGGTGCACAACACGTTGCCCACAACCACTTCAATACATTGGCACGGGATCATGCTGCCGTTTCAGATGGACGGCGTACCGGGCATCAGCTTTCCGGGCATTGGTGCAGGATTTCCCAGTTGGGGACCGGCTGATTTCCTAAGTTGGGTACCACCGTGAAGGGGTTACCGGCGGAGCCGAAGGCGACGATTCTTACGCGTCTTTTTTCTTGCTGGCAAGTTTTCGAGCTTT
>JALYHP010000129.1 GCA_030799355.1 Pseudomonadota bacterium
CCGCCGTAAATCGTCGATGTTCGCGTTTGCTCATCCACTTCGCTCCGTCTGCGGGACACCCGCAGCAGCTCGAAGTCTCTCATTTCTACGCTAGCAATTTGTCCAGAAGTCGCTGAAGCTACACACGAAATGGTATCTCAGTCCCATCCGGCTAGGGCGATCTCCCATTCTGCTTGACCTTAATTTCTTTGGCTCACGGTACTTACCAGTGGGAATGACCTCCTCGAAGCCACTGTAAACCAGTAAACTCGATTAGATGGCCGCACTCGACCGAGGACTCTACGAAGTACTTATTACTGAGGCGCTCGATGCTCAATTAGGCCGGCTCGGCGACCGCCTCCAAGCCATTCGCGGCGACCTGCGGGCGGCGGAAGCCGCCGATCGCATCGGGCTTCATTTGGCGCGGGTCGTTGGCCAAGCCATCGCCGCGATCGACGAACGGGAACGAACGGCCGTTGGCATTGATCTGGCGCGTCGCTTGATCGACATGATTAGGGAGATGCCAGACGCCTCCGGTCTCGCCGCCGAACGGCCGGTTGAAGCCGGTGAATTGCTTCGCAGCATCATCGGCCGGCTTCCCGACGGGCGGCCGGAATCCATAGCGGCGCCGCTGATCCCGCTTCTCGATACGACTTTGCTGACCAACGCGCCGGGTGAGCCGCGTGTCGGGCACCAAGTGAGCGCCGAAATCCATTCGGCCGACAGTGTCGATGTCGTGATGGCCTTCATTCGTCGTAGTGGCATCGCACCGCTACTGGAAGGTCTCAGGGGCCACTGTACGGCGGGTCGGCCTCTAAGGGTCCTGACGACAACCTATACCGGATCCACTGAAGCGCGCGCTCTCGATGAATTGCGTGAAGCCGGGGCCGACATCCGGGTCTCCTTCGACACGGACAACACACGGCTGCATGCCAAGGCATGGCTCTTCCACCGGCAATCGGGCTTCTCGACGGCCTACATCGGCTCCTCGAACCTGACTCATTCGGCCCAGATCAGCGGCCTGGAATGGAACGTGCGGGTCTCCGGCGCCCGAAATCCGGACGTCATCGATAAAGTAGCGGCGGTCTTCGAGAGCTATTGGCAGCAACCAGATTTCAGGCCGTATGACCCGGTGGAATTCCGGGCGCGGATGGCAACCGGAGCTGACGCCCGGACAACCCTTCTGTTAAGCCCCACAGAGCTGCGCCCGGAACCCTTCCAGCAGCGACTGCTTGAGAAGATCGCGCTTTCCCGCGAGCAAGGACATCACCGAAATCTACTCGTCGCAGCAACGGGCACGGGAAAGACGGTCATGGCGGCGCTTGACTATTTGGCCCTGCGCGAAGCTCTGCCGCGCGCCCGATTGCTGTTCGTCGCCCACCGAGAAGAGATTATCACCCAAAGCCGCGCCACCTTCCAGCATGCGCTGCGAGATCCGTTGTTCGGCGATTTGTGGGTAGGAGGCGAGCGGCCCCAGCAGTTCGAGGCGGTCTTCGCGTCCGTCCAGAGTCTGGCGGCCGCCGGATTGCAAAATCTGGATCCCTCGCATTTCGATGTCGTCATCATTGATGAGTTTCACCATGCGGCGGCAAGGTCTTATCGGCTACTGCTAGAGCACGTGCAGCCGGTGGAATTGCTCGGGCTGACCGCCACGCCGGAACGAAGTGATGGCCTGCCCATTCTCGACTGGTTCGACGGACGTATTGCGGCGGAACTGCGCTTATGGGATGCCATTGACCAGCAGCGCCTGGCAGCGTTTGTCTACTTTGGCATTCACGACGGACTCGATCTGCGCGACATTCCCTGGCGTCGCGGCCGCGGATATGACGCCGAGGGTCTGACGAACCTGCTCACCGCCAACGACATCCAGGCCAGGTTTGTGCTCAAGGAGTTGGCACGCCGCGTCGATGACTTAAGCCGCATGCGGGCGCTGGGGTTCTGCGTTAGCGTTGAGCATGCGAGATTCATGGCGCGGGTCTTTCTGGCCGCCGGTGTTAAAGCCGCGGCGATCTGGTCCGACACGCCGGATACGGAACGCTTGGCCGCGTTGAGCGATCTTGCGGCACGGCGGATCAACATCGTGTTTTCGGTCGATCTCTTTAACGAGGGGGTGAACATCCCGGCCGTTGATACTCTCCTGATGCTGCGTCCGACCGACAGCCCCACTTTGTTTCTGCAGCAGCTGGGCCGCGGACTTCGCCGTAGTGTGGGAAAGACAGTCTGTACCGTGCTCGACTTTGTTGGTCACCATCGTCAAGAGTTTCGGTTTGACCGACGGTTTCAGGCGCTCCTGGGCGGTACCCGCAAGGAACTCACGGCCCAGATCGAGGCAGGATTTCCGTTTCTGCCCGCCGGCTGCCACATGGAGTTGGACAGGGTCGCAGCCGATATCGTCCTTAAGAGCATCCGCGGTGCCGTTCCATACCGCTGGACGGACCGAGTCGCAGCCTTAAAGGAGTTGACGACCGGTGGGGCAACTTGCTCGCTGGCTCGATACCTCGAGGAGACTGGCCTCGACCTCGACGATGTGTATAGCGGAAATAAGAGCTGGTCCGACCTCCAAGGTGATGCGGGTCTGCCCGTTTTGCCTGCGGGGCCACACGAGGTGGTGGTCAGAAGGGCGTTGGGACGACTTTTGCATATCGATGACCGCGAACGCATCTCGGTTTATCGGCAGTTCTTCGCGCACGATCAGCCACCGGACATCGAGTCGCTGTCTGTACGAGAGCGACGACTGTTCCGTATGTTGGTGGGATCTTTGGCTCCCCCTGCGGTGGCCAAAGATACACCGCTGCGCGAGGGCGCGGAGACTGTATGGGCCCACCTGCAGCTCCGCGCAGAAATGCTCGATCTCCTCGAAGTATTGGCTGGCCGGATCGACCATGTCGGATTGCCCCTCATGACCCACCGGGACGTCCCTCTTGTCGTCCACGCCCGCTACACCCGAATCGAACTCCTGGCTGCCTTCAATGTGGGGGAGGGTGCCCGGGTCGCGCCTTGGCAGACCGGGGTGTATTGGGCTGCCGAGAGCCAAGCGGATCTTTTTGCGTTTACGCTCGACAAAACGACCGGCCAGTTCTCCCCGACCACGCGCTATCGCGACTACGCCATCAGTCCGGATCTCATCCATTGGGAAAGCCAGTCAGTTACCCGCTCAGACAGCGAAACGGGGCGTCGATACCAGCAGCATGGATCGACAGGGTCGAGTGTAATGCTCTTCGCGCGTCGGCGGAGCGACGAGCGAGCCTTCTACTTCCTAGGTCCCGCAACTTACGTTAAGCACGAATCGGAATTGCCCATGGCGATCACTTGGCGATTGCAGTGTCCGTTGCCCGGGGATCTGTTTGCTGCCTTCGCGGCTGCCATAGCCTAGGATCATAGGAATGGACGGTACATGAAGATCTGGGTGGGTGTAACCGATGAGCAATGGTTCAACCGGTTGAGCGTACTAAAACCTGATGAAGTGAATTTTTGGCAACCAAGCGGTGGCCGCAAGTTTGCCGCTTTGGCACCTGAAGAGCCGTTTCTGTTCAAACTGCATAGTCCGAAGAATTTCATTGTCGGTGGAGGGCATTTCGTTCGGCATTCCCCTCTGCCAGCCTCGCTCGCCTGGGATGCCTTTGGCGAGAAAAATGGGGTGGCCTCGTATCGCGAGCTACTGTCGCGCGTGCGTCGTTATCGCAAAGAAGATGACTCTGTAGATCCAGTCATCGGTTGTAATGTATTGGCGGAACCATTCTTCTTCGCGCGGGCGCAGTGGATTCCGGCACCGACCAGCTGGGCGCCCAATATCGTTCAGGGCAAGACCTACGACTCGATGACCAGTGAAGGCGCCGCGCTTTGGCGGGAGGTCCAACAATCCGTCGCGTACCACGGTGGCGTTGCCGAATCATCCGTTGAGCCAGAGGAAACCGGAGCTAACCGTTTCGGCTCGGAATATTTGACCCGCAGCCGGCTTGGACAAGGGGCGTTTCGTGTACTCGTGATCGATGCATATCAACGGCGCTGTGCTGTGACCGGCGAAAAGACATTGCCAGTGCTTGAAGCCGCCCATATCAGGCCCTATGCCAACCAGGGACCTCATCAGGTGAGCAACGGCATTCTCTTGCGGTCCGATCTGCATAAACTGTTCGACGTGGGGTACGTGACAGTCACGCCTGAGCTCAAGCTTGAAGTCAGTCCACGACTGCGAGAGGAGTGGCACAACGGTCGAGAGTACTATGCTCACCACGGCCAGCCGCTAAGTTTCATGCCGACGGAGGCAAGCAATCGACCGCGCGCCGAGTACTTGCGCTGGCACAACGAGGAAGTATACAAAACGTGAACGCGTCAGAAACGCTGCCCCCGACCGACCATCTGATAAAGCTGCGTGATAAATTGCGCCAATTTGCGGCCGACCGGGATTGGGAACAATTCCACACGCCAAAGAATCTCGCGATCGCGCTCAGCGTTGAGGCCGCCGAACTGCTTGAGCACTTTCAGTGGCTGACACCGGACGAATCGAAGCGCCTGCCGGCCGATAAATCTAGCGCGATCCGCCTCGAAATGGCCGATGTCCTACTCTATCTTATCCGTCTCGCAGATCGCCTGGGGATCGATCTTGCGGCAAGCGCCTTCGACAAGATCGCGATAAATGCCAATAAATATCCGGTAGCCCTTTCGAAGGGCTCGTCAAAGAAGCACACGGAACTGTAGCCCGCGCATATTCGGTTTCATAACCGCGAAGTCCATCATGATGCTTGGCGCCGATCTCGATAAGTATGGTTCTTCTTATTGGCGGTTTCGCCAAAACGGTTCCGCGATGGAAATGGCGGACGGAGCAAGGCTGGCGTCCAATTCGAGATCTATCTGATGAAAGCTTTTAAAGTAGTGTGATGCGCCACCGCCAGCAATCGCGGATTCGGTTTTAAAGTTTGTCGCAGCCGGAAGCAGTGAGAGTTTAACTTGAGCCCAATCAGCTGCTGGCCGCGCCTGCGCCGACATGGCTCTCAAGACTTTGGGCATCGTCTTCAAAGATGGCAGCTACGGATGGAGGGCCACTCAATTCGTCTGAAGTCAGGGCCCTGACCTCCACTTCCACTGAATCAGGCAAACCTGGCTCATCGCCTTTTGCCGCGCCGAGTTGCTTCAATCGACGAGACTTCGATATAAGGAATCGATCAAGCCCCGGAAGAGCGCTGTTGTACGCCCCTACGGTTGACTTAAGTCTGTTTCCGAGGACCGAGAAGTTGGAAGCAAACCTTGCAATCTCCCCGTACAGCTCTGTACCGAGCGCACTGATCTCAGCCGCACTCTTATTTAGACGGTCCTGATTCAGGACGTATTTGACCGCTTTTAGTAGCGGTATCAAGGTCATTGGGTTAGAAACGAAAACCCTTCGATCGCTGGCTTCTCTAATCAGATCGGACTCGTCGCTGATAGCCGCGTGATACATCCCATCATGGGGAATAAACAGGATGTCGCGCTTCATGTCAAGCCGGACAAAATGCCTTGGCCAGAAAGAGAGACTTTCACTGCTTAGGCTGCCTCGGTAAATCGCTGCTGGTTGGTGATTCTACGATGCGCACGGGCCGCAGCTATTCG
>JALYHP010000132.1 GCA_030799355.1 Pseudomonadota bacterium
GCGCCGGTGACCGTGGTTCCGGGCGCGGCGGTGGCCGCCCCCGGTGCCACCGAGGACGTGGAAGCCGACGAGGTGGACATTCCGGACGTGCCGCCCGCCGAGACGCGTCCCGCGAGCGCGCCGCGACGCCGACCCGTCGGACGCAGCACCGGCGCTCCCCGGCGCGGTTAGCGCCGGGCACGCACCGCTGCGCGGATCGCAGCGCACCAGGATGAAGCCGGCTCCGTGAGACAGCGGAGCCGGCTCATCGTCGAACATTGATTATCATCGAGGAAGCCGCCCGAGGCGGTTCTGAAACACCCATGAACATTACAGCAGAGATGGTCAAGCAACTGCGCGAGCGCACCGGCGCCGGCATGATGGAGTGCAAGAAGGCGCTGGTCCAGTCCCAGGGCGACTTGGACGGCGCGGCGGAACTGATGCGCAAGAGCGGACTCGCCAAGGCCGACAAGAAGGCGGCGCGGGTTGCCGCGGAAGGCACGGTGGCGGCCGAGCGCAGCGGCTTGACCGCTGTCCTCGTCGAGGTCAATTGCGAAACGGATTTCGTCGCCCGCAGCGATGAATTCCAGGCGTTTGCGCGCGATGTCGCCAAGACGGCCTTGACGGCCTCCACGGACAGTCTCGAGGCGCTGCTCGCCCGGACCCATGGCGCGGCCACTCTCGAAGAGCAGAGGCGCGCACTGGTCGCCAAAATAGGCGAGAACATTTCCGTGCGCCGCTTCGTGAAGGTCACCGCTCCCGGTGCGCTCGGTACTTATATTCATGGCAGCCGTATCGGCGCCTTGGTTGCGCTCGAGGGCGGCGATGAGGCGTTGGCCCGCGATCTGGCCATGCACGTGGCCGCCGCGAACCCTGCCTACGTCGATGCCGGCGAGGTGCCGGCGGCGGTGCTCGACAAGGAACGGGAAATTCTGACCGAACAAACCAAGGGCGAAAAGAAGCCGCCCGACATCATCGCCAAGATGGTCGAGGGCCGATTGCGCAAATACCTGGCGGAGATCACGCTGCTCGGCCAGCCATTCGTCAAGGATCCCGACATCACCGTCGAGAAGCTGGTCAAGAAGGGAGGCGCCAAGGTCACGCGCTTCGTCCGCTTCGAAGTGGGCGCCGGGATCGAAAAGAAACAGGATGATTTCGTCGGTGAAGTCATGGCCCAGGTCAAGGCCCAGGAAAGGGCTTAGGGTTGAGCCGATCGGGGAGGGCCGGATCAGCGAGGGGCACGGCCGGGGCGGCCGGGGGGCGGGGGCCCGAGGGGCGGCCGGCGGGGAACGGCACCGGGAAGCCGATTAATTTGCCTTAGGGACCCCGCGCCGACGGCGCCTTTATAGTAGGGTACGGAACCCATGCTCGAGTACGAGATCCTGCCGGGGTGCAGGACCATGCTAGGGTGTGGACCGGCGGCTAGGCACAGGACAACAACCTAAGGTACAGACCATGATCATCATCAACCCCACGGCCAACCTCCCGGCCGACGCGATCTAATGACCACGGCACGCTACCGCAGAATTTTGGTCAAATTGTCCGGCGAAGCGCTGCTGGGAAGCGAAGATTACGGCATCGATCCGGAAATCCTGAAACGCATCGCGGGTGAAATCAAGGACTTGACTCAAATGGGCGTCCAGGTCGCCGTGGTCCTGGGGGGTGGCAACATCTTCCGCGGGGCGGGTCTGGCGCGCGCCGGCATGGATCGCGTCACCGCCGATCACATGGGCATGCTCGCCACGGTCATCAATGCGCTCGCGATGCAGGATGCGCTGGAAGCGCAAGGCATTTATGCCAGAGTCATGTCGGCGCTGCGCATCAACGAGGTATGCGAGGATTACATCCGGCGTCGTGCGGTGCGCCATCTGGAGAAGGGGCGCGTCGTTATTTTCGGCGCCGGTACCGGGAACCCCTTCTTCACCACCGACACGGCCGCCTCCCTGCGCGCCATCGAGATCAACGCCGACATTCTGTTGAAGGCGACCAAGGTCAATGGCATCTACGATTCGGACCCGCTGCTCAATCCCGACGCCAAGCGCTACGCCCGCCTGACGTTCGATAAGGTGCTGAATGACCGCCTGAACGTGATGGACGCCACCGCCATCGTCATGTGTCGGGAAAATAACTTGCCGTTACAGGTGTTCAACCTGTTCAATGCGGGCGATCTGTTGCGTATCGTTCAGGGCGAGGACGTCGGCACCGTCGTCTCCGCCGGGCCTTAAGGGGGACCGTCAATGCTCGATGATGTCAAGAAGGATGCCGCGCAGCGCATGGCGAAATGCGTTTCGACCTTCCGCGACCAATTGAAGAAATTGCGCACCGGCCGCGCGCATACCAGCCTGATCGAACACATCAAGGTCGATTACTACGGCTCGGAGATGCCCCTGAATCAGGTGGCCAATATCGCGACCGAAGATGCGCGCACCCTCACCGTCACGCCATGGGAGAAGTCCATGGTGTCCATCATCGAGAAGGCCATCTACAAATCGGATCTGGGCCTCACCCCGAATACCGCCGGCACGCTGATCCGTATCGCCATGCCCGCCCTCACCGAGGAGCGGCGTCGCGACATCACCAAGGTGGTGCGTTCCGAAGCGGAGGGTGCGCGCGTGTCGGTGCGCAACGTGCGACGCGAGGTGATGAATGAGCTGAAGGAAATGCTCAAGGAAAAGCTCATCGCGCAGGACGATGATCGGCGCGCGCAGGATGATGTGCAGAAGCTGACGGACAAGCATGTGGCGGAAATCGACCAGGCCATGGCGGAAAAGGAAAAGGAACTGATGCAGGTCTAGGGGCTTCCCGCGGGACCCGCATATAGTGAACGAAATGGCCGACTCGCCGAAGCATGTCGCAATCATCATGGACGGCAACGGTCGGTGGGCGCGCTTGCGTGGCTTGCCGCGGCCGGCCGGGCACCGCGCGAGCGTCAAGGTCGTGCGCAAAGTCGTGGAGGAATGCTTTCAGCGCGGCGTCGGCTATCTGACGCTATTCGCGTTCAGCAGCGAGAATTGGCGCAGACCCCCCGATGAAGTTGGCATGCTCATGAAACTGTTCGTGGACGCGTTGGAGCGGGAGGTGGCCGCGCTGCACCGCAACGGCGTGCGCGTGCGCTTCCTGGGGGAGCGGAACCTGCTGGGGACCGGGCTTGCGCAACGCATGGCGGACGCCGAAACGCTGACGGCGGCCAACACCGGCTTGGGATTGATGGTTGCCTTGGCCTATGGAGGCCGCTGGGATTTGACCCAGGCTTGCCGTTCGCTTGCGGCGGACGTCGCCGCGGGCACGCTGCGGCCGGCCGATATCGACGAAACGCGGGTCGCGGCGCGGCTGGCGCTTGCCGGCATACCCGATCCGGATCTGCTGATCCGCACCGGCG
Organism: Pseudomonadota bacterium; assembly: GCA_030799355.1. GTDB lineage: Bacteria > Pseudomonadota > Gammaproteobacteria > Steroidobacterales > Steroidobacteraceae > Bog-1198. The sequence continues at coordinate 3,359 of JALYHP010000132.1, forward strand.
GCGAGCAGCGCATCAGCAATTTTTTGTTGTGGAATCTCGCGTATACGGAGCTGTATTTCAGCGAAGTCCTGTGGCCCGAATTCGGACCGGCGCAGCTGGATGCGGCGTTCGAATTCTACGCACAACGTGAACGGCGCTTCGGCAAGACATCCGCACAGCTTGCCGCCAAAGCCAATGCTTAAAATCCGCGTGCTGACGGCCTCGATACTCGCCTCCGCCCTGTGGCTGTGCCTGTTTGCGATACCGGGGCCGTGGGCGGTGCTGGTGTTCGCCGCCGTATTCACGGGGGCGGCCTGGGAGTGGGCGGGGTTCGGCGGATTGCGCGGCCCCGGGGCGCGCATCGCCTATACGGCGGCCATCGCGGGGTTGCTGGCGATCAGTTGGCGCTGGTGCCTCGATGCTGCGCATCTGTTCACGCTGTTGATGCTGGCGAGCGCATGGTGGGCGATCGCCCTGTCGTACCTCATCGTGGCCCCGGTCCGACATCGGCCGGCGCTGGCGCTGCTCTGCGGCATTCCCGTGCTGGTGCCTGCATTCACGGCGCTGTCGCGGGTGCAGGTCGCGCCGTTCGGGTTCGCCCGCGGTCCCGACATGGTGTTATGGATGCTGCTGCTGGTGTTCGCCGCGGACATTGGCGCGTTTTTCGCCGGGCGGCGTTGGGGGCGGCATAAATTGGCGCCGCGTGTCAGCCCCGGAAAGACCTGGGAAGGCGCGATTGGCGGTCTGGCGGGGGTGGCGTTGACGGCGCTGATCGGCGCCCTGCATTTCGGCTTACCGCTCGCGGCCGGCGTGGCATTCGGCTGCGCGGTGGGAATCTATTCCGTCATCGGCGATCTTACCGAGAGCATGTTCAAACGCGGCGCCGGATTGAAAGACAGTGGCAACCTCTTGCCGGGACACGGCGGCATCCTCGATCGCATCGATAGCGTGACGGCCGCGGCTCCCCTCTATGCATTGGGTTTGGTCGGCGCCGGGGTGCTCAAATGAGCGGACCGCGTGGCATTGCGATCCTGGGCTGCACCGGCAGCATCGGCCGCAGTACCCTCGCCGTCATCGGCTTGCACCCCGATCGCTTTCGCGTCGCCATGTTGGGTGCTCACAGCAGTTGGCAGACGGTGGTGGAACAGGCACAGCGCTTCGATCCCGATGTGGTCGTGCTGGTCGATCCCGCTGCCGCGCGACAGGCGCGGACGGCGCTCGCGAGCTGCGGATCGAGGACGCGCGTGGAGAGCGGCATCGATGCGCTCAGTCAGGCGGTGAGCGGCGACAACGTACAGGTGGTCATGGCGGCGATCGTAGGCGCGGCGGGCCTGCTGCCCACCCTCGCTGCGGTGCGCGCCGCCAAGCGGGTGCTGTTGGCCAACAAAGAAGCCTTGGTGATGGCGGGCCGGATCCTGTTGGACGAGGTACACCGCGCCGGAACCGAGATCATCCCGATCGACAGCGAGCATAACGCGATCTTTCAATGCATGCCCGGAGGCTATCTGCCGGGTGGTGCGGCGCCCGGCGTAACGCGGGTGATCCTGACCGCTTCGGGCGGCCCGTTTCGGGTGACGGAGCAGGCCCGCCTGGCCCATGTCACGCCGGATGAGGCGTGCAATCATCCGAAATGGAAAATGGGCCGCAAGATTTCCGTCGATTCGGCGACGCTGATGAACAAGGGGCTGGAGGTCATCGAGGCCACGCTGCTGTTCGGCTTGCCCGAGTCGCAGGTCGATGTGGTCGTGCATCCGCAGAGCTTGGTACATTCGTTGGTCGAATACACCGATGGGTCGTTGCTGGCGCAGCTCGGCGCCCCGGACATGCGGACCCCCATCGCCCAGGCGCTGGCATGGCCGGAACGGGTTGCCTCGGGTGTACAATCGCTCGACATGGGCCAGATCGGACGCTTGGACTTCGAACCGCCCGATCAGCTTCGGTTCCCGAGCCTCGGGCTCGCCCGAGCGGCGGCACGCGCCGGAGGCACCGCGCCGGCGGTGCTGAACGCGGCCAACGAGGTAGCCGTCCAAGCGTTCCTCGACCGCCGCTTGAACTTTACGGCCATTACGACGGTCATTGACAGAGTGTTGCAGCACCTCGACTCGTCCCCCGTCAAAGCTCTGGGAGATGTGCTGGACGCCGATGCGGCCGCGCGCCGCGCGGCGGTTGCCGCCATCGAGAGCGCTGGAGCCTACGCATGAAAATATTGATTTTCATCGCCGCCTTTCTGGTGGCCATCGGCATATTGGTCGCCGTTCACGAATTCGGCCACTACTGGGTGGCCAAGAAGCTCGGATTCAAGGTTCTGCGCTTCAGCATCGGTTTCGGCAAGCCGCTGTGGATCCGGGTCGGCAAGGACCCCGACCGCACCGAGTACTGCTTGGCTGCGATTCCCCTGGGTGGCTACGTGAAGCTGCTCGATGAACGGGAGGGCGAGGTGGCGCCCGCCGAACTGCACCGCTCCTTCACCCGCAGGCCTATCGGGCACCGCATTGCCGTGCTGCTTGCCGGCCCCGCCATGAACTTCATCTTCGCGGCGATCGTGTATGCGATTTTGGCCATGATCGGATCGCAAACCATCAAGCCGGTGGTCGGTCAGGTGCGCCTCGACAGTCCCGCGGCCCTGGCGGGTTTGCAGCGCGGCGACGAAATCGTGCGCGTCGGCAACCGGCCGGTCGGCGATATCGAGGATTTGCAAATCGCGCTGATCCGCGAATTTTCGGGCGACGGGGTGGTGCCGCTGCGAGTACGGCGCAACGGCGCCGAGAGGGACGTGACGCTGCGGGTGACCGAAGATCGGCTGGCGATGACCGAGCCGGGCAGGTTGCTGCCGGGACTCGGCTTCGAACCGGCGACCTGGAGCGCCGCGACCGTGATCGAGGATGCCCCGCCGGACAGCGCCGGCGCGCGCGCCGGATTGCGCGCGGGGGATCGATTGCTGTCCGTCGATGGTCAGCCGGTGGTCAACATGATGGACTTCCAGTCCCTGGTGAGCAGCGCCCCGGGCCGTGAAATCGCGATCGAAGTGCAGCGTGGCGGCGAGCATTTGCGCATCCTCGCCACCGCCGCGCGGGTCATGGACCAGGGCCGGCCGGTGGGCCGGCTCGGCATCATGCTCCGCGAGGGCAATCGGGTGTGGGCCCCCGGACTGGTGGGCGTGCGGCGCTCCGGACCCCTCGATGCGGTGGCGGCGGGAGCCGCGAAGACCTGGGACATGTCCTTGCTCACCGTGCAGATGCTGTGGCGGATCGTGACCGGTCAGGTGTCCGCCAAGAACATCAGTGGGCCGATCAGCATCGCCGAGTTCGCCGGGATCAGCGCCTACCTGGGTTTAACGGCCTTCCTCGGGTTCCTCGCGATCATCAGCGTGAGCTTGGGGGTGCTGAATCTGGCGCCGGTTCCGTTACTGGATGGCGGCCAGGTGGTCTATCAGCTGGTGGAAGCGGTCAAGGGCAGCCCTCTGTCGGAGCGGGCGCAGAATTTCGGTCAGCAAGTCGGCATAGCGTTGCTGGTCGTGCTGATGAGTCTCGCGTTCTATAACGACATTTCGCGACACTTGAACTAGCGGGATTCATGATTCACCGGGAGGGGGCCGGCCGGCCCGCATGCGGCGCTGGCGGCGCACCCGAGTTGCTTCGGGCTGGCACAGGAGCCGGTCAATTGTCGCTTCGATTATGCTAACCTGGGGGGATATATCGGCATCGCGGCGCCGTGCGTCGCTGGGCCTGTTTCGCTTTTCGTATCGGCTTGCGTTGAATTCATCTCGGGTGATGCCGCTACAGCGGTGGGATTCGACGGCGAAACGGAGCATTGTTTTTCCATCGCTCGAGCATTTGACTCATTTTTATTCGAGGTCCTGAAAAATCAACATGTCGACTTTCAATCGCAGCATTCCGTTCTTGGCCCTATGCCTGTGTGGCCTTCTGGCAGCGCATCCGGCGAGCGCGGAAGTCAAAATGGGCGTCGTGAATTTCCAAAAATTGCTGGAGGAAGCGCCGCAGACCAAGACCGCGATGGCCGCTCTCGAAAACGAATTCGCTCCGCGACGGCGTGAACTGCTGACTATGCAGAACGATCTGAAGGCGAGGGACGAGAAGCTTCAGAAGGAGGGCGCGGTCATGGCTGAAGCCGACCGCGCCAAAGCGGAAAAGACGTTGCGCGACCAACAACGCGAGTTCACACGCAAGGCGGGAGAATTCCAGGACGACGCGTCGACCCGCCGCAATGAGGAAATCGGCAAGGTGCAGCGCTACCTGGTGCAGGAGATCCAAACGTACGCGAGCGCGCAAGGCTTTGACCTCGTGCTGGGCGATGGCGTGTTCTTCGCGAAGGGTCCGCTCGACATCACGGCGAACGTCCTGGCATTGCTCGCCACCAAACCGGCGACGTTGCCGGCGACGCCTGCTTCACCCGCGGCGGGGGCGGCCAAACCGTCCACGCCGAAATAATTCGCGGCAACGCCCCATCAACGCACTCAATGTCGGGCGCACGTGTCCACGGGTTACAGCCTAGGCGAACTTGCGGTACGGTTCGGGTTGGAATTGCGCGGCGACCCGGCCGTACGGGTGTCGCACGTTGCAACGCTGGCTCAGGCAAGGGAAGGTTCGCTCAGCTTCTTGGCGAACTCGCGCTACCGTAAACATTTGAGCAATACGCGGGCGAGCGCCGTCGTGGTGACCCCGAACGAGGTGGACGCATGTCCGGCGGCGGCGCTGGTCGATGCCAATCCTTACTTGGCGTATGCGCGAATCGCGACGCTCATCCATCCGGCGGTGGCTACCGAGCCTGGCATTCATCCGAGCGCCGTGGTGGCGGCAGGCGCGTGCATCGCGCCTTCGGCCGCGGTCGGAGCATTCTGCGTGATCGAGGCGGGCGCGGTACTGGGGGAGCGGGTGCGGATCGGCGCCGGCTGTTCCATTCTCGCCGGCGTACGGATCGGGGACGACACGCAACTGATGCCGAGGGTCACCCTGTACGAGGCGGTGAGCATCGGCGCGCGCTGCCTGCTGCACTCGGGCGTGGTCATCGGCGCCGACGGTTTCGGGTTCGCCGCCGATGCCGGTACCTGGGTCAAAGTCCCACAGGTGGGAAGCGTGCAAATCGGGGACGATGTGGAAATCGGCGCGAACACCACCATCGATCGCGGCGCCATCGACGATACCATCGTGGAAAACGGTGTAAAACTGGATAATCAGATCCAAGTCGGTCATAACGTGGTCATCGGAGCGCATACCGCCATCGCGGCATGCACGGGTATCGCCGGCAGCACCACCCTCGGCCGGCGCTGCATGATCGGCGGCATGGTCGGCTTTGCCGGGCATTTGAACATCGCGGACGATGTGACCGTCACCGGCTGCAGTCTGGTGAGTGCATCGATCCGCAATGCCGGCAGTTATTCGAGCGGAATGCCCGCCGTCGAGACGCGGGCGTGGCGGCGCATGGTGGCCCACTTAAGAAAATTCGGTGAAAAGGAGCGATGATGTCGGAACCCCTCAAGATGGATATCGAAGCGATCATGCGGCAGCTGCCGCATCGGTATCCCTTCTTGCTGGTGGATCGCGTTCTCGCCTGCGAGCCGGGAAAATACGTGCATGCCCTGAAGAACGTGACCTTCAACGAGCCGTATTTTCCCGGACATTTCCCGCACCGGCCGGTCATGCCGGGAGTGATCATCATCGAAGCGCTGGCTCAAGCGGCCGGTATTCTGGCGTTCAAGACCGTCGATGTGATTCCGGATACCGAGACACGATTTTATTTCGTCGCCATCGACAACGCGCGCTTCCGCAAGCCGGTCGAACCCGGCGATCAGCTCATCCTCAAGGTCGTGCTGAAGCGCGCCTTCAAGGGCATCTGGAAGTTCGCATGCATTGCGGAAGTCGACAACCAGGAAGTGGCCTCCGCCGACATCATGGTGGCACCCGAGACCAAGGGCCGACCGGTCAAGCCCGCCAAGGGGGCGGTCTCCGGCGTGCCGGCCGCCGCGCCCGGAGACGAAGAATGATCGACACGCGCGCGGTGATCTCGCCGCATGCGCAAATCGCCGCGGATGTCGAGATCGGAGCGTTCAGCGTCATCGGTCCCGACGTCGTGATCGGCGCGGGTACATGGATCGGCCCCCATGTGGTCATCAACGGCCCCACCCGCATCGGCGTCGGCAACAAGATTTTCCAATTCGCGTCGCTGGGCGATGCGCCCCAGGACAAAAAGTACAAGGGCGAGCCCACCCGCCTCGAGATCGGCGATCGCAACGTGATTCGCGAATGCGCCACGGTGAATCGCGGCACCTTCCAGGGCGAGGGCGTCACGCGCATCGGCGATGACAACCTGTTGATGGCCTATTCACATGTCGCCCATGATTGCCGGCTCGGCAATCAAATCGTGCTGTCGAATGTGGCGACCCTGGGGGGACACGTCGAGATCGGCGACTTCGCCATTCTGGGCGGATTGTCGGCGGTGCATCAGTTCACCAAGGTGGGTGCCTATTGCTTCATCGCCAACAACGCCGCGGTGACCCGCGACGTGCCGCCCTATGTGATGGCGGTGGGCCAACCCGCCGAGCCCCACAGCGTCAATGCCGTGGGCCTGAAGCGGCGTGGTTTCAGCGACGCGCAAATACTCAATGTGCGCCGCGCCTATCGCGTGCTCTACCGATCCGGACTGAAACTGAAAGTGGCGCTGGAACAACTCGAGCAAGCGGCCGAGAGCCAAGCGGAGATCCGGCCGTTCGTCGATTTCATCCGACGCAGCTCACGCAGCATCGTTCGCTAGCAGGCTCCTGATGCCGCTACGGGTGGGACTGGTCGCGGGGGAAGCGTCAGGCGATACGCTCGGCGCGGGATTGATCGAGGCGCTGCGACGGCTGGCGCCGGACGCCGAATTCTTCGGCGTGGCCGGACCCAAGATGCGTGCCGCCGGCTGCGAGGTATGGGAGCCCGCCGAATCGCTGGCGGTCATGGGCGTGTTCGAGATACTGCGCGAGTTGCCGCGCTTGCTGCGGCTGCTCGCGCGCTTGCGGCGAGCGTTCATCGCCGCCCGGCCGGACGTGTTCGTGGGGATCGATGCCCCCGACAGCAACTTGCGGTTGGCGCGGCACATTCACGCCGCCGGCATTCCCACCGTGCAATACGTCAGCCCGCAAGTATGGGCGTGGCGCCAAAACCGGGTGCATACCATCCATGAATCGGTCGATCTGGTGTTGTGCCTGCTGCCGTTCGAGAAACGCTTCTACGACAGCCAGAAGGTCGCGGCCGAATTCGTCGGGCATCCCCTCGCGGATACGCTGCCGCTCGAGGGGAACCGTAGCCAGGCGCGCGCGCTCTTGGACCTCCCCGACGATGTGAAAGTCGTCGCCTTGCTGCCGGGCAGCCGGCGCGCGGAGGTCACCCGGCTTGCCGCGGACTTTGCGAGGACGGCGCAGTGGATGGCGGCGCAGCGGCCCGGCCTCGTATTCATCGCTCCCATGGTGAACCCCTCCGTCGCGAAGATCTTCGCGGCGGCGCTCGGGCGCATCGCTCCGCACCTCGAGGTGCGGCTGTTGGACGGCCAGGCGCAGGCCGCGCTGATCGCTGCGGACGTGGTGCTGGTGGCTTCGGGAACCGCAAGTCTGGAAGCGGCCTTGTGCAAGCGGCCCATGGTGGTGGTGTACCGCTTGGGTGCGATGACCGCCTGGATCCTGCGGCGCCTGAGTCTGGTGAAGAGCAAGTTCTTCGCCCAACCAAATTTGCTTGCAGATCGACGCGCCGTCGGCGAGTATTTTCAACAGGAAATCATCCCTGAGTCGATCGGAGCGGAGCTCTTGATGTGGCTAGACGACAGGCCGCGGCGCGAGGCTTTGGAACGTGAGTTCTCGATCATCCACAAGAGCCTGCGGCGCGACGCCAGTGCCCAGGCCGCCCGGGCGGTGTTGGCGCTGGCCACCGGCGGGCGGGGTCGCGATTCGGGACGCGCCGCTCAGCCCCCGGGCGCGGGCACGGGCCCACCATGAGGCTGCGAATCGCCGGCGTCGATGAGGCCGGGCGCGGACCTTTGGCGGGCCCCGTGGTGGCCGCGGCGGTGATCCTGCGGCCCGGCCCGCGTATCCCCGACATCGCCGACTCGAAAGTGCTGACGGCCGAAACGCGCTCGCGTCTGAGCGTCACCATTCGGCGGCGAGCGCTGTGTTTCGGCATCGGCTGGGCGGACCCGGCGGAAATCGATGCGCTCAACATCCTGCACGCCACCTTCCTCGCCATGCGCCGTGCCGTGCTCTCGATGGCGTGCTGTCCCGACCTGCTGCTGGTGGATGGCAACCGTCTGCCGCAGCTGGGGGGATTGGGTGGCGAGCTGCGGGCCCGCGCCATCATCGGCGGGGATGCCACCGAAGCGGCCATCAGCGCCGCATCGATCCTGGCGAAAACAGCCAGGGATCATTATATGGATCAGATGCATGCCGTCTATCCCGAATACGGCTTTGCAAGCCACAAGGGTTATGCCACGGCGCTGCATCGGCGCCAGCTCGCCGAGCATGGTCCGTGTCCTCTGCACCGCCGCTCATTTGCTCCGGTGGGGTCGCTCCTAGACCCGCCACTCGATTGGATCGAGGGGAGCGAAGAGCTCGGCTGGGCCGGCGACGACATGGGCGACCTCGATCTCGACCTCGATTTGCGGCTCGATCAGGGCCTCGGCCTGCGTCCCGAGGCGGGGCACGCCGCGGGGTCCGCCCCGGGTACCTGCGGCGAAGTCCCTGCGCCCGGCCTTCGCTCCGCCGTGGGTGCCGAGCGTTGAGTCAGTTCGTGCATCTGCGGTTGCACACCGAGTATTCGTTGCTCGATGGGATCGTGCGCGTGCCCGAATTGATGGCCGCGGTGGCGGCGGCGGGAATGCCGGCGGTCGCGCTGACCGATCAAAGCAACCTGTTCGCCATGGTCAAGTTCTACAAGGAAGCGCAAGCGGCCGGCATCAAGCCACTGATCGGTGTGGACGCCTGGGTTCGCGAAAGTGAACGCGCGCCGCCCTCGCGCATCGTGTTTCTGTGCCAGAACCTGGTCGGCTACCGGCACCTCACGCAGCTGGTGACGCGTTCGTTCCTCGAGGGACAGCAGCGCGGTGTGCCGATGCTGGAGCGCTCCTGGCTGCAGCGCGACATGCTCGAGGGCTTGATCGTGCTCTCCGGGGGCCAGGCGGGAGACATTGGACAGGCGTTTGCGCGCGGCAAGGACGAGGAGGCGGCGCGCTGCCTTGCCCGCTGGCAGGCGCTGTGCGGAGATCGGTTCTACCTCGAGGTGCAGCGCGCGGGCCGAGCCGGCGAAGAAATGCACGCCGAGGCGGTGCTGGAGCTCGCGCAGCAGCGCGGCGTAGGGGCGGTCGCGACCAACGATGTGCGCTTCTTGGCGCGGTCGGAGTTCGAGGCGCATGAAGCGCGCGTCTGCATCCATGACGGTGCCTTGCTGGCGGACACGAGCCGTCCGCGGCGCTACTCCGAGGAGCAGTATCTCAAGACGCCCGCGGAGATGGCCGCGCTGTTCGCCGATATACCGGAGCTGCTCGTCAACACCGTCGAGGTGGCGAAACGCTGTTCGCTCGAAATCAAGCTCGGCTCTTCCATGCTGCCCGCCTATCCGGTTCCGGAGGGCAGCACCACCGAGCAATTCCTCTATGACGAGTCGCAGCGGGGCCTTGCGCAGCGCTTGCACGAAGCACAGTGCCTGTACGATGCCCAGCGCCCGCGCGATGCGCAGCGCGTGCCGGACGGTACCCAGGCTCCGCCGGGCCTTGTGCGCGATGTGGCGGCGTACGAGCGACGATTGGCGCTGGAGCTCGGCGTCATTTCCAGCATGGGCTTCGCCGGATACTTCCTGATCGTCGCCGACTTCATCCGCTGGGCCCGCAACAACGGAGTCCCGGTCGGACCGGGGCGCGGCTCGGGCGCGGGCTCGCTGGCGGCATTCGCGCTCGGCATCACCGACCTCGATCCGATCGAACACGACCTGCTGTTCGAGCGGTTCCTGAATCCCGAGCGCGTGTCCATGCCGGACTTCGACGTCGATTTCTGCATGGAAGGCCGCGACCGAGTGATCGAGTACGTGGCCAACAAGTACGGCCGCGAACGCGTCTCGCAAATCATCACCTACGGTACCCTGGCGGCGAAGGCGGTGGTGCGCGATGTGGGTCGAGTGCTCGGCCACAATTACGGCTATGTCGACAAGATCGCGAAATTGATTCCGTTCGAAATCGGCATGACGCTCGACAAGGCGCTGGCGCAGGAAGAGGAGCTCAGACGCCTGTACGAGGCCGACGAGGACGTGCGCGAATTGATCGATCTGGCGCGCACGCTCGAGGGATTGGCCCGCAACGCCGGTACCCACGCCGGGGGCGTCGTCATCGCGCCATCGGTGCTCACCGACTTCACCCCGCTCTATTGCGAGGAGGGCAGCACCACCCCCGTCACGCAGTTCGACAAGGATGACGTCGAGGCCGCGGGACTCGTGAAGTTCGATTTCCTGGGATTGCGGACCCTCACCATCATCGATTGGGCGGTGCGCGACATCAACGCGGAGCGCGAACGTGCCGGCGAACCCCGGCTCGTCATCAGCGCGTTGCCCATGGACGACGCGCCGACCTATCGGCTGCTCAAGAGCTGCAGGACCACCGCGGTGTTTCAGCTCGAATCGCGCGGCATGAAGGATTTGATCCGCCGCCTGCAGCCCGATCGCTTCGGCGATATCGTGGCCCTGGTGGCGCTGTTCCGGCCGGGGCCGCTGCAGTCCGGCATGGTCGATGATTTCATCGCGCGCAAGCACGATACCAGCGGCGCGACCATCGATTATCTGCATCCGCACCTCAAGCCCGCGCTCGAGGCCACCTATGGCGTGATTCTCTACCAGGAACAGGTCATGCAGATCGCGCAGATCCTGGCCGGCTACACGCTCGGCGGCGCGGATCTGTTGCGCCGTGCCATGGGCAAGAAGAAGCCCGAGGAAATGGCCAAGCAACGCTCGGTGTTCGTGGCCGGCGCCGTGGGGCGCGGTGTGCCCGAAGCCCAGGCCACGATGATCTTCGATTTGATGGAAAAGTTTGCCGGCTACGGCTTCAACAAATCGCACTCGGCGGCGTATGCCTTGCTGTCCTACCAGACGGCGTGGCTGAAAGCGCACTATCCGGCCGCCTTCATGGCGGCCGTGCTCTCCTCGGACATGGACAAGACCGACAAGGTGGTCATCCTCATCGATGAGTGCGCCAGCATGAATCTCAAGGTCGAGCCGCCCGATGTGAATGAATCGGTATACGCATTCAAAGTGTCCGGTGCGATGAGCGTGCGTTATGGCATGGGTGCGATCAAGGGCGTCGGTGCATCGGCGGTGCAGGCCTTGATCGAGGAGCGGTCCGCTCGCGGCCCGTACCGGAGCCTTCCCGATCTGTGCCGCCGCGTCGATCTGCAGCGCGTCAACCGGCGCGTGTTCGAAGCGCTGATCCGTTCGGGCTGCTTGGACCGCATCGGCGCCAATCGCGCTTCGCTGACGGCGCAACTCGATCGCGCGGTGCAGCTCGGCGAGCAGAACTCCCGCGCGATGAGCGTCGGTCAGGTCGATTTATTCGGTCTGAGCGCGGCCGAAGATACTTGTATCGCCGACTGGACCGAGGCGCAGCGGCTGGCCGGCGAGCGCGAGACCCTCGGCCTGTTCTTGACGGGCCACCCCATCACGCCGTACGAACCTGATTTGAAATTCTTGGTCGGCGCCAGGCTGGTGGACGTCGGCGGTCCCAGACCGGCCGCGCCGAAGCCGGGGCCCGGCGGCGAACGGACCTGGACGGCCGGCAAACCGGCGACCGTCGCGGGTCTGGTCCTCGAGATCCGCCGCCGTCCGAATCGGGTCACGTTGATCCTCGATGATCGCACCGCGCGGCTCGAGGTCAGTCTGTATGAAGAAATTTTTCAGCAGCACCGCGACATCATCGTCAAGGACGCCATCCTCGTCGTCGATGGATCGCTGCGCTACGACGATTTCATCGAGGCGTGGCGCCTGCAGGCGAAATCGCTGATGGACATCGACCGCGCCCGTGAGCGTTTCGCGCGGCGCTTATGCCTGCGCTGGCCCACGGAATTCGACGCTCCCGCCGGCATGAACCGTTTCGAGGAATTGTTGAAGCCGTACCTCAGGGGGCCGTGCGGCGTGAGCGTGGTCGTCAGCCGGCCCGATTACTCGGGTCGGCTCAACCTGCCGGATGCCTGGTCGGTCAGACCGACCCGCGAGCTATTGGATAAATTGTCGGCTTTGGTCGGGCGCGACGGCTGGTATTTGGTGTATGGTCCGCGAAATGTCGTCCGCGGCGAGGAATCGAGTTCATGGCAATGAGTTTTCTGGAATTTGAGCAGCCCATTGCGGAGCTCGAGGCGAAGATCGAGGAGCTGAAATTCCTAGGTACGGACTCCAGCGTCAATATATCCGAGGAGATCAAGCGGCTGCAATCGAAGAGCCGGGCGCTCACCAGCAGTATTTTCTCCAACCTGTCGCCGTGGCAAATAACGCAGCTCGCCCGCCATCCGCAGCGTCCCTATACGCTCGACTACGTGTCGATGATTTTTACCGACTGGCATGAGCTGCACGGGGATCGCATGTACAGCGACGATCTCGCCATCGTGGGGGGGCTGGCACGCCTCGATGGCTTGCCGGTCATGCTCATCGGGCAGCAAAAGGGCCGCGACACCAAGGAGCGCGTGCGGCGCAACTACGGTATGCCGAAACCGGAAGGTTATCGAAAGGCGCTGCGGCTGATGCACATGGCGGAGCGCTTTCGCATCCCGGTGATTACCTTGATCGATACCCCGGGGGCCTATCCCGGCATCGGCTCCGAGGAGCGCGGGCAGAGCGAAGCCATCGCGCGCAACCTGTTCGAGATGTCGAACTTGGCGGCCCCCGTGCTGAGCGTGGTCATCGGTGAGGGCGGATCGGGCGGTGCGCTCGCGATCGGCGTCTGCGACCGCTTGGTGATGCTGCAGTTCAGCGTCTACGGGGTCATTTCGCCGGAGAGCTGCGCATCGATATTGTGGAAGAGTACGGACAAGAAAGAGGTGGCCGCCGATGCGATGGGAGGCACCGCCGAGCGGCTCAAGAAATTAGGGCTCGTGGATGAAGTCTTGAAGGAGCCGCATGGCGGCGCGCATCGCGATCCGCAGGGCATGGCGGAAGTTCTCAAGCAAAGCATGATCAAGCACTTGGCGGAGCTATGCAATCAACCGGTGACTACGTTGCTGGATTCACGCCAGGCGCGGCTGCGCGGCTTCGGCGTGTTTCGCGATCCGTAGCCCGGGGCGCGAGCCGCAAGCGTTACGGGGCATGCGTGTTTCACGCCGCCCGAGACGGTCGGGAGGTAATGCGAACAATGGGCGACACCGGGTGCGCGCCGACATGAGTTTTTCGGCTGGCTCGCTGCGCACCTTGCTCGAGGCCCACGCGCCGGCGGCGGCGACCGGCTTCGTGGTCGCGTTGAGCGGCGGCGCGGACTCGGCGGGTCTGCTGACGGCGTTGTGTCAGCCGGGTTCGCGGCCGTTCCGCGATTTGCCCGTCCGGGCACTACATATCGATCATGGCCTGCAGCCCGCGGCCGCGGATTTCCGCCGTACCTGCGAATCCCTGTGCGCGTCGCTGTGCATCCCGCTCAGCATCGTGGCGGTGTGCGTGGATCCGCACAGCGGTGAGTCGATCGAAGCGGCCGCGCGCGTCGCGCGCTATCAGGCGTTTGCGCGCAGCCTCCGGCCCGGCGAGTGCCTGATGACGGCGCACCATGCCCAGGACCAAGCCGAGACCGTGCTGCTGCAGGTGTTGCGCGGCGCCGGTCTCAAAGGCCTGTCGGCGATGCCGCTGTGTCGAGCCTATGCCGGGGGCTGGCACTTGCGGCCGCTGCTGACCGTCGCGCGGCGCGAGTTGCGCGAGTTTTGCGAGCAGGCGGGGATCCGCGTGTCGCATGACCCCATGAACCGGGACGTTCGCTTCGATCGAGCGTACTTGCGTGAACGGTTGTGGCCGCTGATCGAGGAACGCTGGCCCGCCGCCGCGATTACCGTGTCGCGCACCGCGTTGCACGTCGTGGACGCACAGGCGCTGCTCGACCGCTGCGCAGCGCTGTCGCTGAAAGACCTGCGCGATGGGGCGGCGCTGTCCGTGACCGGGCTGCGCGCACTGCCCGCGCCGCAGCGGCGCAACGCCGTGCGCCATTGGCTTTGCGCCGCCGGGGTGGCCCCCCCGTCCGCGGCGCGCATGGGCGAGGCGCTGCGCCAAATCCTGGAGGCGCAGGAGGACCACCTGCCTGCCGTCGTATGGGGGAGCCACGCATTGCGCCGCTACCGAGGGCGGCTGCACCTGACGGAGGCTGAGCCTCCCAGCTTGGGTGAAAAGCCTCGCGAGTGGTCTGTCGCAGCGGGCCTCTCGCTGGATCTGGGCCGCGGACTGGGTACGTTGCGCTGGTCGATGCAGAGCGGCGGCTTGGATCCTGCCCTATTGCCGAGCACGTTGTCCGTGCGGCAGCGCCGCGGGGGCGAAACCCTCAAGGTGCAGCGCCGCGGTAGGACTCAGACGCTGCAACATCTGTGTCAAGCGGCGGGGGTGTTTCCCTGGATGCGCGACGCGCTGCCTCTCGTGTACGCGGGCGCAGAGCTCATCGCCGTGGGCGATCTATGGCACAACGCGCGTTGGTGCGTCCCCGCGCCGGCACGGGGCTTCGCTTGCGTTTGGACGGACGCGCCGATTTTGACGTAACAGCGGATTTTTACGTAAGGCCATTGATACGAGCGCGTGCGGGCGGCCGATCCGCGCGTGCGTGTCTGCCCGACATCGTCGAGATCCGTGCGAGGCCCACGCCGCATCCGCGTTGCGGAGCATCCCTGGCCGCATCGCGCGGCCGTGGCGGCCCTCGACGTTGTAGAGCACGCCTGTCCGTATGCGTGCGGCCGTGGCGGCCCTCGACCGACGTTGCCGAGCATGGCCTGTCGTATTCGCGCGGCCCTGGCGGCCCTCGACGTTGTCGCGTATGCCTGCCGTATTCGCGGCCGTGGCGGCCCTCGACGACGTTGCCGAGCATGCCTGTCCGATGCGCGCGAGTGCCATCCCGGTTGTCGAGCATGCGCCGATGTGGTAGCCTGAATTCCCGTCGAATTCCCATTTATTCCCATTTGGCTGTGTTTGCGTGCGCGAGCGATTGTTGTCGTGCCGCGCAAACGTTCAATCGGCGGTGACCCCATCATGACACGATTCGTTTTCGTCACCGGCGGCGTGGTTTCCTCGCTGGGCAAGGGCATCGCCTCCGCCTCGTTGGGCGCCATTCTCGAAGCCCGCGGGCTCAAGGTCAGCATGGTGAAGCTGGATCCCTACATCAACGTGGATCCGGGCACCATGAGTCCTTTTCAGCACGGCGAAGTATTCGTCACCGCGGACGGCACCGAGACGGATCTCGATCTCGGACATTACGAGCGCTTCGTGCGCACCACCACCGGCCGCAACAGCAATTTCACCACCGGCCGCATCTACGAGCGCGTCATCGCCAAGGAGCGCCGCGGCGATTATCTGGGCGCGACCGTGCAAGTGATCCCGCACATCACCGACGAGATCAAGTACCGCATACGCATGGGCGCGGGCAACTCCGATGTATGCATGGTCGAAATCGGCGGCACGGTGGGCGACATCGAGTCGCTGCCATTCCTCGAGGCCATCCGGCAAATGGGCGCCGAACTGGGGCGCAACCACGTGCTCTACATGCATCTGACCCTGGTGCCCATCGTGGGCGGTTCCGGCGAGATCAAGACCAAGCCCACGCAGCACTCGGTGAAGGAGCTGCGCGGCATCGGTATTCAACCGGATATCCTGTTGTGCCGCTGTGCCCATGGGCTGCCGGACGAGCAGCGGCGCAAGATCGCTCTGTTCACCAACGTGGAGGAGCGCGCGGTAATATCCGCGGTCGATTCCGACGATATCTATAAAATTCCCATGCTGCTGCATGAACAGGACTTGGACGACATCGTGGTCGACAAGCTGCGCCTCGAGGTCCCGCCCACGGATCTGTCCGAGTGGCGCGCCGTGGTCGCCGCGAAGCAAAATCCCGAAGCGGTGGTCGACATCGGCATGGTGGGCAAGTACGTGCAGATTCGCGACTCGTACATTTCGCTCAACGAGTCGCTGATGCACGGCGGCATCAAGACGCGCACGCGCGTCAACATTCATTATTTCGAATCGCAGGACATCGAGCGGTTGGGGCCCTCGGCCTTGCAGAAGATGGATGCCATCCTGGTGCCCGGCGGCTTCGGCGACCGCGGCATCGAAGGCAAGATCCAGGCCATTCGCTTCGCGCGCGAGAACCGCGTACCGTACCTCGGCATTTGTCTGGGGATGCAGCTCGCCATCATCGAGTATGCGCGCAACGTGCTGGCCCTCAAGGGTGCCAACAGTACGGAATTCGACCGTGCCACCACTCACCCGGTGATCGCGCTCATCACCGAGTGGCAGGATCTGGCCCGCGGGCAGCAGGTGCGGGACGAAAAATCCGAGCTGGGCGGCACCATGCGGCTGGGGGCGCAGGAGGCGCGGTTGGTGCCGGGCTCGCTGGTGCATTCGCTGTACGGCAAGGATTCGATTTACGAGCGGCACCGCCATCGCTACGAATTCAACAATCACTACCGCGACGAACTGGCCAGGGCCGGGATGAGGTTTTCCGGATTCTCGGCCGATGGCCTGGTCGAATTCATCGAGCTGGCCGATCATCCGTGGTTCGTGGCCAGCCAGTTCCATCCGGAGTTCACCTCGACGCCGCGCGATGGGCATCCGTTGTTCGCCGGATTCGTGCGCGCCGCGCGCGAGTACCGTGCATCGCTGCAGCCCCTGCGCGCCACTGCATGAGACTAGGCGCTTACGAGGTCGGGCCGGACCGCCCGTTCTTCTTGATTGCCGGCCCTTGTGTCATCGAGAGCGAAGCGCTGGTCATCGATGTGGCGGGTCGCCTGCGCGACATGACCGCGCTGCTCGGCATCCCCTTCATTTTCAAGGCCTCGTTCGATAAGGCGAATCGCTCGTCGGCGAAGAGTTTTCGCGGTCCGGGCATCGACGCCGGTCTCAAAGCACTGCAGCGGGTGCGTCAGCAAATCGGGGTTCCGGTGCTCACCGACGTGCACGAAGACACGCCGCTCGCGGACGTGGCGGCGGTAGTCGATGTCCTGCAGACGCCCGCCTTCTTGTGTCGCCAGACGAATTTCATCCTGAACGTGGCGTCGCAGAACAAACCGGTAAACATCAAGAAGGGCCAGTTCTTGTCGCCCTGGGAAATGCAGAACGTGGTCGACAAGGCGCGTTCCACCGGCAACCGGGACATCCTGGTGTGCGAGCGGGGGTTCTCTTTCGGTTATAACAATCTGGTATCGGATATGCGCTCGCTTGCCGTGATGCGTGCCACCGGCTGCCCGGTGGTCTTCGATGCCACACACTCGGTACAATTACCCGGCGGCCGGGGCGATGCTTCCGGCGGGCAGCGCGAGTTCGTGCCCGTCCTGGCGCGTGCGGCGATCGCCGCGGGGGTCGCCGGGATTTTCATGGAAACCCATCCCAATCCGGCTCAGGCGCTGTCCGACGGACCCAATGCGTGGCCGCTGGACCGCATGGCATCGCTGCTGTCGACGCTGGTTGAGCTGGACGTGGCGGTCAAAAAGAAACCATTCGAGGAATCCTTGCTATGAGTCGCATCATTGATGTCCGCGGGCGCGAAATCATCGATTCGCGCGGCAATCCCACCGTCGAGGCCGACGTGGTACTGGAGTCCGGCGTCCTCGGGCGCGCGGCGGTGCCCTCGGGGGCGTCCACCGGTTCGCGCGAAGCCGTGGAGTTGCGTGACGGCGATGCGCAGCGTTTCCTGGGGAAGGGCGTACGCAACGCCGTTCGGCATGTCAATGAGACCTTGCGTGACCTCGCGCGCGGGCTCGATGCCCAGGACCAACCGGGCCTCGATGCCAAGATGATCGCAGCCGACGGTACCGAGACCAAATCGAGGCTTGGAGCCAATGCCATCCTTGCCGTTTCGCTGGCGGCGGCGCATGCCGCGGCGCGCGACCGGAAGTTGCCCTTATACCGGCATTTGGGCGGAGCCGGCGATCTGACCATGCCGGTGCCCATGATGAACATCGTCAATGGCGGTGCGCACGCCGATAACAGCGTCGACATCCAGGAATTCATGATTCTGCCCATCGGTGCCCCATCGTTGTCGGAGGCGCTGCGATGCGGTGCGGAAATCTTCCACACCTTGAAGAAGGTGTTGCACGCCAAGGGTCTCAATACCGCCGTGGGCGATGAGGGCGGCTTTGCACCCGACCTGCCGTCGAACGAGGCGGCGCTCACGACCATTCTGGAGGCCATCGACAAGGCGGGCTACCGCGCGGGCCGGGATGTCTACCTGGGGCTCGATGTCGCGAGCACCGAGTTCTACAAGGACGGCGTCTATCATCTGGAATCCGAAGGGCGCCAATTCACGTCCGGCGAATTCGCGGACTATCTGGCTGGATTGGTCACGAAGTATCCCATCGTCACCATCGAGGATGGCATGGCCGAGGGAGATTGGGATGGTTGGGCGATACTGACCCAGAAGCTCGGCCAGAAAGTGCAGCTCGTGGGCGATGATCTGTTCGTCACCAATACCAAGATCTTCGCGCAGGGCATCGCGAAGAAAATCGCCAATGCGATTCTCATCAAGCCGAATCAAATAGGCACGCTGACGGAAACGCTGGCGGCCATCGACATGGCGGCGAAGGCCAAGTATGCGGCGGTGATCTCGCACCGCTCCGGCGAAACCGAGGATGCGACCATTGCCGACATCGCTGTGGGTACTTCCGCCACTCAGATCAAGACCGGTTCCATGTCGCGTTCCGACCGGATCGCGAAATATAATCAATTGCTGCGCATCGAAAGCGAATTGGGTGCCAATGTGGCTTATGCGGGCCGCAGCGCCTTGGCGGTTCCGTGCGGGGTAGTTGCTTAGGAGCCTGTCCGCCTCGACTGAGAAAAATCCGCCACGCTCGCGGCCACGGGGAATACTCAGACACGCTCCAACCTTAACAGGTCGTGCTAAGCTACTACAATCATGAGGATTTTCGCCGTCATCTTGGGCCTTGCCGTGGTACTGCTGCAATACCGCGTGTGGGTCTCGGATCGCGGGGTTCGTGAAGTGTCGCGCTTGAGCGCCGCGGTCGAGGCGCAAACGGCGGCCAATATCGAGCAGCGCGACCGGAACCGCCAGCTGGTAGCCGAGGTGAACGATCTCAAAGGCGGATTGACGGCACTCGAAGAGCGCGCGCGCAGCGAGCTGGGCATGGTGGGCGCCACCGAAACCTACTACCAGGTCGTCACCGCCGCGACGCCGGCTCCCGCCGCGCCCGCGACCGCCGTCACCGCCCGCGTACAGTGAATTCGCCGCCGCCGCGACGCGTGTGGGCCGTCGTTCCCGCGGCGGGGCGCGGCGCGCGTTTCGACTCGACATCCCTGACCGGGCCCAAGCAATACGCGCCGCTGGCGGGTGCGACCGTGCTCGAATGGTCGCTCGCGGCGCTGCTCGCCGAACCTCGCATCGACGGCATCATGATCGCGCTGGCCGCGGACGATACCCGCTGGCCTGGTATCGCGGTGTCGCTGCCGCGCTCCAAGGTATACACCGCCATCGGCGGCGCCAGCCGGCCCGAGTCGGTGATGAATGCACTCCGGGCGCTCGATGGCCGAGCCGCCGACGAGGATTGGGTGCTGGTGCACGATGCGGCCCGACCCTGTCTCACCAGCACCGATCTAGCGGCGCTCATCGATGCCATCCAGGCAGACGCATTGGGCGCCGGCGCTCCGCACGGTGCGCTGTTGGCGGCACCCATCGTCGACACGGTCAAACGAGAACGCGAGGGCGTCGCGGTCGATACGGTGGATCGCGAGGGACTATGGCGTGCGTTGACGCCGCAGATTTTCGGGTTCGCACGGCTGAAACAGGCGCTCACGGAGGTGCTGCGCGCCGGGCTGGCGGTGACCGACGAGGCGCAGGCCTTGGAGCGTCTGGGAGTACACGCCCGCTTGGTACGCGGCTCGCCACTGAATATCAAAGTCACTCGTTCCGAGGATTTGGCGATCGCCGAGGCGATCTTGCGCGGAACGCACGGCAGCGCCATGCAGAGCAGCGCCATGCAGAGCAGCGCCATGCAGACCGGCGTCATGCAGACCGGCGTCATGCAGAGCAGCGGCGCGGATACTAAAATCACTCCTTCCGAGGATTTGGCGACAGCGGAGTCCATCATGCGGGGAATGCAGGGCAGCGTCATGGCGAGCGGCGCGGGTGCGAGCAGTGGCACGAAGGCAGCGAACAGCACCGCGGCAAGCAAGCAAACGGAGGGCGCTCACATGCGCATCGGTCAAGGGTTCGACGTGCACGCCTTCGGCGCCGGCGACCATGTGGTATTGGCGGGCGTGAGGATCGACTACCCGCGGGGAGTCATCGCCCATTCCGACGGCGACGTGGTGATACACGCCCTATGCGATGCCGTATTGGGCGCGCTCGGGGACGGCGATATTGGCCAGCATTTTCCGGACAGCGATCCGCGCTATCGCGGAGCGGACAGCCGCGTGTTTCTGCGCGAGGTCACGGCGCGCATGCACGCCGCCGGAATGACGCTGGTGAATGCCGATGTCACCGTACTGGCGGAAGCACCGCGCGTCGCCAAGCATCGAAGCGCCATGGCGCAGAATCTGGCGGCCGATCTCGGCGTGACCGTCGAGCGGATCAACATCAAAGCAACCACCACCGAGCGCCTGGGCTTCATCGGCCGCGGCGAGGGACTCGCTGCGAGCGCAGCCGTTTTGCTCGGCGGCAAAGCCGCGCGCTGACCCCGCGCTGACCCCGCGCTGACCCCGCGCTGACCGCGCCCTGACCCCGCGCTGACCGCGCCCTGATCCTGCGCCGCGACCGGCGCGGAATCGAGTTCCCTCACGCGGCCGAACTCGACGCGCGGCTGCTGCATTCGCCGTCAACCTCGGAGCAGAACATAGACCGCACCCGTGCCTCCGTCTATGGCTCGAGCGGATGTGAACGCCAGGACATCGGGATGCCGTCTCAACCACGAGTCCGCGGCTACCTTCAGTACGGGGCCACGCGCGCCGGACCGATATCCTTTGCCGTGGATGATCCGCACGCAGCGCTTGCCGTACGTGCGGCTGTTGGCCAGAAAATGGGCGAGATGGTCGCGGGCCGCCGATTGACTCAAGCCGTGAAGATCGAGTTCGTCTTCAATGGGGATGAGGCCGCGGCGCAGACGCCGGACCACTTGGGTGCGCACACCCGCGCGCTGAAACGAAACAGCGTCGTTGCCGGCGAGGGCCTCTTCGCCGAGGCCGCCACGATGCTCGAGCGGCGCGTGAATCAAGGGCATCGCCTCGTCGAGACTGTCCGGCAGGGCGGCCGCCTTGCGCAGCCTGGCTTTGGCTCGCGGCCTGCCGAGTCCTGTCGCGAGCGGCGTGTGCGCCAGCGGCTTGACATCGGATACGGCGGCGCGGAATGCAAGGGCGTCGTCGGTGGAGGCACCGGGCGTGTTGGGCCCCTTGGATGCCATGGGGTGCTTGGAGCCCTCCGCAGCGGTGGAGGCATCGCCATTGCGGTCGGTGATAGGTTGTTTGGCCATGAGTGTGCATCCGATCGCGCAGGGTTTCCAGCGTTACAGTATAGTCCGCAAGGCGAGACCCGCCATCCTTAGGCAGGCTTTTGAATCCAGTGAAAATTCTTCTTTCGAACGACGATGGTTATCGGGCCGAGGGTCTGGAGGCGCTGGGCCTCGCCATCAAGCCCTTGGGTGCCGTCACCGTCGTGGCGCCCGACCGCAATCGCAGCGGTGCCAGCAATTCGCTCACCTTGGACGTGCCGGTGCGTGCCACCGCTTACGCGCCCGATTCCTACTACTGCAATGGCACGCCCACCGACTGCGTGCATCTCGCGATTTCCGGATTGTTTGATTTCGACCATGACATCGTCGTATCCGGCGTCAACGATGGTGCCAATCTCGGCGACGATACCTTGTATTCGGGCACGGTCGCGGCGGCGGTCGAGGGACGCTTCCTAGGCCTGCCCGCCATTGCCGTATCGCTATGCGTGGAACCCGGCAGCCCCCGTAATTTCGCCGGTGCCGCCCGAGTTGCCGCGCATCTGGTGCAGCGGATGGCTCAATCGCCATTGCAGGGATCCGTGATCCTCAATGTCAACGTGCCCGACGTGCCCGACGGAGCGTTGCGCGGTGTCAAGGTGACGCGCCTCGGCAATCGCCATCGGGCCGAACCGGTGGTGCGAGCGAAGGATCCGCACGGCCGAAACGTATATTGGGTGGGGTCCGCGGGTGCCGGCGCAGACGCCGGTCCCGGCACGGATTTTCACGCGATCGCGGAAGGCTATGCGTCCATCACTCCGCTGCAGATCGATCTGACGCGTCACGCCGCTTTGCCCGAGCTGGAGCGTTGGCTGAAACTTGAGTAGCTTCATGGAAGGTCCCCGCCTCAGCGGTATCGGCATGACTTCGGCCCGCACCCGCGAGCGCCTGGTACAGCGGCTGCAGGATCAAGGCATCAAGGATGAACGCGTTCTCCAGCGGATACGCGACGTGCCGCGGCATCTGTTCATGGATGAAGCGCTGGCGACGCGTGCGTACGAAGATACCGCGTTGCCGATCGGTTTCGGACAAACCATTTCGCAGCCGTACGTGGTCGCGCGCATGACGGAGGCTTTGCTGGCGGGGGGCGCGCCTCCCAAGGTCCTGGAAATCGGCACCGGCTGCGGTTATCAAACCGCGGTTCTCGCGCCGTTGGTGGGGGAGATCTACAGCATCGAGCGCATCTCGAGCTTGTTGGGGAAAGCCCGCCGCACCTTGCGTGAGCTGCGTATCCGCAATGTCCACTGCCGTCACGAGGACGGTAATCTTGGCTGGCCGGCGCGTGCGCCTTATGAGGGGATCCTATTGACGGCGGCCCCGCATGCCGTGCCGCCGGCGCTGTTCGAGCAGTTGGCTGTGGGCGGCCGCCTGATTGCGCCGGTGGGGCCGGACGGCCGTCAAGAATTGATGCGCTATACCAAGGGAGAGAGCCGAATGCACAAGGAGTCGCTGGGGGCGGTAAGCTTTGTTCCCTTGCTGTCGGGACTGCAGCGTTAACCTGACGCGAGCGATCGCCGCCGGGCTGTGCTGCCTCTTCATTGGCGGATGCGCATCCAGCGGGCGTGCCGAAGCCGCAACCTATGTCGTCCGCCCGCAAGATACGCTGTACAGCATTGCCTGGCGTCACGACCTCGACTATCGGGACCTGGCGAAGTGGAATCACCTAGGGGCCGATTTCAAGCTGACGGTCGGCCAGGTACTGGTGCTGCAACCCAGCGGCGCCCGCTCCGAACCTAGCGCTCACCCAGAACCGAGTGCCGGCACGGCGCCCAACGCCCGGCCGGAACCCAGCGCCCGGCCCGAAGCCAGCGTCCGCTCGCAGGCACAGCCGCCCGCAATGGCATCGCCGCCACCACGATCCTCCGTGAACATGAGTGCCGCGCCGGAGACTCCGGCGCGCGCACGGGAGCCCCCTCGTGTGGGCAAGCCAATTCCGCTACCCGACACACCGCCGGGGCTTACGATCACGCAGCCCGATGCGCCGCCCGCGGGTACGATCGCACAGCCCGCTCCAGTTGCCGGGAACACCACCGCACGCAATGCAGCGCTGGAGCCGGGCGCAGTCGCCCCCGAGCGCCCCGTCCTGCCACCCGACTCGAGTGCCGCTGCGCGAGACCGAGGTTCCGTGGCGGCATCGCCGGTCACCGGAAAATCGCGGTGGGTATGGCCCACGGATCGTCTTTCGGCGCCGCGCTCGGTGCCGGGCGGCGGCGTGTTGCTGCTGGGCCGATTGGGCCAGGACGTGCGCGCCGCGGGTTCGGGCCGAGTCGTCTACACCGGCAGCGGACTGCGCGGCTACGGCAATCTCATCATCATCAAGCATGACAATAACCTGCTGTCCTCCTACGCGCACAACCGCGAGCTGTTGGTGCACGAAGGACAGCAGGTGACGGCCGGGCAAGTCATCGCCCACATGGGCACGGGGCCGCACCAGGTATGCGCGCTGTACTTCGAGATCCGCCTCAATGGCAAACCCACCGACCCGCTGCGCTACCTGGCTTCGGCGCGGTGACGCCCCTCAGTGATGCGGTCCGGCGTCCGCCCAACGATGACCCGCCGTGCTGTTCCGCTGAACGTTGTGTCGTCCTTGCGCGGGCCGTTCACGGAATCAGCAAGGCGACCACGCGCCGATGCTCGCTGACCAGCACGTTGAACGTGCGGCAGGCGGCGCCGGTATTCATGACCTCGAAACCGATGCCGGACTGCAGAAAGCGTGCTCCAAAAGAGGCATCGGGGAACACTTGTTGCGGACCGGTGCCGAGCAACACCAGTTCGGGCTCGAGTTCGAGCAGGCGGGCGGCATGATCGGCGGTCAGACCGGCCACGTCGCCGAGCGCGGGCTCCGCCCGCAGCGAGGCTGCTGCCACGATCAGGGGGGCGGTGAAGGTCTCGTCGTTGATACGCAACCGGCCGTGCGCGTAGCCGCGAATGACGTTGACGTTGGAAGTCGAGTCCAGAGTGAAGCGCATACCGCTAAGATACTCAAATTTTCGCGGGTATGCCCCTTGTCCATCGTCTATCTTCGTTTCGCTGCGCGCAGACCGGATACGCCGCAGCGCTCGCCGCTGCTCGAGCAATTGCTGGCACGCGCGAGGCCGGCTCGGGTGGCCGATTGGCGTGCCGAAGCGTTTCGCGTGCTGGCACCGCACGCAAGCAGCACGCCGCCGATCGCGCCAACGGCCTTGGCTACTGCGTCATCGAGCGTGTCTCCTTCGAATGGCGCGCCCGGTACGGCGCCCGAGCCGTGGTGTTGCATCGCGACCCCGGTCCATCTCAGCGCGGGCATGACCAGCGTAACGATGCCGCAGGACGGCCTCGTCGAGTTGCGCGCGGCCGAGGCCAAGCTGCTGGCCGAGGACTTCAATCGAACGTTCGTCGGGGCCGGAATGCGGCTGGTGGTCGGCCGCGCGGCGACCCTGGTGTGCGTATTCGATCGAACGCTACAGGTCGCCACCCACGATCCGGAGAGCATGGCGGGGCAGGACGTATTCGCCTTTCAACCGGCGGGCAGCGATGCGCCGCGGCTGCGCCGGCTGATGAGCGAGATGGAAATGTGGCTGTTCGATCACGCGGTGAATCGTGCGCGGACGCGCGAGGGAGCGCTGCCGATAACCGGCTTATGGCTCTGGGGCGGAGGCGCGATCATGGCGGCATCCACGGCATCCACCGCGGGCGCGGGGGTACGCGCAGGGGCCGCGGCGGCGCCCGCAGCGACGGCGGTGACGGT
>JALYHP010000020.1 GCA_030799355.1 Pseudomonadota bacterium
GCGCGGACTTGAAGCGCCGGGTCCAGGAAAAGATACGTAAGAAAGAAACCCATTCTTTGGATGTGGAGGAGCCAAAGGGTGAGGAGCGGCCCAAGGCGCAGGTAATCGATCTGATGGCGGCGCTCAAGACGAGCTTGAAGAAGTCGGGTGGCGCGTCCGAACGACATGCGCCGAAGAAGTCAAGCAAGGCGCGAAGCGCGCTTGAATAAAGCGACCGAATACTACTCCTCGAACGGGTCGCTAAAGATTCTTCGCAGAGCAGCTCACTTAGACCGTAGGCGGATGGCTACGCCACAAGTTGTATTTGATGGCCTAGTGCGGATGACGGCGAAGTGCAACGCTTGCCGCCCGATAACGACCGCCCTCCGGATAGGCAATCGCTCCCGCTCAATCGCCGACGGGAACCCGATGGGGCAACTACGCAATTTAGGAGCTAGGAGTCACTCATGGCTACGAGAAAGAGCAGGAGCAAAGCGCCCGCGGGCAAAAAATCCAATGTGAAAGGCAGCGACATGGCAATGGGCACCACAGTCAGCGGTCCCTCCCACCCAACTGCGCCGCTCACCGACCTCGCGGATCACGCCGCCGAACAACAGACGTTGGTCGCAGGCATGCCGTTCAACTCGGCGAAGTCGACCGAGTATGGCGCACGCTCCACTGCAGCGCCCGTCGAGGGACCGCACCAGCCGATGCCCTCGCCGACAACCGGCGCCGGCACCTTGAGCGAAAAAAATGAATCACTTAAAACAGGCGCCACTGTCTTGGCCCCGCAGTCGTTGGATGGCTCGCTTGAACCTAAGCGGGTCAACTCCGCCGGCCAAGTGCTCACAACCAATCAAGGCGTGCCCGTCGGCAACAACCAGGACTCCTTGAAAGCAGGCCTTCGGGGCCCGACGCTCCTCGAGGATTTCATTCTTCGCGAGAAGATCACCCACTTTGATCACGAGCGCATTCCGGAACGCATCGTTCATGCACGCGGATCCGCGGCTCACGGGTTTTTCGAAGCCTATGAGCCCTTAAGTAATTTGACCGGCGCCGCGCCTTTTGCGGAGGCGGGCAAACGAACGCCAGTATTCGTGCGATTTTCGACCGTTGCCGGCGAACGCGGCTCCGCCGACACGGCTCGCGATGTGCGCGGTTTTGCCGTAAAGTTTTATACCGATGAAGGTAACTGGGATCTGGTCGGCAACAACATCCCTGTGTTCTTCATCCAGGATGCGATCAAGTTCACTGATCTTATTCATGCGGCAAAGCCCGAGCCGCATAACCAGATGCCCCAGGCCGCGACCGCCCACGATACCTTCTGGGATTTTGTATCCTTGATGCCTGAATCCACCCATATGCTGATGTGGATCATGTCGGACCGCGCCATTCCGCGAAGCTATCGGATGATGCAAGGCTTTGGTGTGCACACCTTCCGTCTCATCAACGCCGAGGGTAAGTCGGTCTTCTGCAAATTCCACTGGAAGCCGCTCTTGGGCACGCATTCGCTCGTCTGGGATGAGGCCGTCAAGATCATGGGCGCGGACCCGGACTTTCATCGGCGCGATCTGTGGGAAGCCATCGAATCGGGCAATTATCCGGAATGGGAGCTCGGGCTTCAAACCTTCTCCGAGGCGGATGCCGAGAAATTTAGCTTCGATGTGCTCGATTCCACCAAACTGATTCCGGAGGAGCTCATTCCGGTGAAGCCGGTCGGCCGCATGGTGCTCAACCGCAATCCCGATAACTTCTTTGCTGAAACCGAGCAGGTCGCCTTCTGCACGGCGCATGTCGTGCCGGGAATCGATTTCAGCAATGATCCGTTGCTGCACGGCCGTATTCACTCTTATCTCGACACGCAGATCACACGGTTGGGAGGCCCCAACTTCCACGAGATTCCGATCAATGCCTCTGTGGTGCCGGTGCACAACAATCAGCGTGATGGGTTTCACCGGCAGGCGATCGCGCGCGGTCGGGTGGCCTATGAGCCAAACTCCCTCGCCGGTGGTTGTCCCTTCCAGGCAGGCGCCGCTGGTTTTGCCTCCTTTCCGAAGGCGATCGAGCCTAACAACAGTCCGGTCGACAAGGTGCGCGGGAGACCTGAAAAATTCGCAGAACACTACGCCCAAGCCAAGCTCTTCTTCGAAAGTCAGACCGAGGTCGAAAAGGCCCACATCCGAGGCGCGTTTCGCTTTGAATTGAGCAAGCTCACGGTCCCCGCCATTCGTGTGCGCGTGCTCTCCTCGCTTCTCAATGTTTCAAAGGAACTCGCGACGAGCCTCGCAAATGATCTCGGACTTGAATTGCCGGGCCCGATGCCGCGCGCGGCGAAAAGCGCGCCCAAAGCCGAGGTGACGATCTCTGCCGCGCTGTCCCTAAAGGCTTTGCCAGGCGATGGCAGCATTGCCACGCGCAAGGTGGCCATCGTTCTTGCCGATGGAGTCGAGGCAGAGCCCATCACGGCACTCATCCAGGCGCTCGATGGCGCCGGAGCGGTCACGCGACTGCTCGCGAGCCGATTGGGAACCGTGCGCAGTGAGGAGGGCGAACCTTTCGAGATTGATGCAACGCTTGAGAATTCGCCCGCGGTGCTCTTCGATGCGCTGGTTTTGGCGGGGGGCACGGAGGCCGCGGAGGCGATGTCTCGCGATGGTAGAACGCTCGAATTCCTCAAGGATCAGTATCGGCACTGCAAGACCATTTTGGTGCTCGGAGATGCCACGAAACTTCTGGCGCAAGCGGGGATAGCGCTGACGCTACCTTCGGGCGAAGCCGATCCGGGCTTGCTGGTTGAAGGGCAGGACGGCAGTGCGTCGGACCCTCAATCCTTCATCGCTGCCATCGGGCGTCACCGCCACCTCGAGCGCGATCAAGATCCCCCGCTCGTGTGAGCGGCCTGGTGAAATCATTTTTTTGGAGTCTAGTCGTGTCCATTATAGATCAGGTGGTTGCGGCGGTTACACCGCCCGAGAGCGAAGAGGCGCGTCTTAAGGCCCGGGCGAAGGCTCGTGCATCGGCAGGCAAGGATGATTGGTTGAGCATGGTGCTCAATCACCACGAGCAGATCGAGAAAGCGTTTGCCGCGGTCAAGACCGCGGCCGATCCTGCAACGCGCGTCTCGGCGCTCAAAGTGCTTGCAACCCTTCTCACGGGACATTCACTTGCCGAAGAAGCGGCCCTGTACCCGGCTCTTGCCGATGCCGATGAGAAAGGCCACGCGGTGAAGGCCTACACGGAACAATCGGCCGCGAAGCTGCAGCTCGGGCTGCTGCAAGACTTGCCGCCGATAAGTCAGGAGTTTCTCGACAAACTCAAACACATCGAGGGGGCCGTCGCCCATCACGTCTATGAAGAGGAGAGTAACTGGTTTTTGGACTTGAAAACCAAAACGTCGGCCGCGGACCAGATAAAGCTCACGAAGCGTTACCAGGAGCAATTTGCCCGATACATGGGAGATGAATCGGATATCTGATGGCCCTGTCGCTGGCCCTATGACAGTCCTTTCAGATCAGATTTACGACGCCATTGTTGTTGGGGCGGGACCTGCCGGAGTCACGGCGGCGATTTACCTCGGAAGGTTTCGCCGCCGATGCCTGGTGTTCAGCGATGGCGAGTCACGGGCGCGCTGGATTCCGACCGGCCACAACATTCCAGGGTTTGCCGCGGGCATCGGTGGCGA
>JALYHP010000024.1 GCA_030799355.1 Pseudomonadota bacterium
AAGCTTGGCGTCAAATGGGAACCGACGGCGGCCGAGCGAGACTACAACGAAGGCCGTTCGACGCAGGTGCCGGTCAATCCCGTCGTGCGCGTGAAGGGACGATTTTCGCGCCAGCTCCGGTATGGAAACACGGAGCTGGTTCTTGAGCGCTGAGATTACCCTTCGAGATCTACTCGAAGTTCAGGCGTATTTCGGGCTGCCAAGCCCGGCGCTGGTCGAAAAGGATTTCCATGTCGTCAAAGCGCTTGCCGCGATCACCGCGGTCAATACGGCGCCGCTTGGGCTCGTATTTGGGGGCGGCACGGCGCTCGCCCGCGCGCACCGGCTGATACGCAGAATGTCCGAGGACATCGACCTCAAGGTCACCGCGGAGAAGGAACCGTCGCGCGGCGAGCTGCGCCGGCTACGCGAATTGATGACGGCCGCCCTGCTTCGTGCCGGCTTCCAATTCGATCCGGACAATCCTGAACACCGCAGGATGGGCAACCAAAGCCGCTATACGATTTACCAGCTGCCCTACGAGCCGCTCGCTCGCGGGGAGGGGGTGCTGCGCCCCGAAATCAAAATAGAAGTCGCCGTTTGGCCGCTGTCGCGGCCCGCGGTTCAGTTGCCTGTCGCCTCATTTGTCTCGGAAGCTCTTCGACAGCCGGCGGAAGTAGCAAACATCGGCTGTGCTTCGATCACACAAACCGCGGCGGAAAAATTCGTGGCGCTGACGCGCAGGACGGCAGCCGCGCTGGCCGAAGCTGCCGGGCCGCGTGACCCCACGCTGGCGCGTCATATCTATGACCTGCACATCATTCGCGATCACTTTGACGTCGCGGAGGTCGCTTCGCTCGCGCGTGAGGTCGCCCGGCAGGACGCCGAGGTGTTTGGCAATCAGTTTCCCGCTTATCGAGAGGATCCGGCCGCCGAAACCCGGCGCGCCATCGACGCCCTCGCCAGTGACCCGCGCTACGAGCAGCGCTACGCCGAGTTTCAGCGTGATATGGTCTATGGCGATCGGCCGACCTACGGGGACGCCATGCAAACAACTCTCGAAATTGCGAGGGGATTTAACGATGAGAAATGACGGCGGCTGGCCCGCGCAGGACAGCCGTGACTAACAACGTCGAAGTTAGGCCGAAGGCTGCTCTTACAGGTATTGAAACGCCCCGCTCACGGCAATTCTTCGCTTTTAGCTGTGAAATCAAAGCGCTATAGTAGCCTGCCGGCTAGCAACGCGTAATCAGGATCAGGGAGAATGCTCGGAGATGGGCAAAATAATAATAATCGAGACGCGGGAGGCGTCTCTCAAGCGTCGGCTCCGCAGGCATCTCAAGAAACTCGGGTTCGCGAAGGGCGAGGACGGTCTCCTGCAAATGTCAGGCACCGGCAAGGATGTCATCCGCTCGCTCCACTCCGGGCATCGCGCCGACCGACTCGCCCAGAATCGCGAGTTCATCAAGAAGCACTCTGCCGACCTGCTCAAGCATTTCGCGACCGGCAAGGACATCGACCCGGCAAAGATTCAGCCCGTCCTTGAGCGCGTGCGCTCCAGCAGCGAAGAGGGCGACCTGTTCCGTCTGGCCTCGCTCACTTGGTCGGTGCCGGTTTCAAACGGCTTCGGCAGGCGCATCCGCTACCTCGTCAGGGACAGGCAAAACGACAAGATCATCGGCCTTATCGCTATCGGAGACCCTGTGTTCAACCTCTCCGTCCGAGACGAGCTCATCGGCTGGGATTCGAAGGCGCGCGGCGAGCGCCTAGTGAACTTGATGGATGCTTACGTGTTGGGGGCGATTGCGCCCTACAACACCTTGCTCGGCGGCAAGCTGGTCGCCTGCATGTTGCGGACGCGCGATGTGTACGACGATTTTCAGAAAGAATACGGCGATAAGACCGGGATCATCTCCGGTAAGGAAAAGAAGGCCAGACTCCTCGCCGTCATGACAACGTCCTCTCTCGGACGGTCCTCCATCTACAACCGTCTCAAGCTATGCGAGACGCAGTATTTCAGACCCATTGGCTACACCTCGGGTTGGGGGCACTTCCATATTCCGGACAAGCTCTTCGCGGACCTGCGGGATTACCTGCGCCACATCAACCACCCGTATGCTGACAAGCACCGCTTCGGCGAGGGACCGAACTGGCGGCTCAGGACTACGCGCACGGCCTTGGAGACCATCGGTATCAAAGAAGACGTGATGAAACACGGCATCAAGCGCGAGGTATTCCTTTGTGAGTTAGCTTCCAATGCTCTCAAGATTCTCAAGGCCGGAGAAGGACGTCCTTACCTCAAGAGTCTCTTGAGCGCAGAGGAGGTCGCCGGGCTCGCTCTCGAGCGGTGGGTTAAACCCCGGGCACTGCGAAAGCCGGAATATCAATCGTGGACGGCGGACGATTTGAAGTTGCTGCTGACAAACAACCTCAAAATCGATCCGCCAAAGCTGGTCGCATCGAAGTGAAATGAGGCGGCGCTGCAGGAGCACAAACGCACCATGCCTTTATTTCTCGACACCCTTCAGGCCTCGCTCGACGCTCACTTCCGCGACCTTGCGCAGTCGCGCTTGGCCTCCGGCCTCCCCCTCTTTGCATTCGAGCATGGGCTTGATACATCACAAATCGAAGAGCTTTCGCGCCATGTCCGCAAGCAAATCCGTGCAGGTGATGGAAGACTAAGCAGTCACTGGCTGCCATGGATCGTTTATGCATCAGAGATCGGCTATGGCTACACAGGCGAGGAATACTGGCAATCGTTCGAGGAGCAGACGCCCGGATGGGACGGGCATCACCGCGATTCACTAAGAAGTTGGTTTAGAAAATTCCACACGACGTATCACGGCGTCGAGCCGTCTGGCCCCTGGGCGACAAATTTCCCCATCATCGCATGGCCGATAACGCACGCGATCCTTCCCAAATATCTGCAGTATCAGTTCGCCAGAGCGATCCATCAAAATCGCTATCGCCTTGCCAGTCTGGGTGAGCTTGACCCCAAGGCGATGGGCCGGCTGCTTGCCGCACATACCGACGATTCTTCGATCCGGTTTCAACAGTTTCTCCAGCAGGAGGAATTGACGGGCAGAATATTGCTGGGCCTGCTTGGAGCGGACACGGACGACGCCTCCGGTCCAATCTACCCGAGCACGCTGAAGCGAGTTGTCCAAGACCTCGACAACGTGCGCGCAACGCGCACGTGGCTCAAAGATGTGCGCACCGTCGTCGCCAAATTCAAAGGCATCGGACACGGCAGCGGTAATTACGTATTCCGATCCGCCGAAACCCGGGAAGCCAGTGCGCCCAAGCCGGCTGATATAGACATCAGGCCCCGTTTATTTCTTCGTCACTCGGGAGGAGGCAACTGGGCTGTCGGACTTTCCGTGCCAAGCCTTGCCGCGGTCGCGGCTCTCAAGCCGGATGTTGGTGCGGTACTGCGGTCAACAAGAACCCGCGTCGCGGGCAGCACAGATACAAAGCCCGCGGGGTGGGTACTCTCGTCGAACCTTGCCGCGATCATAAAAACATGGCCGGCTCCGAGCGCTTCGCTCTTGCAGTTCGAGAAAAGCCATCCCGTGCTCGACGCACTTCTTAAATCTGACTTCACCATGAGCGCGGATTCACTCTGGCTCTTTCGAATTGGACCCGATGGGCTGGCACACGAGATAGCGGGCCGCACTGTGCGCCCAGGCAGCGACTACATCCTGCTCGCTACAAAGACTCCAACGGTGGAGGGATTTTCAACGGAAGTCGCGCTTGAATGCTCCGGCATTCACGGGTGCCGCATTTCGCTCCCGACCAGCTTGAATGCCGGCCAGTCGAAGGCGCTTGCAGACGCAGGATTGCAGATTGCCCGAACGATTTCTGTCTGGCCCGCAGGGCTACCTTGTCGGGGATGGGACGGAGAGGGACAGAGTCAGTGGCTCACAACTGAAGAGCCATGCCTCGGATTGCTCCACGATCATCCTGTTTCCAGCTTTCTCATCCGCGTGAACGGCACGACGCAAGGCATCGTGACTGCCAGTGCACCTGGCATCCCCACCTTTATTAGGCTCAACCGCCTCCCAGTTGGCACGCACAGAATGTCAGTCACAGCGCAGCGGCACGGCTCCATTGCCGAGGCGACCCAACGTGCGCCAACAGACGGGTTTCTTGATCTGGTCGTGCGTGAACCCAAGCCGTGGGTCCCGGGTGTTTCAGCTCACTCGGGTTTGATCGTGGCGGTTACTCCGCACGATGCGGACCTCGACGAATTCTGGACGGGGAATGCCGAGATTTCGGTCATCGGCCCGGAAAGCCACCAAGTTACATTTTCGATTTCGCTGGAGCGCTCGAACGGCGATGAGATCTTCACGACACCACCTGGCCCGAGCGTACCGCTGCCTCTCACATCGGTAGTCATGCGGACAAAGATCGAGGCCATTGCAAAGCACGAGGAATCAGTTTCGTGGCGATACCCGGAGGCATCCGTTGGCCGCCTGCGCATCCATGGGGGCGAACTCGGCGAATACGTCCTCGAATTCCACCGGGATGTTCCGCCGCTTCGCTGGCTCATTCGGAAAACTGGCGGCGAAGTTCTTCTGAAACTTGCTGACGACACCGGTTCCAATGAGCCCCCCGAGTGCGAATCCTTCACGATGAGTAGGCCCACCGATGCAATCGCTGGTGACGCGGCTGCCCTGCGAGCGGGGATCGAGTCAGTTCCCCCAGGTGCGCTCTACGTCGCCCGAAGCGGGCTTCATTCGGACGCTGTTGTCGTTAGTCACGGCTTCGCACAGGAAGGTCTCAAAGGCCTTGGCACGACGCCGACTTGTGACGACGTTGCTGACGGCACGCTGAGTTTAAAAAGGGCGATTGTCGTTCTCGATACCTGGGCGAGTGCCCGCGTCGCCGGGTCGCTCGCCGAGGTCAGGCGAACACAAGTCACCCGAGCGCTGACCAACGCGATCTTTGCCAGAGTTTGCGGAAAACATTGGACAACGGCGGAACGGGCTTTTCTGGAAAACCCGAAATCTGCCTCTTCTGCTGACGCCCTTCAACACAAGGTCTGCGACTATGACGGCTTCGGCGTGGTCGTCAAGGACAACTACCAGAAATTTCTGAGCGATGAAGCTGGCGTGTGGTACGCGGAGCTGTGCAAGCGCTACAAAATTTGCGAAAGCCGCGCGCTCTGTGACTTCGCCATCCGCCTTACCTTCGAGCCGCGAAGAATGTCCATCCTCTACAAGGAAAAGCTCGATGAGCTTGCCAAGCAGGCGGCATCGAGTCCCGCTGTTGTGCGTGGCGCGCGTTTCGGTAAGTTACTCTGCGATGAGTTCCTGCCAAATGAGGTCACTTCTTTCGGGAAAGGTCTCAAATGGCTGTAGCTGTTATGCCGGGCGAAGAAGTATTGGCTGGAGCCCGCAGATCACTGGGTATTAAAACGGCAGGCGCAGCGCTGGTGGACAACGAATTCCTCGCGGCCGCTCTGCGCCACACCGCCGGAATCCTCTGCCCGTGTTCGGGCGCCGCCTTACGCTCCGCGCTAGTGGAAAGTCTCCAGCACCTTGCCACGCCAGAAGGCCTTTCATCGCGCATCGAAGACGCGATAGAAGGTCTTGTCGTCGGGGGAGACCTGCTTGAGCTTAATCAGGTAACGACCGGCGACACGGATGCAAAAGGGACGTGGTTGTTCGCAGCACCGCCCGGCTACATCGTGCGCCCAAATGGCAGTATCTTCCTGACCGGGATCGTCGCCGACAGGGACACCTATCTTCCTCAGGAACTAATGGAGCGCATCAAGCACGATGACTTCACGCGGGCAATTATGCCCGTACAAGGCGAGGAACTTGCTGAACAACTCTCGGAACTCGGCCTTCAGACACTCAACTCCGACAATTGGCTTAAGCCGCCCAAGGCTGAGAACGCTGCCGATCTTCTGCAGAGACACGTCTCGAACCTCGACGCGCTGACACGCAGTGGCGATATACCACAACTGCAGATAATCGATCCCGCCACGCCCGTAACCTACTATCGTGGTCGGTGGGTTCAACCCAAGAGGCAGACCGGCGTCTTCGTCGGGCGCCGGCCGCAGGAGTTTGGCTTCCCGATCTGGTGCCTCGTGCGCCTGCAAGACGGTCAGGCACAGCAACTTCTCGACTTGCCCCTGCATAAGAGCAAGCTGCGGGGATGCGATATCGCCTGGCAGATTCAGATGGCGATGGATCGCGAAAACCATACGCCGCAGGAATACAGGATACGTAGATCGGACGAACATGCGTTCCTCGATTTCTTCTCGCCGATCCCACTATGGGCGGCGCGAAGACTCATGCTTCTTGGAAGGCACGCGGACGCAGCAGGTTGTTTGCTTTCGTACCGCCTGCCGCTTAAAGAACTCGACACCGAGGAGAAATTCATTCAAGAGCGTCTTTGGTTGGGGCGCTCCCAAGCTACTGAATCCGGAGTGCGCTAGTGCAGACCATTAACGAGACGATCAAACAATTGCACGATGCGCTCAGCGAATATATCGAGGCGACGTATCACATTGCTGCGCCGACCTTAATCGCGCAGCGCCAGGAACTCTTGGCGAAACCCGGCGTCATTCATCAGGTTCCCTATCTCGAATCAACGCCGCGCTACGAGGCCGGGAAGAAGTTCGCAGACATTGAAGGTCTGCCCGCTGCTGCGCTAGAGGTATTCAGCGCGCTCGCCAAGAAGGACGGGGGGCTTTCGAAACTTCTTTACGATCCGCCGTACCGCCATCAGTCGGAAGCGCTGGAAAACAGTCTCGTCAGGCGCAAGAACCTTGTCATCATGACCGGCACCGGATCGGGAAAAACGGAGTCCTTCCTGTTGCCGATCCTTGGCAAGCTCGCGCTGGAGGCTCAAGCCAAGCCTAAAGTCTTCGTGGATCAGCCCGCAATGCGGGCGCTCATCCTCTACCCGATGAACGCGCTCGTTAATGATCAGCTTGGACGCTTGCGATCCCTTTTTGCTGACGCGCGATTGGTTGCCCTGTTCAAGAAATGGTCGGGACGCCCGCCGCGCTTTGCCCGCTACACCAGCCGCACGCCATACGCAGGCATCCGCACATCGGACAAAGACTCGCAAAAGCTCACGGGCTTCGAAAACTTTTACGTATCCCTGCAGCGCAAGGCAGAAACCGGTGAAGGCGAAGAGCGAGAGGAAGCAGCAAGACTGCTGCGCGACCTTCAATCGAGAGGCAAGTGGCCCGCAAAAGCCGATCTCGCGGCATGGTTCGGACAGAAAGGAACACGCTGGCAGGACAAGAACGGAGAGTTCAAACGCGCGATCACGTTGCCGGATGACTCTGAGCTTCTGACACGACACGAGGTTCAGGAAGCGCCGCCTGACCTACTCGTTACGAACTACTCGATGCTCGAATACATGCTGATGCGGCCCATCGAGCGCTCGATTTTCGATGCAACCAAGGAATGGCTTGCCAAGAACCCCACTGAAACATTCCTCGTCGTGCTGGACGAAGCACACCTTTACCGGGGTGCAGCCGGCGCGGAAGTCGGTTTGCTCCTGCGCAGGCTCAGGGACCGAATTGGCATCCCGGCTGAGCGTTTCCAGGTCATCTGCGCGACAGCAAGCTTTAAAGACCAGAAATACGCACCTGAGTTTGGCGCACAGATCTCGGGCGCCGACGCGAGCACGTTTGTCGCAATCACGGGAAGGCTCGATCTTCGCCAGCACGCCGCAACCGGGTCGAACCGGGATGCGGAGGTGCTCGCATCCATCAACCTTGAGGAATTCTACCGAGAAGAAACGGACGCGGAGCGAATAAAAGCTGTCCGTGCGCTCCTCGACTATCGGGGAGTGAAGCTTGAGGGCTCTACGGAGCTTGCGCTTTACGAAGCGCTCTCGGGATTCGCCCCGATGGGTCATCTCATCAACACAACGATGAAGCAGGCGCGCCCGGTCGCTACACTGGGAGCAGAAATCTTCCCGACTTCCAAGTCGGAGATTGCGGACCCGGCAGTTACGGTGCTGATGGCTTTGGGAAGCCTCGCGAGGCCGGACGAAAAAGCGCCGGGGCTCCTGCCGTGCCGAGTCCATAATTTCTTTCGCGGTCTTCCGGGCCTTTGGGTTTGCATGGACCCGAACTGCAAAGAGCTTGGCGAGGATCAACGCGACGGCATCTGCGGAAAGATGTACAGCCAGCCGCGAGACTTCTGCGCGTGCAACGCCCGGGTGTTGGAGTTTTACACATGCCGGAACTGCGGTTCCGGTTACGCGAGAGCCTACACGGACGACCTGGATACGCCGCGAACGCTCTGGTCCAAGCCCGGGCGTAGGATGCGACTCACCGATCACGACGCGAGCCCGCTGCTTCCAATAGACATTCTATTGGAGAAGCCAACAAACGACCTCGTTGCGGAAATCGCCGACTTCGATCTTGAGACAGCGAGCGTCAATCCGGAGAAGACCGGCGAGCGTATGCGCTCCGTCTACTTGCGGAGCAACCGCGCAGTCGCAACGCAGAAAGACGATGGAGAGAACGAGCAGGAGGATGCGATTCCGGATGACGGGCGAGGGCAGTTCATTCCCTGCGGCGTATGCGGGAAGACCGCAAGCTACGGGCGCTCCTACATTCAGGATCACCAGACGAAGGGCGATGAACCATTTCAGGCTTTGGTGACGCGCCAGATTCAAATTCAGCCGCCCGGCCCCATCGCAGCGTCGCAGTTCGCGCCGCTGCAGGGCCGAAAGGTGCTGACGTTCTCGGACTCGCGGCAAGTCGCGGCCAGGCTTGCGCCAAACTTGCAGAACTATTCTGTCAGAGACTCTCTGCGCCCCTTGATCGTCTACGGATTCCGGTGTCTGCAAAGCCACGCTGTTCTCCGAACCAACCTGAGCCTCGAGGATTTGTATCTCGCCGTATTGCTGGCTTCGCAGGAGCTGCGCGTTCGCCTGCGGCCCGAGCTAAAGCTCGGAGAAAGCTCAGCCGCCGAACAGACAGTCGTCAGCGCAATTCAGGACGGCTCAGCGGCAACGGATGTCGGCCTGCAGAACCTTTGCATCGAACTCCGTACGGAAAAGCCGCCGGAGGCCCTGCTTGAGAATTTGATTAAGACGTTGGGCGATCGTTTCCTTGGGCTGGAAGCGCTCGCACTTGCCTCAATAGTCGAGCGAGCCAAGCACACTCCCGCGCTTGAAAAACTTCCCTCGATACCCGGTTACGCGGAGACACCCGAGGCAAGAGTGGCGCTCGGGCGTTCGTGGCTGCGTTGCTGGCAGAGCAACGGCTTCTGGCTCAACTCGATGCCACTCGTATGGGCCAATCGTCCGCGTTCAGAAGGTACGAGCGTCAAGGCCCGCAAAGGCAAGATCAAGGCGATGGAGAAAATCCTGCTGGACAAGGCGTCACGCAAGATTTTCGACATGGAATGGACCCCACAGCTCCTAAAGCTCTTCACGCAGGACGTCGAAAGCGGATTCAAACGGCTTCGGGGCGGCGAACTCTCTCTTCTTCTTGACGGCGATTGGGCTCGCTGCGTCAGTTGCAAGTCGGTGCACCGCCCGATTCCCGGGCTGAAGCGATGTCTTGATTGCAGCAGCACGAATGTCGCCGCGCTTGTTCCCGAAAAAGACGTCGTATTCGTTGCTCGCAAGGGTTATTACCGCAGGCCAACGATGGCCGCCCTTGGTAGTCCGCCGGTGCAGCCAATGGCACTCATCGCCGCAGAACATACGGCGCAGCTCAACGCGCCGCAGAGCGAGGATATTTTCTCCAAGGCTGAAGAAAATGAACTGCTTTTTCAGGACGTACGCCTGATGTCCGGCACGCGCGGGCTCCGTGCCACGGCTATTGATGTGCTCTCAAGCACGACGACGATGGAGGTCGGTATCGACCTTGGTGCTCTTTCGGGTGTTGCCCTTCGCAACATGCCCCCGGGAAGGGCCAACTACCAGCAGCGTGCGGGTCGGGCAGGCCGCCGCGGAAACGCGATTGCAACCGTCGTCGCATTTGGTAGCGCAGATTCGCACGACGAGCATTATTTCTCGGAGCCGAACGGGATGATTTGCGGTGATGTCGTCGATCCGCGCCTCACGCTAGACAACCGGGACATCGTGCAAAGACACATCCGTGCATTCCTGCTCCAGTGTTACCATCAGGACAGACTGCCTGAAATTGATGAATCGCAACGTCACGATTTGTTCTCAGTACTCGGGACCGTCTCTGAATTTCGCTCGGGCAAAGGATTGCTCAACCGCGCCGACTTCGCGGCATGGCTGACGGAGAACGAGCGGGAAATGCAGCGGCGCGCCGCTGCATGGATTCCTGAAGAATTGAGTTCCGGGGACCGCGCCGAGCTGCTTGCATCACTAAGAGAAGATGCGATTTCGGCAGTGGATGATGCCATCAGAGCGAGTTCGTCAGATGACGCCGCTGCAACTGAAACTGACGAAGAAGTCCCCGAAGTCGATGAGGGAACGTCGAAGGCCACCAACAATATCGGGACGCTGCTGAACAGGCTTCTCTACTGTGGGAAACTGCCTCGGTATGCATTCCCGACCGACGTCGCTACCTTCCATGTCTTCGATCCCGATCGTTCTTCGTACTTTCACCCGATCATGCGCTATGCCCCTTCGCAGGGATTGCCTATCGCATTGACGCAATACGCGCCGGGAAAACAGGTGTGGATCGCGGGCAAGTGCTACACCTCCGGGGCGATCTATTCCGTCATGTCCGACGACCGCTTCGCTGCATGGGAGGCCAAGCGTCGTTATCTTGAGTGCCGCCGCTGCGGTTTTGCCGAGACGCTTTCCGTAGCTGAAGTCGATGCCGGGGAAATCCGCGATTGCAGGGCCTGCAGAGGTCACCAGACGTTCGGCCCAGCAAGAAACTGGATGCGGCCCCCGGGTTTTGCGCATCCCATCGACCTTGAGGAGGTGACTTCACCGGATGAAATACCGGAGACGAGCTATGCGACGCGCGCCAAACTGACCATGAGCACTCCTTCAAATGACGGCGCGTGGAACACAGTGAACGAACGCGTGAAGGGGCTGAGCCTACGCGAACACTTGCTCGTCTCGAATAGCGGTCCCAAACATGAAGGGTATCTCTATTGCACAAAGTGCGGGCGCATCGAAGCGAGCACCGATCCGGACAAGAAACTTCTCAGTGAACACAGAAGGCCCTACCCGGAGCGCGACAGCAAGAAAATTTGCGAAGGTGGCGGCCTTACGCATCACCTCGTGCTCGGTACGGACTTCATTACGGATATCGCGCTGTTTTCCCTGCGTGTTGAGCCGCCGATGCGACTGATCCCCGGCGACTACCCAACCGATGTTGCGCTTCGCACGGTAAGCGAGGCGCTCGCGAAAGCTGCCGCTAAGCTGCTGGAGATCGAGCCTGGCGAATTGCTTGCCGAGTACAGACCCGCGCTCACAGAGCCAGGCACAAAGGGACTCGAGGCCGAAATCTTCCTGTACGACACATTGCCGGGCGGCGCGGGCTTCGCTGGGCAATTACCAGGTCATGGCGGGGAGCTCTTACGCGTGGCGTTGACGTTGCTGAAGACGTGTCCCGAAGACTGCGACGCTTCGTGTTATCGGTGCCTTCGGAGTTTCAAGAACAAGTTTGAGCACAGCCTTCTTGACCGGCACGTGGGAGCCGAACTGCTCGAATTTCTGGTAAACGGCGAGGTACCGTCGTTCGATGCTCATCGCTTGATGAAGTCTTCCGAACTGCTCGCCAATGATATCACGCGAAATCGCCCGTCACTGAACGTTGAGATAGGCGCGAAGATAAAAGTCGGAAAGTCTACGAGTCGGACTGCACCTATAAAACTCACACGCACCGATGGGGCCGAATTCGTCGTAGTGGTTGCGGGTCCTCTCGAGATTGATCACCCAATCGATCCGATTGTCAGTGCACTCAATACCAGCCCCAGCGGTGTGACTGTTATTCCGGTCAACGAACTGACAATCCGTGGCAATCTGCCTGACGCCACTAAGAGCATTCTGGATATAGTCGGAGAATAGCGGTTAATCGTCCTCGCCGATGTGGTGGTGCGCGGGCCAGCCTGAGTGGCCTTACACCGGCCAACTACGTTAGTCGGTTGTAACGCCTCTACGAAACTCGAGGGCTTAGATTGAATAGGGTCTCTGTCGTGTTCCCATGTCAGTTCCTTATAGAACTGGACGAAGTAGACCTGGCCGTGGCGCTCCAACGCCTGGTCGACGAGCCGATCGAACCGTGGCCCGCGGCGTCCCCCACCGCTTCCTGGCGGCGTCCCACGTTGGCTGGTTCCCGCAGTCACACCGTATCTATGGCCGGTTGTCCCGGGCATAAGGCACACGAACGAGCAGCGGCTTGCCCGTCCGGTGGAGGATAACGGGCCCCCTGGCCTGAGACCATATCCGCTGGAACCTGATTTCAAATTCGGCCACGACGACCCCGGGACCTCATCCGTTTCGCTTAGGGTATAGCCTAGCCGCACGGTCCCAGCCGAAACCTATTTCACTTTCAATCCAGGGAAATGGACAGCGGTGCCAGCAAGGGGGCGCTCGGCAATGGTATCCGCGGCCCTAGCTGACAGCAGCGCAGCTCCCTTACGAAAGCGCCACTCGATTCGTTCCGGCGCCTATTTATCGGTTGCCTGAATCGCTCTTCCCAGAAGCTCCGCGCCGGTGGCACCGCACGCCCGCGCAATGATGTGTAGCTCGGCCGCGCCGACCGACTGCAGGCCGCTCTCGATGTTCTGGATGTAGTTGTTCCTGCGTTTGAGCTTCGCACACAACTGCCGCTGAGTCAGGCCGCAGGCGGTGCGCACGGCGGCGATCTCCTGGCGAATGGCTCGATCGAGAGCCGGATATCTCTTCAACGTTGTTCCCTTCCCTGCGCTTGCTTGGAACAGCCTAGCAAACCACTTGCTATGAAATACCTAGCAGCATTAGGATGAGATGCCTCGGGACGGGTCGCTCGGAACGGGGCAAGAGACGGCGCCCGACTGCGCTGACACGCAAGCCGGACGCCTAACCATCACTGCTACAAGGAGCAATCATGGCTGCCGCTCATTCTACGTTGAAGGCCCAGTCGGGCCGAAATCCTCCCTGGAAAACGGGGATATCCAAGGCCGCGAACCGTGCCAAAGCCCCCGCCGGCCGCAAGACCCCATCCGCGCCTACGCCTCACGTCCAGGGCCCCGCCACCCCCGGCAAGCCGGGGTCCGAGGTAGCCGGCCGTGGCGTGCGCATCCGCGTGGGCGGGCGCTTGCGAGACATGATCCAAGCGGAACTCGGCAATCTAGGCAGACTGGAATCGGTCCTGCGCTGCTTGGCGCATTCGATGGAGTATCAGTCCTCGGGGGACCCTGAGTCGCCTTACTATCCGGACATAGCAGAGGTGGCGTGCGATCTGCTCAAGCGGTCGTTGGTGGACCTGGACGTTCTGTACGATGGGTATCTCCCGAATCCCCTGTTAGCCGGGCGCAGAATCGAGCGGTTGTAGCGCCCACCCTGTGCGCTGCCGAGTCAGCCGGTCTGGCCCGGAATCGCCGCTCGGCGGAGTCGTGAAGCGGCGCGGTCGGTGCCGGGCGCCCGCAGGGTTGGAATCGCCGTGGCAGCGAGCGGTGGTGGCGTCGGTGGTCGTGGCCGCCGGCAGCGCAGCTCCCTTCGGGCCGGAATCCCAGCCCGGCTGGGGTGGAAGCTGCGCGGGTGACGCTCAAGGCGTGATTGGCAGCGGCAGCTTCATGTTGATGATCGCGCCACTTTGCACAAAGAAATCATCGCCCACGAGCGTGGGGTGATAGACCGGGTTGCCGGGGGGCGCATCGAGGGACTGGTAAATCACCCGCCGTGCGCAGTCCTCGGCGGACTTGGCCCAGCTGAGATTCAAGGCGAAGGTCACATCGAGGACTTCCAGGGCGGGCGAGGTCAGCCACAGATGAAACGGGACCCCCTCCCGGTGCCATGCCGCTAACTTCTCGGTGAGAAACCTCTGGATGAGTGCTTCGCCATGCTGCATCCGGGGCGTGCCGTCGAACTCAATCCAGCCGATCGTCAACTGGAGGGGCACGTCGAATGCGTCGCATAGCAGCGGCAGCAACGCGTTGTGAATGGCCATGGTCTGGCCGACCAGCTGATCGCCCGAGTACCAGTTGAAATAGTCGACGATCACCGGCAAGGCTTTGGTCAGATCGATGCAGTTCTTGCGCACCAGGAGCCGAACGGGTGGCAGCGCGAGCCCGAGTCGCAGGGTGCGATCCC